>JAISMF010000074.1 GCA_031276865.1 Deltaproteobacteria bacterium | reverse complement strand
TGTTGTTAGGACTATGTATTTCAATGGTTTGACAACGGGAAACAAAATTGGCATGAAAATTCATTTTTTGGAAAAAAATATTAGAAAAAAATAGGTAGAAAAAAAAATGGGAATTAAAGTTAATGAGATTCGGAGGTGGAAGGGGCCCAAGCCTTCCATGAATGTTTTACCCGACCTCTCCGCGTTATTATAGAGCATGGTGAGCGCTACCCAATTCCAAAATAGGCGGGCGAAAGAATTTTGGAGCTACCGCGCTTCGACAAAAACATGTATAATGAGTTCGCCATGAAGAAATTTTTCGGGATAAGAATCCGCTCAATGGGAGTCCATTGAAGTCCGTCATTGTCCATGGACTTAAATTATCAAGTCAATCGCGTCTAATATTTAGTAATTAACATTAAAATAGTTGAATTGCCACGCATTTTTGGGCGCGATAAATGTCCAAGTGGCCTCCATCCGCGGTTCGTCCCTTTGGGAAGGCGGCCTGATGGCGGCCGTAAACCCTTAACTTGGAGGAGCGAAAAAATGGCCGAGACGAAAAAACCGGGCGCTAATAAGCCCGCCCAGACCGCCTCCGGGAGCGCGAAGGCAAAGCCTCCCAATGAGACCAAGGCCTCGAAGGCCAAGGCGTCCCCGAAGGACGCTAAGACGACGGAGGAGAAGCCGAAGGCGAGGAAGCCGCCCGCCAAACTGTACCTTTTCAGGGTCGAGCTGAAAGGCATAAAGCCCAAGATCTGGCGGAGGTTCTACGTCCCTTCCAACCTGAACCTCCACGAGTTCCACCGGGTCCTCCAGTACGTGATGGGCTGGTCCAACTACCATCTTTACAGCTTCACCCTCCAGGGCCAGGAATATTACGAGGCCCCGAACGAAGACGACGACGACTGCATTTACACGTTGCGTAAGCCGATCCCGCCTCGTATGGCGAAGCTGTCCCAGCTGGGCTTGGAGAAGGGCCGCGCGTTCAACTACCTCTACGACATGGGCGACAGCTGGGCGCACGCCGTCAAGGTGATGAACACGGACTACGTTCCCGCGGAGCCCGGCCACCTCTTCGGTTGCATCGCCGGGGAGCGGGCCTGCCCCCCCGAGGACTGCGGCGGCGTCTGGGGCTACCAGAAGTTGCTGGACCACCTGGCGAACCCCGACAGCAAGGACAAGGAGAAGGACGAGGAGGTCGAATGGTACAACATAGGCGACCCTGACGCGTTCGACATCGAAGATGTCAACACCTACCTCCACAGAATCAAGAACTTCAAGGACGACACCTTTAGAGGCTGAATCCCGAGAGGGACGGGTTCATCCCGGGAGGACTTGGGGCGTCCCCCGGCTTCTTCCCCTCCGAGGGGCCCCATGGGCCCCTCGGAGAATCCTCCCGCTCTGTTTCCCTTGAAGACCGCGTTTTAACGAGCCCCCCTCTTTCGGGGGCTTTTTTTTCTAGCGGAGCGTGACGGGACCATCTCGAGCCTAAATCGACTTAAACCGACTTAACCCATATCTACCAAGAATCAACCGAATTCCTTAATTTTGATGCAACTGCAAAAAGTCTGGCTATAAAAAATTGATTAGAGACAACATACAAAATACAGGATAACATATAATGTTATACACTACATAAAGTATATTGTTTAAAAATATTAAAACACCTTGGCCTTTTTGCAGTCGCATCAATTTTACGCACACCAATTTTTTTGCGGTTATTTTTGTTAAATATTTTATCGCCTCTAACTCAAAAATCATAAAAGCCAACGGATTTTTAGAGATTTCCCTGATATATCCGCCGTAACCAAACGTCTGAATCTACTTCAATCTGTTAAAGCGCATCACTGGTTATAGATATATATTTTTATTTCTAGCTATCTAAGATTTTTCACCGCCTCTTGTTATTATTTATATTTTAACATTGATATTATTAATGCTAATTTAATTACTTTTTCATATTTTTTATAACTTATATACATGCTTTAAATACGAGTTAATTTTTTTGGTACTTTCAAAAAAAATTACTCGACTTTCTTTGAACTTTTTCCTCTATAGTCACTTGAAAATTTGGTTTTCTTTTTGTACACCAAATCTTAAGATAAAATGAAAGTCAAACGCCCTCAAAGCTGTCACAAATCGCAGAATACCCCAAGCGGCTATTCAGAGGTCAACCATGAAAAGGACGACTCCCTAGACAACAGCGATGTACCGACGCCAAACAATTTTGAAAATGCTCTAAGCGGTGGCTAGCGTTGGTAAAAAAAGGCGAGGGCGCCCAATGGGAAGCAAAAACAGGATTCAGAATCTTAAATACGCCGTTTAGATCCCATTAATGGACGAGGCAATCGCTGTTAAGAAAGGGCGAGGGCGCCCGAAGGGCGGTGAAAATCGAACCGAAACAGGCGTGTAGGCTAGCTCAAACATTCTACCAGCGCGATGCGTTATAGCCCGCCCCTTAATATTTCGTCAAATTACACGCCACCAAAGCGTTCAAAGCGTCGCTCGATTAAGAAAACACCCCGTTTACGACCGAGTGGAATTTCGTCCTCTTAAGTGGTTCATCATAAACCATGGGTCTCCACGCCGCGGCGTAAGCCTCTCCGTCCGGCGAAGGCCGTAACTCCAGTCGGGTCTTAATTTGAAGCCGCCGGTCAGGTATGACTGGTAAACACCCCGATCTCGGAAAGAGTATTCCTTCATCGCCTCGTCTATTAACTACCTTACCAACCAGACGTTCTCACGGGCGGGCGCGCCCCCTTTCGCTTTATACACCCTCTTTCCGACAAAGAGCGAAATTGAACGGCGGGACTGTTAATCGCCCTTATGGAACTAAACGTATCGGCGGGTCGAAAATTTGGATTATCTTCAAGTGTTTTTGAAAGCTTTAAGGATGCTCGACCATCTTTTGGAGGTGAAATTCAAAAAATCGACGGATAAAAACCGGCCCGTAAAAAAGAAAAAACCCGGATTAATTCATAAACACGTCAGTCCAGACGCTTCATAAGCCTTTCCGCCTGCACCTCGGGAATCATCAGATACTCGAGCACGGTGGTTTTGGAGCTTCTTTTGAGGGTTTTAACATAGTGGCGCACGGTGACGCAGGCGTCCGGCGCTCCCTCGCTGTAAAAGAGCTCGAGCCCCAAAAACGAGCCTTTGAGCTTTTTTTCCGGCCGCGACGTTAAAAAGTAGCTGACATCCCCTTCCGCCAGACGGTTGAAGACAATGCTCGCCTGTTTCGAATCCTCGGGGAGGGTAACGAAGGGGCGCTCGAGTTTCCGCTTTATCAGCCAGTCCCCCATATCCTCCTCGTAAGGCTCGCCGGCGTAGACGTAGCCCATGACCACGATAAAAGCGTCGTAGAGAACGAACTCGACTAGCCAAACGAGGGCGTAAAGGGGGTTGAGCTCCCTTATCCCCGAGGGATCGGGAAAACCGAAGACGTAATATCTTTTCACGCCCTCCAAAAGCTCCCCCGGGCCGCTTATGAAGTTTTTAAAGGCCTCGAAGGAAAAAGACGAGCCTATCAAGGAGAGCTCGAAAGGCGTGACTCCGGGAACGATTTTTCCCGCGGAGGCTAAAGCGCAGTAGAAACACAAATGGACGTAATAGCCCGCGAGGGATCCGATGAACACTAAAACCGCCGCCTTCAAAGGCGCCCTTATGGAATTTATCTTGATGGACCACTTGGAGAGGACGATGGAAAGGAAACCCCAGAGCGCGAGGAGCGGAATCTTGAAAAATATTTCCGGCCGGAAGACGAGGAAAGCGGCGTACAAGGCGCCCAGGGCCGCGGAGACGACGGCCGTGGCTAGGGGCGTCAAAAAGATCGCCCGGGGTTGGTAGAGTCCCGAAGGCGCGTAGAAGCTCGCCATAAGTCGTCCCCCCGAAGACCTGGCTAACGCTTGATGAAGCGAAAACGCGGACCGAACATGAACGTGCCGTTTAAAGCGCAGAAATCGAAGAAATCACTCTCGCTCGGGTTTCGGATTTTTCCGAGTCCCTCCACCGTCAGATATCCGTCGTGGAACAACACCGTCATCCGATATTCCCCGTCAATGAAATCGACGGGCCGGCCGGAGGCGAATCCACCGTGGACCGCGCCGCGTCCGGCGCTGCCCATGAACTGACAGAGGTTAAAGTTGGGATTGCCGTCCGGGTACCCTCCGGTCACGGTCACGCTCGTGTAATCCGCCGAGCATACCTCTTTTGAGCATTGGATGGTCACGATCTGATCCTCCCCGTCCTGATACCTCCCCTCCGGACCGGAGCTCCTGGCGCCCGCGGGGGAAGTTCCGGTGATCGCTTCGAGTTGCGAGACGCGGAGAGCGTAGCGCTCCTTGAGGCATTCCGTAATCGCCCGGCTTTTCCCGCAAACGTCGTCCCTCTCCTTCAGAAAGGCTTTCTGATTCGCCGTGAGCGCCTTGGAGTCCACCCCCGGAACCGTTTTGGCGAGCTGGAACAGCCCGGCCATCCTATTGTCCAGATCCGAGAGGTCGCGGTCGGCGCAGATCGCTATCTCCACGGTGCTGCGCGCTTTTTGGCAATCGAAGGATGGTTTGTTCTGGGCGCGGACGACGCCCGCGGAAAACGCCGAAAAAAACAGCGTCGAAAATACCATGAGCGTAAGTGTTTTCTTTAACGACATCTATCCTGTTCTCCTATCGGCCGATGTTACTCGTGGCGCGTACCAATAAACATCTATTTATAATAACTATATAATAAAATTGTCAATTAAAATATATTTACGTTTATTAGATTAAGAAAAATTTTCAGAATCTTATTCGAAGCCCTCCCCGATTTTACCTCGCCGCCCGCTAAAATCCACCAAACGGACCGTCCCGGCGCCTTCCATCGGGAGGCCCGCCTCCGCCCGGGCCGGAACCGCGGGCCTTTCCTTTTTCTTCGCCTCTCAGTTTTTCTTTTCCGCTCCGTTTTTCTTTTCCGCTCCGCCCTTATTCTCCGCGCCGGCTCCCTTGTTCCCGCCCCCGGTCGCCTCCCGAACCAAAGCGTCCGCGGTTTCGACCGCGGCGGCGGAAGAATTGTCGGAGTCTTCCCCTTCAAGCGAGCGCTCCAGGGCGATCTCCTTGCGGCGGATGAGGAAAAGACTGAGCTCGTAGAGCCCCCACATGGGAAGACCCATGAGGATCTGGCTCACGACGTCCGGAGGCGTCAGGAAGGCCGCGAGGGCCGCGATGATGATCACGGCGTAGGGTCGGAAGCGGGTGAGTTTCCGGGCGGAGACCAAACCCACCGAGGCCAGGAACATTAAAAGCAAAGGCAGCTCGAAGGCCGCTCCGAAGGATAAAAGGAGGGTCGTCACCAAAGAGAGGTACTCGCGGATCACCGGCAGGATGGTGATGCCGTCCCCGTTGAAGCTTAAGAAAAACCTGAAGCCCACGGGGAGGACGACGTGGTAGGCGAAGGCCGCCCCCAGAAGCAAGAGAAGCACCGCGGCGCCGGTGAGGCGCAAAAGGGATCTCCTCTCCTTACGGTAGAGGCCCGGGGCCACGAAGGCCCAGATCTGGTAGAGCCAGAAGGGTGAGCTGAGGATAACCCCGGCCCACAAAGAGATCTTCACATGTATGAGAAAGGTTTCCGCGAGCCCCGTGGCTATGATCCCGCTTCCGGGGGGCATGAGCCCCTCCAGCGGCGCGGTCAGGAAGTCCAGGACGCCGCCGCTGAACTCGTAGGCGATCAAGACGGCCGGAAGGAGCGATAAAAGGGACTTAATCAGCCGCGAGCGCAACTCCCGCAGGTGGTCGAAGAAACCCTGCCCCGCATCCTCCTCTTCCGTTTCCGTTTCCGTTTCCGTTTCCGGAGCGGCCGGAAAAGCGCGGCCCTCTTCCGGCTTCAAGGAATCCCGGGGGCCCTCTTTATTTTCCCGCGCGCCCGTCATGACTTTTCGGCGTCTTTTTCCGGATCCGCTCCCCGGGCGGAAGACGGATCCGGCCGGCCGCCCTCGAAGTCGGAAAGGGAGGGACCCGCCTCCGGCGGGTCGCCGCCCTCTTCAGCCTGGGCGACGGCGGCTTCGGGCGCCAATCCGCCCCGCGCCCCGGGGGCCGCGCCCTCATCCTGAAAGGAAGCGCCTTCCGCCGGAAAAGCCCCCCCGCCCCCCTTCGCTCCGGCGGAGCCGGAAAGGGCGGAGACGGAGACGACTGTTTTAAAGCCCTTCTCCAGCTTATCCAGCTCCCCCAGCTCGGGGTAGATCTTTTTCAGATCCGCGGAAAGCGAGAGATTCTCCCCGCGGAGCTCCTTTAGCACCGGATCGCTTGCGATGTTTTTCAGTTCTTCGATCTCTTCGGCCTTCCGCAGCTCGGCGGCCAGGGTCTCGTTCACCTTGGAGACGGTCTGGCGGACCTTGCGGTAAAACTCCGCGAGACTCCGGAGCGCCTTGGGGAGCTTTTCCGGCTTAATCACCAGTAGGGCCAAAAGGACGATGAAGACTACTTCCGTCCAGCCCACGCCGGGGGCCATTTTACGGCGCTCCGGCGGCGTCCCCCGGGGAGGGGAGCCCGTCTATGAGGTTCAACAGCCTGGCGGCGGCGCAGGCCGCCCCGTAGCCGTTGTCGATGTTCACGACGGTGACGCCGGGAGAGCAGCTTAAGAGCATGGAGGCCAAGGCGGACTCGCCCCCCCGGGCGAGTCCGTAGCCCACCGAGGTGGGGACGGCTATTATCGGCCTGGGCGTGAGCCCGCCCAAAACCGAGGCCAAGGCGGCGTCCAAACCGGCCACCACGATGACGACCAGGCCGCGGTTTATCTCCGCCAAAGCGTCGGAGAGGCGCCAGAGGGCGGCCACGCCCGAGTCCTCGAAAACCCTGGGGGCGAAGCCCAGATACTCCAGGGTGCGGGCGGCCTCCCAGGTGACGGGGGAATCCGCCGAGCCGGCGGAGACGATGGAGCAGGCGAGTTTGGGGTCGCGGCGGGGAAGAGGCCTGGAAAAGGCGGTGCGGGAGAGGGGGTCGTAGTCGTAGGATTCTTTCAGGGACGAGGAAAGCGCGGAGAATACGGACGGGTCCAGGCGGGTGAAGAGCACCGGGCGCTCCTCGGCGCCGCTGAAGCGCTCCAAAAGCGAAACCAGGGTGGATAGGGGCTTTCTTTCGGAAAAGACCGCCTCGGGGAGCCCGATGCGCCGGGGACGGTCGTGGTCGAACAGAACGCTCCTTTTCTCCATAAAAGATCTTCTCCGGAAAACAGCCGCCGGTAAAAAAACGCCCCCGCCGGAAGCCTAAAAGTCCAGATCCGGATAGAGGGGGAACCTCTCCAGAAAGACCTTGACCATGTCGGAAATCTTTTTCAGGGCGGCTTCGTCGTCCACGCGCCGCAAAGCGCTCACCACGAAGTCCGCCACCTGGTCGATGTCGGTTTCGATCAGTCCCCGGGTGGTGAGGGCCGCCGTTCCCAGGCGCAAGCCCGAGGTCACCTGGAAACGGGCCTTGTCGAAGGGGATGACGTTTTTATTGGCCGTGATGCCGGCCTTGTCCAGGGCGGTCTCGGCCGCCTGGCCGGTTATGTTCTTGGGCCTTAAATCGACCAGGACCAGATGCGTGTCCGTGCCGCCGGAAACCAGGCGGTAGCCCGCGTCCAAAAGGTGCGAGGCCAAACGGGCCGTGTTTTTCAGGATCTGGCGCTGGTAGTCGATGAAGTCCGGCTCCAGGGCCTCCTGGAGGGCCTGGGCCTTGGCCGCGACTATGTGCAGCAGCGGCCCCCCCTGGGTTCCCGGAAACACCGCCTCGTCCACGGCCCGGGCGTGGGCCTTGCGGGAGAGGATGAGCCCCCCCCTGGGACCCCTTAAGGTCTTGTGGGTGGTGGAGGTCACGATGTCGGAGACGGGCACGGGCGAGGGGTAGAGGCCGGCGGCCACCAGGCCCGCGAAATGGGCCATGTCCACCACTAAAAAGGCCCCGGCCCTGTCCGCCGCCCGGCGGAAGCGCTCGAAGTCTATGATCCGCGGATACGAGGAGGCTCCGGTGATGATGAGCCGGGGCTTGAGCTCCTCCGCGAGCCTGTCCACCTGGTCGTAGTCTATGAGCTCGCTATCCTCCCGAACCCCGTAATAGGCGCCTTTGAAAAAGCGCCCGGAAAAGCTCGCCGGCGCCCCGTGGGTGAGGTGCCCCCCGTGGGCGAGGTTCATGCCCAAAATGAGATCGCCCGGGTTGATAAGCGCCAGGTAGGCCGCCATGTTGGCGCTGGAGCCGCAGTGGGGCTGCACGTTCGCGTGCTCGGCCGCGAAGAGCTTCCTGGCCCGGTGCTGCGTGAGGGACTCCAGCTCGTCCGCGTACTCGCAGCCGCCGTAATAACGCTTTCCGGGGTAGCCCTCGGCGTATTTGTTGGTGAAGACCGAGGCGGCTATCCGTAAGACCTGCGGAGAGACGAAGTTCTCGGAGGCTATCATCTCCAGCTTGAAACGCTGGCGGGCCATCTCCTCTTTGAGGATGGCGTCCAGCCTGGGGTCCGCTCGGGTCTCGTTTTTATCTGCGCTCATGCGGCGAATCCGGAAAGGCGTCCGTCCCTTCGCCCTTTAAAAGCGGCGGAAAAACGACGGAGGCCGGCTTGATTTATAAACTTTTAGGTGGAAAAAAAGGAAAGGCGCCTAAAAAAAACGCGTCCGGCATTCGAGGCGCCGGAGCCGAAGGACGCGGGGGGGGGGAAGGCTAAAAGCGAAAAAAACCGCGAAGGGGTCTTTAGACGGCGCCTTCGGGGGGATCGATCATCCGGACCCTCTCCCGGTGCCTTCCCCCCAGGAAGGAATGCGCTAAAAAGACCTCCGTCACGGAGAGGGCCAGTTCGGGCCCGATTATCCGGGCCCCCAGGCAGAGGATGTTGGCGTCGTTGTGGGTGCGGGAGAAGCGGGCGGAGACCTCGTTTTCGCAGACCGCGGCCCTTATCCCCGAAAACCGGTTGGCGGCCACGGCCATGCCGATGCCGGTGCCGCAGACGAGCACCCCCAGATCGAAGCGCCCGGAAAGAATCGCCCGCGCGGCCTCCCGGGCGATCAAAGGGTAGTCGGCGCGCTCCGTCCCCGGCGCCGCGCCGACATCCTCGAGAAAATGCCCCAGATCCTTGATCCTGGCGCTTAAAAAGGTCTTGAACTCCAAGCCGGCGTGATCGGCCCCGATGACTATCCGCGCCATGTCAGTCCTTCTTCAAAGGCGTAAAGAGGTAGCCCTCTTCCCCGGCCGAAACGACCCCCACCCCGGGAAAAGGCAGATGGGCGCCGGCGACGGGGATCTCGTCCTTCACGAGCTTAGCGAACAGAGCCTTCCTGGAGGCGGCCGCCCCGGGGCGGTCCACGTCGTAGCTTATGGTGGTCTCCGGATGGGGGAACTGCACCAAATAGACGTGGACGACGTCCCCCCAAAACAGGAAGGGGCCCTTTGAGCTTTGGAAGAGGAATCCCGTGTGCCCCGGGGTGTGGCCGAAAATGGGCATGGTCACAACGCCGGGGAGGATCTCGTCGCCCTGTTTGAAGACGTTGAAGCTTCCGGCCTCCTTGTAGGGCTTGAAAAGCGAGGGGAGGGCCGCCCCTCCCGCCGGAGCCTCGCCCTGGGCGGGGAGGAAATAATCGTTCTCCTCCAAGGCGGAATAGATCTTGGCTTTGGGGAAGACCGGAGTTCCGTCCGGAAGCGCGAGCCCCCCCACGTGATCCCCGTGGAAATGGGTGAGGAGGATGTAGTCGACGTCCTCGGGGGCGAAGCCCGCCTCCTTAAGCCGCCTTAAAACCCCGTCCGGGTTTCCCGTGCCGGTGTCGATTAAAAAGAGCTCGCCCCCCCTTTTCACCAGGAAGGCGTTAATCCAGGAGGGGAAGGCGCCGTCCTTGACGCCGGCCTTCTCTAGATCCTTTTTCAAATCCTCTTGGGATCGGTCGAAAAGCATGGAGGGGGCGATGGTCCCCTGGGCGTCCAAAAGGGCGGTGACGGACAAATCGCCGTAGGCGAAGGTCGAAAAACCCGGCTCGTCCGCCGCCGAAAGCTCCCGGGAAAGAAAGAGTCCCATCACCCAGAAAATAACCGGAAAGAAACCTTTTCCACAAAGCCGCATGAAACACCCCCGGAAATTTGAACCCAAGAGCCCGCCCGCGCCCAACGCGGGCGGGCCGGAAAAAAGACCATCCAACGCCGGAAAAAACTCCCCAAAGCCGGAAAAACAGCCTGGGACGCCTAAAAAAAAAGCCCCGAGGGCTTCGCGAAAAAGCCCTCAGCCGCCGGAGGGAATTTCCAGCTCCCAGGCGTCCGCCGCTCCCAGAATCAAAACGCCGTTGGTGCCGCCGAAGCCGAAAGAGTTGCTCATGCCGGCCTTGAGCTTCTTCTCCCTGGCCTTCCAGGGGACGTAGTCCAGATCCAGTTCGGGGTCGGGATTATCGAGGTTCACGGTGGGGGGGATGAGGCCCCGGCTGATGGAGAGCGCCAAAACCGCCGCCTCCACCCCTCCGGCCGCGCCCAACAGGTGTCCGATCTCCGACTTGGTGGAGCTCACGCATAAATTCCCCGCGTGCTCCCCGAAGACCTTTTTAATGGCCAGGGTCTCTATCCTGTCGTTTAACTGGGTGGAGGTGCCGTGGGCGTTCACGTAGCCTATGTCCTCCCTTTTCAGCCCGAAGGCGGAGGCGTCCGCGAGAGCCCTTTCCATGGCCGCCACCGCCCCCGCCCCGTCGTCCGGCGGGGCGGTGAAGTGGAAGGCGTCGCAGCTGGCCCCGAAGCCCAAGAGCTCGGCGTAGATCCTGGCGCCCCGGGCCTTGGCCCTTTCCCGCTCCTCCAAAATCAGGATGCCCGCCCCCTCCCCCAAAACGAAGCCGTCGCGGTCGGAGTCGAAGGGACGAGAGGCCTTCTCGGGCTCGTCGTTGCGGGTGGAAAGGGCCTTGATGGCGTTGAAGCCGGAAACCGCGAGAGGGGTCACCACCGACTCGGTGCCGCCGGCCACCACCACGGGGAAGCCGCCGTCCCGAATGAGCTGGTAGCCCAGGCCCACGGCGTGGGTGCCGGCCGCGCAGGCCGTGGCCGAGAGGTAGTTGGGCCCCTTGAGGCCCAGCTCGATGGCCACTATCCCCGCGGACATGTTTCCGATGAGCATGGGGATGAAAAAGGGGCTGATCCTGTCCGGCCGCCCCCCCATGATGATGGAATGGTTCTCCTCCATGGTGCGAAGGCCCCCGAGTCCGCAGCCCATGGAGCAGGCGGTCTCGGCCCGGAGTTCGGCCGTGAGCTCCAATCCGGCGTCGGCCACGGCCATTTTCGCGGCCGCCACGGCGAAATGGATGAAGGGCTCGAGCCTTTTCACGGACTTTTTGTCTAAGAAGTCCAAGGGATCGAAGTCCTTCACCTCGGCCGCGATGGCGGTCTTGAGGCCCTGGGGCGGAAACCTGGTGATGGGCCCCACGCCGTTCTCCCCTCCGACGAGCCCCTTCCAGGCCTTCTCCAGACCCGTGCCCACGGGGGTGACCAACCCTAGGCCGGTTACGACCGCCCTTTTAGGAGTCGGGGTTCTCACGCGAAGCTCCCTCTCTCAGCCCCGGCCCTGGGCCTTCTCTTTTTTAATGAACTCCACGGCGTCGTTCACCGTGCGGATGGACTGGGCGGCCTCGTCGTCTATCTTGATGCCGAACTCCTCCTCCATGCCGATCATGAGTTCCACCAAATCCAGGGAGTCGGCGCCCAGATCGTCTTGAAAGGAGGATCCGGGCTTGATGTCGTCGTACTCAACGGTGAGCTGATCCTCCACGACTTTTTTCACTTTTTCTAAAATATCGCCGTCGCTCATAAAAATAACTCCTAAATGTATGCGGCGCGCCATGCGGGCGCGCTTTTCTCCCCGTAAGCGCGAAGATCGCGGGGAAGATTTGATTGGCCTTCCGCCCCGGCGGCGAAAACCCGCCCCGGAAAAATCCCGGGGGGACGCCTCCCCCCGCCTTATCCGGCCTCTTCCGGCCCCCGTGGGGGGAAGCCCCCGAAGGGCCGCCTTTAGGCCGAAACCGGCCCCGGGCGTCCGAACCTGAATTGGTCAACCGCCGGGCGTCCCCACGCCGGGGCGGACCAAAGGAGCGCCGGGTTGAGCGCCGGGTTGAGCGCCGGGCGGAGCGCCGGGCGGGCTTTCACGCCGCGAATAGGCGTTTAAAGCTGGGGGCCGGGGCCTTTAGAGGTAGAGCCCGCCGTTCACGTGGATGGTCTGGCCGGTCACGTAGGCGGCCCCGGGGGAGGCCAGAAAGGCCACGGCCGCGGCCACGTCTTCGGGGTCCCCCATGCGGCCCAAAGGGACCCGGGCGAGGAGGGCGTCCTTGATCTTTCCGCTTAAATTCTTGGTCATGTCGGTGTGGATGAAACCCGGGGCCACGGCGTTCACGGTCACCCCCCTCGAGGCGTACTCCAAGGCCAGGGTTTTGGTGAGCCCCACCACCCCCGCCTTGGCGGCCGCGTAGTTGGCCTGGCCGGGGTTTCCGGTGAAGGCCACTACCGAGGAGACGTTGATGATGCGGCCGCTCTTCTGCTTGAGCATGACGGCGCCCGCCGTCCGGGAGAGGCTGAAGACGCTAAAGAGGTCCACCTCCAACACCTCCCTGAAATCCTCGTCCGTCATCCTTAAAGAGATGGCGTCCCGGGTTATGCCGGCGTTGTTCACCAGGATGTCCAGGGATCCCAGGCGCTCGGATATGTCCACCAGCCGCCTCTTCCCCTCCTCCGGGTCCGCGGCGTTCCACACCTGGGCCTCCGCGAGGTCGGCGCCCCGGGCTTCGATGGCCTCCAGGGTCTCCGCCACCCCCGGGGACTGGGGGTTGGAGTGCGTTATCACCACGCTGACGCCGGGGCCGGAGAGCGCCAGCGCCGCGGCGCGGCCTATGCCCCGGGAGCCGCCGGTGACCACCGCCACTCTGGTCTGAGGGGTCTTAGGCATAATCTCCTCTCCTACGCGGCCTCCGGCCTTCCCCACCCTCCTAGTGGGGAGGGTCCAGGCCGGGGGATCGCCCTCGAGAGGGGTCCGGGCCGGGATGCCCCGGCCCCCCCGGATGTTAATGAACGTTGCCCGCCGTAACCCCCACGGCGGCCCCCGGCCGCGCCCC
>JAISMF010000109.1 GCA_031276865.1 Deltaproteobacteria bacterium | reverse complement strand
TTTTTATAAATGCTTGATTTTACGGATTTTTTTCAATTTTAAGCATCCAAAACGGGGCAAATAGACCGCTCATGGGACCAAAAATACCCTTGGTGAGTAAATTTTTAATGGAAATCAGGTTTAAGAGGTCGGGGTTTTCCGGTTTGTTGAAGGAGGCGTATATACGGTAGGTCTCGCGCAGGAGTCTTTGCGCCTCTTTGAAATGGGCCAAGGTTTCATTGACGGGGGGCGGGAGGGAACTCTTTTTGGGGGGCTATTTTTGAGGGGGCGGCGGTTCTTGGACATGAAAAAAGGGGGGAGGCGGTCCGAAGGATTGAAATCCCTCGTCCTCGGGTGGGAAAATTAAAGTGAAAGCTTTAGAACGGTTTAATTTTATTCCCATTCCTCTCCCGCGGCAAGCGGAAAAAACGGCCGCGGCGGGGCGAAAAAACAGAGCGCTTTCCATTCTTTTCGAAGCCGTCTTCCCGAGGGGATTTAACGCGGCCGAAAGGCGCCGCCCAGCCCACGCTCCTAAAACCGCCTAACAGATATTCGGGTTCTCCGAGGCGTTTAAAAGCCCCTCCGGAAAGAGGATTTCCCTGCGGGCCTTTCCGCCGGAAAAATAGCCGCCGGGGGGAACTTCGGGCGGCGGAGCCCCGGGGGGGAAATCCCGGAGGTCGGATCTTTTATGAAAGGGAGGCGTAAGTTTCAAACGCTTTGGAAACTTGGGCCTTTCACCGGAAGCGCGGACGCTTGAAGTCCGAAACCAAGGGGCCGTATTTAGGCGGAAAGGGGGAGGGAAGGCCTGGGCGGCGGAAAAGTCATATCAGCGGGAACATCCGGAACAAAATGGGGTCGCCGACCGCGGGGTCTTTCAGGGGGATGTTTAGGATTTCCTTTAAGGGGGCCGCGATTATTTTCACGTCCTCGTTTTTTAGGCGGGGGGGGAGCCTTTGGGCCAGCTCCCGCGCCTCGCTTTCCCGGCCCTCCCTGGCGTGGGCCAGGGAGAGGGCGGTCACGGCGAAGGCCCAGGCGGGGATGACGGATTCGGGGAGGGGGAGGGCTTTTTCGAGGCGGGCGAGACGATCCTCGGCCTCCCCGACCCGCCCCAGGCGGGCTAGGTGGACGCAGAGCGCGGCCTGGGCGAGGAGCCTTCCCGTCTCGGCGTCTCCGGAGAGGTCGGGATCGTTTTCCAGGCCTTCCAGGATCTCTTGGGTTAGATCCTCTTTTTCCGCGGCCAGGGCCGCGCAGAGGAGCTCCACTCCCAGAGCGGCGCGCGTCAGGGGGGCGGACTCCGAGTTTTCAAGCTCCCCGAGGAGCTTAAGGACGTGGCGGAGGGCGGCGAGGCGCTCGGGGGGGAAAACCGGGCCGGGAAAAGTTTGAAGCGTCGCCCCCCGGCCCCCTCCGAGGGCCCGGAAGGCCTGCGCGGACAACGCCGCCAGGGTATCCTCCATGTCCTCGAGGCGGGGGAGCGCCATGAGTTTTTCCAGGATCGGCGCGATGTGTTCCGGGCTCCCGATCAGGTTTTTGAAGCGCAGGAAATAGCGGTGGCAGGCGAAGACGATGGCGGCCGTGGTGGCCTGGGGTTTTTCCGCGCGGTCCATGACGGCGTGAATAAGGCCCGCGCAGAGCGCGTCTTGGAGGTCTCCTTCGGGGACGCGGCTCACGACGTCTATCGTCAGGATGGCGAGTCTGCTGGAATCGTCTCCGCTTTTGGGATCGAGGAGGCTCTCCGCCAAAAAGAAGAGCTCCCCGGCCTCGTCGATCAGACCCAATCCGACCATGGATTCAATCGTCATCCCGCAGCCGTCGAAAAAAAGCTCAAGGATGATGACGGCCATATCCGTCTCGTCACGCTCCTTTCGGACCGCGTCGGCGAGGGGCTTCCCCGGCGCCGCCGCCCGCGGGCCGCGGGCGGCGGCGCGGCGGCGCCGCTCCTTGCGGTCCCGCCTGGATCCTTTTAGCCCGGCCGCCTTCCGCATGATCCCGGAGAGGTCGGGCGCCTTCGGGCCGGGGAGCGGCTCCGGCTCTTCCGCGGCCTTCGCCTTGGGGGGGAGTACGGAGGCGGTGGCGAAGGGCGCGGGCGGGAACGACGGGCGGCGGACTTGCAGGTCTAGAGAGGCGAGTCCGGGCCGCGGCGCGTCCCCCCCCGAAAGCTCCTCCCGCACGAGGAGGTCGTGGAAGGGGGCGGTTATCTTAGCCAGATCGTCCAGGTAAGGCCGGGCCGAGGCGGGCTCGTTTAAGACGTAAAAGAGGTGGAGCATGTTGTACGCCGCCGTGGCGTGGACGAGCGCCCGTTGGGAAAACCGCTCCGCGTCTTCGGGCTGGAAGGGAAGGAGGCCCCGGTAAAATTTCCGGGCGCCCTCCGCGTCCTTTCGGATGGCCGCGCCGTAGACCAGGAGGCCTAGGGAGGCGTGCGTGAAATCCGCCTTCAGGTCCGGATGGACCCTTTCGGCGGCGTCTAAAAGGAACGTTTCGATATCGGGATCCTCGTATTCCAGCGCTTTCTCCACGAGGAAGGCGGCGGAGAGTTTTATTTCGATTTCCAGGACGTTGGTCGTCCGGACGCCGCCCAGCCTCTCCACCGCCCTGTTCAACCGATCCACGGCCTTCGCGGCCTGGAGGTTGGAGCGCGACATGTCCTCCACGGCTTTCCGGAGCGGACCGTCGTTCCAGGCGTCCGGGCTTACGGATTGTTCCTTCACCAAAAGGGAGGCGTAGATCCGGTAGGTCTCTCCCAGGTGTCTGCGCGCGTCTTTTAAATGGTCTATAGGGTCTTTGGGGGCGGGCACGGTGGCGCTCCTTGGGCGTACGGCGGTTGATTGACGTAAAAAAAGCGGATCCGGGCGGAAGGGGTTAAGGCTTACTCCGGCGGGAAATTCCTTTTAAAAAAAGCCCGCGTCAATTTTATTCTCATCCGTCTTCCGGAACAAGCGGGAAAGTCGTAAGGAGGCTAGGACGCGTTGGAGAGGACGCCGCCTTCAAGGGACGGCGGGGATTGCGCGACAATTCCAGCGCTTCTTCCGGGGGGAGGCGCTGCCTGAAGAAGTCCGCGTTCATCCGGAGAAGCCTAAGCGGAAACAATTCTCATGCGAAGCGATTTGGTTATTCATCCCGTCCGCGTGAAAGCCCCCGAGGGCGTTAGTCGGACCGCGGGAGAAATTTCCTACTTTTGACCACGGCGGAAATTTCCCATGATGGGCGCGGGACCACTTTATCTTAAACGGCGACGAACATCGAGAGACGCGCGCCATTAAGGCGCTATAAAAAAAATTCGGAGGTCGCCGCGCAAGACCGCAATGGAAATTTCCTTTCACCGCCAACAAGAGCGCGATAGAAATTTCATCCATGTTTTTTAAAAAGAGTTGTATTTCTAGTAACAATAATGTGGTGTATAAAAATTAGGTTGCTTAAAGATAGATGAGGTAACTTTCATAATAAATTAGTCATATTGCCGCGGTAAAAATTTTCTGTTTCTCAAAAGCAAACTAAGCGCAATATATTGTGGCCAATTAATAGATGAAACTATTTTTTGGAGCGCCCGGCGATTTCCAGGTAAGTTTCCCGTGTTTTTTCCCGAAGTTGAATGCTCCTTTAAGGCGCGTTATGGGTGTATTTTTAACTATAATAACATATATATCGTGTTTTAACCGTCTGATTCAAAAAAAGGCGGGCGCCAAAGGATGGAGAGATCGGGAGGCGATTAGGAGCCCTTTAGTCCGCGAAGAGGGCCTTCGTGGTTTTCGAACGGGGGAGCGCGACGGGCGGATGATGGGGAATGGGGGAAAGCCAGGGGAAAACTGGCGGCGCGGAGGCGGAGGGAGCGGTTGGAGGCCTCCCCCGCAAAAAACGCCTGGACGGCCGATCGCAAACGTCATGGCGGGATATTTTATGGGTGAAAAGGGGAAAAAAAGTTAGGTCCCGCAGGGGGGGGCCCTCTCAGAGCCGGGAGCCGGAAACCCGCTTTGAGAGGTCAGGCTTGGGCGAGGGATCTCACCTGTTCCAGAGTCAGGCCGGTGAATTCGGCGATTTTCTCCAAGGACAAGCCTTCCGAAATGAGTTTGGAGGCGATCTCCTTGGAATTCTTCTCCGCGGCCTTC
>JAISMF010000108.1 GCA_031276865.1 Deltaproteobacteria bacterium | reverse complement strand
GAAGGCCGCGGAGAAGAATTCCAAGGAGATCGCCTCCAAACTCATTTCGGAAGGCTTGTCCTTGGAGAAAATCGCCGAATTCACCGGCCTGACTCTGGAACAGGTGAGATCCCTCGCCCCAGCCTGACCTTTCAAAAGCGGATTTCCGGCTCCCGGCCCTGAGAGGGTCTCCTCCTCCCTGGGGGACGTGTCTTTTTTCCGCCATCCACCCGAAAAACATCCCGCCAGGGAGGTCGCGATCGGCCGTCCTGGCGGTTTTTTTTGGGGGATCTCCAACCGTTCCCTCCGCCCCGCGCCGCCAGTTTCCCCTGGTCTTCCTCCTTTCCCCGCCAGTCCGCCCCGCTCTCCCGTTCGCGAACCCCGAAGGCCCTCTCCGCGGGTTAAAGGGCGCCGGCGCACCTCCCATTCCCTCTCTCCTTTGGCGCCCCTCCTTTTTTGAAAAGGAAGGTTAAAACGCTATATATATGGTTGTTAATATTATGACATACCGTAATTTGCACTTTATAGGAGAGTTCAACTTCGGGAAAAACGCTGGAAACGTGAAAGGAAATTGTCGGGCGTTCCCAAAAATAATTCGATCTCTTAAGTGGCCGCGATATATCGCGGTCGACTTGCTTACTGGAAAAGGAAATCCGCTTCGATCGTCCGCGATTTGGGGGGCGGCCGTCACAACTTGACCGTTTTCACGGCCCAAACGAACCGCCGAACGCGGTTTCGGCCGCGTTCCGCCTCCGGACGCGTTCCGCCCTTTCGCCGGAACGCCCGGCCGAAGGCGATCGGAGGCCCCGATCCTCATCCCTTTATCCGGCCTCTTTCGCGTGAAAACCCCGAAGCCCCTCGTCCCGGAGGCTTAACACGCGTGGAGAAAAAAACAGCGGCGCGGGCGTTCCCGCCCGCGCCGGGCCTGAGGCGCCGGGCCTCACAAAATCTCCCTCGGCCTCGCCCCCTCCTGGGGCCCCACTATCCCCTCCCTCTCCATCTGCTCGATCATGTTGGCCGCCCGGTTGTAGCCCACCCCCAGGCGCCGCTGCACGAAGGAGATGGTGGCCTTCCCGGAGGAGCGCACCAGCTCCACCGCCTCCCAAAACTTCTCGTCGCACTCGGTTGAGGCGCCTCCCTCCCTTTTATCCGGAGTTTCCAGGCTCTCCAGGTAGTCGGGCGGTCCGAAGGAGCGGGCGTGATCCGTCACCCTCTTCTTCTCGTCGTCGGTCACGTAGGCGCCGTGGAGGCGGGTGAGCTTGGCGGAGCCGGGGGGCTGGAAGAGCATGTCGCCCTTTCCCAGGAGCTGCTCGGCGCCGCCTTGATCGAGGATGGTTCGGGAATCGACCTTCGTCGCCACCTGGAAGGAGACCCGGGTGGGGAGGTTGGCCTTGATCACGCCGGTCAGGACGTCCACCGAGGGCCGCTGGGTGGCCAGGATCAGATGTATTCCGGCGGCCCGGGCCTTGGCCGAAAGGCGCATGATGGAGGTCTCCACGTCCTTGGGGGCCTGGATCATCAAATCGGAGAGCTCGTCTATGACGATGACGAGGTAGGGCATGACGTCGGGGGAATGGTTTTTAGCGCCTCCGGAGTTTTTGGCCATCAGCTCGTTGTAGCCCTGGATGTTCCGGACGCCGTTTTCGGCCATGCGGCGGTAGCGCTCGTCCATCTCGTGGACGGCCCATTTAAGGGCCGTGGTGGCCTCCCCCGGGTCGGTTAAAACCGGATGTATCAGGTGCGGCATGTCGTGGTAGAGGGCCAGCTCCACGCATTTGGGGTCGATCATTAAAAAGCGCAAGAGCTCCGGCGGGGCTTTGAACAGGATGCTCATGATCATGCAGTCCAGACCCACGGACTTGCCGCTGCCGGTGGCGCCGGCGATTAGCAAATGCGGCATCCGCCCCAGATCGGTCACCACCGGATTTCCCACGATGTCCACGCCCAAAACCATGGCGAGCGGCGAGCGCTGCTTCCGGAAGGCCTGGCTCTCCACGAGCTCCCTTAAAGTGACTATCGCCCTTTGGGGATTGGGGAGCTCCAAGCCGATCGCGGCCTTACCCGGGATGGGGGCCACCACCCGGATGGACTCCGCCCGCATGGCCATGGCCAGATCGTTCGCGAGGTTGGAGACCTTGGATATCTTCACCCCCGGCGCCGGCTGGTATTCGTACATGGTGATGACCGGTCCGCCGGACACCTCCAAAACCCTTCCCTCCACCCCGAACTCTTTAAGCTTCGTTTCCAGAAGGACGGCGTTTCGGGCCAGCTCTTCGCGGGTCAGCCCGCTGGGATTCTCCCCCGGGGCCTCCTTGGGCGGATCCAGGAGATCCGCCCGGGGAAGCTCGTAGGGCCGGATCTTTCCGGCGCGGCGCGGCCCGCCTTCGCCCGCCGACTCCCTGGGCCCGGAAGCGGGCGCCTCCCGGATCCGGAGGGGCTCGGGCTTCGCCGGGAGGGTCCGGGGTCCCGAGGAGATTTTAAGCTCCGGAGCCGGACTCTTGGCCGGAGGATCGCCCGCGGCGGCGATTTTCACCTCCGGCGCCCTTTCTTCGGCCTCCCGCTCGGAGGCGTCCAAAACGAAGTCGCGGAAAAAGCGGCCCAGGGCTCCCGGAGTCACGCCGGTGAAAAGGAGAAATCCGGCCGCGGCCGGAACGGGGAGAAGGGCGAGGGAGCCCACCCTCCCGCCGAGCTTTAAAAAGACTTCCGCGAGCCGCGCCCCCAGAATACCGCCGCCGGAGCCGCTCCCGAAGGGAGCGGCCCCCTCCGGAAAGATCATGGAAAAGAGGGCCGCGAGGGAAAACGCGGCTAAAAACGAGCCGAACAAGACGACCCACGGGGAGCCGCGTTTCCCCGCGAGGGCGCGGACGCCCGCCGAAAGCGAGATGAAACACGGCAGAAAGGCCGCGAGTCCGCCCAAGCGGAAAAGGAAGGCCGAGCTCAGGGCCCCCAGGTAGCCCAGCTGATTCCTAGGCTCCCCGGAGCCGGCCGCGAGGTCCCCCGGGTCGTGGGTGAGGAGGGCCAGGAAGAGGAGGGGGGAGAGCGCGAGCCAGAGGAGTCCGGAGAGCCGCGCCCCGCCCGGGGCGGCCTTTGGAGGGGCGGGGGCCGAAAGGGGGGGGGGCGCCTTCCCGGCGCCGCCCCGAGTCCTTTTCCGGCGGGTCTCCGGGTCCTTATCGGCTTTCCTTTTCGGCTTTTCTTTCAGGGGCTCCGGGGCGGCCCCCTCCTTTTTTCCGCGGCCGTTTTTCATGGCTTTCGTTTAAAGAACTCCGCCCAGGGAGTCCAGGAGGCGCTCCTTCACCTCGGAGAGGAGCTTCAACACGGCCAGGGCGATTTCCACGGGAAGGCTTCCCAAACCGCAGGAGCTGGTTAAAAGGGCCCGGGAGCGCAAAAGCCTGGGCGGCGCCCCCCGGTTCTCGAGGGTTTTAAAACCCCGAACGAGCCTCTCGGAGAGGTCTCCGGCCGATATCAGGGGATCCCAGGCGCTGGTGGGGACTATCCCCCAGGCCAAATAGCCGCCCTTTTCCAGAAAGGCCGCGAGCTCGGCCGGGTAGAGGGCCACGGATTCCAGATACGAAAAGGCGTCGAAGTTCACGACGTCCAGGCCCGCCCGGCTTATAAGCCCCCAGTCGGTGTTGCCGCAGACGTGGCAGCCCGCGAGAACGTCCCCGCCCGAGCGCAGGGCCTCGAGGCTCTTTCCCAAAGCGGAGAGGAGGGTCTCCTCCGAGATGGTGGAAAAGGCCGAGCCGTAGCCGGAAAGACCCGGCTCGTCGAAAAAGACCACCGGGAAGCGCCCGAGGGCGCGGATTTTACCGGCCTCCCAGGCCGCCTTCGCCCCCAGGGCGTAGGCGGCGGCCTCCAACAGGTTCGGATCGTCCACCAGAGCGAAGGCCCCCTCCACCTTCACGGACTGGCCGAAGGTCAAGGGGCCCACCACCTGGGTCTTTAAAAAGCCTCTGCCGAAATCCGGATCCCTTTCGGCCCTTTCCAGAAAGGGCCGAAAGCCCAAAGAGCTTTCGGGGCGGCGCTCCAGGAAGCTGAAATCCCCCAGGTAGTAGCTCTCGTAAAAGGAGGCCAGGGCGGATTCCCGGTTTTCCAACGGGACGCTGATGATCCTTTTTTCGCCGTCGGCCCGGACGAAGGGCATTCCGTCCACCGCCCCCAGGAGCATGTCCTCCCAAGGGGACAGCCGCACCATCTGGGGGGAGGCCGGCACGTCCAAATATCTGCCCATGGCGTCCAGCGCCTCGGCGGGGCGCTCGAAGGGAAAGGATCCTATGGCCAGGGTGCTGAAGGGGTCGAGTCGGGGCATGGGTCGCTCCTAAGGGGGTTTTAGCCCTTCGCGCCGGGATCCGGTCGCGCGGTCCGGATGGCGGGGGGTTTTTCCGAGCTTTGGGAAGGGGGCGCCGGCTTCAGCCGGCTTTACGGGGCTTGAAGCGGCCCCGCGCGGCCCTTCCGCCGCCGGGGGGACTTCCCGTGGCCTCCGTCCGCCGCGGCGGGAGAGGAGGCGAGGCGCCCCGCCCGGACGGGAGGCGTTTTTTTAGGAGGGCGGGCGGAGGGTTTCAGTCGAAGAAGCCCCGGTGGAACTCCCCCCGGAAGCGGTTCACCAGGAGGATGTACTTGCGCTGAAACTCCCGGGGGTCGCCCAGGCTCACGGGAAAGGAGCGGGCCGCCTCCTCGAGGTCGCAGATGGGGATCTCGCCCTCCCGCCAGGTCCTCTTCACCAGATGGATGAGCCCGGCCACCTCCCGGGAGGCCCGGTACACTTCCAAAGACCCGGGCCAGCCCCCGCCCGCCCCGAAGCGCTGATGGAAAAGCACGGCCAGGAAGGTGAAGGGGATCCGGAAAATCCTGGAGGCGTTGAAGAGGTCCGTGGCGAGCCAGCCGGCGGCCGCCTCCCCGGGGGGGCGGCCGGCCGGAGGCTTCCAGGATGCTATGTGCCCGGCGAGGAACGACACGGCCCGGGCCAGAGGGAGCTCCTCGAATTCCCGAATGGGGTTGAAGAGGCCGCCGAACTCCACCCGGGGGAGCCGCAAAACGTCCCGGCGGACGAACCTTAAAAGGGCGCCCTCCGCGGCCAAAACGGGATCGCGCAGGGCGGCCGCGAGATCCCGATACAGCCGGTCCCAAAAAAGCCCCTCCGGAGAGCGCAACCGGGAGGCGTTTTTCAACACGACGGTCAACAGGGGACCCGGGGAAAGGATCCCTTTTCCCGGCTCCAGGGCCTTGACCAGCCCGGGGAACTTGGGCTCCAGGAGCCTGGGGATGAAAGAGTCGGAGTCCAGCTCGGGCACCCTGAGGGTCTCCTCCTCCGGAAGCGCCGCCCGGATAAGCGAGGTCCACTCCTCGACTTCGAGGCCCAGCTCCCGGGCCCTATCCTCGAGGCGCGCCGAAAGGGCCCGCTCGAGGCGCTCCTCGCCTCCGTCCCTGTCCCCGGGGTCCAGAAAGCTCAGATCCACCACCCGCTTCAAGGTCCCGGAAAAGGCGCGGGTCTGAATCACCGTGAGAGGCGCCCGGGGGGGCGCCCAGCGGGGCGCCCCCCCGTGGGCGCCGCCGGGGGCGTGCTCCGGGCGGTAGGCCGCGTTCGAATCGCGCCGGGGGGGATCGTCCGCGGCCAGGATGGGATCGCTCGGGCTTAAAAGCAGGGCCCCGCCCAGGACCAGGGAGAAGAGGGTTTTCCGGGCGGCCCGGCGCATGCTCCGAAAGATCAGCCGGGGGAAGCGGGCGGCGCCGCTTAAAGATCCCTCCCGGCCGCCCGGGGCGGCGCCGCCTCCCCGGGCGCCCGCCGAAGGCTCGGCGGGGCCGCCGGCGCCGGCGGCCCCGCCGCCCTCTTCCGGATCGAGATCCCCTTTATCGGCGGCCCCCGGGGAGGGGGGAAGCTTCAGGCCGCCTTGGGCCGCGAGACGTAAAATTGTCCAGTATAAAAGCGAGAGGGAGTCCGCGCGGCCCTCCAGCTCCTTTATCCTTCTGTCCCGATCCTGGAGCTCGGTGTAGTTCCGCTCCATCTCCCGCGCCTGACGCTTCAGCTGCTTTTCCAAACGCTCCATGGCCCCGCCGGCGCGGCCGGCCAGGTAGTTGAAGGCCGCCCAGGCGGTCTCCAACCGGCCGTCGCCGGAAGGGGGATCCGCCGGGCCCTCCCCCAAGGAGGCCTCCTCCGGAGGCCGGGGGGCCTTGGTCTTCCGCCTCGCCCGCTCAATCTCTATTAAAGTCTCCCGCGCCAAGGCGAGCTCCCCGAGGCGGAGATCCTCGGGGGAGCGGGAAGACCTTCCCTTCCGCGGTAAAGCCGGAGGAAGCTTGGCGGCCTGCGGGGCGGAGGGGGGCGCGGCTTTGGCCGCGGCGAGCTCGCCTTGGAGCCGCTCACGGGCGGCCAGGGCCTCCGAGAGGGCCAGGGCGTTTTCCCCGAAGCGGGAGAGCAGGAAGTCGAAAAGGGGGCCCAGGCTCTCCAGCCTCTCCTTTAGATCCTCGTTTAGGGAAAGGACGAGGGAACGCTCCGCCAACAGCTCTTGACGGGCGGACGCGGCCTCCGCGAGGCCGCGCTCCGCCTCGTCCAAGCTGTTTTTAAGGAGCAAAACGAGGGCGAAGCGGGGGTCCTCCTCCGCTCCGGCCCAGACGACGGCGCCCCGGCTTAAAAGGAAGCGGGAAAGATCCAACAGCTCCCGGGCCTCCGCGCTTTTGAGCTTGAGGCGGGCCTCCTTCGCCGCCAAAGCCGCGGCCGTCTCCCGCAAGGCCAAAAGGTAGGCGGCCTCCCGGGACGAAGCGGCGTCTTTGAAGGATAGAAGCTCGTTTTCCCGCTCCCTTCTGGCGGAGCTTTCGCTTCCGAGGCTTAAGAGCAGGGCCGGCAGGAGGGCGCCTTCGGCCTCCTCCGCGTAGGCCGCCCGCCCGGTTTTAAGGGCCGCGAGCTCGCTTTCCACCGCCTGGAGATCCTCGCTTAGCTCGTTTATGGTTCCGGCCTGGGCGTCGAGGCGGTCCAACAGATCCAGCTCGCGCGCGGCCGCCCCCACGCGGATGGAGGCCTCGGCGGCCCCCCGGGCGAGGGCGAGCTCGCCCTCCCGCTCCCTTTCCCGGCCGCGCTCCCGCTGGGCGGCCTCTTCCCGCTCCTTTTCGCTCAAGGCCAAAGCCAAAGCGAGAAGGGCCACGACGCTCCCGCGGGCGTCCCCCTGGGCCGCCTCCTCTTTCAGCCTGGAAAGCTCCGCGGCGAGATCCCGCAGGCTCAGGTCCCTTCCGGCCAGGCCCTCGCGGGCCGTCCGGAGGCTTTCCCACAGCTCCGCCCTCTCCCTTTCGAGATCCTGGACGCGGCGGGCGGCCGCGGTCGTTTCGGCCTCCCTTTCGGAGAGGAGGGCGTCTTTGTCTTTCAGCTCCTCTTCCGCTTCGTAAAGGAGGGCCTCTTTGCCTTTCAGCTCTTCTTCCGCTTCGTTAAGGAGGGCCTCTTTGCCTTTCAGCTCCTCTTCCGCTTCGTTAAGGAGGGCCTCTTTGCCTTTCAGCTCCTCTTCCGCTTCGTTAAGGAGGGCGTCCTTGCCTTTCAGCTCCTCTTCCGCCCGCTCCAGCCTGAAGCCGCTTTCCGCCCTTTCCGCCTCGCTTCGGCTTAAAAGCCTCCCCCGGCGCGACCGGGATTTTTTCAAGGCCCCGCCGGCCACCCGCAGCCTGTCCGCCTCGAGGCGCAGAATGGAGAGCGCCCGGGCGAGCCTCTCCTTCGCGCCGGCGGCCTCGTCCAGCTTCGCCTCCTTTCCGCTCACGGCCAGGGCCAAAGAGGACTCCCGGGCCTTGGCCTCCTCCAAGAGGGCCTCCGTCTCCCGGGCCCGGAGGGCCTCGGCCTCCCGCTCGAGGGCGATCTTCTTAATCTTCCCCCGCAGTTTTTCCAGCCTGGCCTCGAGCCGGGCCCTGTCCAGCGGATCCGCCCTGGCGCCGGAAAGGGACTCCGGGCCCAGGGGCTCGGCGCGGGCTCCGGCGCCCTCGGCGCCCTCGGCGCCGGAGGCGGGCTCCGCCCCCTCCGGAGACGCGCCGGCCCCGGCCGTGAACTCGGATTCCATCTCCCTCAGCTGGCGGGAAAGGACGCCGTAGGCGCCGGAAACGCTCCGGTGGCGGCGCCGCAGCTCGCCCAGGCTCGCCCGGGCGTTTAAGAGCTCCTCTTGGAGCTTCCGGCGCTCCAGAGACGAAAGCCGCAGCTCCTCTTGGGCCTTCCGGGTCTCCTTCAAGAGCCCGGACTTCCGCCGGGCGGCCTCCTCCAAGCGCCGGGCGGCCTCGCTTAGGCGCGCGTTGAGGAGCTCGTTTTCCCGGGAGAGGCGCTTTAGATCCTCTTCGGCCTCGAGGGCCTCCCGGGCCTTAAGATCATCCCGGGCCTTCAGATCCGCCCGGGCCTTCAGATCCGCCCGGTCATCGAACTCCTCCGCCCGGCCGGAAAGCGGGAGGGAAAAATCACCGCGGGCGGAAAAAGCCCCGTCGGGGGCCGGGACCTTCGGGAAAGTAGAGGCGGCAGGCTCGCCGGGGGCCCCCCGGGTCCCGGGGAAGGCCTCTTCGAGGGAATTTAAAAGACGCCCGATCTTATCCGCCAAGGCCGTCCCCTCGCGGCGGAGGCCCCCATCCTCCAGGGCCCGGCGGGCCCGGGCGCGGATGGCGGAGGTGGAACTCAGGGCCCCCGAAAGGGGGCGCAGGGCGTGGCGGGCCTCCTCCAGGGTCCCCTGGGCGAGGCCCAAATTCACGGCCGCGGCCAGAAACATCTTCTCCAAAAAAAGCGGCCGGCCGGTTAAGGCCGGAACCACCCGGCGGGTTTGGGAGAGCTCCAGGCGCCGCGTTAAAACCCTCTCCAGGAGGGCCTCCAGGGCGGCGAGGCCGTCCTCCAATGTCTCCCGAAAATCCGCCAAGCGATCCCCGCAGAGGCGCCGCTCGGCCTCCAGGAGGGCCTCCAAGGCGCCTTGCAGGCGCCTTTGGGCCTCCCGGCCCCGCAGGTCCAGGGAGCTCCCGCTTTTCCTAAGCTCCCTGGCCTTCAGCGCCAAAGCCCGCGCGGCCGCGAGGCGATCCTCCCGAGGGGCGCGGGGGCGGGGGGAGAGGAGGGACCGGCCGTCCTCCAGGAGGGTCCGGACCCGGGCCGTCCAGGCCTCCTTTAAAAGGGAGAGATCCCGCGCCCGGTCCAGGGCCTCGTTTAGGGTGGAGGTGTGGTGGGTGAGTTTCAAAGAGTCGGGCCTGCCGCCGGCGGCGGCCTCCATCGCGGGAAAGGCGGCCTTCTGCCTTTTCAAGGCGAGGGCCAGGTTTTGGGCCTCGTCCCGGAGCTTGGCCGTCTCCTCGGACCAGGCCTCGGAAAGCTCCTTGAAGCGGGGGAGGAGTTTCAGAGCCTTGGCCAGGGAGTCCCGGGCGCGCAGGAGCCCGGAGCGCCCGCGGATGGCCTCCGAGGCTCCCAGGGAGGCGGCGGGGGCGAGTTTCAGAAGCTCGGCGTTCACGGCGGCGAGGGCGGACTCCAAAGAGTCCGGGCCCCGGGGGAGCGGGGGCGGCGGGAGTTTTTCCGGCGGCTCCGGGCTCAGGCCCCGGCTTTGGAGGCTCAAAGCGAAATAGAGATCCAGGGTGGGGGCCCCCAGGGCCCGAATCAGGGCCGGAGAGAGTTTCAGGGGAGGGGGGGCCTCCTCGGGGACGTAGCCCTCCGGCGGGCGAAAGGAGTTGAGGAGCCTCCCCGTCTCCCGGGCCAGGGCCGTCAGCGCCCCGGGATCGAAGTCCCGGGCCCCTCCTTGAGCTCCGCCGCCGCCGGAAGGGCCGGAAGGTCCATAATAATTTGTGGACAAATCCCCGAACTCCTGCTAATAATGCTTAAAAAGGAACCCCGATGAGACCCGTTCCGCCGCGGGTCCCGAAAGGAGGCCCCCCCCTAAAGGCGCCCCCGCGGCGGATCGTCCTCCATCCGCTTTTTTCCGCTCCGGGGCCTAAATCCCCGCCCCGCGGCCCTTTCCGGACAATTAGTTAAAATTACCACAAATTTTAACAAAAGTCACCCCGATTAAGTACTTAATCAGCGAAAATTTACATCATTCTCAAGGAAAAGCTCCACACTCGTAAAAATTCCACGAACAGCGTTCCGGCTGAACGCCAGCCACAACATTTACGGGCGTTTAAGGGAAGGGGAGCGGAAAAGAAAATAAAACCGCCAAAAAACCGCTTTCCGGAAATCAACGCCTGAATCGAGGCTGAAAACGAAAAAATCGGCGGCCCGTCCCCGCCCCGATCCGATCCGATCCGCCCCGATCCGCCAGGGCGCCGGGCGCGGAGGGGATGATGGCGGCCCGCGGGGGGGGCTCTTCGGGGCCCGCGGCGTTTTTTTCGGATCCCCGGGGGATCTTTTCAAGGGTTCCGTTCCGGATTTCACCGGATCCTTTCCGGGGCCTCCCGGCCCCCTTCCGGCCGCTCGACTCCTCTTTTCCCGCCTTTTTCCGGACTCCCGGATAAAACCCATGAAATTCGAATCCGGAACTCCGGGATATCCGCCCCCCCGGTTCCCCGGAATCATCCTTACACCGGAGGTAAACTTTGACCATAACCATAAAACAGACCGGCCGGGAGGACCGCGTCGTCCGGGCCGAAAACGGAACCACCATTTTCAAGGCCCTGGCGGAAAACGATCTGCGCCTGGACGCCCCCTGCGGCGGCAAGGGGAAGTGCGGCAAGTGCGCGGTCCTGGCGACCGGAGCGCTCTCCCCGCCCCTGCCCCCGGAGGTGAAATTCGCCGAGGGCAACGCCTCCAGGCGCCTGGCCTGCCTGGCCGTGGTCCAGGGAGACGTGGAAATAAGGCTCGAAGACGAGGCGGCCTTCAAGTCCATGAAGTCCCTGGGCGACCACGAGCCCTACGATTTCGATCCGCCGCTAAGAGAGATCGAACTCTCCATCCTCGACCGCCAGGATCCCACGGGCTGCCTGGACGTGCGGAACATAAGCACCCACAGCGTCAGGGCTTTAAACGAGATAGCCCTGGTGGACGCCACCTACAGCCGGGGCCGGGCCCTGGTCTGGGAGGGGGAGCTTTTGGAGGCCTGGCCGGTGGACGACAAGAACGACCGCCGCACCGGGCCCCTGGCCGCGGCCTTCGATCTGGGGACCACGGGATTGGCCCTGGCGGTGATCGATCTAAGCGACAACCGGATCATAGCCGTGGACACCGCTTTGAACCCCCAGGTGGTCATGGGCGGGGACGTCATCAGCCGCATCACCGAGACCTACGACTCCCACGACAATCTTCTACGGCTCCAGAGCCTGGGCCTCGAGGGCCTGGCCGGGATGGTGACCTCGGCCGTGGGAAACGAGATGGGGAGGGAGATCTCGGCCGCGGTGATAAGCGGCAACTCCACCATGCAGCACCTTTTAGCCGCGGTGAACCCCAAGAACCTGGCCCAGGCGCCCTACCGGCCGGTCTTCACCCACATGCTGGACGTCTCGCACCTGGCCTCCCGGCTGAACATCTCCCCCAACGCCAAGGTGCTCATGGCCCCCATGATCTCTTCTTACGTGGGAGGCGACATCGTGGCGGGGATTTTGGCCGTGCAGCTGAAAAAACGCCCGGGGACGGTGGTCTTCATCGACATCGGCACCAACGGGGAGATCGTGATCTCGAGGAACGGGAAGCTGGTCGCGACCTCCTGCGCCGCCGGTCCGGCTTTGGAGGGCATGAACATCCTCTGCGGCACCCGGGCGGTGACCGGGGCCATCGACACCTTCGTCATGGAGGAGGACTTCAGCTTCCGCTACACGACCATCAACGACGGCCAGCCCATGGGCATCTGCGGCTCCGCCCTCATAGACGTCTGCGCCTACCTCGTCAAGAACAAGGTCGTAAACAAGGGCGGCCGCATGAAAAACCCGGCGGACAAAACGGTCCTTAAAGACGACGGCCGCTTCTGGCTAACCGACAAGGTCTTTCTGGATCAGCTGGACGTGCGCCAGGTGCAGCTCGCCAAAGGCGCCATCGCCGCGGCCATGGAGATGCTCATGGAGCGCCTGGGCCTCACCTTGAAAAACATAGACGAGATAGTGATAGCCGGATCCTTCGGCTTCCACCTGCGGGCGGACAGCCTCCGCTACATTTCCCTCATCCCCCCCGACTACGAGGGGCCGGTGACCTTCGTGGGGAACTCGTCTTTGGCCGGCTCGGCCAGGCTTTTACGAAACCGCGGCTCCCTAAAAGAAGTGGCGGACCTCATAAGGGAGGTGGAGGTCATAGAACTGGGCTTCGACCCGAAATTCCAAGAGGAGTTCGTAAAGCACTTGGCCTTCCCCGACCCGGCGAAAGTGAAGCCGCAGGACTAAAGGCGCTGAACGCGGAAAACCCCCGGAAAAGACATTTCCGGGGGTTTTTTATTGGCGCGGCCGGCCAGGGAGAACCTAGGCGGATAAAAACCTTAACAAAACGCGTGAAGCGTCCCGGCTTAACGCCGGAGCGGATCCGGAAAGGAAATATCGGACGCGTTAAACGGGCGAAGGAGGCGGCGCCTTTAGGTCCGAAGTTTCTTAAAAACATCATGAATCGTCCCTCTTTCCCAAAACCTTTAAAAGCCAAGCCGCTAAACTTAAATTGAGACGCGGTTTAAATTTACAAGACGAAAGTTTATTTTTTATCGGCTTTCGTCCAGAAATCGACCACGAAACTTGTCTATTTTCCGCTCGAAACCATGTCCAAATTACGAAAATGTGGAAATGGCGGGCGCGCGACTTGTGGGAGTAAAAAAGGCGAGACTGAATTTTTAAATAAACTTAAGTATTAACTAATTTTTAAATTAAGCCTTATTAATTAAGATATATAACATTAATAAAAAAAATAAGAAAATTACGTTTGCTTAATTTCGGACAGGGTTGGCGGCGAAAACGGACAAGCTCCGGTAGCGGAAAAACTGACGATTTTCCTTGTCAGAAACAGAAGTAGGCGATAGATTGCGCTTATTCCGCGCGCAAAATAAGCGCGATCAAATGCCTCAGCCCAAAAAATTAATTTTACTTGATTTTTTGGAACTTTTTACTTATGTTGGCTAATGAATTTTTAATATGAAATCTAATTATTAGCATCATAGTTAGTATTCTTTCTCGGTTCCATAATATCCACCTCAAACATGCCCAAACACAATAATTAGCCGCGGCTCCAGGAGAAACCAGGTCGGCCCGGAGGGCGAACAGACCTCTTCCGGGTCGAAGCGGTGAACCCGGCCTGGTTCACCCGATCGAGCCCGTTCGATAAACGACGCGCGCGGAAAAGTTAAGCGCCATATACTGGAGAGTTAGGGCGAGATCTCCCCGCGTTGCGACTCTGGCCCCTTTGAGCCGTATGATTTCCAGATTATGGAAGGAGTCGCAAACTAAATCTTTGACGATTGCGGCCTCCGTCGCGTCGCATGAGGGGAAAAATTCGCTTTTCCCCCCCCGTGAGCGTTTAAATCGTCGCGACGAAGACGATTACAAGGAGTCGACACCTTGGCCGACGGTTCCGAATCATGAAGATACCGGTCCGCCAACGGGCGACGGGCTATCGATGGTTTCGGATTGAACGGAGCGTCACGGACGGCTACGCTTCGCCCGCACCATCGACCGCCTCCCACGCCCGGGACGCCGGCTCCACACGGAGAGGGGACCCACGCGAACCCAATCCACCAGCCCGCCGCAGCCTGAAGCGGCGGCGTCAAAAGAGACAGGCGACCCGAGAGATGCCAAAACCCCTGATAGAATATCTGGACCGCTCCCTAAAACTCGCCGCGAGCCTAGATCGCGCGGCCGGCGGCGAAGCCGGCGCGCAGAAGGACGGATCCGGAAAGGCGATGGACGCTAAAGCGGCCACCGGAACGTTGATCCGCGTTTTCGAGTCCATGAGGCGGAAAGTCGAGGAGAACCTCGTGACCGTCGGGTTCATAGGGATCACCAGCAGCGGCAAGTCGTCGGTCATCAACGCGCTTATAGGAAGCCCCCTCCTTGTCCAGCGAGTCAAGCCCAGCTCGAACATAGTCGTCGGGTGCCGCAAGGCCAAAGGGACGGGCACCCAGATTGAGATCATGTTCAAGGACGACAGGCCGCCGGTGACCCACAGGCTGGGGGGGTCCGGAATCGAGAGCGAGGAGAAGCTCGCCGCCTTGATAAAGAGTTATTCGGACGAGACCGAGAACAAGAACAACAAGGAACAGGTCGATCTCATAAGAATATCGACCACGCGGTTCAGACTCGGGGAAGGCGTGGAGTTGGCCGACACCCCGGGCCTCAAGGCGTACAATTACGAGCAGCACGCTGATCTTACCTGGGCTTTCATGGCGCCTCTGGTGGATATCGCCATCTTCCTCTGCACCGCCAAGACGGAGTCGGACGCCGACAACATGGAGGCCCTCAAGAAGCTCCTGGACGGCGACAAGGAGACCATCATCGTGCAGAACATGATCGACAGCGTCAGGCCCGAGCTTGGACGCGGCGGCGAGGTGCGCAAGACCACCGAGGAGAACCTAAAGACGCTCTACGACAGGCTGAGCGATATCGTGTCGGGGATAAGCTCCGGGCGCGGGAGCCGGCCGCCGATCTTCCAGGTGTCGGCCAAATGGGCGTCCAGCCCGGACGCATACGGAAAGTCGGGATTCCCGGAGCTCGTCACCTGCCTGGAAGACAGGCTTGCCAAGTGCCACAGGACCCTTGAAAGGAAGAGGAAAGCCCGGCTTCTCGAGGAAATAGCGAAAGTCGTCTCCGACGGGAAAGGCGACGACTTCCAGGCGGCCGCTCGGGAGCTCAAGGAAGCCGAAAGGGAGATCCGGTCCATAGAGGATCTCATGAAAGGCATGGGTGGCGCGTATCAGGGATTCAGGCTTAAATACAGCGAAATCGGCATCGGCATAGAGCGGAAACTATCGTATTACAGGGACGAAAAGCGTTTCGAGAACGTCAATATGGTCGAGTCGGAAGCCCAAAGGCTCGCGGACGGCTTCGATGATTTCATCAACCAATCCTTCAGATCGGTCATAGATCTGGCGACGGACGCGTCGAACAAAGCGACCGGTTTCTGCAATTATCTGGGGCTCGAGGAAAAAGATTTCAGGGGCAGGCATCAAAAATCGACCAGTTCGGCCAGGAAGATATACGTCCCCAAGGAAGAGAAGACGAGGACTTACAGGGTGGAACAGAGCGGAATCCTCGGAGGGGCCAAGAGACTGTTCGGGGGCCTGCTCGGCCAGAAAAGCTGGGGATATACCACGAGAAACGAGCCCTATTTCGTGGTGAACGTGAAGACCTTCAGACAAAACATCCTGGCGGAACTCGACATCTTCAAAAACGACATCAGCGCCGCGCTCCGGGAGAGCGGCGACAACGCGCACCACTGGTTCACGAGGCTGGCGGAGGAGGCCAACGCGAAACTCCAGCGGGCGAAGGCCACCGGAGAGCTCAGGCGCGGGCTCGCCGAGAACGCCGCCATTCTCGGGGAATTCAAGACCATTCACAGGGAGCTAACCGAAGATCTGGCTGAACACGCCCCCGAGACCCCCGTTACCCAGGAGAGCGAGTCGGAACGCTGGCGGCCGCGCCCGGGGTCGCGCTCCTACGAGGAGCGAGCCGAGACCACGCGCCCCGCGCTGGCTCTCGCCAGGCTCGGGGCCACCGGCGGAGGTTCCGCCAGGCTGGCCGCGAGAAATCACTTTCTGTCCGAAGCGGGTGTCTTCCCCGGCGGCCGGGCGGTCGTCGTCGGCTGGGACGCCTTAAGCGCCGATTTGTTCCTCGCGAACTTCTGGTTCGACTATACGGCCGGTCTCGCCTCGAATATCGCGCTCAAGGCGGCTGAACAGTCGAAACAATGGACCGGCATGATCATCCCCGTGAAGTTCACGCCGCCCTCCAACGGCCTGCCGGAACTAACCGTGCTTTTCGCCAAAGGGAACCCGCCGCCGAAAGACAGCGAGGCGCCCCCGAAACCTCTCGACTTCTCGAGACACCTGGGCCCGTCCGACGCCGCCGGATCCTGCGTGTTCTATCTCGCCGACGGATTGCAGCCAGGCGAGTCGGCGTCGACCCTCGCGAGCGAGGCCGAGCTTGTAGCCATACTCAAGTCAGCGAAAAGCACCATACTGACCATGCAGAATTTCAGCGTATTCGACGGCGGAGCGAACAAGAGGCGGGAGACGTTCCCGCAGTTCGTCGAAAGCATCAGATACCTGAAGGAAGTATTCGCCGGCGAACTTAAAATACCCTTGGCGGGGTTTCTCGCCAACTGCGACGATCTTGGCGTCACGACCCTGGGCGACGCGTATTTCCGGCATGAGTCCCCTTTGGACGTTTTAAACGACGCGCGTTTCCTCGAAAGGTTCAAGAAAATCTCGGACCCCGCCAACTTCAGCGAGTTCGTAGCCGCGATCAAGCTCGAAGAGAGGATATGACCGCGGCCCCCGGCCGCTAGGGAGGTTATCGCCTTGGACATCATGGACACGATTATACTCGGGACCGACCGTCACACCAAAAAGCTTCTGGAGGACCTCACGGACGCCCTGGCCGATCACAAGCCGGGATGGGCGAACGATCTCCCGAGGATGGGCGACATAACGGATCGGCTCGAGGACGGCTTCAGGCAATCGGCGTCGCGGACGCAACGCGCGGCGGACGAGCTGGGCGAGAGGATGCGTAAGCAGACGCTCGTCATGGAAGGCCTTCCCGACGCCCTGGGAGGCAGGGTGGCCGAAGCGCTGGAACCCGTCAGGGCCGAGCTGGCCCGCGGGCTGGGCGCCGCCGCGTCCGAAGCGTCGGCTGTCAAGGCCGCCCTCGCGGAACTGGCCTCGCGCCCCTCCGCCACGATCAATGACTTAGCGCTCTCGACGGAAGAGGTCGTCAAAACGGCCAACGACCTGGCGGCCCGGACGGAATCCGCCGTGGAGACCGCGGAGGCCCGCTCTTCGGCCGCGACCGAGCTTCTCTCGCGAAGGGTGGCCGGCATGGAAGAGAAGCTCTCCGCCTCCTTAGCGGACGCGGCGGAGGCCCTGTCCAGGAGGCTGGAAACCCTCGAGGCGGGTTTCTCGGCCCTCGAGAAGTCGGTGGAAGAAGGCTTGGCCCAGGCGCTGGGCTCCCTCGCCGAGAGGTTTTCCGCCTTCGAAAAGTCGATCGCCGACACCCTGGCCCAGGGGCTGAACTCTCTCGGGGACAAGCTCAACTCGTCGGAGATGTCCGCCACTGAAAATCTGCGGCGGGAGGCGAACACTCTCGCCGACAGGGTGTCCGCGTCGGAGAGGTCGCTGTCCGAGAGCCTGGCTCAGGGGGTAAGCTCCCTCGGGAACCGGATCTCGGCCTCGGAGACGGCGGTCAGGGAGGACGCGGCGCTGAGGATAAAAGAGCTCGAGGACAAGCTGGCCGCCGCCGAGGCCGCCATCCAGGCCACGAACGCCGAGACTCTCGACGCCGCCACGCGCGCCGCGCTCCCCTGGTACAGAAGAAAGGCCAAGAAGACGGCTTGAAAGGGAGATGAAAATGACCTTGAGGGATATACTGAGAAACGCCAGACTGCACGCCCTTCTCGCTGACGCCATCGGTTCGGAGGAAGCGGCCCGAACCGGCGAGGCGGAAAACGCGGCCGCTCGGAAGCCCGGCGACGAGACGCCGGGGTCCGCCAAAGCGCGCGAACTGGCCTCCAGGTCCGCCGGGGAACCGCCGGAAAACGACTACGCCTCGATTTGCCTCTCAATCGCCCAACAGCTCGACTCGAGGGATTTCGTCCTCCCCGTGATGGGCGTCCAGGGGTCGGGGAAAAGCACCATCCTCAACTCCATCTGCTTCAACGAGCCCGTTCTGCCGATAGACGCCGACGAGACCACGGCCGTGCCCGTGGAGATATCCCGACAGGCGTCCCCTCAGCCCGTCGCGACCGTGACGTACAAGGACGGGAGGACGGAAACGATCCCAGCCGCGCAGGAAAGCCTCAACCTCCTGGTCCACCACGCCCACAACAAGGGGAACGTCAAGGGTGTCACCGGGATCAGGGTCGAGTCGCGAGCCGATTTCCTGGAAGACGGGCTGGTCCTGGTGGATCTTCCGGGGCTGGGAAGCCTCACCCCGGAGAACCAGAAGACGACGCAGGACTACCTGAAGAAGGCCGTGGGCATAATCTGCGTCATCATGACGAGCCCGCCGCTCAGGGAATCCGAAGCGATACAGATCCAGGCGCACTGGGCCACGAAAAGGCTGCACATGTACTTCGCGCAGAACGTCTGGGACGACATCGACGACAAGCAATTGAAGGAGGGTCTGGAGTACAACCTGGATGTCCTGAAAAATATAGCCGACAAACTAAAGATAACATCGGGAGGGGATTCCCAAAACGGATCGCCGATCAAGATTTACCCGATAAACGCCTTCCGCTCCCTGGAGGACAGCCTGAAGAGCCCGCCTCCCAACGGGGACCAGGTTACCGGCGCGGGACCGCTGAAAGACCTCATCCGCCGGCTGGGGAAGAGCTGGAAGGCCGATTCCGCCGAGAACGCCAGACGCGAGACGCTGTCCTTCATGGATCGCTCCCTTGAATCCCTCGCCCGGCGGAGGGAGTCCCTTTCCCGGGACCGGGAGACGGCGACCAGGGAACTCGAGAGCCACCGCGACCGGATGAAGGCGGAGCTCGCCGAATTCGAAGCCCTTCACGACGAGACCAACTCGGATCTCCGACGTCTGGGAAGGGATCTCCGCGCGATCTGCTCCGACTGGGAGAACGAAGAGGGGGGACGCCTCCGCAGCAGGATGCGCGAACTCGTCTACAACGGCGTGACGGACGGCGACAGGCTCAACTCCGCTTTCTCCGACTACTCAAAGGACTCGTACGACAACCTCATCGAAAGGGTGCAGGTGAAGGTTTCGGATTTCGAACGCGAGATCATTGATAAATACAGCCGCCTGGTCGACGAGTCGCTACGCGGGAAAAAGGTGGACCACGCTTTCTCACGCGCCGAAGGCTCGATCCATGGGGAAGAGGGAGAGCGCCTGAGGGAATTCGCCCCCTTCGCGGGCATGGCGGGGCTGGGCGCGGGGGGGGTCCTTGTCCCCATCCTGCTAACGACTAATCCCGCAGGCTGGATCGTCGCCGCCGCGGGAGTGGTCGGAGCCATCCTCGGGTCGTTCCTCGGCGGCAAGACCAAGGAGATGCTTGATGACGAGCAGAAAAGCAAGATAGCAAGCCAGATACCGGCGAAGGTCGCCGAATTCACGAGGAAGATCTCCGAGTCGGTCGCCGCCTCGATCGCCGATTTCGCCAAAGACTACGAAACCGCGTTCCGGAGGCGGCACGAGACCCAGAAGACTCGCATCGAGTCCGACTACCTGAAGGGACAGGAGGATATCGGGAAATCCGAGGATGAGAAGAAGGCCCTGCTCGCGCGGGTGGAATCGGACATGGCCTGGCTCACCTCCCTCAAGGGCGAAGCCGCGTCCGCGGCGCCTTAACGGGCTTCCTTAGACGCGGGCGGGCTTCGTTCCCGTCGTCCAGGGCCCGTCCCGCAACGCTTGACGCTTCATCCGCCAAATTACGTCCCCCATCTCCGCTCCGGCCTCACGGAGGCCCCCACCCCCGGCGTTCCGGCGTGTTCCGCTCCGGAACGCGGCGCAGAAAGGCGTGAATCCTTATGCCGCTTCCCAGACACAGGCTGAAAGACGAAACCGAACTCCTCGCGAACCTCACCGGCAGGCTGTCCAGGAAATCCATCGAGGCCAAAGCCCAGCTTTTGGACTACCGTCTGGATCTTCCCACCGCGTGGGTGACATTCATCGGGGAGACGAGCACCGGAAAGTCCACCATCGTCAACGGGTTCCTCGGCGAAAGGCTCATCCCCGCCACGGTCACCCCGACCACCGCCACCGTGATCCAGCTGATCTTCACCTCCCAAGACGGCGACTCGGAACCGGAGGAGGATCTCTACGAGAAGCTGTGCGAGGACGATGACGGGTCCCTGTATTTGGAAGCGGGGTTCGGTCGCGAAGGGTTCGAAGTCCAGTGCGTGAAACCCGACCCCAACCTCCGGCGGCTCACCCTCCGAACCGCGCGCAAGGGTCCGGAATGGGCCGGTCTCCAGATTTTCGACACGCCCGGGTTCAACAGCCTCGCGTCCTCCCACACGGAGATCCTCCTGGACTTCGTCCCCAACAGCGACGTCCTGGTGATGGTGGTCGGGTACCGCACCGGCTTCAATCTGCCGGAGCTGGAGCTGTTCAACTTAGTCTACGAGTCCTACCAGAACGCCCTTTCCCCTCCGCCCGTCATGCTGGTCGTCAACCGGGCCCCGGAGAGCGCGCTCTTTGGAGACAGGCGTGTAACCGAGATAATCTCCCACGCCAGGGACGCCTTCCGCTCCGACTTCGAATGCGTCGTCATCCCGTCCGTTCGGGCCCGCGAGACGGACGGATTCGTGCCGCTCGACACCGCGGCGCTTTTCGGGAAGATACGCGAGCTGAGCCTTTCGCCGACCGCCGCGGCCAAGTTCGACCGCTCCATCGAAAGCGAGATAGCGTCCATTTGTTCCGAATCCGAAGCCTGGCTGGAAAAGGAGGCGAAGATTCTCCGGAGCGACGCGGCCGGCAGGAAACTGATTAAGGAGAACATAGGCCGCCTGGAGGGGCTAAAATCGCAGGCGATTTCCATGATAAACAGCTTCTTCGACACGCTGGAAAGGGACTGCGCCGAGAGGCTGGACTCCGGCGTCGCCGGACTGAAAAGCGACATCCGCGAGGAGATAGAGGGGTCCGGAAAATGGACCGGCGCCTCGGAGTGCACTGTATACGTGACTTCGCACGTCATACCGATGGGCGTCTCCCGCATGATGGATTCACTCAGCGCCTTCATTCGCTCTGAATTGGAAAGGCTCAACTCCAATCTGGAGGACCTCATCAACGCCACCATGAAGAATTTCGCGCCGTCTGGCGACCTCGAAGCGCCGGACATATCCTCCGTATTCCTCGAGATAGGGGCCGACATCGCCATGAGCGTGGGGAAGAACATCGCCTTGGGCGCCGTCAAGGGCCTAGGGGGCGTGGGAGGCTCGGCGGCCGGTCTAGGAAACCTCGCCAAGAAAATCGTGTCTAAAGTCGGGAAGCTGTTCGGACAGACGTTCTCCCGCTCTACTTACACGACAATCGGCAAGATCTTCACGAAGTCTTTCGTGACGAAGCTGAACATCGCCCTGCAGGTGATATTCGACTCCGCGGTCATGATCTACGAGGCTAACACCTGGCAGGACAAGCTTAGTGAGACGGTGAACGGCAACTTGTCCCGTTCGCTGGATCCGGATAGCGCGGACAGCCTGGCCGGCACCGTCATGGACCATCTAAAGGCGCTCAGGGAGTCCAACATCGCTAACGTGCCGCTGCTTCTTGACGAGCAGATATCGTCTCTCAACGGCATCATGTCCGGCGCGACGGACGCCCATGTCAGAATATCGCAAATCGAGACCCTTGCGGCGGAGTTCGCTTCCCTCAGGGGAAAGGCTATCAAGGAGGTTACAGCATGACCAGACCGCGCAGATTCCCCGTTAAATCCAAGGGCGCCAATCCCGCATTGGCCGATACCGGACGCGCCCCCACCGGAGGCGGAGCTAGAGACGCCATGTCTAAGCTCCTCGACAACCCGGAATTCGTCGCCTCCCTGGCGAGGGCTGTCGACACCAGATCCTACATCGCGAAGCTCCAAGCCGAGACCGAAAGCAGGACGGCGGAGATAGACGCCGAGACCAGGAGGCTGCAGTCCATGTACGACGGAGAGATTAAACGGCTTCGGGAAATTACTCCGATGTACGCGAGCCTCGTCTCCGGGACGCCGGAGGTCATCAGGGAGATACTGCGGCACCTACCGGACATGCCCCCGGACCAGATCCCCCGCGCCTTCGAGACCGTCTGCAGGGTCGTTTCCGACATGCTGAAACCCGTTGCGCGGGGCTAGGGGTGTCTCGATGACAGTATCCGTCTCCGACATCCTCCCGGCGGTCGACAAAATCCTCGCCTATCTCCGGGAGCGCGAGCTTTACAAGGCCCAGAAGGCCGTGCGGGAAGCTCTTGAGAGGCAACAGAATACCGAATGGAGAGGCAGAGCGGGCCAGGTGGACGAGCTTAACCGCCATATCGCAAAACTCAAGGCGGCGCGGATGGCCGGACTCGCCACGGCGCGGGGCCTCGCTGAACTCTGCCCTTCCTCGCCCGCGGAGAAAGGTAGCCTGCTACGCGACCTGGAGAGGGTCTACAATAGCGAAATCGACTACCTTAGAAGGATAAAGAGCGAACTGGAAAACGGCAACCGATGATCATAACCGACAATGTCGCCAGCTCGCACGCCGCTTTTCGCCACGCATGCCTCATAGGTGTATACGCGCCTGACGTTTTCTATCCACCCCGTCATCATCAAGACAATCTTACGCCATTCAGTACCGCCGAACATCAATGACTATAACCATCTGCCGTCACGTATCTAGATGGAAAGCGGTACGGGTTTGCGTTTGTTTTCCCACATATAGATTCTACGAAAATTTATTTTTTATCTTTTATTAATTTTTTTGTTATTTCTTTCTTCCATAATATACACTACAACCCCTCAAAAATAATAATTTGCCTAAGCTCTATAAATGATCTACATGTAAATTATCGTCATTTCAAAAGTAGGGTAGAGGACTGGCGCAGTGGCTTCGTCATCTGATTCCGCCCTGTTTCCAGTCCCCTCCACCCCAAACCCCGCGAGCGGATTTCCCGCACGAGGCTTTCTGGCTGACG
>JAISMF010000054.1 GCA_031276865.1 Deltaproteobacteria bacterium | reverse complement strand
TACGTTTTAATTTTGATTTAACATAAAAATTGTTTACTATAATGTTCTTTTGAAAAGTGAAAAAGTTCAAAGCTAAATTAAATCCCCTCTTCGTTTTAGCAACCAGCGGAATATCAGATCCCGGGCCCTTTCCGCGCCAGGACGGACGGAACCATCCGGAGGAAAAACGAAAGGGGCCGCCCTGGCGGTTTCGCCAGGGCGGCCCCTTCGCTTGTCGAGGCCCCGGTCCGCTTCCTCTTTTCGGCGGGTCCGGCCAGGGGAAAGACGCTTTACGCGAGATTCCCGTAGCGCTCGGGGTCGGAGCCCACGATCACCTGCAGCTCGTCCCCTTTAGCCGGCTTGAAGACGATTACGCCGTCCCCATGGCCCTCCAGGGTTTTCACGAGGGAGGGATCCCTAAGCTTCACTAAAAGCCTGGTCTTTCCGCCTGGCGCGACCGAGACTATGTTGCCTTCGCCTCCCAAAATGGCTTTGATCTTGTCCTTCTCCTCTTTGGAGGCCGGAGCGACGGCGATCTGGAGCGGTTCGTCCGTGGACGGCCCCTCCGCGGCCAGCTTTTCCAGCTCGGCCGCCGGAAGTTCGGCGTCGTCTCCGGCCTGCTTGAGATAGGCGTCCATATCCGATTTGAGGTTTCCGGCCTTGGTGCCGAAGATGGCCTGCACCGCCTTTCCGGCCTCCACCACGCCGGCGGCTCCCAGGGCTTTGAGCTTTCCGGCGCTCACCTTTCGGGGATCGGCCACGCTCACCCTGAGCCTCGTGATGCAGGCGTCCAAGTTGGTTATGTTGCTGCGTCCGCCGAAGGCCAGAACCAGGTTCCGGGCCAGCCCCCACTCCCCGCTGCTGTCCAGGGCGACGGCGGAGGAATCCTCTTCCTCCCTTCCGGGGGTCTTCAGTTTGAAAAATCCTATCATCCCCCTGAAGACGGAGTAGTAAAGCAAAGCGTACACCGGACCGAAGATGAAGACCAGCCAGGGTTTGGTGTCGATGGAGTAATAGAGCAGAAAGTCTATGCCCCCCTGGGAGAAGGTGTAGCCGATGTGGGCTCCGGCCAAGTTCATGACGGCGAAGGCGCAGCCGGTCAGGACGGCGTGCGCCAGATAGAGGAAGGGGGCCACGAACATGAAGGAGAACTCGATGGGCTCCGTGATGCCGGTTAAAACCGAGGTGAGCGCGGCGGAGACCATGATGCCGCCCACCCTCTTGCGGTTCTCGGGTCGGGAGGCGTGCCACATGGCTATGGCCGCCGCCGGCAGCCCCCACATCTTAGTGAGGAACCCGCCGGAAAGGATGCCCGCGGTGGGGTCGCCGGCGAAGAAGCGGTTGATGTCGCCGTGGATGACCACGTTGGTGCCCGGGATCACGTAGCTGCCTATCTCGAAGAAGAAGGGCACGTTCCAGGCGTGGTGGAGGCCGAAGGGAAGAAGCAGCCTCTCCACGAAGCCGTAGATCACCCCCGCCATGGTGGGGTTGGAGTAGGCGGCCCAGTTGGAAAACAGGGTTATGAGCTTCTGCACGGGCGGCCAGATGTAGCTTAAAAGCACCCCTAAGATTATGGCCGCGAGACCGGTTATGATGGGCACGAAGCGTTTGCCGGCGAAGAAGGCCAGGTAGCTGGGAAGCTCGATGCGGTAGAAGCGGTTGAAGAGGTAGGCGGCCAATCCGCCCACGATGATCCCGCCGAAAACGCCCGTGTCTATGCTCATGAGTCCCACGATGTTCTGCAGCTGCCGGGCGTCCGGGTCGGGGTTCAAACCCAGGACCTGGAGGGCCATGACCGAGAGGGTGGCCACCATCACCAGGTAGCCCACCACCGCCGAGAGGGCGGCCGAACCGTCGTTCTCCGTGAAGCCCAAAGCCACGCCCACCGCGAAGACCATGGCCAGGTTCCCGAAGATGATGGATCCCCCGTTTTTCATCACCTCCGAGACTATGGCGGGCATCCAGCTGAAATTGGACGAGCCCACCCCCAGGAGGATGCCCGCCACGGGGAGAATGGCCACGGGGAGCATCAGGGATTTGCCTATTTTTTGCAAGAAACCAAGGGTGTCTTTGAACATGTCTCTCTCCGCCTGAGAATTCCGTTGATGGTTTTTCCGCCCGAAGAAGGCGGCCGGTTTCGGATCCCCCTAAGGGCTATCCCTGATTCTCCTTAGCGAGGAAGGCCCGCACCTCGGCCGAGGTGGCGAGCTTCAAGGCCTTTCGGGCCAGCTCCCCGCACTTTTCGTGGCTCTGCCGCCTCACCATGGCCTTCACGGCCGGAATGGATCCTCCGCTCACGCTGAGCTCGTCCACGCCCAAGCCGATAAGGACCGGTCCGGCCAGGGCGTCGCCGGCGATGCCGCCGCAGACCCCCACCCATTTGCCGTTTTCATGGGCCCCCTGGACCGTCCTCTCGATGAGCCTTAATACCGCCGGATGCAAAGCGTCGGCCATCCGCGCGAGCCGCGGATGGCCCCGGTCTATGGCCAGGGTGTACTGGGTGAGATCGTTGGTCCCGATGGAGAAGAAGTCCGCCTCCCGGGCGAGGACGTCCGCCATCATGGCGGCGGCCGGCACCTCCACCATGATCCCGATCTTCACCTCCTCTTTCACGCCCAGGCGGTCCTTCTCGATTAAAACCAGCTCCCTAGCCTCCCTGAGCTCGTCCACGGTGGTGACCATGGGGAACATCACGTGCAGCTTGGCGAAGGGGGCGGCGCTCAACACGGCCCTTATCTGGGCCTTGAAGAGATCCGTCCCCAAAAGGTTCAAGCGGATGCCCCGCACCCCCAGGAAGGGGTTCATCTCCTGGGGCAGGGGGAGGTAGGCCAAAGGCTTGTCGCCGCCCACGTCCAGGGTGCGCACCACCAAATCCCTATCCGGCCCCAAAACCTTGGCGATCGAGGCGTAGACCGCCGCCTGCTCCTCCTCGTCCGGGGCGTCGGCCCTTTGCAGGAAGAGGAACTCCGAGCGCAAAAGCCCCACGCCCTCGCCGCCGAGCTCGGGAATCTCGGCGGCCTCGGCCAGGCCGCCGATGTTTCCCACCACCTTTATCCGGCGGCCGTCGGTGGTCTCCGAGGCGCTCATGGCCTCGGCGAGCTCTTTTTTCCGCCGCTCCGCCGCCTCCAGCTGCGTCTTCCTGATGGACGCCACCTCCTCTTCCGAGGGGTTCAGGCGCAGTTCGCCCTTGTCCCCGTCCAAGACCGCCGGAGTGCCGGTGGCGACGTTCAAGGCCCTCTCCTCGATGGCCGCGATAGCCGGAATGTTCGCCGCCCGGGCCAGGATGGAGGCGTGCGAGGTGGCCGAGCCGCCGGTGATGGCGAAGCCCTGCACCTTGGATTTGTCAAGCGAGGCCGTGTCCGACGGCGTCAGATCCTCGGCCACCAGGATGGCGTTGTCGGGGAGATCGGGTTTCGCGGAACCGCCTCCGGCCAGACGGGCGAGCACCCTGCGTCCGATGTCCCGCACGTCGTTGGCCCGGCCGGCCAGAAGCTCGTTATTGAGCCCGGCCAGCATGTCGGCCTGGGCCGTGAAGGCTTTCTGCCAGGCGTAGGCCGCGGACTCGCCGTCGGCTATGCCTTTGGCGGCCGCCGAAAGGAGCTCCGGGTCTTCCAGGAGCTCCTCGTGGGCCGCGAAAATGGCCGCCTTGCCCGACTCGGCCTTCATGCGCATGTTCTTTTGCAGCTCCTGGAGCTCCGTTCGGGACTGTTTCACGGCCTCGTTTAACAGGCGGTTCTCCTCGTCTTGACCCCGGCCGTTCTTCTCCACCTGGATGCTCTGGTAGCGCAGCTGAAAGACCCGGCCGATGGCCTGGCCGGGGGAGGCCGAGATGCCCAAGAGGATGTTCGGATCGTTTGAGACCTTCCTCTCGGGCTTGAGCTTGGGCTCCTGGATCGGCTCCCCGTGAAGCTTCTCCCCCAACCCGGAGGCTAAAAGCGGCGCGAGCTCCGCCAGGGCCTCGGAGGCGTCCTCCCCCTCGGCTACGAGCCGCACCCGGTCGTGGGCCTTGATCTCGAGGCCCATGATGGAGACGACGCTCTTGGCGTTCCCTTTGACGCCGTCCTCTTTGACGAGCATTATCTTGCTTTTGAACTGCTTGGCGTGGTTCACCAGGACGGCCGAGGGTCTGGCGTGGAGGCCCGCCGGGTTGAGGATCACTATCTCGTCGGAACTTTCAGAGGAGTCGTCTTTCTTCTCGCCGGCCTCCTTGGCGTCTCCGGAGAGGAGCACCTCGAGAATCCTGGTTTTTCCGGCCTCGGCGAAGCCCGAGGAGGGGTTAAAGCCTCGGGTCAGCTCGGTGTTGGTGACGACCACGATGGTTAAAAGGCTGGCGGCGTTGTGCACGATGTAGTCGGCGTCGAAATCGATCAAGGGATCGCCCGCTTTAACCTCCTGATCCTGCTTCACCCTGGGATTGAAGCCGTTCCCCTTGAGACTCACCGTCTCAAGACCTATGTGCATGAGCACTTCCAGACCTTCGGGGGTGGTCACGGTCAAAGCGTGCCCGGCGCTGTGGAGCTGGGTGACCTTTCCGTCGCAGGGGCTCACGAGGCTTTCGCCGGCCGGATCGATCGCCACTCCGTCGCCCACCATTTTCTGAGCGAAGGTGGGATCCGGCACCTTTTCCAGCGGGGTGATGAGTCCGGTGACCGGGGCCACGAGAATGAGTCTTTTACTGGGGTTTGATGAGGTCATTTAAGTCTCTCCCAAGACATATTCTAAAAGGGATGAAAGAAATTCGCAGAGAAGGGTAAAATCCCGCGAGAAGGCGGCGGAGGATGTTCGTCCGCCGTTCCGAAAGGCCCGGCGCGCTCCGCCGGAGACGCCTCTCCGACGGGCTTTACGGAAAGCCAGGGGCCGCGGTTTTAGAAATCGGGTTAAACGACCGCGGGGCGCTTTGACGGCCCGGCGCGGCTTTCGTTTCTATTTAGGCGGGTTTCGCCTCCGAACGCCCGGTAGGACGGGCCGATGTTAATATTTTACATTAATTCGCGGCCTTAAACATTAAATCCTCAAAATTTTCGAAAACGCCGCTTAGCGCCCCGTATTTCCCCCGCCAGGGTTGGGGCGGGGAGCTTGGGGTCGAACAAAAGATGGGCCGGGCGGGATAATTTACTTCTAAATATATGTTAATACTAATAATTTATAGGCAGTAAAGCCACCAATACACGCATCCGCTCACGGGATAAGGTCAATTTGGCCGCGCCCCCCGGCGGATCGTCCAGGAGCGCGGGCTGAACAATAAAATCTAAAATCAATCGAGGTAAACGCCGCCTTGCGCGAAAAAGACCGGCGTTAATCGAAGGATGGATAAATCATACAATATATGGACTATTCAGGCTGATTATTGAAAACATAGAGTAGCCGATTTCAAAAATCAAAAATAGCAAGGTTTTTCGCGGCCGCGTCTATGTTCATGAGGCGGAATTCATCAAAGCTCAGGTGAATCCGTAAATTTTTCGGCCGCTTTTTCTTCGGCTTTCGTTTCACGCTGGAAGAAAAACTTTAAACGCCGCCCAAGTCAGCGGGCGCTTTCCAGTCCCTCGTAAGCGCTCCGACTTTTGTTCGCCTAAAAAAATTTGTAAAGCGATTTCAACCGCCTCTTTCGCATCCATAACATAATGATTGGAGCGGTATTTTCAGCCATCTGTTCCAGGCGCTTTTAGACTAATCCACGCGCGCCTTTCCGCGATTATCAGCGATTGTCAGTTAATCTGAACCTTTCATCGAACCGGAGATTTAGGTGTGTAATAGCCGAGCATCCCCCGACCGCGCCTTTCAACCGCGCGCCACGTTTACGAGCAGGCGCGTTCCCGCCGCTCTCCTCCCAGATCCGATGCGGAAATTCCCTAAGATGTAGGCCTTTATTAGAGGCGCGCTCAGAAACAAGGTCCTCTCCAGCCTCTTAAGTCTCGTTTTCGCCGCGCTCGATATTGTGGTATTTTTTCAGGATAATGAATCTCAGGCCCATGAAAATGTTTCCGACCATTTCATCGGCGCCCGCAGACGCGTAAGCGGCGGAGTTTGTCAACTCGGTTTATGAGCTTGATCACGTGAAATTCGCGAAGAAGTTTTTCATGTAGGGCTGGTTTCCGCGCGCGGCTTCAGGGAGGCGGGTTCAATATCTAGACGGACGGACTCGATTGTCCCGGCCCTTCTTCTAAAACGCTTCCGGAAAGGCTCCAGCGCCTCGACGCTTTTCCTTCACCCATGAACACCGGAGCGCTGTCCGTTAGATCTGAAACGATCGTAATGCGCTGAAAAAGTCGATCTTCGCTGGTTCGGTCAATGGCTATGTTTTCAGATACCTGAAACTTTTCATGGAAGGACGCTACCTTTCGGGCGCCACACCCCAGCGCGGATTTCGGCGGGCGCTATTAGCGCGCCGGAAAGTTCTTTGGATGTTTAACGTAAAATCGAGTAGAGGGATAAGGATGCGTGATTGTGGGCGCCGGAAATCCACCCCGCCATTTACGGATTAATCGATCCCAAGTCATTTATCTTTTCCGGCAACGTCTGCAAAGCATTCGGTACCAGATGGCGCCCAACCGGCATCTAAACGATCTAAATGAGCCCATATCGTCGTGGAAACCGAAGTAATAGAATTAGCCTTTTACCGAACTAATTAGAAAGGGGACGCATCCCCCCCGTCCCAGTTAATACGGCGTCTGAAGGCAACCTTCAAGGAGGTTAACTTAACTTTCATCTTCTTAGCGGATGTGATACGTAAGAGCTTGAAGCGTCCTAACCTGTCGATGCCACAAACAAAATGTTTTAACTTTTATCCGCCGGAGTAATAATGAATTTTATCCGACTCACGGAAAAAAAATAAAGTAAAATTTTTAAAAAACCAGCGAAAGCAACCTAATCGGCTATGTAGCTAAGATATGAAAAAATACTTTCTAACAGAACCGCAAAAGTGCGACGTGTACCGCCGGCTTCAGCTAATTAATATTTTTTGGCGGTTGAAAATTATTTAAAATAATATAGAAGTAAATCATTAAAAGTTTGAAAAACTTAAGATCCACGCGTATGAATAAAAGCGATGGTCTAAACTTAAATCCTATTCTCCCTCTTCTTCGGATCCGGTGTCCGCCGCCTGAGCCTTGACGCCGGATTCATACGCCCGGACAGCGTCTTTTATCTGTTCAGCGTAAGAATAAATGTCGTCTAGTTCGTTTATAGGGTACTGCTGTATTTTGCTTCTGGCGCTGACATCGGGATAAACGCCGATTCTTTTTTTCGTAGGATTGTTGAAATAAAAACGGATTATAGGCTTGTAACCGCTCGTATCGTCATCTAGGGTGACGGAGCAGTAGGTTTTCGTGTCTTTAAGAACGATTCTCGAAGGCGCGACGATCTCCCGCACGATGGATTTGACGATGGCGTAGCCTTCAAATTCTTCCGGCGTGGTTTCAATCTCCCTTCCGGATGACTGAGAAATTTCAGCGTCTTCAGCCGCCTCCTGCGAAGTTACCACCGCATCCTGCTTCATCGCGGTTTTTAAAATCGATTCGACTCTGTTTTTGATTAGCTGCGAAAAAGCGTCCTTGATAATCACGGCGTATGAATTGACAACATCCTTAGTCTTTATGCCTTCATAAGACGTGTCGGTGAGAACGCATTTGACGAAAGATTCCGTCGGGCTGGTCATGTACTTGTTGAGGAGATTTTCAACCACGGCCCTTCTTTTGAGCTCTTCCGCTTTGGCCACGATAGTGTCGACATCAAATTGGTTTTTGGAAAATTTCTGTAAATCCTGAATCTTCTGGTCGTCAAAATCCAAGATATCGAAGGTGAAAAACGGAACGTGATCTAAAACGTTTCCATTATCCAAGTCGGAAAAAAACTGGTAGACAAGTCCGTTCGTCAAAACAGCCACTCTCACATCCATTTTAACTTTGAGAGCGCCGAAATATCTGAAAACCTGGGAAACGTTCTTCTCCGTTAGAGACGAGGTGCATTTTTTGCATTCCACCAGCATGAGCACTTTATCGCCGGATTTCAAGGCGTAATCGATCTTCTCGCCTTTCTTCTCGCCGATGTCCGCGACTATTTCCGGCACGACTTCAAGGGGATTAAAGACATTGAAACCGAGAGCCGCGATAAAAGGCATAATTAGGGCGTTCTTGGTCGCCTCCTCCGTCTGAATTTTATCTTTCGCTTCATTGTACGTGTTGGCTATCTGCTTTATTTTGTCGAACATGGCGCTCCGCCTTTAAGTATCCTTTCGATTGGTTTATGATGATCCGTTATTAAAATTATAACAAATAGCTAAATTGCTTGAATTGATAATAAATTTTATATATTCAATGCCAAATATTTCCACAAGCCGGAAACCGAAGCGGGCCGGTGGAATGGGTGTTGGTTTTAAGCGGCATCCGCCAGCGCTACCAAAAGGGGGAAGCGTCGTTTAGCGGGCGAAGGCTTAACTAACCGCGCCATCATAGCATAAAAAAAACTTGTTTTCTATTTTTTCCGACATCAGGCGCTCCACGCTCTATGGAGCCGTTTCAAAGCGGCCCATGCGGTCTTTTCGCTCCTTTGCGGCGGCCGCGTCCGGCGGCCGCGTCCGGCGGCCCCTGAAAGAAAGTCCGTTGAAACCGGGGCGCGGGTGGCCGGAAGACTGTTTAATCGAAAAAAACGCCGTATATCCCGCTCGGCCCGGAAAACGCCCCAGGCCGGACGGGAGAATCGAAAGATCGAAAACAAAGAGGCCGTTTCCGGCGGGAAGCCGCGCGAATCATGGCGCGGAAAATAAACGGCCCCCGGACGCGCGAGCTTCCGGGGGCCGTCCTTGCGGCAATTCACTTAATAAACGAAAGTTCGGCCCGCTTATTTGGCGGGAGCCGCTTGCGGGGCGTACTCGAACACGAAGATGGCGCCCGGATTCTTCATGGTCTGATTGGGCAGGCCGTTTTCATCCAGACCGTTTCCGGCCTTGTCGGTCAAAACGTAGATCTTCTTGCCGTCCTGGCTCACCAGAACCTGACGATAACGGTTAGGGGTGTGGAAATACTTGGTGATGTCACCTTGAGCCTGCTTCTGATCGCCGCTCAAGGGCACCCGGTAGATGGCGCCGTTTTTCAGGCTGCTTATGAGAATGGAATTCTGCCAGGCCTTGATGGGACCATCGGGGGGATAGTAGTCGAGGCTGGAGGGGGCGATGGTGGCCCAGCCGAGATAGGACAGCTGTCCGAACTTGGGATCCTTGAAATTGTAAGTGGTCGGCACGGTGTAGAAGGTGCGGACGGGCTCTTTGAATTTCGACTTATCCTGGGAGGTCTCCTTCACGGAAGGCTGATCCGCCGGAATGTAGACGTCGCCGGCGATTTTGTCGCAGCCGTCGACCTTGGACCAGTCGATGTAGGCGTAGGCCTGATCATCGATGTAGCCGGCGATCAAAGGCCAGCCGTAGTTGCCGCCGGATTCCAGATGGTTGAGCTCGTCATCGGTGGAAGGACCCTGCTCCACGGAGAAAAGCTGATCGCCTATAAAGAGAAGGCCCTGGGGATTGCGGTGGCCGACGGTGAATACGTGGCTGCGCACGCCGTTAATTTCGGGGTTGTCGTCGGGAATGCCGCCGTCGGGTTTAATACGCAGGACTTTGCCCACGTAGGCCGACCAGTCTTTGGCCGCGACCTGCTCGGCCGTGGGAAGGGTCTGGGCCTCGTTGGGCTTGCAACGGTTGGCGCCCTGATTGTGGCCGAGTTCGCCTTTGGTGAGGTAGAGGTTTCCATCGGGACCGAAGAGCAGACGGCCGCCCTGATGATCGCTTCCGGCGGGAATTCCCACGAGAATATCCTCGGGCTCGCCGAATTTCTTGGCGGCGGGATCATACTTGGCCCGCACGATCTTATGCTTCTCGTCCTTGCCGTCCAGATAGGTGTAGGTGAGATAGATAAGACCCGAGGTTTTGAAATCCGGGGCCAGGGCCAGACCGAGGAGTCCCTCGTGCTGGGGGCCGGTTTTGACCTCGTCTATCTCCAGAAGAGTGGTCTTGGCTCCGGTGGCGGGATCCACGTCGATCAGACGCTTGCCCTCGCGCTCGGTGACCCACAGATGCCCGTCAGGGCTCCAAATAGCGCCCCAAGGCGCGTCAAGGCCTTCAACCAGGACTTTGCCGGTGAACGGCTCGGAGGTGGGAACAGCGTCCCCCTGCGCGGCCAGCAAAGGCATGGCCACCAAGGACGCCAGAAAAACAAAACAGCAAATAAACAGAGACTTTTTCATTAGCATAGAAACCCTCTTTTTCAGAAGCTTTTAAAAATGGAAAATTTTGATTCTTCCCCGACCGGAGCTAAAAAAAGCCGGCCGCGAAAAAACTTCAATTCAGGCCAACGCCTTGAAGCGACTTGAATGAAACAACACCTTAAAGATAAGCGGTGAAAAAACTTTAACCGCCTCGTACAGCGCCTTAAATTAAAACGCTCGCGCCGACCGCGCCGCAAGATATCGCGAAAATTATTATCAGTTCGGCAATTTCCGTTCTTAATTTAAGACACAGCGCCGTTAAACGGAAACGACATCCGGAAACGCGCCTTGAATTGTAATATGACGATCAGCAGTCACGCGAGTTCTTCGCTACCTGAAAGCATAGCATTTTTAAAGGGAACTGCAAGATCAATTTTGATCCGCCTGTAAATGTTTCAATTTTTGGCCCGGATAGCGCCTTTGAACAATATATTGTGTTATTAACCAGGTTGGATATGCGACCAGTCGTGGTTGGCGAGCGAGCGTATCGGCGGTTCCAATGTTCCGTCCGTAATTTCGCGGCAAAAGAAATTAACTAATGTTTGGTCTTCCGGGTCTTTTCACGCCGCGGCGCCTGTAAAAAAATCTCAAACACTGTATTTTAATATTAAAATAGTTAAAATAAACATTTTATAAGACATATATAATGATCTATTAATAATTGGTATTTCTATTCTCATTATTCTTCATAAACGTATAATTTCGCGACACTAATTTTTCCCTCCGCAAAGACTTCGGGGCTTTCACGAGGGCGGGGCGAATAGCCGCATCGCTTTTCATGAAAGTTTTCGCCGGCGGATCCACCCGGTTCGACCGCCTGGGAGCCTGGAGGAAGGCCGACCTCGGCGGGAATTTAAAAAATAGATCTTCGGGGGCCTTAGCGATGGAAAACCAAAATCATTCTCCGGCAAAATCCCCGGGCCTAAAGGGCTCTCCGTTGGAACAAAGGCGAAAATCAGAGGGCCTCTCAACTTCGGGCCTTTCGCGGCCCGAAATCACCGAAGGTTCCTCCGCCCCCGGACGGGTTCATCTTTATCCCCGGGCCGAACCCGACGGCCCCCTTCATGGCGCCCGGGACGCTCCGCGCGGCTTCACCGCCCCCTTCGGGTCCCGTCTTCGCGGGGTTGAATTTTGATGCGAGCGCAAAAAGTCTGTCATTGAAAACTGATAGACACGCTATACAAAATATGGGATAAATATAAAAAATACACAGTGCATAAAGTAGTAGATTTCACATATTCGAATACTT
>JAISMF010000049.1 GCA_031276865.1 Deltaproteobacteria bacterium | reverse complement strand
GAAGCAGGATACCCTGAAATTTTTACCGAAAACGTTTCCCATCTCTCACCCGCCCTGTTCGCCTAGGGGTTTTAGTCGTTTGAGCCGTTTCATCCGTTCAGGCCGTTTCATCCGTTCAGCTTCAAGGCCCGTTACGTCGCGCGTTGAAAAGATCTTGGAGAACGGATTCTCACTCGTTTTCGGCCGCCGGGAGCGGCCCGTAGAGCAGATCGGCCATGAAGTCGAGATTGTCCCTGTCGGGAAGTTCCACCGCCTCCACTTGGTCTCCCAGATCGAGAGCCAGGGGTTTTCGCGGATCGTAGAGGGGCCAGACGGCCTGGGTGGGCGGGCTCGCTCCCTCGTTTGGATCCCCGTTTTTGATGAAGTTCGCGAAGCGAATTTTAAGGTCCGCGCCCAGGCGCCTCTCCTTTTCCGAATCGTAGCCCATGAGGGCGAGGTTTCCGAAGACCATGGGGAGCTCGGCCGAGTGGTAGGCGCCTAGCCCGAGGGAGCGGCCGATTTCGGGCGCGTGGGAGAAGCGGTAGAGGTGGACTTCGGCCCGTCTGGAGTGGAGGTCCGCGAGGCGCTTGGTTCCGGCGCTGAAGACGGAGTAGGCGACGGCCTCCCTGGCCCTTTGGAGGTATCCGTCCTTCCCTTCCGGAGGAAAGCGTTTCCAGAACGCCTCCGCGGCCTTGGGACCGAAGCTTAGGAGGATCATTTTCTGAAATTCGGCGGGGCTCGACTCCGGCGAGACGAAGACGCTTCCCTCGTCTAGGTTGAAGCCTATGAGGATTTTAACCCGGGCGAAGTTCCCCCGAGCCATCTCCCCTTGGGCGTCCTCCGGAATCACCTTCCCGTCTTTGACCGGGAGGAAGGCGAAGGGGGCGCTCTTGTCGAAGTCGGCGTTGAAGGGCGAAAGCTCCGCTAAAAGCTCCGGATCCAGCGCTCTCGCGAGTTTGAGGCCTTCACCGTCGTCTTTAAGCCGCAAGGCGCTTAAAAAAAGCGCTCCCTGGCATACGGCCTTCTCCCTTTCGCCGAAACTAAAGTAGCCGGGCCAGTTTTCCAGGGCCAGAATGGTCCCGCTCTCCATGATCGCCCCCCTAAAGAGCCCTTGGGCCGGGGGGCTTAACAGGAGGGCCGAGACGCTTACGCTCCCCGCCGACTCCCCTCCCACGGTGACCTTGTCCGGATCGCCCCCAAAGGCGCGGATGTTGTTCCTGACCCATTCCAGGGCCTTGATTTGATCCAGAATGCCCCAGTTTCCGGTGGTGCCGTATAAACGGAAGGTCTCCTTGGAGGCTAAAAAGCCCGCCGCCCCCAGGCGGTAGTTGAAGGTGACCACGATGATCCCTTCTTTGGCGAGCTCGGCGCCGTCGTAGAGGAGATCGCTACCCGATCCCAGGCCGAAGCCCCCGCCGTGGATGAAGACGTAGACGGGGAGGGCGTCCCCAGCCTTGGTCCCTGTGGGCGCCCAGACGTTCAAATTCAGGGAGTCCTCCGACATGGCGACCCCGGGCCTTGTCTTGTTAAGGTCGTTTTCCAAGGGGACCTGGAAGCTCATGGGCCCGAAGCGGGTGGCGTCCCTGGGCTCCGTCCAGGGCTTCGGATCCTCCGGGGGGGCGAAGCGCCTCTCCCCCTCCGGCGCTAGGGCGTAGGGAATCCCCCTCCAGACGCGGACGCCGTCCTCCTCCGTTCCGACGACGGGACCCCACCGGGTCTCCACCGTCAAAGAGGCCGCCTCTTCCGAATGGGGGCCGTCCCCCGCCCGGGCCGGGGACGCCCCAAAGGCCAGGCATAAAAGGGCCGGAAAGGCGAAAGAGGTTTTAAGGAGGCTCCAAAGAAGGCGTGTTGGGCTGGGCATGGCGCGTTTCCTGTTTTAAGAGCGCGGCGGGCGTTCCTTATGCGGCCGATCGCGGATCGCTTCCGGGCGGCGGGAAAAGAGGGGGAAAAGGGGCCGCGGCCTTTGGGCCGCGGCGGGCTAAAGAAAGATTGGGAAATGTCCGTCGGCCGCCGGGGCCTTCGGGGCGCTTTCGGGAAAAGCCCCGTCCCAAAGCTAAATCGTCTTCGGAAGGCCCGGGAAAGGCTCTTTTTTTCGGATCGCCTATCCATTATAGGTCATTTCATCGGCCGAGGCGAATAATCCGGTTTCAGCGTTTTAAGGTCTTGTTTCGGCGTGGGAGCCCGCCGGTGAGTTTTATCCCTACATTCTACCTACAGATTATTTCCGGGCCTAGCGGTGATTCAAAAGTGGCAAGGAGTGGAGGAAAAAATAATCGAGGCTGGGAAGGGAAAGAGGGAAGATTTGGAGAACGGACGCGGCTTAAGCGGCCCCGGTGGAGGAGATGAGAACCATTGACCATATCGTGGCCAGAATCCTTAAAGTGGGCCTCGACCTCCGCCGCCTTGGACAACCATGCCGGAAACCTCTGAAACAGCCTTGCCGGCTCACGGAGAATTAAATCGATTCGATCTATATCCGCCGCTTCTTAATTTCCTGGCAGCGAGGTTTCTTTTTTCGGATGAAGAGTCGGAAATCAGGACGCCGGAAAGCTGGGCCGGAGCCTCGAGGCTCCGCTGTCGCGAAAGCGGAGGGAATATCCTAAATATTGTAATATTTTAAGAAATATAACAAAATATAGAAATTATGCATCCTGAAACAGGCGTCCTTCGAATTATGTTTGCCACAGTCTAGGGATTGTGTCATAGTTAAATGGCCGCCAGGGCCGCTCTAAACGTGAAAAGTTTTTGGAGTTTCGCTTGAGTCTTCCGTGGCTCATTGGTTTTTTGAGCGTCCACGCCCGCCAAGGAGAAGAAAAATGCCTCTGAAGAATTTACCTCTGGGCGATCAAACTTTTGCGGAATTAATCGACTCAAACTGTTTATACGCGGATAAGACGCGATATATCTACGATCTGCTTAAAAGCAGTAAAAAAAATTATTTTCTGTCTCGGCCGCGGCGGTTCGGAAAAACACTCCTGCTTCACACCCTGAATGAACTCTTCACAGGAAACCGCGATCGTTTCAAGGGACTTTGGATTGACGGATCCGATTATGAATTTACCAGGCATCCGACGCTCTTTCTAAGCCTCTCAATGGCTTCGAAAACATCTGAAATCCTAAATGAAACCCTCCTCAGCTCGCTTGGCGCCATTGCTAGAGAAGCCGGAGTCGATGTTCAAGGCGTCACGCCTGATATGTATTTCGGAAATCTTATCAGAGCTCTTCACAAACAATTCAATTCCAAGGTGGCGGTGCTCATAGACGAGTATGACTTCCCTGTTACTGTCAATATGGAGAATTCGGAAATAGCCGAAGACAACGCTAAAGTTCTCCACCAATTCTTTTCCGCTCTGAAAAGAGTGGATGTTTCACCATGCGTCCGCTTCACTTTAGTGACGGGTATCACCAGATACGCTCTCACCTCCATGGATTCCGGTCCTAACCATCTAAATGACATATCCCTGAATCCGCGGTACGCCGGAATTTGCGGTTTCACTCTGGAGGAATTTGATATTCTTTTTTCCGAAGGACTGGAAGAGATTTTCGACAATTTCAAAGGCGCGGGCGAACTTGGGAAAATATCCGATATCAGCGATCTTAAAGCTGAAATTCTTCATTGGTATGACGGTTATAACTGGGAAGGACCCACTAGGGTGCTTAATCCATATTCCATCCTTAATTTCTTTGAAAATAAAAGGTTTGACGCTTTTTGGGTCAACAGCGGTCGTCCCGCCCACCTTAGAGCGCTGATCAGGAAAAAAACTCTGGATTTTATCACGCCGAAACTGGAATCATATCTTTCTCAGACTGTGCGGAAAGCGGAATTGACTCAGCTTGCGGCTGTTCCCGTTTTGTTCCACAGCGGCTACTTGACAGTGGATAAAGTGACTCCAGCCCAAACAATAGATCCCGTCACCCAAAAAACAGTTGGCGCTAGAACCTATTCTTTCAAACTCCCTAATCACGAGGTTGGCTCGACTTACTATAAGGATTGCTTTCAGGAAATTTTTCAGAAGACGGATTATAATGAATTTAAATCCATACATCAAGAGATTATCACCGCCATTCTCGCCGGAGACGCTCGCGCCTTAAGCGATTTATTTAGTCAAATATTTTCAAGCATCGCCTATCACCAAAAGCCGGAAGGAGAAAAAAATTTCCACGCCTTTATCCAGTTAATATTATTGGCTGCGGATTTTACGCTCCTAAGCGAGCTTCCAGGATCCAAAGGAAGGTTGGATTTGGTCGTGGAACTGCCGAAACATGTCTACGCAGTAATGGAGTTGAAATACTGTAAAAATCAAAAAAAGCGCGATCCGGTAAAAGAGAATTCGGCGTTAGCCGCCTTGGCCGCCTGGTCTTTTCCGTTAGAGGAAGCGTACGCTAATCTCGCTTCAATGGCGGTTAAAAAACTCAAACCGCGAAAAATCGCTCTTTTATTGACTGAAAAAACGAATGGCGGTATGAGCGAGGCTGAAAAGAATAAGATTCTCGCCCTAGAGGCTATAAAAAATCTTTCAGAGGTCGACTTCGATGAAGCGATGGCTAAAACCGTCAGAGAAAAATTAACTCCGGAGGAGCTTAAGAGAGCGTTATCGTCTATTGAGCCGATAAAAGATCTCTCCCCTTCGGAAATTCATATAATTCTCGCAAAAGCCGCCCGAAAAGCGTTAAGCGATATTACAAAAAAGCTTTACCACGATCAAATAAATCTTAAGGCGAAAAAAATTATTGATATTGGTATTTCAATATACGGTAACGGCAATCACGTAATGGCGCTCTTTGGTCATGAATAATTCCATAAATACTTATAATTTTATCGCAATGCGGGGCGATAGTTATTCAATATTTTTGTTTGTCGATGACGTCATGTTGAAACCACTTGAGTGTCGATATTTAATATCAACCCGGCGGATAAAAAATTAGAACGGCAAGACGCGGCGGCGCCATTTAAAACATGGCTTTTTTTCCAATATTTAACCTCTGGGGCGATAAAATATATTAACGAATCAAATTCGCTCGTTTGAATTTTTAATTTTTTCAGCGCGCTCTTTAGTTTCCCCCCCCTACGGGAGCGGATAGGCCCGCAGCACCCCTTTTTCCACCTCGAGTTTTAATTCGGCCGCCGTTTTAACGACGTCGTCCGCCCGGACGTCTATCAGTTTGGCCTGGAAGGGTTTGGGGAGGACCACGAATTTAAGCGCTCCGTCCCTTATCTTTTTGTCCTTGTGGAGGAATTCCCGGGCGACAAGGTCTTCCGGATCGTCTGGAAACTCCCCGCCGCAAAGGGAGAGGCACATCGAGCGGGCGATGGCGGAAAAGCTCTGGTTCAAACCTTGGCGCTTTTCCGAGTAGAGGAGGGCCACGGCCATGCCGTGGGCCACCGCGCGGCCGTGGCTCACCCGTGGCTCCCTTCCGGCGTGGAAGCTCTCCACCACGTGGCCCCAGGTGTGCCCGAAGTTTAGAACGTCCCTGATTCCCAATTCCTCGTGGTAGTCCTTCTCCACCACCTCCAGCTTCAGGGAGGCGGAGCGGAAGGCGATCTCCAACAGCAAAGGCACGTCCTTTCGGGGCCTTTGGAGGATGCGGTCGGGGTCGTGATCCGCCCCCGGGGGGGCGTTGAAGAGATTCTCGGTTTCAAGGGGGAGCCCCGACTCGGCGAAGGGGCCGGCAAGGGGGGCGGATAGGAGCAGTCCGATGTTGCGGGTGATCAGATCCGAGAGGCCCTTGTTCATGACGAGCCCGATTTTGAAGGCCTCGGTCAGGCCTTCGGAGATGAGCCGGCTGTCGAGGGTCCCCAGGGTCTCCCCGTCCACCCAGACGGCCTCGGGAAGGTAGAAGAGCCCTATCTGGTTTTTCCCGCCCAGGTAGTTCACCGCCGTCTTTCCGCCCACGGAGGCGTCCACGGCCGCGAGGAGGGTGGTGGGGAGGAGGATTAGTTTGAGGCCCCGCTTGAAAAGGCCGGCCGCGAGGGCGCCCAAGTCCGAAAGACTCCCTCCGCCCCGGACGATTAGGTAGTCCGAGCGGTCGAAGGAGTTTAAGGAGAGCTCCTCGAAGATCGCCTCCAGTTCATGGAGGTTTTTGGCGGCCTCGCCCCTCTCCCTTGTCAGGTACACCCGGCATCCCTCCCCCAGGCGGCTTGGGAAGAGCTCCCTCTCGAAGGCGAGGGCGTGGTCCAGAAGGACCAGGCTCTTGTGGCGGCCCACCGCCCGGGAGAGCTCTTTCAACATATCCTCTTTTAAAAGAAAGGTTTTGAGCCCCGAGCTCTCGGCCCGGTCGAAGGATATTTTCTTTTCGCCGCGGCCCAGCTTGGAGCCGATGGCGAGAGCGGCCTCCCGGGGGGGGAGGGACGCGTCCACCGGGATTCCCTGGCTCCGGTAGACGAGGAGCCTCTCCTTAAAAAGCCTCTCGCAGGCCTCCCTGTCGGCCGCCAAGGGCCTTGAGGCTCCGGGATCCCCACCGGCCTGGCGCTTGATCCGTTCGTAGAGGAGATCGAAGTCGTCGGTCGCGAGGTAGAAGGCGAGGCCTCCGGCCTTTAGGGCGCTCCTGGTTTGGGGGTTCACGACCGCGCCGCCTCCCAAGGCGACGACCTTGGGGGGCGAATTCAAGTCCAGAAGGGCCTTTATCTTCTTCGCCTCCCGGCGCCGAAAATCCTCTTCGCCCAGGCGTTTGTCCAGGAACACCTCCCGCACGCTTTTCCCGTACTCCTTTTCCAAGACGGCGTCCAGATCCAGAAACTCCCTACCCAGGATCTCCGCGAGCAGCCTCCCCACGGTGGTCTTGCCCGAGCCCATGAAACCTATGAGGAAGACGTGCTTTTCGGAGTCGTTGACCGCGCCGCGGCCGCCGGAGAGGGGGGGGTGGAGGAAGGAGAGCATGGTTTTTTAGAAGCGTCCGTCCGGAAACGAGCCCCGCCGGACGGAGAGGCGTCCGGCGGGAAGATGAGTCCGGCGGGAGGGGGGCGGAACGATTCCGGCGGAAGAAACCCGGCGCCGGGGATGAAAAACCCAAAATGGAAAGGAAAGCGGAAAGCTGGGAGAGGGGGGAAGGCCTTAAAAGACGATCGCTCCCCGCCGGAAGGGATCGATGGAAATATCTTTGAGATCGCTCCAGCGGAGAAAGGAGAGCCTGGCCTGCTCGGCCAGCATGGAAAGCCCGTCATGGAAACGGGCGTCCTTTTCCCGGGCCAGATCCAGGAAATAATTATCCGCCCGCCCATAGTTCAGATCGGCCACCAGGGCGCCTTTTTTGAGCTTGAGACGGGCGAGAGGCTCACGGAAGGCCTCCCTCGCGGACGTGGAGCAGGCGTTCGCGGCCAGGCCGAACTCCAAAGGGAGCTCCCCCCAGGGGAGGCTTTCCGCCTGGAAGGCGCGGGCGAGGTTTCGGGCCTTCTCCGGATCCCTGGCGGCGACGAATACCTCCAGGCCCCGCCTCTTCAAGGCAGCGAGAACGGCGCGGGCGGCCCCGCCCGCGCCCAGGAGCAGGGCCGGACCCTCGACGTCTCCTTGGAGAAAGGCCCGGGCGAAGCCTTCCAGATCGGTGTTGGAGGCGGCCCAGCCGCCGGAGGGGATTCTTTTGAGGGTGTTGGCCGCCCCGACGCTCTCCGCCTCGGGGTCGGCTACGGTGGCGAGCTTCAGGGCCCTCTCCTTTAAGGGGGCGGTGACGTTCAAGCCCAGGAAGTTCAGGCGGTGGAGGGCGTCCAGGGCTCCGGGGAGCTCTTCCGCGGAGCTGCGTAAGGGGACGTAATAGCCTTCCAGGCCGGCCGCGGAGAGGGCCAGGGAATGCATCTTGGGAGAGGGCGAGCGGTAGACGCGGTCGTCGCCCAGGAGGCCTAATAGGAGGGGGGCGGTCATAAAGGCGTTCGGGAAGGCGCTCTCGGGCCGAAAAAGCGTTCGGGGGGGCTTGGACTAGGCCGAAAAACTCTCATGAAAAGAGAGGAAGGTTTTCACCCCGCCGCAGGAAAGCTCCCGGAGGGGTTTTCATAGGAAAAAACGTTTCGGAGGATTCAGCCTCGATCCCGCCAGAGGAGGGAGAGATCCTTATGGAAGGTCGGGTAGGATACCGGAATGGACTCCTCGCCCAGGATGGGGGTTCTGGCCCCGGCCGCGAGCAGGGCCAAAACCAGGGTCATGGCCAGGCGGTGATCCTTTCCGGAATCCAGGGAGGGGGGGATGATGAAGGAGGTGGGGCCTTCTATGTGAAGGTCGTCCCCCTCGATCCACACCCTGGCGCCCAGGGCGCCCAGCTGGTGGCGGATGCTCATGAGGCGGTCCGTCTCCTTGATGCGCAACTCGTCCACCTGCCGGAAAACGGTCTCCCCCCCTGCCCTGGTGGCGGCCAGGGCCAGGATGGGTATCTCGTCTATGAGCGAGGGCACCTGGTCGGAGGGCACCTCGGTTCCGGAAAGCTCCCCTTGGTACTCCACGGTGACGTCGCCCACGGGCTCCGGGGTGTCGGAAGTCATGGTTATCCTCACCGAGGCCCCCATGCGCTCCAGAACCCTTAAAAAGCCGGTCCTGGCCTGGGATAGGAGGATGTTTTCGGCGGTGACGCTGGATCCCGGGATGAAGGCCGCGGCCGTGAGGAAGAAGGCGGCGGAGGAGGGGTCGGCCGGGGTGTCGAAGCTTTCCTTCAGGGCGAGGGTTCCGGGGTAGACGGTGTGCCGCAGGCGATCCGACTCCACGCGGCCCCCGAAGTAGTCGAGGAGCCTTTCCGTGTGGGTTCTGGTGTGATCCTTCTCGACAACCGTGGTGGGGCCGCCCGCGGCCGAGAAGCCCGCCAAAAGCACCGCGCCTTTGAGCTGGGCGCTGGACTCCCGCATGAGGTACTCCACCGGGTTTAAAGCGCCGCCGGTGATTTTCACCGGCGGTTTTCCGGCCAGGGTCTCGATTTTCGCGCCCATCTGCCGTAAAGGCTCGGCCACCCTCTCCATGGGCCGCCGGCGCAGCTGGGCGTCCCCGTCTAAGACGTACTCCCCCTTGACGCCGGCGAGGATGCCGGTCAAAAGGCGGATGGTGGTGCCCGAGTTGGCGCAGTAAAGGTCGTAGACTTCGCCTTCCGGAATCTTCCTATCGAGCCCCCAGACGCGCAGCCCGCCCCGCTCCTCTTCGGCCCTTCCCCCCAGCTGCCGGAATATTTTAAGGCTCGCGAGGACGTCCTCGCAGTTCGAAAGACCCTTCACGAGCATCTCGCCTTGGGCGAGGATGGAGAAGAGGATGAGGCGGTGGCTGATGGATTTGTCCCCCGGAGGGGTGAATTTACCGATCAAAGGCATGGGGGCACCCGCTTTGAGGTGGAAGGGACGCCGCGGCGGGGGAAAGCCCCCTTTGGCTGCGGTGATTATCCTCCAATTCGCGTATTTTGGCAAGCGGTTCGGTCGGGGCCGGAGCCGCCAAAGGGTCCGGGCCGCCCCCCGACCGCTTAGGCGCCATGGGGGGATAAACGGCGCCCGGATGCGTTTCAAAGCCCGGCCGCGGCGGAAAAGAAAGCCCCCGTCCCGGGGCGCGGGAAAGCGGCGCGGGGAGTTCCGCCGCAGCGCCCGGACGCCGGAAGCGCCCTAACGCCGGAAAGGCCGGGGCGTCCCCGTTGAAAAGGGAAAAGGGCCCTGCTATAATCGGATTCCGCTTCCGTAAAGATTTCACGGCGCGGGTTTAATCTCCGCCATCCTTTCCGAACCCGGACCGATCAACGGCGCTCTCGGGCGCGAGGGGGCGCGCCGAAAATCCGCGGAGCCGAAATAAACTTTCTTCCCTAAGCTTTAATTGTGAATGGAGGTTGAAATGAAAAAGCTCCTTTCTTTAACCCTGTCGCTTTGCGCGCTTTTCCTTTTTTCCGGAACCGTCTCGGCTCAGGAGGTGAAACCCGAGACGCTTTTTAAAAGCGAGGAGAGCGGTTTTCTCTGCCGCTACGTGAACACCGAGTCGGATAGTCCGCCTCCCTACTTCGAGATTCGGAACAAGTTCGGCGTCTATTCCCTTACCGCGTTCTCGAACGGAGACGAATGGAAGGCCGCCTGGGATCTTCCGGAAAACACCCCGATCAGCTTCGTTTTGGAAGTGATCTACGAATACGACGAAATGAACGAAGAGTTCCGGACGGTTCCTTACGTGACCTCGATAAAAAAGACCGGCGAACCGACCGGGGGAGCCTGCGCCAAATCCGGATAAGGATTTAGGCTTTCGCGGCGCGTTGGCGGTTTCACGAAAAAATACGCCAAACGCTTGGCGCTTAGATGGCCGCGAAGAGATTTTGACAAGACGTCAAATTTGGTTTAAGTTTTAAAAAAATCAGCCGAAAATATTTAAAGGTGCGGTATGCCTAAACTTTTTCCTAAATTGTTTCTTTTAATTCCCGCCCTGGGTTTTTTGTTTTTTTTCCATTTATCCGATCCCGCCGTCCTTCCGGCCCAGGATGGGACCATGTCGAAAATATTCGATTCCAAAAACTTTCCCGCCGCGAAAGGTTTGAAATTCACGCTGGACGCGCCGGTGGATTATTCGGAGTTCGAGGAGACGCCGGAGGGGTTGGTAGCCGGCTACGAGTACGCTAGCGAGTCCGGCGACAGTTACCTCTACGTGACGATAGCCGTCGAGGATCTTCCGGAAGGTTTTCCAGCGGGGTCTTTAAAAAAGGAGGACGGAACCTTCGATCGGGATAAAGTAAACGCTTTATGGGAGAGCGTGGTTAAAAAGGAAGAAGGGACGCTCACGAAGCAGTCGTGGGGAAAGAATCCATCGGCCGATATATTCATAAAGATAAAAGATGGCGAAATCTCCAAGATAAACGGCCTGAATTACACTTTGAAAGACGATAAGATTGTGGTTTTAAACTGCGGATACAATTCTTTCGGCGACGGCGAAGATGACGGGGAAGGCGACCCGGAAAGCGATCTGCCTGGAGATTGCGCTCCTTTTTTTAAAAGCCTGAAATTTCAAGACTGACCGACCTAAAGGGGGCGCGGCGGTCTCCAAGGAGGCCGCCCCCGCTTCCGGCCTCTTAAGAAGCTGGACCCGGACCAGGTCGGGGAGGATGTTTCCGCGGGTGACGCCGGATCCAGCCGCGATGGCCCTGGAGTCGGGGAAGAAGGCGGAGGACTCGCGGATCGTCACGTTCCTCTTTCGGTTCTTAAGAAAGGCGTCGCCTTAAATTTCATCATCGGAATAAATTTTAAAGGCGGATCATGCCAAACATTTTTCCTAAATTAAGTCTCTTAGTTTACGTTCTGTGTTTTTTGTTTTTTGTCCAGCTGGCCGATATTCCCTCCGTCCCAATCCAAAGAGCGGCCGCGTCGCGCGCGTTCGACTCCGAAAGCGATGAATTATCCAAGGGCCTCGATTTCACCGTGGAAATACCGGATTATTCATTCCAAGAGAGCGGGGACTGGGTTGACGGACAGGTCTTAGCCTTATTCGCCGATCTCGAAACCAATGTTGTTTATTCCATCTGGTTGGGAGTATACGATCTTCCGGACGGTTTTTCGGCGCGGTCTTTAAAGAAAGAGGACGGAAGCTACGACCAGGATAAAATCAACGCTTTGTGGGAGAGCAAGGTTAAGGAAGATGGCGGGACCATCCTGTCGCGGTCGTGGGGAGCCAATCCCTCGATCCTGACGCGCGCAACAAGCATGGACTCCGCTTTCCAGAACAAGTATGTTCGCGGCGTGAAATACGCTCTGAAAGACGATAAGCTGGTGAACCTGGAATGCTCCGTCGGCTTTATCTTTGATTACGGAAAGGGAGCGGAATCCGAACAGGAAAACTATTTCACCAAACACTGCCAGCCTTATTTAAACAGCCTGAAATTCCACGGTGGCCGGAAAAACATAACTATGAAAACGGATTAGAGGCGACAGGCGAAGTATGCGATGAATAAGAAGGCTCCACGGCTCGCGAAGCGTATGATTTCACAATTTCTTAACAACGTGGTTTTTCGCGTCAACGTTTTGGACCGCGGGAAGCGCGGGCCTCAGGCGGTCCTTTTTTAAAACGAAAATGGGCGGTTCGCGAAAAAAAGCCTCCGGCCGAAGGAGGGGTCCGAAGCCCTCGTCCCGGGGCCGGAAGAGGGGTTTTCACCCCCCGGGGCGCGTTTCGGGGCGAGGGCGGACGGAAGCCGCGTCTTTCGGAGCGGTCTTTCGGGGGGGGCTTCCGGTTGTTTTTTTTCGGCGGATCCTTCCCTTATTTCCTCCTACGAATTTTTTCCCCTTTCCCGGCCGCTTCCGTCCTCCGCGGGCCTCCCCGGGGCTTTCCGAAAGTTCTTCGCGCGGAAAAAATTTCTCCCTCGAGCCTTCAAAATATAGTTAACCCCGACCCGTTTCCACAATATGTGGCGAAAAGCCTTTCCGATCGCGGGCGCCGCCCCGAACGGCCCCCGGCTTTCGGGGCCGCGAACGCCCCCTTTTTCCCCCGAAGCCGGCTCCGGGCGCCCCGGGGGAAAGGATGGGCCGCCCCGATGGGAGATCCTCGCGGTTTGAGGCCGAAACGGGCGGAAAACCGGCCTTTCGCCGGGATTAAGTGGACAATCCCCGGGCCGCGGTGCTATATTTAAGCGGGGTAGGATTTTTATCGACCGGAAAAGGGACCTCAACCACCTTGGCCCCCCACCGAATTCATCGGGCCCGTTTGAAGCGGCCTGTTTTTTTTGGCGTCCCCGGCCTTATCCGCCCGCCCGGAGGGCGGGATCCGGACGGAAGAGCCCTTTCGATCCGGATAACGGCGTTAAAAAGAGACGATCTGAACACGGGGACGCCCTGGCGGACTGCTTTAAAGGAGATATTCATGACGGTTGGCTCAGGACAAAGCGTTTTAATAGTGGATGATTCCCCGGTCATGCGCCAGATGCTTTTCAAGCTCTTCGAGTCCCAGGGTTTCACCGTGGTGGGCCAGGCCGCGGACGGCGAGGAGGCCCTGGAGCTCTTCGAACAGCTGAAACCGGAGCTTACCACCCTGGATATAGTGATGCCCAAGCTCAGAGGCACCGAGGTCTTGGAAAGACTCATGGCCAAGTATCCCGACTCCAGGATAATCATGGCCTCCTCGGTCTCGGACGCCAGGACGGTGATGCACTGCCTGAAGATCGGGGCCAAGCAGTACATAATCAAGCCCTACGACGAGGAGAAGGTGATGCAGGCCGTGCGCAAGGCCCTGGACATATCCTGATACCCTTTCGGCCCCGGGTCCTCCGGGGCTTTAGGGCCGAAGGGCCCGGTTCAAGGGAAAACACGAGCGGGAAAAGATGAGCATAAGCGACGAAAACATAGCTGAACTGTTTGAGCAGTACAAAGACGAGGTCAGGGAAACCATCGAGACCCTCGACAATGAGCTGGTCAATTTGGAGCAGGATCCCTCCAACAGCGAGACGATCTTCTCTCTTTTCCGGCATATGCACTCCCTCAAAGGCTCTTCCAAGATGTTCAACGTGGACAACATCGCCACGATCGCGCACCGCCTGGAAGACCTCATGAGCATGATCGACAAGAACAACGCGATCTTGACCAAATATCCGAAGATCGTGGATCTGCTCTTCAAGGGCAACGACATCTTCCGGGAGATAATCTCCCGTTTGGAAGACGACATCACCTACACGGCCATGACGGCGGATCACATGGCCTTCGTGGGGGAGATCCAAAGCCAGATAGAAAAGATAAACCGCCGCGACTCCCAGCTGGTGGACGCCGCCAAAAAGTTAATCGAGGATATAGAGGCCCTCATCCCCGCCTTGGAGGAAAACGAGGCCGAGCTCATCAAAAAGGACGTCTCCGAAGTGAACACGGGTTTGGCCTTGGCGACCTTGGAGGAGGACGGGGTCAACCAGATTCGCTACAACTACAACGGAGCGGATCTAACCGAGACCGTGAGGACCATGGACGAGATCTTGGGGAAGTTCAAGGAGGAAAAGGCCACCTCGGAGGACGGGGAGAATTTTCTCGCCGCCGCGAACAAGCTCTACGCGTCCCTAGCCGACGTGGCGACCGAGGACGCCATGGGCCTTATCGGCGAACTGGGGGACGGCCTCAACCTCTTCACCGAGCGCGAGCTGGAGATGGATCAGATGACCGTGGAGTTCTTCAGCGAGATGCTGGAGGGATTGAAGCAGAAGTTCCAGGTGGAGGTGGAGGCCCCGGCCGTGAAAACCTCCCGCAGCTCCAAGTCCAGCTCCGCGGTTAAAGAGCCCCAGGTCAAAACCATCCGGGTGGACGAGGCCAAGATCGACCTCTTTTTGGAATCCGTGGGGCGCCTCATAACCAAGTCCGAGATTTTAAACCATCTGCAGTTCTCCTTCAGGCAGGCCGGGGTGGACATAGGGCTTTTAAGGGATTTCGCGACCGTCTCCCGCACCATCTCCAACGACATCGTGAACCTCCAGCGCTCCATCATGGAGGTGCGCCAGGTGGAGATGAACAACATCTTGAAGAAGTTCCCCCGCCTGGTGAGGGACATCTCGCATAAGATCGGGAAAGAGGCCGAGATGGTGATAGTGGGGGAGAGGGTCCCCATCGATAAGAGCCTCTTGGACGACGTGGAGCAGGCCATGGTGCACATAGTGAGAAACGCCGTGGACCACGGACTTGAAACCCCCGACGAGCGCCTGGCGGCCGGAAAACCCCGCCGAGGGACGGTGGGCATCACCGTCACCCAGGAGGAGGCGGCCATCTTGATAGAGGTGGCGGACGACGGCCGGGGGCTCGATCTGGAGAAGATTAAGACCAAGGCCCTGGAAAGGGGCGTCATCTCGCCGGAGCAGGAAGGAACCTTGCACGAAAAGGACGTGGAGATGCTGGTTTTCAGCTCCGGTCTCAGCACCAAGGATCAGGCGACGGATCTCTCCGGCCGGGGCGTGGGCATGGACGTGGTCATGACCAACCTCAAGAAATGGAACGGCGAGGTCCTCATAGACAACCGCCCCGGCAAGGGGCTCACGGTGGGTCTAAGGCTTCCGGTCACGAACACCCTCTTAACCAAGGAGGCCATCATGATCCGGGTCGCGAGCTCCACCTTCTGCCTGCCGCTGGAGTTCGTAAACGAGATAGTGACCGTGCCCAAGTCGGACGTGCACCACCACAAGGAGGGGGCCGTCTTCCGCCACCGCGACATGGTCATATCGGTTATCGATTTAAAGGGCCTCCTGGGCCTCCCCGACGAGACCTACGGGGCGGGCGTCCCGGAGGATGGCTCGCCTGAGGCTGTCTCCTCGGTGGAGGGCAGCCTGGTTTTCGTGATTTTGCGGGGGAAAAACGAGAACCGCCAGTCCATCCTGGCCGACGAGATCCTGGGCCAGCAGAAGATAGTGATAAAGGAGTTCGAGCTGGAGACCTTCCGCAAGCTCCCCTACTTCAACGGCCTCACCCTCCTGGGGGACGGCCGGGTGGTTTTAATCCTGGACACCGACAAGCTTTTGGAATCCTAAAAGCTCCCCCTCCCCGGCGGGCGGCCCTCCGGGGGGCCGCCCGCGTCCAGGTGTTGTGGGAAAATCTTTTCTTTTTTTTCCGGCTTTTCCGGATTATCCTGATTTCCGGATCGCCTCGGGATTTTTCTCTTTTCCCGGCTTTCCGGTTCGCCTCCGTCGGTCCCGGTTTCGCGGACGAACCTGTTTTTTCCCTAAACCGCCCCCCCGCTCGACCCGATCATCCCGCCTAAATTTTCCGGCGGTCCGGAGCGCGGCCTGGGGGGGGGCCGGCCTTGAAAAAAACGCGCTAAAGGCGATTTTACCCGCGGGGAGCCCAATATATACGGTGGGCCCCCTCCGTTGAAGGCGCGTCTCCGCCGGGCGGACGATTCGGTTTTGGGTTTTTTTCCGCCGAAGCGGAGGGAACCCGGCGCCTTTCGGGCCGGTTGATTTTTTTCCCCGTCCCTCCGGAACCCGCGTTTCCGGACGGATCGGAAACGTTTTCTCTTTTGAAACTCCCTTTTCCGGCCGCGGCGCGGTTCCGGCCGGCGAAACGGGAAACCCGAAGCCGGGAAGGCCCCCCGGCCCCTCCGCCATCCCTTCCCGAGGTGCAGCATGAAGCGTCTTCTCTCCCTAGTTTTTTCCCTCGCCTTCTGTTTTTCCGCCTCCTTCGCCCTGGCCCAGAACGCTCCGCCGCCGGCGCAGCCGCCGGTTCTGCGGCCTCCGGCCGTTCAGCCTCCCGGGGCCGCCCCCCCCGTCTCCCAGCCTCTTCCCACCGAGGTGGATTTCGACCGGCAGGGGGCTCCGGCGCGGGGCATCGACTCCGACTCGCTTCTAACCGATCTCTTCTCCGAGGAGGGAGCCGCCGGAACGGCGACTCCGGTGGGCGGAGCGGCTCCGGCTCCCGCCGGAGCCCCGGCTCCCGCCCCGGGAGCGGAAAGCCAGACCCTCTACAATCCGCCCGGCGTGCAAAGTCCCGTGGCCAATCCCGCCGGCCAGGGGGAGGCGGTGATCGAGCGCAGCGGCCAGGGAGCTCCGGCGCCCGCCCAGACTCCCGGCCAGACCCCCAAAAGAAGGGCGCGCAGGAGCGCGGCCCCCGCCTTCCGGAATTCCGCCGAGGCCCGCTGGCACTACGCCAGCAAGGCCTGGATAACCCCCAACAAGGCCGCGAGCCTGGGCTGCGGGGACAGCTACTCGCCTTACTACGCCCTCTACCACCTGCGCTGCCTCGGAACGCTCAAGAGCTTCGGGGACTAAAGACCCCGAAGTTCAAGATCCGTCTTCTCGAGCGGCCGGTGTTTCCGCCGCCCGACCGGAGGGCCGGAGCCCTCCGGTCGGGCCTTCCTCGTTTTATTCACTTTTTTTTGAAAACTCCCGACGGAGCTTTTTTTCATAAACGTTCCGCAGAAAAAAAATCGGAAGCGAGCACCCCATGAGCGAAGCCGCCGGCGCCCCCCACTGGGATCTGTCCCTCCTCTACGAATACGGCTCCCCGCGGTTGGAAGCGGATCTACGGAAGATCCGCTCCCTCGGGTGCGATTTCCCCCTGTGGAGGGAGCGCCTCGCCGCTCCGGACTTCTCTCCGGCAGAGTTCGACTCCCTTTTAAGCGATCTGGCCCATATCCAGGAGTTTTCCTCCCGGCTCTCCGGCTACTCCACCCTCTACTTTTCCGAAGACACCGCCAACCAGAAGGCCCAGTCCTTCGTGGGGATGGTGGACTCCCAGCTGGTGGAGCTGGAAAACTCCCTCCTTTTTTTCCAGCACTGGTGGAAGCACCTGGAGGCCGACCGCGCGGAGGAGTTTTTGCGGGCGGTGCCGCGGCTGGAATACTACCTGCGGAGGATCAGGGCCTTTAAGCCCTACACCTTAAGCGAGGCGGAGGAGAGGATAATAAACTACAAGGACGTGACCGGCTCCGAGGCCCTGGTGGTCATCTACGACACCATCACCAACCGCTACCGCTTCCGGACGGACTTCCTCCCCGGGGGCGCCGAGGGTCGCGTGAGCCGGGAGGAGCTCATGGTCCATGCGCGGAGCCACCTCCCCGAGGCGCGGGAGGGGGCTTATAGGGAGTTCTACCGGGTCTTCGGCGAGGAAGGACCCACCCTGGCTTTGATCTTCCAGTCCCTGGCCAGGGACTGGCGGGTGGAGAACGTCACCCTCCGGGGCTACCGCGGTCCCCGGGAGGCGCGCAACGTGGTGAACGATCTGCCCGAACACGTGGTGGAGAGCCTTTTAAGGGTCTCGGAAAGCGAGACCCCCCGGGTCTTCGGGGAGTATTTCCGCAAAAAGGCTGAGGCCTTAAAGCTTCCCCGCCTCAGGCGCTACGACGTCTACGCCCCGTTGGCTCCGGCTCCGGAAAGGGAGATCCCCTTTTCGGAGGCCTTGGAGGAGGTGCGGAAGGCCTTTTCGTCCTTCTCCCCGCGGATGGCGGAGGCGGCCCTGAACGTCTACGAAAAGCGGCACCTCAGCGCCGCCAGGCTGCCCGGAAAGGAGTCCGGAGCCTACTGCGCCTCCCTCGACCCCGATGACGCCCCCTGGGTGCTCATGACCTACAAGGGCCGCCGCCAGGACATCTTCACCCTGGCCCACGAGCTGGGGCACGCCGTCCATTCCCAGCTGGCCGCCGGGCGGGGGATCTTTCAGTTCCACGCCGCGCTGCCTTTGGCGGAGACCGCCTCCACCTTCGGGGAGATGCTTCTGGCCTCCAGTTTCCGCCGGAAAAACAGCGATCCCCTGGTGAAAAACGATCTGCTCTTCCACCTCCTGGACGACGCCTACGCCACGGTGGGGCGCCAGGCCTTCTTCTCGCTTTTCGAGGCGGAGGCCCACGACATGGTGGAAGGGGGCGCCACCGCCGGGGAGATTTCGGCGGCCTATTTCAAAAACCTCCAGCGCCAGTTCGGCGACTCGGTGGAGCTTTCCCCCGAGTTCGCCTGGGAGTGGGTGAGCATCCCCCACTTTTTCCACACCCCCTTCTACGTCTACGCCTACACCTTCGGGCAGCTTCTGGTCTACAGCCTCTACCGCCGCTACGAGATCGAGGGGGAGGCGTTCGTTCCGCGGTTTCTGGGGATTCTTTCCCAGGGCGGAGCGGCGTCTCCGGTGGACATCCTAAACGAGGCCGGGGTCGGACCCTTGGACGACGACTTCTGGAAAGGCGGCTTCGAGGTGATTGAAAGCTTCATTAAGGAGCTTGACTGAGAGCGACCGCGAAGTTAATTTCAAGGGGGTTCGCTTCCGCCCCAGGGGCCGGGTGCGGAAAGAACCGAATTCCAAGATTAACGGCGGGGCGAAGAAAAATTCCAGATAAATCACTCAATCCGTTAAATCCTCCCTTATCGGAAGGATGGCGAACACGCTCCGCCGAAGGGGAGGAGCGCTGTTCGCAACCCTCGGGGAAAGTCCGTCAAAAGAGACCTTATGGACACGCCTAACGCGGGTATTGAAGAAGCATGTTTGGGATTTCGGAAATATTTCGGATCGTTTCCGAATGCTTTTCGATGACCGCTTGAACACATCATGATGGATGATGCGTGTGTGTTATGCGCGCAAAAACAATTCTGGGACATGCTGAATGCTGTTATGATGAACTTTTTTTTCAGTTTTACAAATATTTCAATGCCTTTCCGGAAGGTTTTAGGCGTAACTGTATTCAGGATGCGGCCGAATCGCCTCTCTTAATTTCCGGCGGCTATGCTTTTCATCGGAACTATGATGGATCCGGATGCGCATCTTAGCTTTGGCGTACCTGATGTTGGATTAGAAGTCCGGATTAGTCGTATTACGTCTTCCTAGCGATGCGCCTATGTGCTATGTGCTGATCAATATTGGGAAGATAATTCTAAAGAGGATGCAACGTTTTCCACTTATTTTCTTTCGACATATGCTACCGACGCACGGAGGCGCTCCCTATACTTATGCGTTATTATTTATTTTAATTTTACGGATCTCATATTGTTGAATAATGACTCTTTCTTACGAAATTCAATAATGATGCGAGTGGAAAAAAGTCCGGTATTGAAAACTGGATAGTGATTTTACGAAATATATGAGATATATTTATTTAGTATATAGTTTATAAATAATATTATTTAGCTAATTCAAAAATCGAATGATATTTTTGTATAGACATCGATAATAAATTTCCGGCGAATCACACGGGTGGCGGTGGCTCGATGCAGGGTTGTCTTACAACTGTAGGAACTGTCCAAACCGATTCAAAAATAACGCCACCATCCCGCAACGACTTTAATCCGCTCAAAAAGGTCATCACTGACATTCAGGTTTATTGAGCGATGTATCTCCGTTCGATTTTGTATTTTCTGTAGTCTGTAGTTGCGTAAAAATTTAAAATGTTAGTATTTTCTTTGCCTTCGTCGTTTCCATCATCAACGCCATTACGCCATCATCAACGCCATTACGCCATCATCAACGCCATTACGCCATCATCAACGCCATTACGCCATCATCAACGCCATTACGCCATCATCAACGCCATTA
>JAISMF010000034.1 GCA_031276865.1 Deltaproteobacteria bacterium | reverse complement strand
TAACCGCCGGAGGACGATCATAACCGCCGGAGGACGATCATAACCGCCGGAGGACGATCATAACCGCCGGAGGACGATCATAACCGCCGGAGGACGATCATAACCGCCGGAGGACGATTAAAGGGATCGGGGTGGGAGGCGGGATAAGACGAAAACTCGATCTTGGAAAAAATTTTAAATTTCTTGAAATTCGGTCCCCAAACCCCGCGCGCCGCCCTCTTTGGGAAAGCGGGAAAAGCCTTTCCCTGATCGCCTGGCTAGGCTTTTCATTCGCTCCGCCGCTATTTGGTTGGAATGAGGGAAGGGAGGAGGCTGGCGGAAATTTTCCGGAATTTTTGGGGGGATTCCGGATAACGGGCGTGGAAAATTGACGGGGAGGGAAAAACCGCGGCGCGTGTGGACGAAAGGCGGCGGATGACGGCTTATTCTTAAAAAATAAGGAAGAGGGACGGCGCGTTTTACTTCGCGAAGGCCCAGGGTCGCGCCGGAATGTTTATCGTGGCGGAAAAATTTCACGGCGATGAGGCCGGGAAAGGAAAATTAATCCCGTCCTTCGAGGGGAAAGAGCTGAAAATAAGGCTTTTCACGGGCTTTCGCGGGTTTGGTTTTCCCCTAGGGAGGATTTTATAAAAAAAAAGGCCACGGACGATCGACCGCGTCAAGGCCGCGCGTTAAGTAATCGCCTCCCCCGGCCGAAAAGAGTAAGAGAACCCGGGCGCGGGGGCGCCGCCGTTTTGACGCGGTCGCGGGGGCGTTTTCCAATAACGGAGTTATTTTTTTCGAGGCCGAAAAGGATGAAAAGGCAAAGAACCGAAGCCGTGGCGCCGGAACGGCGAAGCGCCCGCCGCCGATAACGATGAAAACGCCGATAACGATGAAAAACTATGAAAACGCCGATAACGATGAAAACTATGAAAACGATGGAAACGATGAAGACTATGAAGACTATGAAATCTATGAAAACGTGATAAAGTGAGGTAGCGGATCCGTTATATTTTATACTAATAATGAAGAAAAAAATGTTTTAATATATACTTATGTATAAATTAAGCTAAAAATTTTACAAATATTTAAAACCGAGCCTCCGGTCCGCCGCGGCGCTCTAGAGGGATCCCCACAAAATAGACGGCATATTTTTTAAATAAATTGCGCATTTGGTGTGCCATCAGGGACGCCGGAGCCGCCCCTGGGGGAGAAAACGGCTGAAAACGCTTGATAAAAGCGGCTCGCGCCAGACTCAGCCCTCCGCGTCTTCAGGGGTTTGAAAAACGTCCGCTATTATGCTACATTGGTTCAGAATGTTACGGGAGGTCGAGCGCGGGACGGCCTTACCGATACTCTTTCCCCGCGGCCTTTTTCCCTCCCCGGCTTGAAGACGCGTCTAAGCTTTCTTAGGCGGAAGACGACCGGGAAGCCGGCCGGGGCTTGGCTCCGGTCGGGAATTTGCTATAATTGAATTTTTCCGCTTTCCCTCCATCCCGCCGCCCCGCCTCCGGCCGGGCCTCCTTACGGCGCCTTCCCGTCCGCTTCACTCTCCGGAATCGGGACTTTTTCAACACACACCCGTCCGCGGGTTCCCGCTTCAGACGCGGACCGCGGTTTTTTTCCCGGAAACATTAAGGGTTTTTGGCCCCGAATTTTTCCGGGGCGTCTCCGGCCCCTCGTTTCGGACGCTTAAGCGGCGATGACGGCCGGCGCCCCCCGCTTATTTCAAGCGGGGATTTTCCGAGGCGGTGTCTCTTCAGGAGTCTGCATGATCAAGAAAATCGCCACCAAGGATCTGACGCTGGGCATGTTCGTGACGGACGTGGGCCGCAGCTGGCTGAATCATCCTTGGAAGAGCAAGACGCGTCTTTTAAGCGATCCGGCCGAGATTCGCGAGCTTCTGGATTACGGCATCGAAGAGGTCTACATAGACACGGAGAAGTCCAAGATCAAGCAGGCGCGTCCCAAAACGACGGCCGCCCCCACCCTGGCGCAGGCTAGGATGGCCTCCGCCAAACCCGCCCAGCCCCCCTCCAAGCCGCCGGAGGTCACCTCCGAGCTGGAGCGGGAGCTCCCCAAGGCCTACAAGGCCTACTCCAAAGCCCTGGACACCTCCAAGGCTTTGGTGGCCGCCTGCTACATGAACAAGCGCATCGAGGTAAGCGAGGTCCAGGAGAACGTGGACGAGCTGGTGGAGTCCGTCTCCCGCAACCAGGACGCCCTCACGGCCCTCATCAAACTCAGGCGCTTCGACGACTACACCTACACCCACTGTCTAAACGTTTCGGTCCTCTCCATCAGCACCGGCAAGGCCCTGGGCCTTTCCGACGAGGATCTGCGCGTTCTCGGCATGGGCACCATGTTCCACGACCTGGGGAAAACCCGCATCCCCGCCTACATCCTGAACAAACCCGGCAAACTCACGGATCAGGAGTTCGAAATCATGCGGACCCACGCCGCCCTGAGCGCCGAGATCATCCTGGAGCAGAAATTGAACGTGGACGATCTGGTGATCAAGGTGGCCCGCTACCACCACGAGCGCATGGACGGCTCCGGGTACCCGGATCACCTGAAGGGAAACGAGATACCCAACCTGGCCACCATCTGCGGCCTTTCGGACGTCTACGACGCCCTCACCTCGGATAGGGTCTACCACAAGGGGAAGCTCCCCCACGACGCCTTGAAGTTCATCTACAGCTTAAGGGGCACCCACTTCGAACCCTCCTGGGTGGACCGCTTCGTCCAGAGCGTGGGCATCTACCCCCCTGGCAGCGTGGTGGAGCTGAATTCCGGGCACGTGGGCGTGGTCATGGAGATAAACCACGGCTCGCTTTTGTGTCCGATAATCAAGGTGGTGGCCGATCCCAACGGCGTCATTTCCAACCGCCCCAAGCTCGTGAACCTCAAGGACTACGCCTCCAACGGCGGCTGGAGCATCAAAAGGGTCATTCCTCCTTCGGAGGCGGGCTTCGATCCGGCCTATTATTTCAATATGAAAGAATGAGAGCGGGGGCTTAGCTCATGGTCCAGGACGCTTTGAGCCCGGACGAGGCCTCCCTCAGGCTGAGGGAGGTGGGCCGAAGAATAGAGGCCGCTTTGAAAAAGGCCTCCCGTCCCCCGGGAACGGTGGCCCTTCTCGCGGTGAGCAAGACCTTTCCCGCCCCGGCCGTGCGGGTCCTTTTGGACGCCGGCCAAAAGCTCTTCGGGGAGAGCTACATCCAGGAGGCGCGGGAAAAGATACCCCAGGTGGGGGGCGATGCCGACTGGCACTACATAGGGCATCTCCAGACCAACAAGGCCCGCTACGCGGCCCAACTCTTTTCCGCCGTCCACGCCCTGGACTCCCTGGAGCTCGCGGCCGAGCTCAACAAGCGCCTCATCGCCCTGGACCGGAAGCTCTCCTGCTACGTCCAGGTGAACGTCTCCGGCGAGGAAACGAAAAGCGGCATAGAGCCCGCCGGGCTTCCCAATTTCCTGGACGCCCTCTCCGCCTACGCGGCCCTGGTTCCGGAGGGACTCATGACCATGCCGCCCTACGATCCGGATCCCGAGGCCTCGCGGCCCTATTTCCGCCGCCTCTACGAGCTCAAGGAGCATGGCGCCCCCTCGCTTAAGGGCCTCTCCATGGGCATGAGCGGGGACTTCGAGGTGGCCATCGAGGAAGGGGCGACCGTGGTGCGGGTGGGCACCCTCCTTTTCGGGAGCCGGGTCTGAATCCGCGGCCGGGCGGAGGCGGAAAGAGGGCGGACGGAGGGAATCCCGTCTGCCGGGAGTGCCGCCACTACTACGTGACCTGGGATCCGTCGGTCCCCCACGGTTGCCGGGTCCTGGGCTTTAAAAGCCAATACCTCCCCAGTATCGAGGTGCGCCGCAGTTCCGGCGAGCCCTGTCATTATTTCTCCCGGCGAAGGGGTTGTTAGCCGCGGCCCTTTTCACCTTCGGTCGGGGCGTCAATGGCTCCGTTTTAAGGCGCCATCGCCCAGGCTTCCTTCGGGGCGTTCAAAAAAGAGGCCCGGGAGGCCTTACAATCTCTGGTAAAATTAGAATTCTTAAACCCTCTGGAAAGATTGACAAAAGGCGTTTAAATGCTATAATCCCTTGACGCTGGCCGTTTCCGGCCGTTTTTTTGTCCTATCCGCCTTCCGGAGCGCGCGCGGGTCTTCGGGCGAGGGGCATTACGGAAGGGAGCTTAAGGAAAATTTCGGGGACGTAGTGCAGATTGGTCTAACACGCCTGCCTGTCACGCAGGAGAACGCGGGTTCGAATCCCGTCGTCCCCGCCACAGCTTAATTTCTGGGAGATTCTGAAATCGCTCCGGCCTCTTAAACAAGCCGTTTTGAAAAAAACTTTTTCTCTGGGGGTGGCTAAATTTCTTTAATTTCTTCCCGAAATACAGTAAAAAAACAGTACATTTCCAAACGCCCGGAAATGTACTGTTTTTTTTAGGAGGAGGGCGGAAAATGGCCCTCACTGAAGCTTTAATGGCCGCCATCAAGCCGGAAGACAAGCCCGTCCGTTGCAAGGACGGGCAGGGGCTTTATCTGGAAGTCTACCCGAATGGCGTCCGCTACTGGAAACTGGGTTATTACAACGGGGAGAAAAAATACACCACGAAAAGCCTCGGAAAACGCCCCGCGGTCTCCCTGAAAGAGGCCAGGGCGGCGGGCCGCCGCCTTCAGGGTGGAAATTGCGGAAGAGAGGCTTAAGCCCCCCGCCTCCCGTAAATTCGGCGATATAGCTCGGGCTGGCTGGAATATGCGAAAGCGGAAAACACCCCTAAAGAGAGGCTCCAGAAAAAGCGCTTTTTAGACAAGTATCTCCTCCCCCTTTTAGGGGAAATGATACCCGATGATATAACAGCTAAATTCATTTTACACAACATATTGAGACCGATTGAGGCGGCGGGCACGGAGAGACGGCCCGGCGGGTTAAGCAGGTAGCGGGGCAGATTTTTAAATACGCCGTTATTTTAGATGAAGCCAAAATCGATCCGACCGCCGTTTTAAACGGGGTTTTAAAGCCCTTAAAAGTGAAGCATAGGGCGCCGCCGACTTCGCCTATGGAGGTCGGAAAGCTTTTAGACGACATAGCTCGCTATCATGGCTCCGTTTCGGAGGAGTTCGCCCTTAAGACCTTCCCTACGTCTTCGTCCGGCCGGGGGAGCTTAGGCGGGCGGAGTGGGCCGAGTTAGACTTTGAAGCCCGCCTCTGGAGGATGCCCTCGGAAAAAATGAAAATGCGTACTCCGCATCTGGTGCCCCTCTCCGATCAGGTGGTGAACCTTTTGGAGGGCCTCAAAGAATACACGGGGGGCGGGCGTTATCTCTTCCCCGGGCGGGCGGCGGACAAGCCGATCTCGGACATGGCCTTTACCGCGGCTTTTCGCTATCTGGGATATTCGAGCGATCAGATCTGCCCTCACGGCTTCCGGGCGATGGCGTCAACGATGCTAAATGAGCGCGGTTATAACTCGGATTGGATTGAACGGCAACTGGCGCATTCCGAGCGCTCGGGCGTCCGCGCCGCTTAGAACCATGCGGACTATCTGAAGGAACGGACTCGGATGATGCGGGAATGGGCGGATCTTCTGGACAAATTTTGCCAAGATTATCTTTCAGCCAGGAAACTATAAAATCCCTCTCCCATCGGTAAATGGAGTTATAAATTCTGACGGGCGGAGGGAGCTTTTTATCGTTAACCATCCTATAAACCACGGCTGGGCTGACGTTTAAGAGCTGAGAGAGGTTTTTAACGGTTAAATACATAGGGGGGAGGATGGCTTTAGGCGTAGTCATGCTGGGCTTTCCTTCGCGCTAGCGGTGATGTATCGCAGGGGGGGATGGCGCGTTTCATGAGGGGAGTTCCTTAAAATAAGGCGCCGGGGTTTTTATGGAGAGAGGGTCAATCCCGCTTTTAAGCGTCTCTCTGGCTTTTTGGTGAATCTCCCTGGCCTTTTTCAGGATTATCCCCGGGAAATTTCCGATCGTCAAGGTTTTCTGCTTTCCCTGGAATCTATAGGCGGAAACCTATATTTTGGATCCGGCCTTGCTGACTAGAAGGTTTAAGCAGCCATCGTCCCCGCCAATTTAAACGCGGAGCCGCTTCGCGTTTTTTTGTTTGACGGCCGCTTTGGAGAGTCCCCGGGGCGCTGAGGCGGTTTTAGGGGAGGGCGGGGGTTTTTAAGTTTACCCGGGCCTCCCGGGTTAAACGAGTTCGGGGGCGTTTTTCCGGGGGAATTCCGGCGGCGGGGATTTTTTGACGGAAAAGCCCCCGGCGGGAGGTCCCGGGCCTACTCCTTGTAGTGAACCAGACTTCCCAGGCAGTCGGTGTGGATGCCGACGTCGTCCTCAATGTCCAGCATGGCGTTCACCAAATAGACGCGGTTGTAGCTTTTGATTCCGGAGGCCTTGATGGGGTAGCTGGTGACGGTCTTGTTTTTCAGATAGAAGCGTCTTTTCGTGCCGGCGTGGATGTAGTGGAGGGGGGTGAAGAAGCGCCCCTCGGAATCCTCGAAGACGAGATTTCCCGTGGCGGCGTTGGTCACGAAACCGTTTCTAATTATGATTATCTCGTCCGTTCCGGCGAAGTCGCGGATTTTGTAAAGCTCCGAACGGTCTTCCAGTTTGAAGGTGAAATCGAGATTCTCCACCTCCACCAGGGCCATCGTCTTTATTTGCGGAGGGCTGTAAGGGTGCAGGTCGGCTGAGAGAACCGAGTCGCTGTAGACCAGGACGCATTTTAAGGTCTGGCCTTTGGGGGGCTCGGGGAGAAACTCCTTTAAGGTATCGTGGACGAAATTTTTGCGGAAGAAGTGCCTGATCGTCCTGTCCATGCGAATGGCGTGGGACTCCAAGTTTAAATACGCTCCCTCCCGGCATTTTATCTCTTCCACGAAAATCTGCTTGGTCAAAGGACTTCACCCCCTCTCATAAAACGCGTTAAAGAGCTTGAACAATACCGGAGCCGTTAATGGGCGGGATAAATCCGGACGTTCCGAGTAAAGATTTTTCGGCCGATGGGGCCGGCCGCGAAACATTCTAGATGAACCAGGGAGCGGTCCCTGCCGCCGGGGAAATAAAAAATAAGGGAAACAAATTTTAAAAGGTGAAACGATCGCCGGACGGCGGGTCCTTTGGCGTTGTCCGCGATTTTACCACGACGGCCGGAAGGAAGATCCTGGCGGGTCGGAAAAAGGGATGAAATTTTAGATGGTGAATTATCAGTAGGCAAAGCGGAGCTTTTTAAAGCGCCCTTATGGCCGGGGCGCTCGCGACAGGCCGCCGGGGTGTTTCGCGTTCAATATAGATCACCAAGGGAACCGAGTCAAGTATTAAATTAAAATTATAGATAAAATATTAAATTATAATTATGTGTCAGCATATGTGGATTGTATTTTAAATTTATGAGCGCGTATGAAAGACAAGTCCCGACGCCGGCGACAAGTCCGGAGACTTCGCCGGACGCCCCGGAAGGCTTGACAACCGAACCGCCGGGAGGAAAGGTTTAACCGGCTCTCCGGATAAAAGAGGGGGGCTCCGTTTAGCCGGGGGAAATTCGTCTCACTCCTCTTGCGCGAGCTCCCGGTTGATAATGTAGTCGAAAGCCCCGAGAGCGTCGGCGTCCCCCCCTCCCATGGATAGAACGTGATTGTACTCGAGAGAGTGGCAGATGAGTTTCCAGATGCTAAGCTGCATGGCGAGCTCCCGCTCGCTGAACGCTCGGGCGTTCATGTTGAGCGTGATGTTTCGAGAGGATAAGTTTTGATTTAAAAAGTTGGTGGCGGCGTAGGTTTTAAGAATTATTTGATCGGTTTCGAGGATGAAGGGGGTGAGAATTGTAATCTCCTCGCGGTTGATGTTTCCAAAAGTTGAGAAAATGGAAATATGGGAAACTAGGTGGTAGCCGTAGAGGAGGCCTTGAATGGTGGAAAAAAGGCTTTCCACCATACGCGCCCGGATATTCACGTCCGGAAGAAAAAAGTCGTCGACGTTTATCCTTAAATAGCTTTTTCCGGGAAAACCTAAGGTGACCGATGTGCTTTCCACGTCGAAGGGAGGTTTTTTATTCGTCAAAATCGCGCCGTAAGCGGTGCGGTAGTTGCCGGCGGGTATGGTGTTTTTACGCGGTTGATACTGGTAATACTCGATAAAGAGCGATACGTTTTGAAGAAACCACAAAATTTTCCCGTTCGTAAGCGGATCGGTTATCCTTCCGAGGCCGGATTTAACGCCGTAGGTGCTTTTTTTTAGAATTTTTAGCGGCTGGGATATTTTTGAGATGTTGCTAAAAATCAGCGCGTGATCCCGGTAATACAATTCAAGAAGGAGTTTCAGGGATAGGCCATCGTTTTCCATATAAAGGCGGTAGCGGGCGTTGTTGACCTCGCCGGAGAAGACCGGTTCGACTGGGCTTGGAAGACGCTTTTTAAGAAAAGCCGGCGTTTCAAATATTTCGGAGGCTACCGGGCTCAAAGGCTTTTCGCATAAAAATATGTCTCCGCCCTCAAAATTTATCTGGAAGCGTTGAGGGGCCACCACTACGGTGTTTACCGGAACGATAAGAGTGTAATATTCAATATTAATAGTGGTAAGGTCGCCCGTGTATTCGTAATTTAGTATTATGGGTTTGGATGAATCGTTTGTTAAAATCACACCGAGCGTCGTTAAAACCAAAGCCAATATAAGGGAGAAGATATGCCGGAATTTAAGGATGAAATTCACTATCTTGGCTAATTTACCATCGAAACCGAAAAAATTAAGATAAATCCGCCTAACTAAGGCCGAAATCAGGATGAGGCAGTAGCAGAGGATGACGCAGCATGCGGATATGATCCCTCCGAGATTAAGCGCCGGTTTGTAATGAATGCTGAGCGCCCAGGAAAAAGAGATGACGAAGCTTATAAAACAGGAAAAGAGGCAGGTGAGGAATATGAAGCTGAACAAAGGCGATCTTAGGACGCAGACAAATCCGGCGAATAGTCCAAATATCACCACCATGGCGAAAACCATCGAGCTTGCTTCGGGATAAAAACTGGCGCGCTTTTCCGGATAATTTAAGGCCGCGAAAATCAATCCGATAGCGGAGCATACGGTTAGAAAAAAAATTACGCCGTTTATGAAAGCGCTTTTATAATTTTTTGACGGATGATAATTACGCGGCTCTTCTTTGGCCTCGTAATAAATGAAAACGGAGGAAAGGAGGAATAGTCTTAAAAGGGGAAATGCGAGAGAGCTGTTGTTTACTATAAAGAGAGACGCGTCCGGATTAGACGCGTGGTAAATCGCTAGGTAAATTAAAAAGGCCGAGACGTATAATAGAAAAAGAGGAAAAAATCCCGCCTTTTTTTCAAGATGTTTGACGAAGGTCAAGGCGGTTAATACGGCGGGTAGGACGTAAAAGAGAAGCGGGTGATTGAATAGCGAGGGAAGGGATGGGGACGGTTGAAACAAATAAGGCGCTCCGCAGCTTAGAGCCGCGATCAGGCCGAGAATAATTTTATAAATTCCGGCTTTAGACATTCTTTCACCACCACCTTCACCTCGAGTACGGAGCGGCGGGCTCCGACTAGCGGACTGAATAAGTGTAGCAAAAGAAATCTCTGGTTTTATTGAGCGCGGTTAAATGTATAAAATATTTTTTATAATGGTAAAAATTGACCCGGGCGAAAAACGGTCGAAAAAAACGAAGTGTTTAAGCCGATTCGAAACTCGCTCCGTTCGCGCCTAGCGGAGGATGATTGAGAAGCGTCAGGCGTCTTTAAGAACAGGTTCTGATTTAGGATAAAGATTCTATTCGGATGGTTCGACTGATTCAATATCCTCTATTCCTTCGGTGTAATCGGTGAATTTAAGTTGATAAAGGCCTCCTTGGTTGAACCTCAAGGTCATGTTCAGTAGGTTGTAAAAAGTTACGGAATTGCCGCTCTCGTATTTCGTTTTCAGGGGAACTGGATTAGTGGGCGTTATGTCGAAAGTTAAAGACATCGGGTTGTTCACGAACACGACCACGCCGTCTATAATGTTTGTAACCGATTCCAAATTCGGGATGGAAAAGAGGAAATTTCCCGCGATATCGATCGCGATCTCCTTAATCTCGCTTAACGGTATGCTCAGTTCGGAGCTGTTAAATTCGTAGATTTTAGAAATGAGCGTGTTGTCCACGTAATTTAAAGCCATTCTGCTTAATAAAACATCCCCTATCTCCTCCATGAAGGGAGCGCCGCTTATTTTCCCGAGATCCTCTAAAATGTCCGGCGTGATTCCCTTTAAATTGAGGACTCCGGAAACGGTGGCCAGCTGGTCTAAAATCAAGGACGACAATGTAAGCTGATAATCGCCCGAGTCGGGGGCGCATTCCAAATACATTTCGAGATTCATGTTGTACGCCGGAATTTTCGCGAACTGTTGGAATCTTTCAAGCATCACGCCGGAAATATAGTTTTCGCCTTTGACTTCGGGAAACGCGAGATTAACGCCTTCGATTTTGAAATTCGCTTTTTCGGGAAGGACGTTGGGTTTCAATGGTCCTATCAGCGATATATTTCCGATGGAGAAAAGATATACGGAGACGTGTTCGATTTTAATCCCGCTGACATCCGCCCGGGAAAGACCTAGGGGAGGGGCGAAGGCGTCGGCCGACCTGAAAAGATCGGTCAATACTCTGTTGACGCTCGGGGAATAGTAGTCGGTTTTAAGGCTGTCGATGATGACTTTCGCCCTAGTTAAAAGGAGGCTTAAATCCAGATCGTCCGCTTTAAATTGCCCGAGTTCGAAATTCACTTTGTTCGAGACGGGTTTCATTTCGGGTTGGGGTTGATAATCCTCGAAGACCTCGTTGTAGTACAATTTCGTCAAATTGAAAGAATTGACGAGACCAGGCGATTTAATGTCCTTGAATAAAACGTTGTTCAATCCTAATTTAAGGATCTCTTCCTTGTTAAAGGTGAGAGACAGCCAGGAGTTCGTGAGCTCGACCGCGTCGGCCGAAAGGCTTAGCAAAATCTCGCAAATGTTGGACGCCTTCCGTAGGCCGTCTCCGAAGGTGGGGTTTTTCAAATTGATCTGCTCCACCACGAAGGTCTGGTAGACTTTCGGCTCGCGGACGTCCTTATTGAAACTCGTGATGTTTTTCACGGAAAACGAACCTAAAACCGCGTGCTTCAAATAGCTCGCCAAACCCGTCGCCGTTTCTCCTTTGGAATCCGTCAGGGCGAAGTTTAAAAGTTCGATGTTTTCAACCACGATGTCGGTGGTGACTCCGTTTTCGGCGAGACTCACGTTCGTTATGTAGAGGTTTAGCTTGTCCAGGACGGCCCGGGCCTGCTGGTCCTTCCAGTCCTCGAGTTCCAAAAGGCTCGCGAGGCCGCCGTCGGAGAGGGGGCCTTTGATCTCGATTTTAACTATATGTAGAGAGGCGGACAATTCCCCCACCGGAGGTAGGGCGCTTTCATCCGCCATCGCCGTTTCCATATCCTCCGCTGGCACGGCCTCCGCGGAGTCTTCCCCTAAAAGGGCGCTATCCGGAGCGTTCCCGTTTTCCAGCGCCTCCAGGGCGACCTCGGTTACGCTTTCCGCCTTGATTTCAGGGGACGGCTCGCCTTCAGGGTTTCCGGCGGAGTCGCCGTCCGCGTCCCCTTCGAGATCGTCCTGATCGTCCCCGTCCGGAGCGGCGGCGGCGTCCTTATCCGGAGCGCCCGCGGCCGGCTGGGGCTTTTCGGCCGCGGGGGATTCTTCGCCATCGGTTGGTTGAGGCTTATTTGAGTCCCTGGGGAAGGCTTTCGATTCAGCGGGCTTTTCTCCGTCTTCGGTTTTCGGCGTTTCAGATTTTTCGTTTACTTCCGTATTATTTTCCCCGTTCGCGGCGGCTCCGTCGTCTTCTTTCTGGGCCGCCGCCGCGGCCGGCAGCGACAGTCTGGGGTTCAGGGTGGAGGGATCCCCCCAGACGGCCTCGAAATTTTCCACCGTCAAGGTTTTGCGCAGCAGGCTGAATGAGCGCTCTCCGGCCTTCCAGGCGTTCTCACCCAGAATCCTGTCGGCGGCGCGGGAGAAGGCGTCCCAGGCCTTTTGTTCGTAGCGCTGGGCCAAAAGAAAGTACCCTCCCGTTAGAATCAACAGGAAGGCCAGGATGACGGCCGCTTTCTTCTTATGACGCATTTTATCCTCAATGAGCGGTTATTTTACGATTATTCCCCATCGCGTTCGGATCTTTCACGGGGCGGCGTTCCGGAGGCGAACCCGGGCCCTCGGATGAACCGGAGCGAAGAGGGCCTTGAAAAAAGCTCAAGCCGGACCGGCCCGAAAGCTCCGCCGGAGGGGCTGAAAGGAGACAAGTCTGGAAGGGGACAGGTCTTGGTGAGGTGGGAGCCGCCGGGGGACGCCTCCCGGAAAAGAGAAGCGGGGCGAGGCCGGAATGCGGATATACGGAAATTTATAATAGAAATAGTAGATATGGTGGCAGGGTCCGGGGCGCGGCCCCGGCTGCTCAAGTATATCATATAATGGGCCGCGCCGGTACCTAACCAGCGGCCGGGCGGCCGGGGGCCGCGAAGGCGCCCCGCGGCGGCGGAAGGGGGGACGCATTGGTCGGCTTCGGGGCGGCCTTCCGTTCTAAAAATATTTTTATAATTTTAATAACGTAATATAATTTTAAGGCGGGAGACGTTTAGCAAAATTTTTACAGGTTCCGCACATTTATTTGAAAAGCCTCGACTATATTCGGGACATGCTGGAAAAAATCGCGCGTCCCGCTTGATAAAGGAGACTTTTAATAAATGATCCGCGTGGAAAATCTGAACAAGACCTTCGGCACGAACAAGGCTTTAGACGACGTGAACCTTCATATAGGACCCGGGGAGATGGTGGCCCTAATCGGCGCCTCGGGATCGGGAAAATCCACCCTGATCAGGCACATGTCGGGTCTGTCGGCCTCGGACAAGTTGTCCGGGCCCCTCACCCTGGGCGGAAAGATAGTCCAGAGCGAGGGAGTCATCTCCGGAAGGATCAAAGAGATCAGGGCGGGGGTGGGGGTCATTTTCCAAAGTTTCAACCTGGTGGAGCGCTTAAGCGTGGAAAACAACGTCCTTTTAGGGGCCCTGGCCCGCACCTCGATGTGGCGCTGCCTTTCCACCTGCTTTTGCCAGGAGGACCGCCTCCTCGCGGCCCAGGCCATGGAGAAGGTGGGCATAGCCGGAACCGCCAGACGCCGAGCGTCCACCCTTTCGGGGGGGCAGAAGCAGAGGGCGGCCATAGCCAGGGCCCTCGTGCAGAAGGCGCAAGTTATTCTGGCGGACGAGCCCATAGCCTCCCTCGACCCCGAGTCCTCCAGAAACGTCATGGAAATACTCAGCCGCCTAAACCAGGAGGATGGCATCACCGTGGTCGTGAGCCTCCACCAGGTGGACTTCGCGAAAAAGTACTGCTCCCGGGCGGTGGCCCTTTCCAGCGGGAGGATCCGCTACGACGGACCCACGAGCGGGCTCAGCTCGTGCCTTCTTAAAGAGATCTACCTCTCCGAAAGCGGCGAGCCTTTCGTGGAGGAGAAGAGCTGCCTTATGGAAACTCCGGAATACGACGACGAGTTCGTCGAGGGGGAGGTCTACTCCTTCAGTCAGCTGAACTAGAAAGAAGCCTCCGGCTTTTTGGCGGGAAAAAGGCCCGCTTCCGCGACGCGTCATGATCTCTAAAATTAAAATTTAAGGTTTCTCGATTAACCGGAGGGGGCGACCCCTCTTTTTTTTTCGCGCGGTTGACATGGCCTTCCGGAGAATGAAAAATAGGGAAATTTCATAAAAATTTTACAAAGAGAAAACATAAAGAAAATAGATAAATGTTTTCCTCTAAACATATGTTTTCCCTTTTTTATTTTAAAACTGGAATAATTTTTAATTCACGGCGGGCGCTGAATTTTTAAAATTAGATCCTGACAGATGTGACTTTTCGGAGGATCGGCTTTAAAAATTTCAGATGGCTAAAAAACCGTTTTGTGAAATTTAAGATGAAACAGGTGGCGACCGGATAATTCCGGTTCCGGAACATAGATTAAGTTTTCCCATTATAAGGTTTCTTAAAACCTAGGAGTGTATTTTATGTTCAAAAGGTGTTTTGTGAAATCACCGGTATTTATTTTCCTGGCCGCTTTAGCCGGCTCCCTTCTCCCCGCGCTTCTATTTTCGCCCGTTGGCTCCGCGCAAGACAAGGGGGAGATCAATTTCGGGATCATCTCCACCGAGTCCTCCCAGAATCTGCGGACCATCTGGGAGCCCTTTTTAAAGGACATGGAGAAGGCCACCGGCTACAAAATTAACGCCTTCTTCGCGACCGACTACGCCGGCATAATCGAGGGCATGAGGTTCGACAAGGTGCAGCTGGCCTGGTACGGGAACAAATCCGCCATGGAGGCCGTGGATAGGGCCGACGGCGAGGTCTTCGCCCAGACCGTGACCGCCAACGGCGACGAGGGTTACTTTTCGCACTTAATCGTCCACAAAGATTCCCCCTTGAACAACCTAGACGACCTCTGGAAGTCGGCTTCCACCTTAACATTCGCGAACGGGGACCCCAATTCCACCTCCGGCTTTTTGGTTCCGGGCTATTACGTCTTCGCGGAGAACGGAAAGGATCCCAAAACCGCCTTTAAAAGAACCATCAACGGAAACCACGAGTCCAACGCCCTTTCCGTCGCCACCAAGCAGGTGGACGTGGCCACTAACAATAACGAGAACTTAAACCGCCTGAAGGTGACCAGCCCGGACAAGGCGTCGGAAATAAAGGTCATCTGGACCTCTCCTTTGATACCCTCCGATCCTCTGGTTTGGCGGAAGGATCTGCCCCAGAATGTTAAAGACGACATCACGAAATTCCTTTTCAACTACGGTAAGACCGGCAACCAAAGGGAGGTGGACATCTTAAACGCCCTCCAGTGGAGCGGGTTCAAGCCCTCCACCAACGATCAGCTGATCCCCATCAGGCAGTTGGAGCTCTTTAAGGAGAAGAAGACCATAGAGGGGCGGGAAAAGCTCACGGACGCCGACAAAGCGAGACTCGCCGAGATAGACAAAGAGCTCGCGGCTCTGGCCAAGAGCTAGCGGATGATGGAAAAGACCATGGCGGGCAGCCTGGAAAACCTAAGGAGTTCCAAGGGGACGAAAATCAGGCGCTGGTCTCTGGGGATAATACTCGGGGCCTACGTCGTGTGGTCCTGGAGGGGGGCGGAAATCGCCCCCCTGGATTTAATACACGATTCCGGAAACATGGTGACCCTGGCTCGGGACTTCTTCCCCCCCAATTTCAGGGATCTGGGCTTCTACCTCAAAGAGATGCTCATAACCATCCACATAGCCTTCTGGGGGACGGTTTTCGCTGTCGTCTGCTCGGTCCCTTTGGGGGTCATGTCGTCCGAGAACGTGGTGCCGGTCTGGGTCTACCAGCCCGTGCGCCGGGTAATGGACGCCTGCCGGGCCATAAACGAGATGGTCTTCGCCATGCTCTTCGTGGTGACGGTGGGCCTCGGCGCCTTCGCCGGGGTTTTGGCTCTCTGGATCCACACGACGGGCGTCCTGGCCAAGCTCTTCTCCGAGGCCGTGGAGGCCGTGGATCCTGGACCCGTCGAGGGGATCCGCTCCACCGGGGCGGGACTGGTGCGGGAGGTCTGGTTCGGGATACTCCCGCAGGTGATACCTTTATGGATATCCTTCACCCTCTACCGCTTCGAATCCAACGTGCGCTCGGCCACCGTCGTGGGCATGGTGGGCGCGGGAGGCATCGGGGTGGTTCTGTGGGAGATGATCAGAGGTTTCCTTTTCCGGGAAACCTGCGCGGTCATGCTGGTGATAATCGTGGCCGTGACCTTTTTCGACATGCTTTCCCAGTATCTCCGGAAAAAGGTCACCTAAATGATGAGGATGCGGGGAAACAGCCCGGTAAACCCGGCGCGGCCGACGAAACGCCTTACCCGCCGCCGTGAAGCGTCCTGGTAAAAACACCCTCGGGCGGCCTTTTTAGGAAAAAGGCCGCCCCGTAAACGATCGCGTGAGGAAAGGAGCGTTCTCTGCCTGGCGCCGAAACCCACCCCGGAGGTTTTTCTCCGAAAGAGGAGCCAAAATCCTTCCGCTACGCCATCTATTTCGTGCCGGATCAGGACACGGAATTCTACCGGCTGGGTTCGAGTCTTCTGGGCTGGTCCCTGCGGGAGGGAAAGGCGGTGGACTTTCCCCGCTTTAAAGACTTTCGGATGAAAAACGAATACATCCGGAAGGCCGCCCGTTACGGCTTCCACTCCAGCGTCATCGCCCCCTTCCGTACCGAGAGATCCGGAAGCTCCGTGGAGGCCTGGGCCAGGCGTGGGATCTTGGGAAACGGGCCGGTGCGGCTTCCGCCTTTGCGGCTCTCCCTCTTAAGGGGGCGGCCGGTGCTCTCCTCCAAGAACCCCATCCCCGACTTCATGGCCTTGGAAAAGTCCCTTTTGGAGTCTTTAAGCGGAATCTTCCTCCCTCCGGATCCCAACAGCCTCGCTAAAAGGGGGGAATTAAACCCCCGGCAGCTGGAATTTTTTTGGAAGTGGGGCTACCCCTTCATCTTAGACGAGCACCGCTTTCATTTCACTTTAGGAGACGACCACTGCCCGGACGGCTACATCAAGGCCCTCAAGGGCTATTTTCCAGACGAGGTCTTGGAAAATCTCGTCATGGACAAGGTTTCCTTGTGCGTGGAAAGGAAGCCCGGGGACTTTTTCGAGCTCTTAACCGATATCAAGCTCGGTTGATTTCCAAAAAAACGGGTGGGCCGCCGCCCACCCGTTTTTATTATTTTACGGCTGGAATATTTTTATGGCTGAAATATTTTTTGGCTGTTTTAAAGGAGCGGACTAGTGACGGCCGCGGATAAGCGCGCCCTGGAGGGCGGCCAGGCGGAGCGCCGGAGGCGGATGAGGCTTTTCGGGCTCTCCGAACCCGCCATTTTGGAGGACTTCCTTTCCGGGTTGGGGGAGATCCCCACCCCCGTCTATTTGAAGGACCCCTCCGAGGGCCTGGTCACGCTTCGGGGCCGCATGGGCGGAACCGGCTCGCTTTTTAACATTGGCGAGGTTCTGGTGAGCCGGACCGTGGTCGAGATCGAGGGGAGGAGGGGTTACGGCTACACCCTGGCGGAGGTCCCGGGACACTCGGAGGCGGCCGCCTTGCTCGACGCCCTGGCGGAGCATCCCCTCTACCGGGAGACCATCCGCCGCTTCACCATGGAGCTGGAGGATAAGCTTAGGGAGAAGAGGAAAAGGGAGGCGGAGGAGACCGGGGAAACAAAGGTGGAGTTCTTCACCCTGAAAAGAGGCGAGGACGATTAAGCTCCCTGGGGGCTCATCCGGAAGACAGGCGGGGGAGCCTGGGGGCTTAAGGTTTCAAGGCTTAAAGACGGGCCTGGGGAGCGAAGGGTTCCAAAGGTAAGGGAAGATGCCCGATTTAAACATCCAAAACGATCTTAGCGGCCTAAAAAACGCCCCCCCTCCCGGGGACGGGGTGCGGATTTCACCCGGATTTTCCGATCCCGTGGCTCACAGCCGGATGGTCTTCAGAGCGGTTCTTCGGGCCTTCGCCGAACCCGGACTTATAGTTCCGGCCCCTTTTCGGAGCTTCTTTTCCCAGCCTGTGGAGCCGGTCGTTTTAACGGCTCTGGCTTTAACTTTTTGCGATTCCAAGACCACGGTCAATTTTTCCGGAAGCCTCGCGGGCCTTTACCCCTATCTCGCCTTTCACGCCGGTTCCGCGCAGGAGAGCCCGGAGAGGGCGGACTTCGTCTTTTGCGGCTCTCCAGACGAGCTCCCCCCCTTGAAAGAGCTTTCCATGGGAACCGAACTTAGGCCGGATCTCTCCGCTTTGGTGGCGGCGCGGCTCAAAGGCGGGGGCGGCGGCCGTTTCCAGGCTACGGGCCCCGGGATCAAGGAAAACAGAATCATCGAAGATGTCGGACTCCCCTCCTCTTTCGTAAAGGAGAGGGAGGCCTTAGCCGTTCTCCTACCCCAGGGGCTGGATTTCATCTTCGCTTTGGAAGAGGCCGTCCTGGCTCTTCCCCGCACCACAAGGCTCAGGGAGCTGTAAAGAGGGACTTCGACATGTACGTGGCGGTCAAGGGCGGAGCCCGGGCCATAGAGGCGGCCCATGAAAAACTTTCCCAAAAAAGACGGGGAAACCCGCGTCTTCCGGAGCTTGAGGTCGGGCAGATAAAAGAGCAGCTTTATTTATCCGTTTCCCGGGTGATGGCGGAGGCCTCGCTTTACGCCCCGCGTCTGGCCGCCCTGGCCGTCAAGCAGGCGGCGGGGGACCTGGTGGAGGCGGTTTTCCTCCTGCGGGCCGCTCGAGGGACGTACCCCTCCTTTGGGTACTCGGAAGCTCTGGACACCTCGAAGACGAGGCTTTCCCGGCGGATTTCCGCCACCTGGAAGGATCTGCCCGGAGGGCAGATCCTGGGACCCACCTTCGACTACACCCACAGGCTTCTGGACTTCGACTTAGAAGAACTTAAAGACCGGAAAGTTTCAGCCGGAAATGAAAGAAAGCCCGCGGCCCGTATACGGGCCGCGGGAGAGGAAAGCGTGAAGGAGGATGCCCGCCCTAAAAAAGAGCCGCGGCCGAAAAAGCGCCTCTCTCCGGCGGACGCCCTCTTGTTGGAGGATATCCTGGAAGGGGAGGAGGATCGGGGAAACATCCCCGGAGACATCAGCCGGGAGACCCAGAGCTTTCCCATGGAGCGCTCCAGGAGGCTCCAGACCCTCGCCCGGGCGGACGAGGGTTTTCTTCTTTCCCTCGCCTACTCCACCCAGAGGGGTTTCGGGAGCACTCATCCCTTCGTAAACGAGATGAAAATAGGGATGGCGGAGGCGGAGTTCACGCCCGGGGAGCTGGGTTTTCCGGTGGTGGTGGGCGAGATCGAAATAACCGAGTGCGAGACCGTGAACCAGTTCATGGGCGCCGGAGACGGTCCCAAGTTCACCCGGGGCTACAGTTTGCTTCTGGGAAACAACGAGAGGAAGGCCCTTTCCGCCGCCATCGTGGATCGATCCTTACGGGCGGACGAGCTGGGGGAGCTGAAAAAGGGCCCGGCCCAGGATCAGGAGTTCGTCCTGGCCCACGGCGACAGCGTGGAGGCCTCGGGCTTCGTGAGCCACTTAAAGCTGCCCCATTACGTGGACTTCCAGGCGGAGCTCTCCCTCATTCGGGATTTAAGGAAAATGCGAAGGGAGAAAAAAGAGGTTCCCGAGAACGAAAACATCCCGCTAGCGTCTGGAAAAGAGCGCCCGGCGGAAAGGGCGTTTAAAAAAGACGAGCCGGAAAGGGAAAGCCTGAGGGGGGCCGAATAAGCCCCTGGCGCTTAGCCGGACGGGCTCGTTTCAAGAAATTCTAGTTCCGGCGCCGTTTTTAGCCGGATCAATGGTTTGACGGAAATATATTTCGGCCGAGTCGGACGAATAGAGACGGCGGCCGGGTTGAACATGAAAGAAGGAATGGGGAGTTGAGCGAAAAGAAAAAAAGGACGCCGGCTTGGGATGGAAATAAAGCCGGGACGGCGGAAAAAACCGGGAAAGCCGAAACCGCCGAAAAAGTCGTTAAAGCCGGAAAAGCTGGAAAAGCCGGAAACGTTGTGAAAGCCGGAAACGCTGGAAACGCTGGAAACGCCGAGAAAGCCGAAAAAGTCGTTAAAGCCGGAAAGGCCGTTAAAGCCGGAAAGGCCGGGAAAACCTCCGGGAGAAGGGGTTTGAACTACGCCTACCTAGACGAGGACGGCAAAAGGCTCGTGCGGAGGGCGCTCATCAAGGCCGTCTGCGTTCCCGGCTACCAGGTGCCCTTCAGCGGAAGGGAGATGCCCATGCCCTACGGCTGGGGAACAGGGGGAGTCCAGGTGACGGCCTCGATTATCGGCCCGGACGACGTTTTAAAGGTCATCGACCAGGGATCCTCCGACACCACCAACGCGGTCTCCATCCAGAAGTTTTTCCGTAAAACCGCCGGAGTCGAGGTGACCGAGAAAACCTCCGCGGCCACCGTCATCCAGACCAGGCACAGGATCCCCGAAACTCCCTTGAAGTCGGGCCAGATCATGGTCTACCAGGTGCCCATTCCCGATCCCCTGCGTTTTCTGGAGCCCCGGGAAGGCGAGGCCGCGGCCAGGCACGCCAACCGCGAGTACGGGATCCTCTACGTGAAGCTCTACGAGGATATCACCCGCCACGGCGAGATAGCCTCCAGCTACGACTACCCGGCGCTGGTGAACGCCCGCTACGCCATGAGCCCCTCCCCCATACCCCGTTTCGACAACCCCAAGCTGCACATGTCGCCCGCCCTGCACCTCTTCGGGGCCGGTCGGGAGAAGAGGATCTACGCCGTGCCGCCTTACACCTCCGTCGTGAGCCTCGATTTCGAGGACTACCCCTTCCGGCCCGCTAAAAGCGGGCGCGCCTGCGAGCTCTGCGGGTCGGAAACTAGTTTCTTAGACGAGGTGATAACCGGAGACCAAGGCGAGAGGATCTTCGTGTGCTCGGACACGGATTACTGCGCCGGAAGAAGGGAAAAGGCCGCAGACGGAGAAAAAGAGACCCGCGGCGGAGGTTGAGGGGGGGGAACGGATTTTTTTAGACGGGCCGGGGCGAGCCCGATAAGGGCCCGCCCCGGGAAACTGATCCCCGTTTAACCGCGTCGCGTTAAACGGAGCGTTACTTAGCCGGCCTTTCCCCGGGGAGGCCGCGGAAACGAAGGGCGCGGATTGGGCGTCTTCGTTCTTGGGCCACGTGGCGCGCGCCCCCGACCCAGCTTCGCGCGGCTCGCGCGCCGCTCGCCATCCGCCGGAGGTTATACGGTTTTTTATGCTTCTACAGGAAAATCACCCATCCGCGATGACGGAACCTCTCATCCGGGCGGAAGGAATCACTAAAAGATTCGGCGACATCCTGGCCGTGGACGGCGTGGATCTGGAACTATACCCGGGAGAGGTCCTGGGGATAGTGGGGGAGAGCGGAAGCGGCAAGAGCACCCTTTTAAACATTTTAAGCGGAGCCCTCCCTCCCAGCTCCGGGGAGCTTTTTTACCGCGGCCGGGACGGAACGGTGCGGGATTTTTTCAAGATCCGGGAAAGGGAGAGGCGGTTCCTTTTAGGCAGCGACATCGGCTTCGTGCATCAGGATCCGGCCGCGGGCCTTAGACTAAAAGTGAGCGCCGGCGCGAACGTGGCCGAACGGCTTCTCTCCGGCGGACTCCGGCGCTACGGGGAGGCGCGGCTTCGGGCCTCGGAGTGGTTTTCCAAAGTGGAGCTCCCTTTGGACAGGCTGGACTCCCGGCCGGAGGAGTACTCGGGCGGCATGCGCCAGAGGCTCCAGATAGCCAGAAATCTGGTGACCGGCCCCAGGCTGGTCTACATGGACGAGCCCACCGGGGGCCTGGACGTCTCCGTCCAGGCCCGGGTCTTGGATCTGGTGCGCTCGCTTTCCTCCGAGTTCAATTTGGCGGTGATTCTGGTCACTCACGATCTGGGGGTGGCGAGGCTTTTAACGGAAAGGCTTTTGGTGATGAAAAACGGCAGAGTCATAGAGAGGGGTTTGACGGATCAGGTTTTAGACGACCCGGGGGAACCCTACACCCAGCTTTTGGTCTCCTCGGTTTTAGGCGGGGCTTGAAAATGCGTCCGGCGGTAAAGGCTGAGAATTTAAAAAAGAGCTTCACCCTCCACCACCAGGGCCCGGCCTTCATAACGGCCCTCTCCGGCGTGAGCTTCTTAGTGCCCTTTGGAAGCTGCCTGGCCGTCAACGGCCCCTCGGGCTGCGGCAAGTCCACCCTCTTAAGGTGCCTCTACGGCAATTACCGCCTCACGGAAGGAAGCCTCCGGGTGAGTCACGGCGGAGGCTTTCTGGAGATGAGTGAGGCCTCCGAGCGGGAGATTATGGACTTCCGGCGTCACAGCGTCTCCTACGTGAGCCAGTTTTTAAGGGTGATCCCTAGGGTTCCGGCCTTGGAGATCGTGGCCGAGCCTTTAATAACTTTAGGTCGTTCCCGGGAGGAGGGATTGGAAAGGGCTAGGGAGGCCCTGTCTAGGCTTTCGGTTCCGGAGAAGCTTTGGAAGCTCCCCCCCTTGACCTTTTCCGGAGGCGAGAGGCAGCGGGTGAACATAGCCAGGGGGCTCATAAAGGACCCGCCGCTTCTATTGTTGGACGAGCCCACCGCCTCGCTCGATAGGAAAAACCGGGAGATCGTGACGGAATTAATAATCGGCGCCAAAAAGAGGGGAGCCGCGGTGGTGGGGGTGTTTCACGACCGGGAGGTGCGGGAGAGGGTGGCCGACGGCGTCTTGGAGCTTCTCCCTCCCGCCGGAGGCGGGAGGGGCTTCGAGCCGGGACATGCCGAGCCGGGTGGGGCGGATCATGGGACGCCCGCGTCGGGGCTGGCGGCGCGGGCGACGTCGGAACAAGGGTGGGCGCCCCGCGGACAAATCGAACCGAAGAAGGCGGAATCGGGGATGGCGGAGCCGAAAGACGCGGATCCCGCTTCCGGAGAGATTGAGGACTTAAAAATAAGCGCCGGGAGATAAAGAGAGGCGCGGAGACGCCGGGATGGATTCCCGCTGGAAAAAGGACGGAAAATGAGATTCGACAGCGCGAGGGAGATTATGAACGCGGCGGAGGAGAACAAAGAGCTCCTTTTCCAGGGAGGCAGGGTCCTCACCCCCGGTGGTTTGCGGAAGACTGGCGTCAGAGTGGAGGGAGCCCTCATTTCCGCCGTGGGGGACGGACTCGGCGATTCCCCTGAGTCGATAGATCTCGAAGGGGATTATCTCCTTCCCGGCATGGTGGAGCTCCACACGGATAACCTCGAAAGGCACCTCATGCCCAGGCCCGAAATATACTGGAGCGACGCTTTAGGCGCCATGGAGGCCCACGACGCCCAGATGGTCGCCTCCGGCATAACCACGGTCTTCGACTCCGTCTGCGTGGGCGAATCCGTGGACAAGGGTAGGGAAGCGATGCTTAAAATGTCGCTCGAGGCCTACCTGGAGGGAAGGGAGCACGCCCGGGCGCGTCACCTTCTCCATATCAGGTGCGAGATAAGCGACGCCGATATGGAAAGGCTATTCACCGAGGCTTTGAGCATAGCCTCCCCGGATATGGTGAGCGTCATGGATCACACCCCCTGGCAGCGGCAGTGGCGGGAGCTCTCCGACTGGGCCAGATACAACAGGAAGCACGCGAGCCTGGAGGAGCTGGAAAAAGAGGCCCTGAAGATAAAGGAGATCCGGGACCAGCACGCCGCGAAGAACATCCGGTTGGTGAAGGACTACGCCCGGGAGCGGAACATCCCTTTGGCCACCCACGACGACACGGAAACGAGTCACATAGAGGACGCCCTGGATCTAGGAGCCGTCATTAGCGAGTTTCCCACCACCCTCGAGGCGGCCGCCGCGGCCGCCGAAGCCGGGCTCACCGTCATCATGGGCACCCCCAATCTCATCCGTGAAAGTTCGCATAGCGGAAACGTCCTGGCCTCGGACGTGGCTAAAGCCGGGCACTTAAGCTGCCTCTCCTCGGACTACGTCCCCTCAAGCCTCATCCACGGAGCCTTTTCCCTCTGGCGCAAGCACGGCTACGGTTTCGAGGACGCCTACGCTTCCGTGAGCCGTACCCCCGCCGAGACCGCCGGCCTAACCGATCGGGGGAGCATCGCCCCCGGGCTGAAGGCCGATCTGTTAAGGGTGAGTTTTAGAAACAAGCGTCCCAGGATAGAAGCCGTCTGGGTGGGCGGCCGTAGGGTTTATTAGGAAAGAATAGGCTTTATCCGTTTTTCAGTTTCATATCGATCTCAATCCGCCTTATTTCGCATTTTCAAGAAAAATACGATTAATGAAGAGGGCGACGGCGGGGCGGGAACGAAAAGACTAGTTTAATTAAATCAGTTGAAAGCGGGTGGATAATTAATGGAATCCTTTAAGGCCGTAGCGTGTAGGACCGAAGTGAGAGATCCGTCAATTTTAAGCCCGCTTTTTCGCGGTTGTCTTTATTTTTGGTGATTATCAGGAGACGTTATGGATAGCCCGCTCGAATCTGAAGTGAAGCACGCGGGGAGGCTTATTTACGTGATTGGACCTTCAGGCGCGGGAAAAGACAGCGTTTTAAGAGAAGTGAAAGCCGCGCTCGGCGATAGGGTTAAAGTAATGAGGCGTTATATCACGAGAAAGGATAATGAAGCGGGAGAAGGTCATTATTACGTTACGGATGATGAATTTGAAAGGATGAAAAAATCAGGAATGTTTTCCTTAAACTGGGAAAGTCACGGATTAAAGTACGGAGTAGGAAAAGAAATGGAGGACGAATTATATCTTGGAAACACGGTTATTGTGAATGGTTCCCGCGAATATTTAAAAAAAGCGAGTTCGTTGTTTCAGAGAATGGAAGTAATAGAGATTATGGCTGAACTTCCGATTATAAAAAGAAGATTATTAACAAGAAAAAGAGAAGCTAAAGAAGAGATAGAAGAGCGTATAGAAAGAGGGTGGAAACGTTTTGAGATACCTGAGCATGTTGATTATACAAAAATTGATAATTCAGGGAATTTAGAAACGGCGGTTAATAAGATTATACAACTATTAAAACCATTTAAGTGATATTATATATGATATTGAATTATAAAACTTTAAATAATTTGCTCTTACAAACTAATTGATTTAAAAAAATATATACATAACTCAAAGCGGTGTAGCATATATAATTAAAAGGTAAATAAAAACCGATCATAAACGAGCCGAATAAATGTGAACGGCTCGATCATGACCGGTTAAAGTAAGAAAGTAAATTATTGAACTAAAAAGCGTATTCCAAAGCTACATAAAAAGATCTTCCAGGCATAAAATCATCAAAACCTTCTTCAGTCGTTGTTCTAGTATACGTTTTGTTAAAGATGTTTTTCAGGTTTACCTTAAGATTAACCCTACCGTAATCTTCGGTTGTGTACAGGCCTTTTTTAATATTTACATCAAATACAACTGCGGATTTAACCGATTTCCAGGGTTCTGTGCCTGTTTTGGTTCTCATTTTTCCGTGCCTAACACCATTTATACTCGCATCAAAAGAAGCCGGTTCATATGAAAAATCAATTCCGAATGAAACCGTATCTTTAGCTCTGTTAGCAAGATCTTCATGTTTCACATTGTTTGTAGATCTAATCAAATGAGTCCAGTGAAAATACGGTTCTAATTTGAAATCAAGATCAAAATGCTCACCTATATCAAATGTTGTTCCCAATTCGAATCCGTTTATAGTAGCGCTTTCTATGTTCATCCATAAATTATAATTGGGACGAGTCGCTGATTGCCTATAATCGGG
>JAISMF010000033.1 GCA_031276865.1 Deltaproteobacteria bacterium | reverse complement strand
CTTGAAGGGACTTGAAGGGACTTGAAGGGACTTGAAGGGACTTGAAGGGACTTGAAGGGACTTGAAGGGACTTGAAGGGACTTGAAGGGACTTGAAGGGACTTGAAGGGACTTGGAACTTCAAAGCCCGATTAACCGCGAAAAATTAAATTTCGGAGAGGCGGATATAAATGTCAGACGCGACTTGGACGCCGGCGGATTTGCTGAAGATGAACTACGACGCCTGGAAGGCCTGGACGGTTCAGTCGGCGGTGGTTTTGGGAATTTTCACGGCGCTGGACAAACTGAAAGACGAAGCCACCGTCGATTCTCTGGCCAAGGCGATACAATCCGACCGCCGGGCCACGGAAAAGATGGTGACGGCCCTAACGGCGCTGGAGCTCCTGAAGAGGGACGGGGACGAAATATCGCTTACGGATTTCTCCCGCCGCCACCTCTCCGAGGAGAGCCGGGATTACTTGGGATACATCCTGGTTCACATGCACCAGATCAACCCGAACTGGACGCGACTCGCAAGGTGCGTGAAAAGCGGCGGAAACGCCAGATCGCTTCCCGAACCGAGTCCGGAGGAGATTAAGGACCTTGAAGCCTCCAGACACAGGCATTTCATCTTGGGGATGTACAGCGTGGCGGTGCTTCAGGCCCGGACGGTGACGGCGGCGCTCGATCTAAAAGGCCATAAACGCCTCCTCGATCTAGGCGGGGGTCCAGGAACCTACGCGGCCTATTTCTGCGCCGCCAATCCCGGCCTAAAGGCCGTGGTCTTCGATCGGCCGCCCAGCGAGGCGGTGGCTCTGGAAATCCTGGACAGGCTGGGGGTGAGGGACAGGGTGAGCTTTCAGGGCGGCGATTTTTTAAGCGATCCCATCCCCGGAGATTTCGACGTCGTTTGGATGAGCCAGGTGATCCACGGAGAAAATCCGGAAAACGCCGCTCTCTTAGTCAAGAGGGGCGTGGAGGCGCTGCGCCCGGGGGGGGAGATCCTCATTCAGGAGTTCGTGCTGGACGATGACAGAAGAGGTCCCTTGGGACCCGCCCTCTTCACCTTGAACATGCTGGTGCAGACCCCGGGCGGCGCCGCTTACGCCTACAGCGAGATCGTGGACATGTTGAAGGGCGCCGGGATAAATAAAATTTCCGAAATAAAAGGGGCTTTGCCGCCGGGTAACAGGATTTTAACCGGCTTTAAGGATTAGCCGCGGCGCTTGCGGAACCCGCGGACGACTTTCGCCCTCGAAAGCGGAGAATTTTTTCCGCCGTCCCTTTCTTCCCAACTTGCGAGATGGGCGTCCGTCTGCGAGGACGCCCTCGCTACGGTTATCCGGGCTTTTGGCATGGATCGTTCGGGCGTGTTTTTCAACCAGCCGCGGTCCGCGCCCCTAGCCCGGCGGGCGGGGGCGCGTTTCCCGCCTTTTCGCGGGGTCCGTACGCCAAAAACCCTCGCGGGCGTTTCCGGCGCGCGCCGCGGCCGGCCTTTAAGCCCCTTTTTCCCCTTTTTCGCCTTTATCCCGGGACCCGCCTAAATCCGCTTTCGTGGGCGCTCCGTTAGACGCGGGGACGAGCGGGGCTAACCTCCGAGCGGCGAACGAAGTTCGGGGGAAGCGCTTATATTCGCGCGCCCGGGCTTCTCGAATCGATTAGAGGGCGGCGGGCGTGGAAATCATGAGAAAGCCGCGTCCCGGGTTGATCGCCGTTCGCCATTCCCGCGCCCCCGGCGATTAAGAGGCGCCGTGAAGACTGGATTGTCAAGCCAAGGAGCCTGAAAATTTAAACGCCGTATCCGGAACGCTCCGAAACGTCTCCAGGGCGGCGGATAACGCGTTTCCAACGCTTGTCGACGGGTGAGGGTTGAAAGCGCCGGGGCGTTCAAAGGCCCTAAACGAGCCGAAGATCTCGACCGTCCTTGTCGAAGATGCGCGTTTTTTTTATCATCCGCGTCGCTTTTAGACGCGCCAGGCGGGACCCCGGGACGGCGCGCGGAGGAGCTATGGAGGGTCGGTTTAAACCCCGGCGGCCCGGCGGGGGTTGGCGGCGGATTTTAAAACCGGCGCCCGATCATGGATCCGGCGGTCGAGCGGCCAAGGTAGTCGGTTTGAAACCCCGCCTTACGCTTTTTTCACCGACCGGGTTTGTTAGGTTTTCGTCCGGTTTTTCGGAAACGAGCCGTCGGTCTTGGATTTTGGCGGCGGGGGAAGAGGCGGCTTGTGTTTTTACCCGCGGCAATATCCACTGGTATGGGGTGGAGGCGGGTTTTCTTTTCGAACAGGCGCGGCCGCCTCGTTCGGTTTCCGGGGGGGCGTTTTGGCGCCGATATCTTGAGGGTTTGGCGCCGTTGGCCTTGAATTCGTCGGAATTGTCGATTAGTCGGGGCCGCGGCTTCCCTTTGCTTCGCTTCCGTCGCCGCTCCAAGCTTTGCCGGTGAACGCCGTCGAGGCTTATCGTAGCCGTGGATGGTGTGAAAATTATAATTTTGGTTACGACCACCCCCAAGGCGGCGGCCCGGCTTCCCCGGGCCGCGGCCGGACGCCGCCACTTCCGCGTTCACGCGGATGGAGGGCCTCCGGCGCCTTCGTTCAAGGGAAAAATAGTGAATTTTCCCTACATTCTCGAAAATTTGGCTTGAAAAGGAAAGCTTTCCTTTGTTATGATGACGGCTTAGTTTTCCGCAGGGAGGCTTATTCAGGCATGGTTTCCTTTCAGCCGTTTCGGGGCTTCGTCTACCATCCAGACGAGATAAAACGCCACGGAACCCTTTTAACCTCACCCCCCTACGACGTCCTCACGGACGGGCAGAGGGAGTTTTACTACTCCAGCCATGAGCATAATTTTCTGCACGTGGATTTGGGCCGCGTCCTGGATGGGGACGTCGACGGCATGGCCTGGCACGAGCGGTCCGGGCGGCTTTTAAAGGAGTGGCTGGAGGGCGGCGTCCTGGTGCGGACGGATATTCCCGCCGTTTTCCTGGTGGAGACCAGCTGGATCCACCCCTTAACCGGCGAGCCCCTCACCCGCCACGGCTTCATCGGGCTCATGCGCTTAGAGGAGCCCGGACCCGACGCCGCGGTGCGCCTCCACGAGCAGACCTTCAGCTTCCACAAGATGGAGAGGCTGGATCTGATGCTGAAAACCCAGGCCCAGCTGAGCCCCATCTTCGGGTTCTTCCCGGATCCGGGGAACGCCTCCCTGAACCTCCTTTACTCCCTCGCCGCCGACAGGCTTCCGGACATCGCCCTCAAGGACGGAGCGGGGGAGGAGCACCGGGTGTACTTTCTGACCCGCCCCGAGGAGTACGGCCCCCTGACCCTGGCCCTTTCCCGCTCCACGGTCTACATAGCCGATGGCCACCACCGCTATATGACGACTTTAAACTACCGCCGGGAGCTCTCCCTCAAGCTGGCCCGGGAAAAGGCCCCGCCCCTTCCCCCGGAGAGCCCCCTGGACTACGTCATGACCTACCTCTCCCCCATGGGGGATCCGGGCCTTTGCGTGCTCCCCACCCACAGGATTCTTAAAACTTCCCCCTACGGAAACGACGAGCTTTTACGGCGCTTAGGCGAATTCGCCGATGTTAGGCTCTTTTCCCATTCCGACGGGGGGAAGGGGGCGGCCTTGGAGACCCTGAAAGAGAAGCTCCAGGAGGACTCCAAAAAGGGCCTCACCGTTTTCGGGCTCTTTTTAAACGGGGCGGACTATTTCGTCTTCGTGAAGGTGAAGGAGAAGGCGAAGGAGGCCTTGAGCCTGGAGAGGCCGGAGGAGTCCAGCCTCTCGCTTTTGGACGTCTCCATCCTCACCAACGTGATCCTGAAAAAGGGCTTAAGCCTGACCGAGGATCGCTTGGACGATCCGGACTGCATCAGCTACGTCTCCGAAACGGCCGAGGCCCTGGAGCTGGTGGAGCAGGGCGCCCGGGCCGCCTTCATCCTCAATCCCACCTCCCTTTCCGATATTTTGAAGGTGACCGAGGCGGGCTTCGTCATGCCGCGGAAGGCCACCTACTTCTATCCCAAGGTGAGAAACGGCCTGGTGATAAACGTGGTGGACCCCTACGAGTCCCTCTCCGCCCCGGCCGCCCGCAGGGCGGGCGAGGGCGCCTGCTAGAGCTCCGCGGCCGGCTCAACCCCCCCCTTTTTCGGGCCCTCCGCCCCGCTCCCCCCCAAGGGAAGCTCCGGGCTTCCCCCCAAGGGCCTTCCCCATCCCCCCACGCTTAAAACCGGCCGGAACGACCGGCGCTTTCGAGAAAGGCCCATGCTGGTAACCGCGCCCGCCAAAATAAATCTGTTTCTGGAGGTCTTGGGAGATCTTCCGGACGGCTTCCACGAGCTTCACAGCCTCATGGCCAGGATTTCGCTCTTTGATCTTCTGGAGATCGAGCTCTCCGTGGACGATCTGGCGGTGAAGGATCGCCGGGCCGGCGACAGGAGGGGTCCGGACCGCCGCGGAGGCGACCGCCGCTCCCTCGACCGTCGTCAGGGGCCCGGGGAGAGGCGGGTGGACGACCGCCGGGTTTCCGAACGCCGCCAGGGCGAGAGGCGGCTTTCCGAGAGGAGGGCGGGGGAGAGGAGGATCTTTTCCGAGAGGCGCTCCGGCCTCGACCGCCGCAAACTGAGGGAGCTCTCCGGGGAGGCCCCCCCGGAGGAGTCGTTCATCCGCGAAAGGGGATCGGACAGGCGCCGGGAGGATAGAAGGCTCGCCGACCGCCGGGAGGGCGACCGGAGGGAGGCGGAGGACCGGCGCGGCTCCGCCAGGCGCCAAGGCGACCGCCGCGCGGGCGAAACCCGCCGAGAGATCGAGCGCCGCTTCGCTCTGGAGAGGAGGGGGATTTCCCGGCGAAAGGGAGGCGATCGCCGCTATCCGGAAAAGGATCAGGGACGATTGGAGGGAGTGGTCGACATCCTCATGGCGGACACCGAGCTTCCGGGAGGCCTTCCCCCGGACTTCACCTCGCCGGGAAACATCGTCTCGCGGGCGGTGAGGCTTTTTCGGGAGAAGACGGGCTTTCCCCAAAAAGCCGTTAAAATCCGCATACAAAAGAACATCCCCCTGGCCTCCGGCCTGGGTGGGGGATCCTCGGACGCGGCGGCGGTCCTCAAAGCCTTGAACGGCCGTCTTCGGGAACCTTTGGCTGACAAAACCCTTCTGGATATGGGCTCCGAGCTGGGGGCGGACGTGCCCTTCTTCCTCAAAGACGAGCCCCTATTAACGGCCCGGGGGAAGGGGGAGAAGCTCTCGCTTTTCCGGGGGGAGAGGATCCCCCCCTACGTCCTCCTCGTCGTCCCCCCCGCCTCACTCTCCACGGCCCGGGTATTTAAGGAGCTCGACTTGACAAAAGAGGCCTCCGGAACTAAGCTGAAAACCGGTTCCGGAAACCGCCCCCCCCTGGGCCGCAACGCCCTTTTCCCCGCCGCCCTCTCCCTCGCTCCGGTCATCGCCGAGGCCGTGAAGCTTTTGGAAAAGAACTGTCCGGGACCCGCCGGTCTTTCCGGTAGCGGTCCGGCCCTCTGGGGACTCTTCGAAAGCCCCGTGGAGGCCGGAAAAGCCTTGGCCAAAGTTAAAAGAAGCGGGTATTTCATCGGAGTCTTCGCTATAATCTGAGCGTACGCGTTGGGGCGTCGTCAAGTGGTAAGACACAGGGTTTTGGTTCCTGCATTCGAAGGTTCGAATCCTTCCGCCCCAGCCACAACTTAACTTCTGGAAGACTCTACAGTATGCTAAATTCAATTTGAGCCCGTAAATAAGCCATTTCATAAAAAATCAGTTTTTCTGAGAGGACCTAAAATCGACTAAAATTATTTACATTTTTCTAGAAATAAAGTACAAAACACAGTACAGACCCCCAAGGCGGGATTTGTACTGTTTTTTGTTTAGGAGGCTTAAAATGGCCCTTTCCGAGAGGTCGCCAGGCGTTTGTTATTCAGGCGGGTTCGCCGCGATGGTCGCTTCGTCGGGCCGCGAATCTTCCTCCGGCGCGTCCCGGGAGAGCGTTTCAATCATAGCCCGAAGCTGAACCCGACCTGGTTGGTCGGACGCGGATTTTCAAGGCCGGAGAGCAAGCCCCGGCCTCGGCGTTTAAGCCCGGGCAGGGCGCGGTTGAATTTCTTCATTTTTTCTCTAAATTCCTTAATAAACCACCGCTGTTAAAAATGCTCATCGATTTTTTTAAAAAATGCCGCCAGATGATGTGGCCTCTGCTCGATGATGGTCCGAGGCTGGTTCTTTCTTCCCTTTTCGCCGACGAGATCGGGAAAGGGGCGTCGAAGCGGTTTCCAAGGTGACGGGCTTATCCCCGGACGATCTTGTCGGCGGCGTCATGCGAATAAACGCGAAAAAAAACGCTCCAGGCGGAGCGGGAAAACCAGGCGGCGGGAAAAGAAATAAATCTCTTTGCGATCCGCGGTTAAAGGACGCCCTGCTCGCTTTAATCGAGGATGGACTTATAGGTGAGCCGGGCTGCGCCATAATATGGACGGTTCAAAGTCCAAGCGTCATAGCCGCCCGCCTGGGCGAGTCGGGTCATTCGGTAAGCGCCTCCGACGTGACGCGTATGGTGAAACAGCTCGGTTTCAGGGTTCCGGCCGGTGAAAGAGCGTCCGGCGTAAAAGTTGACGCCGATATCGACGCGCAGCTTCGGCGTATAAATAAGGTTGTCGATAAAGCCTTATCCGAAAAATCTCCGGTTTTGTCTTTTTCCTGCGACGAGGCGCGCGGGGGGAGGATTTTTCATTCTCTTGTCGGCGTGGGTAAAGAACATGACCCCGCCTCGCTCGCCATCGCTTCCCTACGAGGCTGGTGGCGGTATGATGGAAGGAAATTATACAAGAACCCGCCAAAGAAAATTGTTCTAACCGCCGATTCCGCCGGCTTGAACAGCCGCGGCCTCAATTTATGGAAAATAGAGCTGCAGAATATTGCGGACGATTCCACTTGTCCCGTTAAAGTGCTCCATTTTCCGCCGGGAGCTATTCATAGATGGAACCTCACCGAATCCCGATTATTTTCGTATGTGACCATCGACAGCTGGAGCAGACCCTCGCCTGGCTATGAGGCCGTCGTGTCTTATGTCAGCCGCGGCCGCCGGCCCAGGGGAATTGGTAAAATGGTTGAACTGGATGATCAAATTTACGCTCCCGGGCGCAAGGTTTCCCTTGAGGAAATGCGGACGGTCAGAATCAGCGGAAACGCTTTTCATGGCGAGTGGAATTACACTGTCAGGCCCGGAGGCTTTCTTCCGTCCGCGAAGGTTTAGGTGGCGGCGTGGATTTTGTTTAAATCTTTCCAAGCCGCTTTTTGTTCGTCTTATATTTCTCGATGTATTCTTATAAAATTTATAACCGGCGCGCGCGATTATTTAGGCGCGTTGGCCGAATTGTTATTCAATTACAATGTTTCTAATTTTTTTTCACGACTTTTATTTAAATTAAATTCGCGGAAAATTAAATGCTTATCATGAAGTTCGCGCGATTAACGTCATCTAAATATTGAGGCGCGGCGTTCGCGGCTCTTTTTAGCTTGTAAAACGTTGATAAGAATTGACATTTCAATAACCACTATTTAACTCATCGCTCGTTAAACTTTCGTTAAACTTTCAATTTCGCCTCAATCTCTCTTAAATCCCGTAAAACCATGCGATAGGGCTTGAAAGGAAGTAACTTTTTTCTTGTCGTTCAATTTTCCGCAGAGGGGGAGAACGCGACTTGGGAATTCGCTCCGCCAATGGACGCGTTTTCAGGCTTCCATCTAAAAGTTTAGGTTTTTTTTCGCATCGTCCTAATGAACTTCGCTTTATCGATGTCAACCAAAATGAAAGAGCCAATTCTTAATCTCCATGGGATGAAAGCCTTAGTTTAGCCGCGAACCGCGTTTCATTCATAGCTTGAAGTTTACGCGGTAAAGTCCGGCGTTGACAGTTGTTTGGAAATTTGAATATATTTGGTTTGCCGGGAAATTAACGCTTTATAAGCCATCCCATTTCAAAACATCGAAAACGCCCGCGTGTTTTTTTTCCGCTCCGCCCGTCTTTTTTTAAATTTAAGCATAAAAATTTACCTAAGATAAATACCTTTAATATAATTTGTAGTTATAACATTTATTGGTATCATAGGATATAATTCGTATACAATTATTCAGGGAAGGAGCGATCCGTGGGCGTGAAAGGGCCGTCCATAGCTGAAAAGCGCGCGCGCCGCCGTTTTTAGCGCTTTGAACATCCGTTTCCGGAAAACCCCTCCGTTTGCGGAACTTCGTTTCATCTCCACAATATGAAGCGTATATTATACAAAATACATACTGTATTTAGACGAAGAAAACTTTCTTCTTTCCTTTTTCCGTTCACGCGCCCCCGCCGCCGAACCGGGCCGGAGGGCCTAGGGTTCCGGCTTGAAAGCGGTAAGCCTCCCGGATCTCTTCCCGATTGCCCGTTCCCTGTTGATTTTTGAACATCCGGGGTATAATATTAGGCACCTCAAGCTTTTTCCCACTCCGGCGATGCCGGATTTCCCTTTTTGACGCCCGTACGCCTTTCTTCCAGGAGTTAACATGCCAAGTGACATAGTGGTGCTTTCCGGCAACTCCAATCAGGCCCTGGCCCTGGAGATCTGCGACTTCCTCTGGCAGCCCCTGGGAAAGGCCCAGGTGCGGAGGTTCTCCGACGGGGAGATCTTCATCGAGCTGGGGGAAAACGTCCGCGGCCGCGACACCTTCGTTATTCAGTCCACCTGCGCTCCGGTGAACGACAACCTCATGGAGCTCCTATTGATAATAGACGCCCTGAAGAGGGCGTCGGCCAGGCGCATCACGGCGGTCATTCCTTATTACGGCTACGCGAGGCAGGATAGAAAGGCCGCTCCCCGGGTGCCCATCTCCGCCAAACTGGTGGCGGATCTCCTGACGGCGGCCGGCACCACCAGGGTGCTGGCCATGGATCTGCACGCCGGCCAGATTCAGGGCTTTTTCAACATCCCGGTGGACCACCTCTTCGCCGCCCCCATCTTCCTGCAGCACATAAAATCTCTGGGCACGGAAAACATCATCCTGGTGTCCCCGGACGCCGGCGGGGTGGAGCGCACCCGTTTCCTGGCCAAGCACCTCTCGGCGCCTCTGGCCATCGTGGACAAGAGGCGGGACGCCCCCAACGAGGCCAAGGCCATGAACATCATCGGCGACGTCAAGGGAAAAAGAGCCCTCATCATAGACGACATGGTGGACACGGCCGGCACCCTCACCCAGGCGGCGGCCGTCATCAAGCAGAAGGGGGCGGTGGAGGTCCTGGCCCTGGCCACCCACCCGGTGTTTTCCGGGAAAGCTCTGAAACTCATAAGCGAGTGCCCCATAGACGAGATGATGGTGACCAACACCATCCCCCTTTCCGCCGAAGGTCGGGAAATTAGTAAAATCAAGGTTTTATCCGTGGGAAAGCTCCTAAGCGAGGCCATTAGAAGGATCCACCAGGAGGATTCCATAAGCTCGCTTTTCGTCTGAAAATCTGCTAGAGTGTCTTTTCCGCGGACCGCGGCGCGCCTTCGCGAGCCGCCGCGGCGATTCGTGTCAGTTTCCCGAGTCCTCCCTCTTCCTGGATTCTCTCCGGCCGCCCGCTAGGCGGCCGGATTTGTCCCTAAAAGAGGGAATTCCCCCGTTTTCCCGACCCTGGAGCCGGAAGGGGGGAGGCGTTTTTCCGGAGAGGTGAATTAAAATGGGTCTATCCACCACTATCAAGGCCAAGCCCAGAGAGGCCGGCACATCCAACGCCGCCAGGCGCTTAAGGGCCCAAGGAGGGCTGCCGGCGGTTTTTTACGGCGAGAAAGAGGAGTCCAGGCCCCTGGAGCTCAGCTACTCGGAGTTTAAAAAGGCCTTCCTGACGGACGCCGGCAACCGCTCCCTTTTCACCGTTGAAATCGAGGGTCACGGGAGCCACCCGGCCTTGGTGAAGGAGTATCAGATACATCCGGTCTCCCGGAAGCTCCTCCATGTCGATTTGCAGAAGGTGGACACCGGAAAGCCCGTCACGGTGAAAGTCCCCCTGACCCTGGTGGGTAAAGCCCAGGGGGTGGAGAAGGGCGGACAGCTCCAGCAGGTGGAAAGGGAGGTCACGGTGAAGGGGCTTCCTCCGGACATCCCGGCGGAAATCCAGGCGGACGTCTCGGGCCTCAACCTGGGGCAGACCATGCACCTCACCCAGATCAAACTCCCCGACAATCTCTCTTTGGTGAAGACCGTGGATCTGCCCGTGGCCCTGGTGGGCGTTCCCAAGGGTCTGAAGGCCGAGGTGGAGCAGGCCCAACAGGCCGAGGCTCCGGCCAAGGCCGCGGCGCCGGCCAAGGCCGCCCCCGCCGCCAAGTCCCAGGGCAAGGACAAGGATAAGAAGAAGTAGCCGCGCCTTTATCGGCGCCGCCCTATAAGGTCGTTTTCCGGCCGCTTCATCTCCCCGCCTCAACCAGGCGGGGCTCCGGCGGCCCGCCGCCTGGGCGCTCCGCCAAGCGGGAAAAGGAGTTTTTATGGGAGATTTTCTGGAACTGGCCGCGAAACGCCAGAGTTGCCGCTCGTTTTCCGACAAGCCGGTGGAGCGTGAAAAACTCTTGAAATGCGTCGAGGCCGCGAGATTGGCGCCCTCGGCCTGTAATTCCCAGCCCTGGTCCGTGGTGGTGGTGGAGGATCCCAAAGTGGTTCCCCTGGTGGCCGAAGGCACCATGCAGCTGGGCGCCAACAGCTACATCAAGGACGCTAAAGCCTTTTTCGTGGTGGTGGAGGAGACGGCCAAACTGATGCCCGCCGTCGCCAAAATCTGCGAAAGCCAAGTCTTCGCCAGGGGCGATCTAGGCGGTTTCGCCCTCTCCCTCACCCTGGAGGCGGAATCCCTCGGTCTGGGCACCTGCATCCTGGGGCTCTTCGACCGGCCGCGCCTGCGGGAACTTTTGAACATCCCGGCGGAAAAGAACATTTTTCTGGTGGTGGCGGCGGGATATCCCCGAGACGGCAAGATCAGGGAGAAGTCCCGCAAACCCCTAGACGAGATCTGCCGCTTCGTTTGATCTTTTTTGTTTCCAGCCCCGCGCTCCGGAGGCGTTCTTTAAAATCGTCTAAGCCCGTCTTTTTTTTCACGTCCGCGGTTACGAATTTTTCGTATTTCGGTGAGCGTGGAAGAAGATAAGACGGGCTTTTTTCGATCCACTCCGCGAACGATTTTAAGAAAAAAGCTTCTTGATAGTTTTTTCACAAATCGAGATGCCAATGAGCGGATCGGATAAAAGAGCTCCAAGGGTTTTCTCCGTTCTCTTGAAACCAGGGTTGCGTTGAAGAACGCGTTGGTTTTGAGGCTACCGCGGAGAACACGGGAGTTAACCCGACCTCCGCCGTGATTCGGGCGCGATTTTCGGCTGATTATCCGGAAAAATTCGCGGCCCCGCCGGCGTCTCCTGGCGCGGCCGCCAGTAGCGCTGGTGTCGCGGGGATAGTTTTTTTGGGACGGAGTAATATGAAGTGGGTCCAGTCTCGTTTAACTACGTCCTCGACCTTACGGCTGGTCTCGGTGAGTGTTTCCGCTTTCATGGACGATAGGTAATAATTAGCGTGGTTTTTCGAAATTTCAAGGATTCGTCTCATACCCTCCATGTCGGCGGGTCTGGCGCAATATTTGTTTAAAAGCGCCTCGTAAAGAGACGTCTCGGCAGGTCGCGGAAAGTCAAGTTCCAGAAGTTTGAAGCGTAGCGTGACTAATAGGGCGTGATATTTCTGTCGCTAAACTTTTCAGCCTCCCCAATCGCTATCCCAGAAATCTATAGGGCAAACTTAAATGAATTTGCCCAAGGGAATGAAGGAATGGTCAATAGATTGTTTTAACTGTAGTTCACGACTTTTTTCTAATCAAAAATAATACCGACTAGCGATTATCCTGATATGCTGATACATCACAGTTATTACTTTGAAATTTGAATCGAACAATGTATGACTAAAAGTTTGCGACGATATTTTCTTTCCTAAAATTCACAAGGGTTATGTTCCGATCGTCACGTAATTTGCTTTACTAATTTTATCTCAATAGGAAACATCAAAGTTAGGCGCGCTCTATGCCTTTTTAAATCCGGAAGTTATAAACATGATAAAAGTACAACGTGGTTAAAATATTAAAATTCTGTCTATATGTTAGGATAATTTAAAAATCAAAGAAACCAAAAATTTTATTATGTATATTGTATAAGGATTTTATGTTTATCTATTTGTAATGATAATTTGTAGTTAGAAAAATAGGTGTGAACTACAGTTTAATGAATTTTAATTTCTTTTGAAATATGCTGGTTACACCTAACTCCTAATATGAAAGCAAACAACAATATATTGAGACTAATAAGTAGGAGAAACTATTTTTTTGGAACGCCCGACAATTTCCATGTAAGTTTTCAGCGTTTTCCCCCGAAGTTGAATGCTCCTTTAAAGCGCGACCGCGGTATATTTTAGCATGAACAACCATATATATCGCGTTTTAATCTTACAAATTAAAAAAAGGGCGGGCGCCGAAGGAGGGTTTCTCCGCGATATGATGTAGGATAGTTTATGCAAAGTCTTGTTATTTAAAAGGTAAATAAATTTTTTAATATATCTATGCTTCTATCTATATCGCAATTTTAGTCTTTAGATCGTATTGATTAAACATTTAGTCTTATGTGAGATATAGGTTAAAACATGAATTATAATATTAAATTTTTTCTAACACATCATATTGCGGACAAACCACCAAAGGAGAGAAGGAATCGGAGGAGACCAGGCGTCCTTTAGTCCGGGAAGATGGCCTTCGTGGTTTTCGAACTGGGGAGCGGGACGGGCTGGCGGGGAATGGAAGAAAGCCAGGGGAAACTGGCGGCGTGGGCGGAGGGAACGGTTAGAGGCTTTCCAACCAAAACCGCCAGGACGGCCGATCGCGACCGCCCTGGCGGGATGCTTTACGGTGGGAAGCGAAAAAAAGAGACGTCCTCCCAGGGAGGGGGGACCCTCTTAGGGCCGGGAGCTGGAAATCCGCTTTTAAGAGGTCAAGCTGGGGCGAGGGATCTCACCTGTTCCAGAGTCAGGCCGGTGAATTCGGCGATTTTCTCCAAGGACCAGCCTTCCGAAATGAGTTTGAAGGCGAGCTCCTTAGAATTCTTCTCCGCGGCCTCTTTCGCGGCCTTCCTCGCGGCCTTAAGCTTCCTTGCGGCCTTCCTTGCGGCCTTCTTCGCGGCCTTCTCCGCAGCCTTCTCCGCGGCTTTGAACTTCGCCTTGGCCTCTTCCAGATCCTTCTTATATTCGAGTTCGATTTCCCACAGGTAGCTAGTTTGCGACGCCACGTCGATGTTTTCCAGTTCGGGAGG
>JAISMF010000091.1 GCA_031276865.1 Deltaproteobacteria bacterium | reverse complement strand
AGGACGCCATCAGGCTGCCGTCGGTCCTGACCTCCAGCGTGATCTTCTTGCGGAAGAGCTGGGGCGTCATGTCGCCGGCCTCGATCTGGTACCTGATGTTCTCGTGCTGGAAGCAGTAGGCCCGCCTCACGCTCTTCTTCACCTGCTCGCTGAAGATGGCGTCCAGGTCGAGGTCATCGGCGGAACGGTGGACGTCCACGTCGGTCAAGGGGGCGCGGGCGCAGTTCTTCTCCCACCAGGGGCGGAACTTCTCGGCCAGGAACTCGTTGGCTTCCTGGATGGTCGAGATGTTCCCGAAGTTCATCATCTTCACGCCCCTGTCCTGTATGGTGTTGAAGAATCTCTCTATGCGGCCCTTCTTATGTAAATCTTTACATAAGAAGGGAAAAGTCTAATCTTTATTGTTAAAAAGGTGATAAACCAGAAAAAGGATGACAAAAATAAGATTTTAGTATACGTAAACCGCGAACGTCCTTATTTCCGGACCGCGGAAAAGAAAACCGCGGCGCGCTCTTCCGGACGGGGGGGCGAATGGCGGGAGATGGAAGGCGCGGCGCATCCACGGGGCGGACTAAACGTTCACGGTGAGGCGATTCAAAAAAATTTAGGCGGAAAAGACGGACGATAATTTTATTCGCCGCCAAAAGGAACTCAAATCGCGGCCATCAGAGACCAGTCACCACCCCTCCCCGCATTTTGAGCCCGGAGCGCGCCCTTCCGGCCACGATCACGGAGGATAGCTCCGAGCCGCTCTCCGCCACGGCCCCGGGCCAGAAGACGCAGTTTTCCACCCGGGCGCCCTTTTCCACCCGGGCTCCGGCTCCGGCCACCAAAAAGCCGGAGCTTTCCCCCTCCACCTTCGCCCCCTCGTCCACGAAGCGCCCTCCGGCCGCCAGGACGGAGTTGAGCCGGTAGTAATCCCCGGGGGTGCCCATGTCGGACCAGAAGGCCCGGCCAAGAGGGACGGAGGTCATCCTCCCGCCCTTTCCAAGGAGGGGGTTTAAATCCTCGATCACGTCGGAGAAGCCATCCGGAAGGAGGGGGGGGACCGCGGGGCTTAGAAGCATCACGCCCAGGCCGTGGAGACGGGAGAGCTCCCCGGGCGCCCTCCCCTCCGCCCGGAAGGCCAGCACCCTCCCCCCCTCCCCGACCGAGACCGTCCCCCCGGGAAAGCCGCCCAGGGCGATGGTCCCCAGGAGATCGCCGTGGGAAAAGAAGTTTTTGGAGAGCTCATCCAAAGATAAATCCGTGTAGATGTCGGAATTGAGGACGAAGAAGGGCTCTTCAAGAAGGCCCGCCGCTTTTTTAATCCCGCCGCCGGTTCCCAAAATTTCCCGCTCCCGGGAAATTATCACGTCCAGTCGGGGAAAGTCGCTCCGGACGCCATCCAGATACCCCTCCAGCTTTTCGGCGAGATAATGGACGTTCACGACGACCCTCTCGACCCCCAGACCCGCGAGTTTTTCCAACCAGCGGCGGATCAAAGGGACGTTCAACACGGGAAACAGGGCCTTGGGAAGGATGGCGCTCAAAGGACTAAGGCGGGTGGCGAACCCGGCGGAAAGAAGAATGGCGCTTTTCACCCTGAACTCGTCCGACATGGAATAAAACCGTCCCGAATCAGGAAATAATCGAAGGGAAGGCGCCTCCCGCCGGACGGAGGATAGTTTCGCCGGCGGAAAATAGCGCGTCCTTTGAATCAAAACGCAGTATATTGGAAAGCGGGGCGCTTTTAAAGCCCCGCCGGGGAGGACGCGGATGGATGGGGAAAAACGCGGACGAATAATCGAATCCGAAGGGGAAGAGACGCCCCGCCGGAAGGCGGCGCCCTTTTTCATGGCCCTGGCCTTTTCCGCCCTGCTCGTCCTCGCCGCCCTCCTGGCGCCGGACTCCGCCCGGAGCGCCGGAGGGAGCGATGGCGGCGTCCTTGGGGAGCGAAGCGCGGCCCACAGCGAAACGGCGGATTTAAAAGCCCTGGAAAAGGCCGCCGAAGGCGGAGACGCTCAAGCGGCTTACAAGCTCTACCAGGCGCTGATAAAAAACGGCGGCGCGGAGGGCGAGGCCGAAGCCATGAAGTGGCTGGAAAAGGCGGCGAATTCGGGAGACCCCGAGGCGCTCTTCAGGTTGGGGCTCGCCAGCCTGTCCGGTAGACTAATGAAGCGGGATTTCGCCAAAGGAGTCGAACTTTTGGAAAAATCGGCCGCCCTGGGCCACCCCAACGCTGGGGCCATCGCCGGCTTCCTCTTTTTCAAAGGCGGGAACGTGGCGCCGGATTACGTCAAAGCCCGGGAGTACAGCCTGCCATCGGCCGAAAAAGGGGACGTTTTGTCCCAGTACGTCATGGCCGCGCTCTATTCCGGAGGCCTGGGAGTGGACCGTGACGACGCCGAGGCGGCCAGGTGGTGGGCCAGGGCGGCGGAACTTTCCTACGGCCCCGCCCAGTACGAGCTGGGCCGAGCCTACGCCGAAGGGAGGGGCGTCCCGAAGGATCTGGAAAAGGCCGTGGAACTTCTCCAAAAGGCCGCGGAAACCTGCATGAGCTTCACCGTGAACAACTTGGAGAGATAGAACCTTTTAACAAAAGGCCTCTTCTCGGGTAAAACCAGCGGAGGCGGCGCTCCCCGGACGGCGTTTTAAAGAGAGGGGCGCCGGTCGAAAAAAAAGCAGCGTGATCGCCTTTGGATACTCTAAGAATATCAAGAACTTCTTCAGATAAAGATATCTGTCCCTGATACGCCGCTAAAACATCAATGATTATTGGCGCGTCCACATCACGTGTTTCAGGCGCATCCGCAAATCGAGTTTTCGGGACATCCGCATTCGGCGCCCGCCCCTTCCCGCCCATCCCCGCTCCCCACTCCGCCGGACCCTCGCCTTCGACCTCGTAGACGAAGACGCGCCCCTCCATAAGCCCAATCATATGCTTGGCGCCGCGGCTTCGCCCATCCAGGACGGCGACCCCGATATCAGCGTAGGCCGGCGTCTCTTCGTCGCGTCTGGGGACGCGCCAAGCCTCCGTTCCTCTCCCAGCCGGCCGGAAAACGTCTCGCCGGAAGCCCCGTTTTCTAAGCGAACTCCTCTCCCGGGGCGTCGACTCCCCGGGCGCGGCCGCTCACCATCTCCGTAACCTCGGGAAGCTTCCCGGAAAGCTCCACGGCCCTTTCCCCGCGCCTTAGATCGGCCGCGCCCCTCGAACCGAGGATGACGAGTTTCATCAAGCCAGCCTCCACCGTCTGTTTCCCGACCCGACCGTCGCTCCCTTACGATGAAAAATTTTTCCGTCTTTCCTCCGGATCCTTAGATCCCCCAACCCTTTTGGCCTCTCCGGCCCAGGGACGCCGGCAGGGTGCCTTTCCCCGACCGGGGCGGCGGGGAAAAGCATTTTGAGGAAATGGCGCGGAAAGATAAAGATGAGGGGAGAAGGCGATGAAGTCCGGAAGACCCAGGTCTTTCGGACTTCATCGCGCTTCCAGGCCCCCTTGGCGATCTCCCTCGCCCCTCGGTTAAGCCACTTAAGGGAAGGCCGCCCGTTAAGCCTTCTCGACCTTCTTGGCCGCGATCTCCCTCGCCAGGGCCTTCGGGTCGGCCAGGAAGTCCGTAAGGGAGAAATCGCCCACCCAGACCCTCATT
>JAISMF010000013.1 GCA_031276865.1 Deltaproteobacteria bacterium | reverse complement strand
GCTCCGGGGGGGGGGGGGGTAAGCCTTTCCCTTGTTCCGGCCGCCCCCCGGGGGGGGGGGGGGGGGCCGGCGGGGGGCGGCCCCGCTTCTCTTAGACGGGGGTTCCAGGTCCGGTGGGGCGAGGGAGCCTCGGGGGGTGACTCCGGGAATGGGGGCCGGGGAGGGTGTCACTATCCGCGACTGGCCATGGGGCACCGGGGCCCGCAAGGGCCCGTCCTCGGCCAACAGGCGGCCGGATCTCTCGATGGCCAGGCCCGCTTCCGGATCCGCTTTCACGGGTTCGGCGATGGGCGGAAGCTTCGCGGCCGCCACCCCGTCTTTCGCCGGGGCGCCGGAAGAGGGGCCGGAGGCTGCTCCGGGAACGGGTCCCGAGAGAGGCGGAGGGAGCAGCGGGACCGAAGGGGCCTCCGGCGGGAGCGCCGCTCCGGCCGGAGCGTGGCTTTCCGGAGCGAAGGCCGGAGAGGGATCCCCCTCCGAAGCGGGGGGCTGATCCTCCATGAGGCCGTTAAGGGAGCCCCGCACCGTGGGGTTTCCCTGGTTTTGGGGCTCCTCCAATTTCGCCGGCGCCGGCGTCGCCGGCGTCAGATCGGGGAGCATGTCGGAGAAGAGCTCCGTCAGGCTGGAGTCCGCCCCGCTTCCCCGCGGCCCGGCCGCGGCCGGGGGGGTCTCGGGGGAGTTTCCCGGGGCCGCCGGAGCGCCGGGGGCCGGAGCGTGGGGGCTCGCGGGAGGCTGGGGGGCTCCGGGGCCGGGGGGGCCGGGAGACCCCTGGGCCGGAACGACCCGGGGGGCTCCCGGGGCGGTGACGATGGGCCGGTCGGGGGCCTTGCCGGGAGATCCGGGCCTCGTGAATGTCCCCACCTCGAGAACCCGCCAGCGGCTCTGGCTGGTGTCGAAATCCGGAAGAGGGCCGCTTCCCTGGCCGCCGCCCGCGGGTTCCCGGGAGCTTCTTATCCAGGAAGGCGGAGGAGGCTCCACCACCGAGCCCGTGACCCGGGTGGACTGGGGCGCTAAAAGCGTCTCGCCCGAGCCCTCCGGGGCGACCGCTTCGGGGGCGGCGGCCGCCGCCGCGGAAGGCGCTTGGTCGGGCGCCCGGCCCAAGGCGGCCAAATCCCGCGGAGTCAGGGGGGGGAGGGTTTGGGGTCTGGCGGCCGCGGCCGCGTTTTCCGTTTCCGCCGAAGGCGCTTTGGGATTTTCCGCCGGCGGCGCCGTTGGATTATCCGCCGGCGGCGCCGTTGGAGGAGAGGGGGAGATCGGAGGTGCCGGCCCGGGGACCGAAGCCGCGGCCGGAGAGGCGGCCGCGGCTTCTCCGGCGGCGGCCGAACCGGGGGGAAGCGGGGGCGCGCCGGGTTTGATCGTCTCCAGCGCCCCGGGAGGGGCGGTGGGGGAGGCGGGGCTATGAGCATCCTCGTCGACGTCCTGGCTGTCCGAGAACAGAAGGCTTATGTCCTCGTCTTCGACCTCCGCCCAAAGGGGGAGGCCGGAGAAAAGAAGGGGCGGGGCCGCTAAGAGGAGGATCAGGAAGGCGCGCATGAAATTCGCTCCCGGTGAAAATGAAAAACCCCAAAAAAAGCGAAAAATCGGACCCGTCCGTGGCCGGAAGGGGGCGGATTTCCGGCGCCGGCCGTCTCCATGAAAGATCCGGCTTGCGCGGAGGGCCGGAGAGTCGCTTGTTTGAATGTGAAAGCGTCCCTGTCACACGATTCGGAGAAAAAGGCCGGGCTCTTGAATAAACTCTTAAGAAGAGGGCCTTTCCGCGCGCCCTCCCTTATAAGATTACGCAAGAAAGGGGCCAAAATCAAGGGAGCTTTCGAAACGGCGGGCGAAGAAAGTCCGGGAGCGAAAAATACTCCGGTCCGTCCCAAGTTTTTAAGACGCGCCCTGTTTCCTCTCCTTAAGCCGTCGCTAAGACTGGATGGGTTTCCGACTCGGACGGAAACCGTCTTCCCGAGGCGGCGGGGGCGCGCCCATCCCAGGGCCCCTGGTGGCGTTTTCGGAAAAACGGCGAGAAGGGCTTGGGATCCCGGGGTCGAAGCGGTGAAAAGCGCCCGCGGGCCAGGCGCCCTCGAACTGTCGGACGCCTAAGCCGATAAATCTTTCCGGAAAAAGACGCCTTGGGGCGGGAGCGGATATCGAAGAGAACGTTTTTGGGGGGGATGTTTGGAGGGGGAAGCGTTCTGGTCAATATTATTATTTATCCAATATTTCGCATATTGTCCCTAATCATATTTCATAGGCGGACTTTTCCCGTTTCCGTTAAGATTCCGAAAGCGCCTTCGAAAGCCGTTTCCGTTTCCCCCCGTTCCCAGATTCCGATTCCGACCGGTATGACGTTCTTCTTCGTCGCGCGTTTTTTTAGCGTATTTTTTTCTTTTACGCGATTTAAGCCTTCTAAATCGAGACGTTTTCCGACCTTTTTTACGTCCGTCTGAACGGCATCCTTTCGGCGTTTCAACTCCAAAACAACGCGAGCGTCGTCATCCAACTCTAAAACCATGTCGGATGAACCGTATGCTCCTGGTTTTCCAGTTTAGTTTCTGGAAATGACCATGTTCGGGCGAATATGGAGAATCGCGCGATAAAAGGCCTCGTGATTTTGTCTAGAATGCGTGTTGAAATTTAATTTAGTAAAACGTATTGTCGTTATTTCGGATAATTAAGCGGCGTTGAAGTTTAAAACAACGTTTACGATGTTTTTTCCTTCTTCCTTCGGATCATTTTTTAGACGCTCGGAAAGTAATGTCGTTAAAAAGTTTTCGTATAAATGTTTAACTTCCCCAACGCGGCGTAAATCATGACGCTACATAGCCTAAAAAGCATATTGTTTCAAATCTTAAAAAAAAGGGACTTTTCGCGGGCTCGAAGTAGTTTTTTCGTTTTTTAGGCGCTTTTCGGCCGGAAAACCGCGCCCCGGCTGTTAAAAAAGCTGGCTGATATTTGGAACCGGGTGGGGGAGGGGTTTACGGGGCGTCGGGTGAAAATGGAGGGGTACGCAAGACGCGGTTTTCGAGGGTTGAAGAGGAGAGGCTTCACGGCGCCAGGCGTTTTCCCTTCCGCGAAAAAGCCTGGCGTCCCCGGGGCGGCCGGGGAAGAAACGCGGATCCGGGGAAATCGGCCAGGGGCCCGCGCGGGCGGACCGTCTCTTTTTTCGCGGAGGCTTTTCATTAAAAGCCCAAGCCGAGGCCGTTAATAGAAGATGAAGGTTATCATGACGAACAGGGGGAGGAGTATCAAGGAGGACCAGGCCATGTACCCGAAGAAGCTGGGCATGGCCACCCCCCGCTCCTCGGCTATGGAGCGGACGATGAAGTTGGGGGCGTTTCCTATGTAGGTGTTCGCGCCCATGTAGACGGCGCCGCAGCTGATGGCCGAAAGGGTGAGCGGCGCGACGTCCATCAAATACCTGGCGTCCCCCCCGGCGGTGTTGAAAAAGACCAGATAGGTGGGGGCGTTGTCCAAAAAGCTGGATAAAAGCCCCGTCATCCAAAAGTAAACCGCGTCCCTGGGCTCGCCCAGGGGGGAGGTGACGAGGCCTATGAGCGGTTTGAGGGCCCCGTCCTCACCGGCCCTTAAAATTGCGATGGCCGGAATCATGGTGACGAAGATCCCTAAAAAAAGCTTGGCCACCTCCAAGATGGGCCCCCAGGTGAAATGGTTGCGGTCGCGCAGGGCTTTGGGGGTTATGAGGAAGGACAAAAAGGCCAATAGAAGGAGCCCCAAATCTTTCACCAGATTGGAGCGCGGGATGAACACGTCCCCCCAGATCCGGATCCCTTCCGGGCTTTTCGCGATTCCGCTGTAGAGGACCAGCCCCGCCACGGCGCCTAGGAGGAGGAAATTGTATTTGCCCGAGAGTTTGAGGCTTTCTCCGCCCTCGCCTTTGGGGGAGCCCTCTTTTTTAAAGAGATGGCGGTCGATGAGGTAGTACAAGCCCAAGAGGATGCCGCAGAGGAAGAGGGTCTGCGGCCAGAGATGGATAATCGTCCAGCTGAAACGCACCCCTTTTAAAAAACCCAGAAACAGGGGCGGATCCCCCAAGGGCGTGAGGGATCCGCCGGCGTTGGCCACCAGGAAGATGAAAAAGATCACGCTGTGGGTTTTGTGCCCGCGCCGCTTGATCCCCCTGATGAGGGGGCGGATGAGGAGCATGGCCGCCCCGGTGGTGCCCATGAAGCTCGCGAGTAGCGCGCCCAGGGCCAAAAAACCCACGTTTAAAGCCGGAGTCCCGCTCAACGAGCCCGTAAGCACGATGCCCCCCGCGATGGTGAAGAGGGCGAAGAGCAGGATGATGAAGGGGAGGTACTCCTCCGCCAGGGTGTGGACCAGGGAGTAGAGGGTGACGGGGGCGCCCAGGAGGAAAAAGGCGGGGCAGAGGAAAAAGGCGGCCCACAAGGCGGCCACCTTGCCGTAGTTCTTCTCCCAAAATCCGGGGGCGAAAAGGGGAAACAGGGCGATGGAGAGGAGCATGCCCAGGAAGGGCGCGATCCAGAATATCGATATGGAGCTTCCGTCCAGACGCGGAACCCCGCCGCCGGAGGCCCAAAGTTCGGTCCCTGGGAAGAGAAGGGCCGACAGGACCAACGCGGCCGAAAAAAAGCCCACGGCGCGTTTAAAAACCTTGAAGGCGGAAACCTTGCAGAGGGAATTCCCTCCGGCGCGCTCTTTTTTAGCGGAACGAATCATAAAAAACCGTCCGGCCGTTTTTAAGAAATCCGCGGGCGAATTTGTTAACCGTGAAAACCGTGAAAGCCGGAAAAAATAAAAAATACGAAAAAAAGAAAAAACGAAAAAAAGGAAAACCGGAAAAGGGAAACACTAAAGCCGTCCGCGGTGGACGTCGCCTCCCCGGGGAAGGCTTCCGGGGGGTCCGTCCTGGGGGGCCTGCATCTCGGCCGTGACCCGCAAAAGAAACTCCCGGGAATCCTCGAGGGACACGCCCACGTTGTAGGGCTGCTTGAGGAAGTTCACGAAGCGGGGGTGGTAGATGATGGCCTCGTCCACCTCCCGGCTCGCCCCCTTCTGGTAGGCCCCGATGTTTATCATGTCCTCGTTGTGCTTGTAGGTGGAGAGGATGTCCTTGAAGCGGGCCGCGGCCGCCAGGTGGGCGGGATCGGCCAGATCCGTCATGAGGCGGCTGATGCTGGAGAGGATGTCGATGGAGGGGTAGATGTTCCGGGCGGCTATCTCCCGGCGCAAAACCAGGTGCCCGTCCAGGATGGAGCGCATGGAGTCCGCCACGGGCTCGTTCATGTCGTCGCCCTCCACCAGGACCGTGTAGATGCCGGTGATGCTTCCATGCTTCCAGGCGCCGGCCCGTTCCAGGAGCTGGGGGAGCAGCGCGAAGACCGAGGGGGTGTAGCCGCGGGTGGTGGCGGGTTCCCCGATGGAGAGCCCCACCTCCCTAGCGGCGTAGGCGAAGCGCGTGGCGCTGTCCATCATCAAGATCACGTCGTTTCCCTGATCCCGGAAATACTCGGCCACCGCCGTCCCCACGTAGGCTCCGCGCATGCGCACCAGGGCCGGCTGCTCCGAGGTGGCGGCCACCACCACGGATCTCTTCAGGCCCTCGGGGCCTAGGTCCTTTTCGATGAATTCCCTCACCTCGCGGCCCCGCTCCCCCACGAGGGTGATGACGTTCACGTCGGCTTGGGTGTGGCGGGCTATCATGCCCATGAGGGTGCTTTTGCCCACGCCCGAGCCCGCGAAGATGCCCACCCTCTGGCCCCGGCCCAAGGTGAGGAGGGCGTTTATGGCCCGCACGCCCACGTCCACCGGCAGCTCGATGCGGGAGCGCTCCAAGGGGTTTCCAGGAAGCCTTCGTATGGGATAGCGCTCCCGGGAGTCGATGGGACCCAGGCCGTCCATGGGCTTTCCCCGGCCGTCCAGGACCCGGCCTAAGAGATCCGGCCCCACCTCCACTTCGCCGGGGGCGCCGGTGGAGAGGATGCGGGCGCCGGGGGTGAGGCCCGTCATGTCGCCGATGGGCATGAGCTGGATGGTCTTCTCCCTGAAGCCCACCACCTCGGCTTCCAGAACCCTTCCGTCCGGTCCGTCCACCCGGCAGATCTCGCCCACGGCCGCGGCGGGCCCGTCCCCCTCGATCACGAGTCCGGTCACCCGGGTGACCTTTCCCTCCATGGCCAGGGGGGGCGCGCTCCTTATGGCCTTTTTGAGCCGCGCGAAAGGGCTTTCGCTCATTTTATCCAGCTCCCGAAAAGATTTCCCTCGTGTCTTCCGTCCGCCTCCGGACGGGCTTAATCCGTTTTACGGCTCGAGTCCTCCGCTTCAGGGGAGAAGAACCATGTCTTTTAAGACCTTGACCTCGCCTGGGGCGAGCGCCCGCGAGTCTCCCGGCCGCAACTTACGGTCCAGCCACAATCCAGAGTAAGCCACTCTTTTAAGCTTTTCAACCGGATGGCCGATTTGGGCGCACATAAGTTTCACCTGGTGGCGGCGGCCCTCGGTCAGCACGAGCTCCAGGCATCCCCGATCCGGCCCGCTTTCAAGCATCCTGGCCCGGGCTCCGGCCGCCCTTTTGCCGGAGATCACCAAACTTCCGTCTTCGAGTTTTTTTAAAGCCTCCCCGCTCGGGCGCCCCTTGAGGAGGGCCCGATAGACCTTGGGGGCCTCGAAGGAGGGGTGCATGAGCCGCCTCGCCAGCTCGCCGTCGTTGGTCAAGAGCAAAAAGCCCGAGACGTCCTTGTCCAGGCGCCCCACGGGGTAGACCCGGCGGGGGATTTTTTTCAGAAAGCTATTAATGGTGGGGCGGCCCCGGGGGTCCGAGAGGGCGGTGATGAAGCCCTCGGGCTTGTGGAACATGTAGTAGGCTAAAGGCTCGGGACCGCTTAAGGGGCGGCCGTCCAGGAGGATGACGTCTTTTCCCGGCTCGGCTTTGGCGCCGAGCGAGGCGACCGTCTCCCCGTTCACCCGCACCCGGCCGGAGAGGATGATCCGCTCCGCCGCCCGCCGGGAGGCGACGCCGGCGTCCGCCAGGATCTTCTGCAATCTGATGGGTCCCTCTCCCCGCATGCGAGGCCTCTTTTTCGTCCGGATCCGCCGAAAAGGAAAAACCCCGGACGGCTTAATTTAGGCGGGGGCGGGCTTTGTTACGGTAAATTCTCAATTTTACGACGGAACCGGGCCTTTCCCTTCGCCTCCGGATCCGCGGGGAGAAAAGCCCGACCCCCGAAGTTTCGGCCCGGGAGCGGTTTTACGGGTTCCCTTCCTTGTTTCCAGCCTCCCCGACCTTCCCCCCTTCCGGGGGATCCGGGGGAGAGTCCGCCTCCAGGAGTCCCTTGATCGCCCGCGGGCTTTTGAAACGCCGTCCCGAATTGGCGGCGGCCAGGGCCCGGTAGAAATTTTCGGCCGCCTCCAGCTCTTCCAGGCTGAAAAGGACGGGGTTTTTCAGATCCTTGATTTTTCCGAGCTTTTCCACGAGGGGGAGCGGGAAGCGGGCGGCGCCGCCTCCGACGCCCTCCGGAAGCTTTTTTTGGCAGCGGGGGCAGACGACGCGGGGGTCGTTCAGGGTTATGAGATAGAGGCCGGGATCCTCCGGAGGCCTTCCGCAGCGGGAGCATTCCTCAAGACCGGCCCCGAAGCCGGCCAGCTCCATGTAGAGCTTGGTGAAGCTTAGGGAGAGGGAGCGGGCCAGGAGGCGGGGCGGGGCGTCGTCTTTCGCCCGGGAGAGGGCGCCCAGGTGCCGTAAAAGCAAGTTGAAGCTCAAGGGGGCCGGGTTGCGGGGGGCCTCGAAGGCCCGGGCCAGCTCCAGGGCCCAGGCGGAAAGCGCGCGGATCAAGGGATCCGGAGGGAGCTGCGGGGCCTTGGGATTCGCTTCCCCCCTCTCCACGAAGGCCAGATCCCTTTTTTCCCGGATCCGGAAATCGTACCAGGCCGCGGTTCCCGGGGAGAGGAGGCCGCCGCCGAAGCGGCGGACGCTTTTGCGGGCGTTTTTGGCCAGAGCGGAGATCAAACCCCGCTCCCGGGTGAGGAAGGTGACCACGAGATCGTTTTCCCCGGACTCGGCCCGAAACAATACCAGCCCGCCTAGGCGGACCGGGGCGGGGGATCCGGAGCGGGGGCGCTTGGGGGGCATGCCGGCTCAGATGAAGTCCGGGGTCCGGAGGGCCAGGACCCGGGATAAAAGCAGGTTGAATTTGGTCATGCGGCAGTCCGGACAGTTTTTTCGGCAGTAGGCGGCGGAAGAAAGGAGGGCGGCCTGCTCCCTTCTTTTTCCGCCCTCCCAGATCTCTCCAAACGACTCTTCGAGGAGGCTCCCCAAGGGCCGGAAGTCGTCTTGGGCGTTTAATCTCCCGCAGATCCAGACCAGTCCGTCCGCTCCCACCACCGCCGCGAGGCTGTGGGCCAGGCAGGGGAGGCCAAGGTTTCCCCGGACTTTGTTTAGGGACAAAGGCGCCAGATCCACGAGGAAATCGGGGGTCTCCAGGCTTTTGAGCCGGGCGAGGCTCTCCTCCGCTCCCAGCGCGCCCTCGGGGGGCCGATAGGACAAATCGGGGTGATCCACCACCGGGCGCACGGCCAAATACGACACCCCGCCCATCTCCCGCAGGGTTTGGGCGAGACGAAGGAGCTCCTCCGGATCGGAATTAAGGCGGGTGAGAACGTAGCCCGCCCCGACGACGGGGCGGGGCTCCAGGCGGGCGAGCCGGGCGATGTTTTCCAGGGTCCGATGGAAGCCTTTTCTTCCCTTGAGCCGGTGGAAGGACTCCTCCGAGGCCGCGTCCAACGACACCCTGATCCACTGGAAGCGCCGGTAGAGGGAGGCGTCCCGGTCCGCAGCGAAGAGCTTAAGGCCGTTGGTGATGAGGCCCAGGGGGAGGGAGAGCCCGGACGCGGTTTCCACGGCCTCCGGAAAAAGAGGGGACAGGGTGGGTTCCCCTCCGCCCTCGATCACGAGGCCCCTGACGCCGCCTTCCTTTAGATCCCCTATCAGTTTTTTTAAAACCGCGGGCGTTAAAAGATCGGGGCTCCGCCTCACCCGGCGATCGGAGCAGTAGACGCAGTCCAGATCGCAAAGGTGGGTGAGGGAAAGCTCCACCGAAATCGGAAAGCGGGGATCCGGGCGGAAGCCCCCTTCCTTACGGAGTCGGCTTTCCAGGATCGCCTTCAGCTTGTCCGGAAAAAGGAGGAGCTTCTCCGGGGCGTTTTCGGAGAGGGGGGCGGCCGCCGTTTTTTTCATGGGAAAATCCGAAAAGGGCGCTTTCCCGGCCGTGACGGAAGCGTCGAGCGGGGGCGCCGGAAGCTTGGCCCGGGAAGGCCCCTTGGTTTTTTCGGGAAGGGAGGTTTACGCGGCGCTTTCCCCAAAAGCTGAAGGAGGCCGCTTTTTTCGGCTTAAAGAGGCTGTTTTTCCCGATAATGGTCCGCGAGGAGCGCGCGGAGCTTTTTGAAGACCTCCTCTTCGGATGACTTTTTCAAATTGAGATCGAGGAGGGCCGTAAACTCCCCCTCGTCACGGTCCAGCTTGTTCCAGAAAAAGGGGGCCGAGCGCCGGAGGGGGGCGGGAAGGCGGAAGCGGTGGAGACTCTCCTCTTGGTCCAGGCGGTTCATGAGTCCGGGGTAGAGGGCCTGGAGCTCCTGCTTCAGCTTAAGTTTCAAGGCCCGGGCCTCGGGGAGGCTCTGGACATCCGGATGCCCCAGGATGCGGAAGGCCTCGCCCCAGTCCTTCCGCACCCCCTCGCCTTTGGCGTACAGCACGGCCAAAGTGAAGGAGGCCTGGGGATCCTTCTTGTCCGCGGCCAGTTTCAGATAACGCACGGCCTGGCCCAGATCCCTCCGGCAGCAGTTTCCCTCCAGAAAGCAGATGCCTAAAAGCCTCTGGGCCGGGGCGTAGCCGCGGGCCGCGGACTCCTGGAAGTAGCGCATGGCCAGATCGGGATCGCTTACGTCGTCGCGGCCGGGAAAGTAGAATCTTTTTCCCGCCTCGAAGAGGGTTTCGGGGCTCTCGTCCTTTTCTTTCATGGCGTTTCGGAGGCTGGGGCGGGCCGGGACTTTCCGGCCCGCCCGCCCTTTGGCTGTTTTGGCAAAAAAGAGTCTCCCGCGCGCCCGGGGGCGTGTTTCAAGAGATCGGGGTTTTTCCCCGCTGGCTTCGGGGGGTGGGGGGCGAGAATTCGGGGATGAGGTTTTTCGAGGCCGCCTAAGAGAGGGTCAAAACGTCGGCGCCCTGGTCGGTCACCGCCATGGTGTGCTCGAACTGGGCCGAAAGTCCGCCGTCTTTGGTGAGCGCCGTCCATTTGTCTTTCATGATGACCACGTCCTTCACGCCGGAGTTGATCATGGGCTCGATGGTTATGACCATGCCGGTTTTGAGCATGATTCCCTTCCCGGGTTCGCCGTAATGGGGGACGGACGGCTCCTCGTGGAATTCGAGGCCCACCCCGTGGCCCACGAACTGCTCCACCACGGAGAAGCCCAAGGGGCGCACGTGGCTTTGAATGGCGTATCCGATGTCCCCTATCCTGGAGCCGTTTTTGACCGTCTTGATGGCCAGCTCCAAGGCCTCCCGGGTGGCCGCGACCAGCTTTTTCGCCAGCTCCGGCACCTCGCCCACCATGAAGGTGCGGCAGTTGTCTCCGTAGTAGCCGTCCAGGATGGTGGTCACGTCCACTTTGACGATGTCGCCCTCCTTTATCACCCTTTTTCCGGGAATGCCGTGCACCACCTCGTTGTTCACGCTCAAGCAGGAGCTCCCCGGAAAGCCCCGGTAGCCCAAAGTGGCCGGAACGGCGTTGTGGGAGACGATGAAGTCGTGGATCAAATCGTCCAAGGTCTTGGTGGTGATGCCGGGTTTTAGGACGCTCTCGGCGTAGTCCAGGGTCCGCGAGGCTAGGCGGCCGCTTTCGCGGATCTTTTCGATCTGCTCGGGAGTTTTTATGTAGATGAATCTTTTTCCGGCTGTCACGGGATCGTCCTCGCCTGGGGGGTTTCCGAAGCTCCGCCTCGGTTTTTTTAGTAGTAGGACCTCACCTGGGCGTTGGTCACGAGCCTGGTGTGCGTCACGCCCTTCTGGCGGTTTATGAGGGCCATCACGCTGAAGGTGCCCTTGGCGCTCGGGACCAGGTAGGTGGGATTCACGTAGGTCTCGCCGTAGGCCACGGGGGTTCCGTTTTGATCGTGCAAGACGAGCCCCAGGATTACGCCCTGGAGCGGCCCATCCTCGCCGTTCACCACCGTTCCCTGGATCTGGACGTGGTTGTTTCCCGGAAGATAGTTCCAGGTGTAATCCAACACCGCCACCTTGAGGCTCCCCGGGGCCATTTCGGAAACGTCTCGGTCCGTGGGGGGCGCGGTGGGTCCCGGCACGGAGAAGTTGGAGCAACCCGAAGCGGAAAGGAGGATGAGGAGGGCCGCCGGAAGGAAAAGTTTTTTACCGGCGGCTTTTAAAGTTCGCGTAAAAAAGGGCGTCATAAAGAGAGGTTTCCGTCCCGAAACGATGCCTAAGGGACGCAGGACTAAAGGGTTTGAAACGCCTAGGGGAAGCGGAAAATAAAACGAAGCGAAGCGGAAACGCCTTGGGGCGGAAGCGGAGACGCCGCCGAAAAAAGGGAGCTCGGGGTTGTTCTTTTCCGCCGCGGCCGGGCGAAGGCCCTCCGTTTGGAAAAAAAGACCGGAAAAGCGATCCGGAAATAAAATAAAAAGTTGGAAAAAGGCGCTGAATGAAAAGGAAAAAGGTGAAAACGGAAACGGAAACGGAAACGGAAAAAAGAGGATGAGGGAAAAAACGAAAAAGGGAAGAAAAGCGGGTTTTATCCTGGAAAAAACATTTCCGGAAAAAGAATCCGGAACACGAATTTTATATTTTAATCCGTTTTAGCGGAAAAGTAAACAATAATAACAACGTTCCATCGTTCCATCCAACCCAACGCCGTCTTTAAAGGTCCGCGGCCGACGAGCGGAATCGATCCGGCGGAGACAAACGACCTTCATCGGCTGGACTTTCCGACCCCCTCCGTAGCGCCGAATAAAGGCGATTCTTCCTGGCGGCCTCCATCAGGGCTTTTCGGGAAAGAGGGAAAGTTCGGTTTGAAATTCCCATCCGGGATCTCGGGCTTCCCAGGCTCCCGAGTTTCCATACTTTCAAACGGTTCTTGGGCTTGTAAACTTGACGCGGCCCGGAAAAGCCCCCTTAAAATCGGGAAGGCTGGGAGGCCAGCCGGTCCAGTCGACGGTTCGACATTGCGAATTTCCAATTTATTGACGCGACCGCGAAAAGTCCCGGCTGTTTTAAAAATTATAAACAATATACTTTATGAACTAAAAGATATTAGAATTTATCCTATATATTGTATGCGGTCGGTAAAAATTTTTCAAACCCGGATTTTTCGCGGACGCGTCAATTTATTGAGAAAATTTCTCAATAAACCTCCCGGCTGGCTGACTGGAATTTCAATTTTACGGAGGCGGAGTCGTTTTTCGACCTCGAAACCCTGTTTTTCACCTAAATCTCACCCGCTTCACCTAATTTTGCGCCGGCGGCCCCAATTTCGGACCGTTTGGCGCGGCGCTTTGAAGAATCCCGATAAACGGGCGGCCGATGAAAAGCCGGAGCCGTAGGTCCCCGAAATCCGACCGGGAGAGGCTTCCGGACGGAGAAGGCGCTTGGAGGAGCGGCCGCCCCCGACTCTCCGGCGCCCGCCGGAAACCAGCCTTGGGAAAACGCCCGCGCCCAGGTCCGGCCCATGCCCCCCCCCGCCACGCCGGGCCTCCTTTCGCCCGGCCTGGACGCCGGGATCCGGGAAAAAGAGCCGGGGGAGGGCGGCGTCCGCCTGAAGAAGGATGAGTCCCGTGGAAGGGAAAAGACCCGCGGGACGGCGGTCCTCTTACGGGAAAAGGCGGAGTTTTTCTTCGGGCTTCAGTCTCTCACTGTTCGAGCGCCGTAAGACTCAAGGCCTCAGGGTACCCCGTTGTAAGCGCGGGATCCCAGACATCGTAATGAACCGCGATCGGCGCCACGGAGTCTCCGAGGTTGTAAGGAGGGGCGGCGACGTAGATCCACGCGCCGAACGCCGATTTATGGCCGGTGAAATCGTTGGCGACAAAACCCTGAAAGGTGCCGTCATAGCGGGGCCCCCCCGGGCCCGTAATGGAAAAATCCGAGTAAGCCGAGGTTAAATCCGCGGTGATGTAGGCGTTACGCATGTCGCCGTTTTGAATGTTTATCTCGAAACCGATGCTCAGATTGACATAGTTGGCGTTGGGCGTTCCCGAATACGCGTACCTGGCGTACACCAACTCGGGCCGGAGGGAGTCCCCCAGACTCTGCGAGGCCACGGGCGTCTCGGACAAAGAAGATCCGCCGAAAGTATCCCCGGTTAAAGCGGCCGCCGCGCCGGCGAAGGTTCCGGATTCCGCGGCTCCGCCACCGCCACCGCCGGACGCGCCTCCGCTTCCGGAGGAAGAACTCCCGCTTCCGGAGGAAGAGCCACCGCTTCCGGAGGAAGAGCCACCGCTTCCGGAGGCTCCCTCCCCGCTTTCAGCGGCTCCCTCCCCGCCGTCGGAAGATCCACCGCCGCTTTCAGAGGAACCGGCGTCGGCCGTCCGCGTCTCTTCGGAGGCCTGGGCGGGAGCCGCGGCCGCCGAACCCTCGCCTCCCAGAAAGGCCAGATCCCGAGAAATCTCCCGGCGGTCCTCCGGAGTTATGGGTTCCGGAAGACCCGCCCCGTCGGGAAAGCTTATCTTGTTTCCGGAGGGCACGTCCACGTTGTTGGCGTAGACGTTTCGGGTCGTGTTCTCCACGTAGACGGTGGTCCTCTCCCTTTCGGCCCGGACGCTTATAATCGTCCCCCTTATCCCCACCACGGCCTCGGGGGCCGTCACCTGGAAGCCCGTGGGATTGGCCTCCACGATCTTTCCGGTCACGAAGCGGGCCAGGCCCTCCGCCACGTGGGCTTTAAAACTTTGTTTAGATCCCGAGTCGGAATACTCCTCCATTCGGAAAAGGGCTCCCGGACCCACGGCCGCCAAGCTGTCGTCGTTGAAAAGTATCCGCGCCCTCCCGTCGGAAGCGGTCCGGATGGAATCGGAAACGCGGATTTCCATCCCCACCTCGACGGGTATGTCCCGCCCCTCCCGGACGACGACGGCGCCGCCCGCGAGTCCTATCACTTTTCCCACGCTTCCGTCCGCGGCCCGCAGCGGCGGGGAGGCCGCGAGGACGGGGCAGATGATAAAAAAAGTGAAAAGGATAAGCCGCGCGAATCGCTGTTTCATGGATTTTACCCGACGTTTCATATCGTTCATCCGACGCCGACAGGCCTTTCCGCGAAAACCCCCGTCCGGCTCCCCGCGAAACCGGATTTAGTCCAGGAAAAAACGGAGACCCGGATTTATACGGGGAAGGGAAGCGCCCGGGGAGGGGATCCGCCCGAGAGGGCGGAGTCGTTCTTCCGGAAAAGGCCGTGGACGAACCCTCCGGACGCGCCCGCCCGAAGCGACCGCCGGATGATTAAGATCAGCGAATCGTTTTTATCATACCAAATCACTATTGACGAGCGCGCGAAAAGTCCCCGTTGTCTTAAGAGTCGGAAATAAACCGCTTAATGTACTATATCTTATGGTGGTTTATCCTATATTTTGTATAACGACTCTAATAAATTTTCCCTCCGGAATTTTTTCGCTCGTTTCGCGGTTTTTCGTTTTTCGGTTTTTCGCGTCGAACTTGACATAATTGGGGAAAATCACTAACATCCGGTGCTTCGAGCGTGGTTTCCGGCCGGTCGTTGTTCGCGGGTAAAATTAAAACCGCGTTGCTATATTTGGATAAAACGCCCCCCAACGGCGGCGCGGCGCCTTTTCGTCTCCGGGGCTTTTCCCAGGGACGCGCCCGACATGGGGAAAGCCCTCCGGGCGTCGTCTCCCCGGGGTCCGTCGGCCCCGCCTTGAAATAAAGCCCAGGTTCCACTAATATCTGGGGGTGTTCCGGCCGTTTTCCCCCCGGGGGATGATTTCGGGCGGGGCCTCGCCGAGGCCCCGCCCTGTTCCGCCTTTTTCCGCGGGCGGATTAATATAGCCGTTTCGAGAGTTGGTATGGAAGAGAATAAAGTCCGGAAGATGGAACCCGATTTCAGTAAGGGAGGGGGCTTGATCCCGGCCGTGGCCCAGGACGCCGAGACGGGCGAGATACTCATGCTCGCCTACATGAACCGGGAGTCCTACCTGAAAACCCTGGAAACCGGCGAGGCGCATTACTATTCCAGATCCCGCCGGGAGCTCTGGCGCAAGGGCGCCACTTCGGGGCATCTGCAGAAGGTGAGGGAAGTTTTTCTGGACTGCGACAGGGACAGCGTGCTTTTAAAAATAGAACAGATAGGGGGCGCGGCCTGCCACACGGGGAAGCGCTCCTGCTTTCACCACCGCCGAGTCGAAGGGGAGCTCTATGAAGTCGTCTGAGGGGGAGGGAAGGGTTTTAAAACTGGGCATTCCCAAAGGGTCTCTCGAGGCCTACACCCTGGAGCTCTTTCTTAAATCCGGCTGGCGCGTGAACGTGAGCTCCAGGAGCTACTTTCCCGGGGTGAACGACCCCGAGCTCGCGCTCACCATCGCCCGGGCCCAGGAGATAAGCCGCTACGTGGCGGACGGCGTCATCGACGCCGGCATCACCGGCCGCGACTGGCGGCTGGAGAACGAAAGCGACGTGGAGGTGATCTGCGAGCTCGTCTACTCCAAGACCAGCCCCCAACCGGCCCGCTGGGTGCTGGCCGTGCCCGGGGACGGGGAAATATCTAAAATTTCCGATCTCGAGGGTAAGAAGGTGGCGACCGAGCTTCCGGGCGTCACCCGGCGCTGGTTTAAGGAGCGGGGCGTGAACGTCCAGGTGGAGTTCTCCTGGGGGGCCACCGAGGCCAAGGTGGCCTCGGGGCTCGCGGACGCCGTCGTGGAGGTGACCGAGACCGGAAGCACCATCAGGGCCCACGGCCTCAGGATCCTCGCGGAGGTGTTGGTCACCTCCACCGAGCTCATGGCCAACGGGAAATCCCTGGAGAACCCCTTTAAAAAGGCCAAGATCGCCCAGATAGCCCTCCTTTTGAAAGCGGCCCTGGCGGCGGAGGGTCTGGTGGGGCTCAAAATGAACGCCCGCCAGGCGGACGTCGAGAATTTGGTGCGCCTGCTTCCCAGCCTGAGGGCCCCCACCGTCGCCCACCTCTACCAGACGGACTGGCTGAGCGTCGAGACCGTCATAAAGTCCAGCGTGGTGAGGGATTTGATCCCCCTCCTTTTGGATGCCGGAGCCGAGGGGATAATCGAGTACCCTTTAAACAAGGTGATTTAAGCCCCGCCGGTACGGCCCCGGGGCCTTTCCGGCGTTTTCCAGGAGTCGCCCTATGCCCGTAGTGAAAATATTTCCGGTCCTGATGGTTCTTTCCCTCCTGGCCGCCGGCTGCGCCGGCGGCCGGTCGGGCGGGGATGGCTACGCCACCTACGACAAGAACCGGCACGCGGGGGCGATAATCGAACTGGGCGTGGTGGCCCTGAACACGGGAAACTACGCCAAGGCCCTCGCGGCCTTGGCCGAGGCCGAAAAGCTGGATCCGCAAAACCCCGTCGTCAAGCAGTACACCGGCCGCACCTATTTCCGGCTGCGGGAGTACGAAAAGGCCCGGGCCAACTACGAGGAGGCCCTGCGCCTGAACCCCCGGTTGACGGACGTCCATAACGATTTGGGGCTCCTTTTCATGGAGACGAAGGACTACGCCCGGGCCCGAGACGAGTTTAATATTTGCTTAAGCGACCTCGCCTACTTGAACTCCACTCTGGCCCGCTACAACCTGGCTTTGGTGGAGGAGGCCGAGGGGAACCGCGACGCCGCCCGGACGATTTACCAGGCGATCATCGCCTCCGGCGAGGATAACGCCGCCCCCTATTTCCGGCTGGCCTTCATGGCCTACCAGGACGGAAACTTCACCCACGCGGCCGATCTCCTGAACACGGCGGTGCGCGTCGATCCCAACTACGCCGAGGCCTTCTTCCTTTTGGGCGACACCTACGAGAAGCTGGGCCTCAAAGACGAGGCCGCCCACGCCTACGGCCAGGCCGTGGTCCTGGATCCCAAATCTTTACGGGGGATCGAGGCCCAAAGGCGCGTACGGGAGATCATGAAGGACTACCGGAATTGAAGACGCCGGAAGCCGCGGCCGGCCGCGGCCCCATTCTCACTTCCCGGGCGGAACGAATCACCCCCTTCATGGTGATGGAGATCCTGGAAAGGGCCGGGGAGCTGGAAAAAAGCGGCCGGAGCGTCGTCCATTTGGAGGTGGGGGAACCCGATTTCCCCACCCCCGAAGTGATCGTGGAGGCCATGCGGAACGCCTTGGCGAAGGGGGTCTTCGGCTACACCCACTCCCAGGGGGATCCCGAATTGAGGGAGGCCCTTGCGGCGCACTACAAGAGGGAGTACGGGGTTCGGGTGGAGCCGGAGCGCTTTTTAGTCTGCCCCGGAACCTCCATCGGGCTCACCCTCCTCTTCGGGGCCATCCTCTCCCCCGGGGACAAGGTTCTGATCACCAACCCCCACTACGCCTGCTATCCCAACTTCCCGCGCTTTTTCGGCGGAACGCCCGTGTATCTGGATCTCCATGAGGAGGAGGGCTTCCTGCCGGATCCGGACCGGGTGAAAAGGATCCTCAAAAGGGAGGGGAGGGTCAAGGCCCTTTTGCTAAACTCCCCGGCCAACCCCACCGGGGCCGTCATCGGGGCGGACCTTTTACAGGCCTTGGCCGCGCTTCCGGTCTTCGTGATCTCGGACGAGATCTACCACGGGCTGAACTACTTGGAGGAAAGGGATCGGAGCGTTTTGGAGTTCTCGGACGAGTGCGCGGTCGTGGGGGGATTTTCCAAGGCCTACGCCATGACCGGCTGGCGGGTGGGCTACCTCCTGGCGCCCCGCTCCCTCGCGGCCCCCCTGCGCAACATCTTCCAGAATTTCCTCATCTCGGTGAACGCCGCCGTCCAGAAGGCCGCCGTGGCGGCCCTGGAGAAGGCGCGGCCGGACGTTTTGAAAATGCGCTCCGTCTACGCCGGACGAAGGAGGGTCCTTCTGGACGGCTTGAAAAACTTAGGTTTCGGGGCCGCGGCGGAACCCGCCGGGGCCTTCTACGTCATGTCCAATTTTAAGCGCCTCTCCTTAGACTCACGGAGCCTCTCTTTCCGTTTCTTAGAGGAGGCCGGGGTGGGAACGGCCCCGGGGGCGGATTTCGGGAGCGGCGCCGAGGGTTTCCTGCGCTTCTCCTACGCCGCCTCGAAAGAGGACATCCTTTTGGGCCTCGAACGCCTCGGAGACTTCATCAAGAGGAGCTTTTAAGGAAGCGTGGCCACCCTAAAAACCGCTATGACCGGCGCTCCCCCCGCCCTGAAGGCGGATTTTCTTTGCGGCGCCTCCTCTTCCAAACGGTTCCCCGAGCCGCTCGCTTTCGAGCTGGCCTTTTTGGGGCGCTCCAACTGCGGGAAATCCAGCCTTTTAAACTTTTTTCTGGGCCGCAAGAACGCCGCCCGGGTGAGCTCGCTTCCGGGGAGGACTAGGGAGATCAATTTTTTCCGCGTCCTCTTCGCCAAGGGGGCCGACCCCTTTCTGATAGCCGATCTCCCGGGCTACGGCTTCGCCGCCGCCCCCAAGGCGGTGGTGAGGGGCTGGCGGGATTTGGCGGAAAGCTACCTGGCCTCCCCCGGAAGGCGCAAGGCCCTGCTTTTGACGGACGCGCGGCGGGGGATCGCCGCCGAAGAGGAGATGCTCCTTAATCTCCTCGAACACCTTGAAACGCCCGTGGTCCTGGTCGCCACCAAATGCGACAAGCTGGGCCGAGGGGAGCTCGCGCTAAGGGAAAGGGAGCTTAAAACGGTCTTAAACGGCCGCGCCCCCCTGGTTTTGAGCTCCACCCTCAAGCGCTTGGGTAGAGAGGAGCTGATTAAAATCGCCCTTCCGGAGGAGTGCCGCGAAGCCGCCTCCGCCCTCCGCGGGAAAGAGTCCGCTTCCGGGGGAGGGAAGGACCCGAAAGGGGGCGGATCCGGGGCTGAAAGGGCTTGAGCGGCTTAGGGCTTGGAAGGGTTTGGAAGGGATTGTCCGATATCGGGTTTGGACCGAATTAAGCGGCTTCGGGACCGCGCGCGGGCGGGCTTGACGAAACTTAGGCCTGGGCGGCGCCATTTTTCTATTCTTTTTTTTCGGAGGGAGTATTCATGATTTCGTCTTACGAATATTTTGTAGGAAATAAGGCTTGACAAAAGCGGGCCGTTTGTTTTAATTAGTGCGGCCTGAAGACGGGCGGAAAATCCAAATCCGCCCATCTAGATTTAAAGCCGACTGCGGGGTGATGAAGCTTTGAGTAGAAACGACACCGGTATTGAGGTCGTGGTCCGCGACAACGACGTGGAGCAGGCCATAAAAGCCCTGAAACGCAAGTCGGCCCGAGACGGCCTTATAAAGCAGCTTAAAAGCAAAAAAGCCTACGAAAAGCCCAGCGACAGGCGCAAACGCAAACTGCGGGAGTCCATCAGGCGCATCCGCAAGGCGCAGGCCCGCAGAACCAGGCGGGTGCGGAACTGAGATGAATATTCAAGGCGGCCTTCTTCAAAAGAGGCCGCCTTTTTTTTATCTTCGGTGTATAATCAATCAATAAAATTTTGTTTCCGGATCCGGCGGGAAAGCCGGGAAAAAGGGAAAAACGCCGCCATTTAGAGTCCGAAGAATCCGTTCGAGCCGGAAACACCTATTCACCGGGTGCGTTTTTCCGGCCCCGCCGGGCCGAAGCGTCCGGGAGGGAAATAGCCCTCCACCGGGATCCCGCGGCGCGGATCCGTTTGAAATCCATCCACCGGGAGGTAAAAATGAGCACCTCGGTCACCACGGAAAACGTGGGCATCACCATCTCCAACCACCTGCTTTTAAACCAGCAGCTCACCGCGGGGGCGACGGGCTCCTACACCAGGCTCCTCCAGGCCTTGGTTCTGGCCTGCAAGATAATCCAAAGGGACGTGGCCAAGGCCGGCCTGGTGGACGTCCTGGGCCGGGCGGGGAGCATAAACGTGCAGGGCGAGGAAGTGCAGAAATTGGACGAGCTCGCCAACATCACGGTCAAACGCCGCCTTTCGGCCTCGGGGGAGGTCTGCGGGCTGATCTCCGAAGAGGAGGCCGACATCATAGAGATCCCCAGGCAGTATCCCCGGGGCAGCTACCTCGTCCACTACGATCCCCTGGACGGGAGCTCCAACATCGACGCCAACGTCTCCATCGGCACCATCTTCTCCATCTACCGCCGCCTCACCCCCGCCACCACGGACGTGGCCCTGGCGGACGCCTTGCAGATGGGGGTGGAGCAGGTGGGGGCCGGCTACGTGATCTACGGATCGTCCTGCATCCTGGTGTTCTCCACCGGGCAGGGCGTGAACGGATTCACCCTGGACCCCTCCATCGGGGAGTTCCTGCTGTCCCACCCCAACATCCGGATACCCCAGCGGGGTAAGATCTACTCCATAAACGAGGGGAACTACAACTACTGGGACGAGCCCACCAAAAAATACATCGACTGGCTGAAAACCAACTACGGTGAGCACCAGATACACTACACCTCGCGCTACATAGGGTCCCTGGTGGCGGATTTCCACCGCAACCTCCTCTACGGCGGCATCTTCCTCTACCCGGCCGACAGCAAGGACCCCAAAAAACCCCAGGGGAAGCTCCGGCTCATGTGCGAGGCCAATCCTTTGGCCTACATCGTGGAGCAGGCGGGAGGCATGGCCTCCACCGGCCGCGAGCGGATCATGGAAATCGAGCCCAGGCACATCCACCAGAGGACCCCCTTAATCATCGGATCGCCGGAGGATGTTCAGATCTACGAGCAGTTCTTGGCCGGCAAAAGGGGCTGAAAGCGTAACTTGAAACTCCGGCTCCTCGGAAAATGGCTGGGGCTCGTGATCCTCGGCGTTCTCCTTATTTTCCTCTTCGAGGAGATCGATATGCCGGCGGCCCGTTTCCTGGGGCCGCTTTGCGCCTCGCTTGCCTTTTCCGTCCTCGGTTCGCGGCTGAAGGCGCCGGACGATCTTTTCACCTTCGCCAAAGGCGTGCTGGGGGCCCGGATCGCCCACGGCCTGGATCAGGGGTTTTTCACCGCCCTTTCGGGGTCCTGGCACTTCCTTTTGGGCGGCACCCTCTGGGCCCTTTTAGTCACGTCCGCGCTGGGAATGATCCTCGCCCGGCTGAAGATCATGCCCGGGACCACCGCGATCTGGGGCCTTTCCCCGGGCGGGGCCTCGGTTATGACCCTTCTGGCCGCCGAAAACGGCGCCGACATGCGCGTGGTGGCCGTGACGCAGTATTCCCGGGTGATTTTGGTTTCGCTCTCGCTGGTCGCGGTCTCCCGTTTCTTCGCCGGGGTTCCGGCGGGGGGAGGGAGCGGGGGTTTTTTCAGCCCTTTTTCCCCCTACGATCTGGGGATCACCATCCTAAGCGCCCTCGTGGCGCTTTATTTGGCCGCGAAAAGCGGTTTTCCCGGGGGCGCCATCGTGTTTTCCATGATCCTCGTGGCCCTGGTGAAAAACGCCGCCGGGACGGACGTGACGATTCCCCCCTTCATCCTCTACCCCTGCTATTTCGTAATCGGGGCGCGCATAGGCTCCAACTTTTCCTTAGCGGATCTTAAAAGGGTCTTCCGCGTCTACCACTACATCCTTTTAGCCGTGGCGCTGACTATCCTCTTCTGCGCCTTTTTCGGCTGGATCATGTATCGCTTTGGAGGCTTCGACCCTTTGACCGTCTATCTCGCGACCAGCCCCGGGGGCTTGGACGTGGTCACCATCATCGCCTCCGGCACCAACGCCGATCTCTCCTTCATCGCCGCCATGCAGACCGCGAGGCTTATAGCGGTTTTGCTCTTAGGCCCTTTTATCGCTAAAATGTGCGTGAAGATCGTGGAGAGGCTTGACGCCCGCGGCGGCGCGGGCGTATAAGGCTGAGTTTTTTTTATTTACACTACGTATTTTACCCGCGGCTTTTCGCAAAAAGCGAATTTTGAAGCGTATGCGAAAAGTCGCCGCTGTTTTAAGATTTTAAAACGACATGCTTTATAAGGCGTGGCATATTTTTACTGATTCCATATATTTCCCTTGCCGCGTAAGCTTTTACGTAATAAGATAAAAATTTATAATGTAAAGTCTATGATGATCGCGCGCTTGTTAAGGAAATAACGAAATATATGGGAAATATTCGCAAAAATGTCGACATCAAGATTTCTGAATATATTTTTTCGCCAAAAAAACGAATATAGTTGGAATAATGACAGGGTGTCGCTCCGGGGGTTAAATATTGTAAAAATCCAAGTATAAGGAAGGGGGCGCCTAAGCTTCATTATTATAATTTTTATCCGTCGGAAAAATAATCACGGTTATTTATTGTCTAATTTATCAAGCCTTTCTTTTATCGCTTTTATTTCATTAAATAATTTTTTTAAATTTTCATCATCTGATTCTTCTTTATTTTGTATGTCATTATTTTGAGTTGAGGTAACTTTTATGTCGTCTGTGTTGTCGGATATGTAGGTAGTTGTTGTAGTCTTTTGAGTTTTAAATAAGGTATTTCCAAGTGAGCCAATTACCGCTCCAATAACTGCTGGAAGGCCCATGGCTCCGCATAACCCTAACCCCACAATATTTTTAGCGAAATTTAGCTCGTTGTCTTTGATGTTTGTGGTTGTGACAGTTTTGTACCTTTTAGTTTCAGGAGATTTAAGTTCATCGCTTTGAATTTCAGATTTCTTATTATTTATTAATTTGTAATATGTAGATAATCCAGCTAGTTCCCCTGCTAGGTTGGCAACGCCTAATTCATAGTCTTTATAAAATTTTTCCAATATTCTATTCTTATTGTCAGGATCGTTCATCAAGAATTTAAGTAATATAAACCTATATTTCGCGTCACCTAAAATAGGATCGCCGTTTTCATACCGTATAACTGTTGAGCGTGAAACTCCTAATAAATGGCTGAAATATTCAGCCGTCATTTTAAAACCAAAAGATGTTCTAATTTCAGTAATTTCTTCTTTAGTAATTATTACGTTATCCATTTTTTTTATCCTGTTATTATACTATCTTTTGGTAGGTTACAGTATTGTTTGCAAATGCTTATTTTAGCTTTCCAGCGGAGCGAGTCGCGCTGGTCTTATTTCAGAAATAACAACATGAACATAATCATCCTCCTTTAACAAAAAACACGATTTGAAACGACCAAAACTTTTGGTTTAACCCCAGGGGTGACGCGTCCCCCCTGGGAGGCGAGCGGTGAATTTAATTATACTTAGGCGTCCAGGCCACCCTTCCAGCCGCCTGTGAGGATGGCTGTAATGATTTCCGCTAGGGACTTTCCGTTCATCAAGTCGCTCATAAACGCTCTCCTTAAATGATTAAAATTGTTTGCCAATGGTTATCCGAGCTTTCCAGCGGAGCGCGTCGCGCTGGTCTTATTTCAGAAATAACAACATGAACATAATCATCCTCCTTTAACAAAAAAGCGCGATTTGAAACGACCAAAACTTTTTGTTTAACCCCAGGGGGGACGCGTCCCCCCTGGGAGGCGAGCGGTGAATTTAATTGTACTTAGGCGTCCAGGCCACCCTTCCATCCGCCTGTGAGGATGGCTATTATGATTTCCGCTAGGGACTTTCCGTTCATCAAGTCGTTCATAAACGCTCTCCTTAAATGTTTAAAATTGTTTGCCAATGGTTATCCGAGCTTTCCAGCGGAGCGTGTCGCGCTGTACTTATTTCAGAAATAACAACATGAACATAATCATCCTCCTTTAACAAAAAACATGATTGGAAACGACCAGAACTTTTTGTTTAGGCCCAGGAGGGAGTCGCGCCCCCCCTGGGAGGCGAACGGTGAATTTAATTATATTACCCCGGCGGATAAAAGTTAGAATGATGTCGGTCGGAACCCATGTCCTTATACGCGCCTGTTTCCAACATTTAACCGCCGGAGTGATGCTTAGGCGTCTAGGCCACCCTTCCAGCCGCCTGTGAGGATGGCTATAATGATTTCCGCTAGGGATTTTCCGTTCATCAAGTCGCTCATAAACGCTCTCCTTAAATGTTTAAAATTGTTTGCCAATGGTTATCCGAGCTTTCCAGCGGAGCGTGTCACGCTGGTCTTATTTCAGAAATAACAACATGAACATAATCATCCTCCTTTAAAAAAAACACGATTGGAAACGACCAAAATTTTTTGTTTAACCCCCGGGGGGGACGCGTCCCCCCGGGAGGCGAACGGTGAAGCCAATAAAACCTAAGCCTTCGGGACGCCTTTGATGATGTCTATAATGATTTCCGTTAGTGACTCTCAGTTCATCAAGTTGTTCATAAACGTTCTCCTTAGGGTAAAGTTATTTGTCAGAGCGCTTTTTTAAGTCCGTTGGAGAATATTCTCCACGGTTGGAAGGAGTGGAATCTCGGGTTTTATACGCAGTCTACTTCAACCCAAAAGATGTGCGATAAAGCGTCTTTCCCAGGCTTCTCGTTCTGGGCGCGGTATTTTTCCATAATCGACTCCTTTAAGAGTTTATATTGGCGGGGAAGCTTTTCATCCCCCCGCGTCGGGAGAGCCTATCCGAACCCGGCTTTCCTAACCTGCTGACTATTATAACATATTTTTTGACCATGTAAAGACTTTTTATTCCATATGAACATATTTTTTTGTCTCATAAATAGTTAAAAAATTTAATCTTTAATAACTAAATTATATATTAATTTAACATTTATTTATTATATAGTGATATTATATCCGCACTTAGCTTTCCTAAACTCTCGACTTATTTAGCATATTATTTGAGCATGTAAACTTTTTATGCCCGTATGAACAAAATTTTTTGTCCCATAAATGGTAAAATAATTTTATTATTTAATTTATAAATTATATATATTTTTAAATATTTATTTATATATTGATATAGAATAAGTTGATAAAAATTTTATAAAATTTTTTTGGCGGAGGGGCTGTTAGCGCCGAAAATACTATTTAGACTTAGGAGCGTGACTTGGAGTCCGTGTCCGCCAAGGGTTGCTAGGGGCAGTACTCCTTTAAAGGGTCGAAGAGCTCGGGATTTTTGGCCACGGCCTCGAAGGGGGCGAGGTTTTCCGGGAGGCCGCGGTTTTTACGCGACTCCCTTAAAAGCGACGGATCCCTCTTGACGAACTCCGCGTCCCGCAGGGAGGCCCTGAGATAAAAGGCCCGCCCCAGGCTTTGCGCGGCTCCGGCGTGATCGCCCTTGGCCGAAAGGATCCGGAAGCGCGGCTCCAGATCCTGGGCCAGGCCCGCCTGGCTTTCCAGCTCGCGGTCCAGGGCCAGGGCCTGTTCCAGAAGTTCCTCCGCCCGGGTCGGATCGTTTTCCTCCAAAGCGGAAAGGGCCGCG
>JAISMF010000068.1 GCA_031276865.1 Deltaproteobacteria bacterium | reverse complement strand
GAAAAATCGGCGCCGTTTTTCCCGAGGGTTATGGAAAGTTTATCGGCTGAGCGTCCGGCCGGTTTAAAGTCGCCGAACGTTTAAAGACGCGTCGACGGAGGCGGAAAGAGTATGGGGGGCCTTTAACGGATTTTTCAAGCGCCTTTCCCCGATCCGGCGGTAAACCTCCGAGTGTAACCCCCGGGATTTCACCCGGCTCCCGAAAGGAGCCGGCGGATCCTCTGGGAGTTTCGGGGCCTTTGCTTCGCGTCCCCGTGGTTTTACGGCTGTTGGTAAGCGGTCCTCGGGGAACAGGCGGCCGCGGAAGGCCCGGCCGGTCTTCGCGACCGCGGGCGGGGTCGGGCGGGAAAGAGATTCCAGGATTGGCCGGACGCGCCTCCGCGCGGCCTAGTCCTCGCTGGTTTCGTCCCGGAGTTTAAGGATCTCCTCTTCCGCCAACCCGCTGAACATGGCGATTTTTTCTACGGGCGTATCCGCGGCCAGCATCTTCCGAGCGACCTCCAGGGCTTTTTTGCGCTCGCCTTTCTCCAGGCCTTCCGCTAGGCCTTTGTCCATGCCTTTATTGAGGCCCACCTCCAGGCCCATCTTCAGGCCTTTTTTCAGGCCTTCCTCCCGGCCTTCCTCCAGGCCTTCCTCCCTGCCTTCCCTCCTGCCTTCCGCCAGGCCAAACTCCTGGCCTTTCGCCAGACCTTTCTTCCTGCCTGCCTTAAAGCCTTCCACCCTCGCGATCTGGACACTCATCTTCTCGTCGTTTTTGCTATCCATCATTTCGCATTCCTTTCTTAATCCAAAGTTGATGCGGCTGCGAATAGTCCGGTAGTGAAAAATGTTTAGCAGTGACCTGCAACATATGGGATAAATTAATATAGCGTAGAAATCATAAAGTATATTATTTAATAAGAGCGAAAACCGAATGGGTTTTCGCGTAGGCGTCGAAGTTGAAGCTCCATCACCAAATTTTAAATATTCTCCAAGCGAAAACAGCGCGATAGCGCATATCATCCTCGGAAAGATTCTTCCTTTTCGGGTGGCCGAGAAACGTTTCCGCGGCTTCCTTCCGCCCAGCGGGATGCGCGCTCGCTTCATATTTCAGACTGGACGCGCGCATGCGGAAAAATGAAGGACAGGAAAAACATGCGACGTTTTTCCCGTTGGTTATGGAGAGTTTGTCGGCTGAATATTCGTCCGGTTGAAATTCACCAAGCGTTTAAAAAATACGATAACGGAGGCGGAAAGAGCTTTTTAACGGATTTTTCAACCGTCTTTCTCCGATCGGGTGTGCTCAAAAAATAAATAAATTTTTTGAAAATATTATTTACCGTCGTTTTATTGTCAATTCCCTATGATGGCGGTAAGCTACAAAACTAGGGTAATAACATTGGATACTATTTTAAGGATAGAATTAAAACCGCATCTATGTGGCTGATAACTTGACGCGGCTGCGAAAACCTCTAAGATATTCGAATATGTGAAATCCACTACTTTATGCGCAGTATAATTATTAAATTAATCCCATACTTTGTATAGCGTCTCTATCGGTTTTTCAATGACAGACTTTTCGCACAGGCATCATTATTTGAGTATACCCTCCCCAATCCAGCGGGAAGCCTCCGAGTGAAACCCCTGTGATTTCACACGGCTCCTGAAAGGCGCCGGCGGATCCCTTGGAGTATCGGGACCTTTGAATCCCCCGCGATTATCCGGCTTTTAGTAAGCGTACAACGGGGAACAAGCGGTCGCGGAAGGCCCAGCCGGTCTTCAAGACGGCGGGTGGGGTCGGGCGGGAACGCCCTTCCAGGATTGGTTGGACCAGCCCGCGCGGCCTAGTCTTTCCGGATTCCGTCCCGGAGGTTAAGAACATCATCTTCCGACAACCCGCTGAAGTCGGCGATTTTCTCTACGGGCATATCCGCGGCCAGCATTTTCCGAGCGACCTCCAGGGCATTTTTGCGCTCGCCTTCCGCCAGGCCTTTCTCCAGGCCTTCCGCCAGGCCTTTCTGCTGGCCTTTTTCCAGACCTTCCGCCAGGCCTTTCTGCTGGCCTTTTTCCAGGCCTTCCGCCAGGCCTTTCTCCCAGCCTACCTCCAGGCCTTCCACCCTGGCGAGTTGGACATCTAAATCCTCGACTACTTTACTAATCAGCATTTTGTACTCCTCTCTCAACTTTAGGTTGAAGTTATTTTCCCAAATTTTAAAAAATCCCCAAGCGAATTTAGCGCAAAAGACCTTATCCTCCTCGGAAAAATTCTTCCTTTTCAGGTGCCGAAGAAACGTTTCCGCGGCTTTTTCAAGCTCAGCGTTGGCTTTTTTCAGCCCAGCGTTGTCTTTTTCCAGCCCAGCGTGCCTCTCGTTCGCTTCAAATTTCAGAATGACGGCGTACATGATGCTGGAGAAAAGCAGGGAGCTCTCCTCCAGTTTTTCCAGAGTGAAGGAACCGGGAGAGAACGTCTTTATTAGAAACGGGTTCAATATACCGTAATGGATGGGTTTATCTAATAGATACTTGCCTTCGACTATGTGGCCGGTGCATATGACTAAGCCGCCGTACAGCTGATTGGGATATAATTCAATTAGCCGGTTGTGGCTTATATGGCAGCGGGCGGCCAGGCGCGGGTCTTTCTTCTCCTGCTGCTCGATAAAGAATATTAGTAAGCGTGATTTATCATTGATCAGATGTAACTTGAAAAAGATGTCCGGACGCACCGAGCCTCGGGATGAATCAGCTTCCAACGGGTAGAGCTGCTTGTCTAACTCCGCTTCGGGCATGACTGTGAAGTCTATGAGTAAGGCGAGAGAGGGATCGAAAAACTCGAAGAACTCCCGCAACCTTGCTGAAATGGTCCTTTTCCAGAACCTGTCGATGACATTGTCCTATTTCGTCTTATCCCAGTCGGCCGTCTTATCGGCGGGCGGGACGTTCGCCTTATCATTATCGGACACAATCATGGATTAGAGCCTCCAGGCGTTACGGGTCGTCATTCGTAAGCGGGCCCGCTCTGGCGCCCGGTCTAATTCGGAAGCGACGAAGAGTCCCATCCGTGGATAAACATAGCGTTTTCCGCTTCGTCTGTCAAGAGGCCGGGTATAAAACCGTCCTAATTTTGCAGATGCGCTCGAAACGGGCGGCCGGGCGAAGCGTCCGGGCGCCGCCGTCATGGAGCTTAAGAAAAAAAATGGCTCCGAAAGGCCGTTTCCGGCATAGTCGGCTTTGGGTCAGGGAGCGCTTGAAGCCTCATGGCGCCCTTTCGAGGCGGAAAGCCCCTTTTTCGCCCTACCTTTCGCCCTACCTTTCGCCCTACCTTTCGCTCTACCTTCCGGCAGGCTTTTCTCCAGGTCTTCAGCCAACCCGCTGAACTCGACTATTTAGTCTACGGGCGTATCCGCGTCCAGCATTTTAAGGGCGATATCCATGGCTTTTTCGCGTTCGCCTTCCGCCAGGCCCATCTCAAGTCCTTCCTCCCTGCCCATCTTCAGGCCTCGAATCCTGTTGATATGGGCGTCCAAATATTTGTCCGTTTCCGTAGCCAGCATTTCGAGATCCCTTCTCAATCCAAAGGTGAAATTCTTTTCTCAAATTCGACTAGACCGCGAAAAGTCCGGTAGTGAAAAATGTTTAGCGGTGTAATGCGACATATGGGATAAATTTGATGCGAATGAAAAAACCCCAACGTTTTTTTGATATCTGAAATCATCTACTACAAGTTTTCATTTTTAAACAACGATAGTACATATATTGTAAGTTTTCTCCATCTTTCGGTTAATGCCGGATTTTTCGCAATCGCTTCAATTTTAAATAATCCCCAAGCTAATTTAGCGCGAAAGCCCTTATCCTCCTCGGGAAAATTCTTCCTCTTCAGGAGCCCGATAAACGTTTCCGCGGCTTTTTCCAGCCCAGAGTTGTCTTTTTCCAGCCCAGCGCGCCGCTCGTTCGCTTAAAATTTCAGAATGACGGAGGGCGTGATGCTGGCGAAAAGCGTGGGTGCTCTCATCCAGTTTTTCAAGAGTGATGGAACAGGGAGAGAACGCCTGTATTGGAAACGGGTTGAATAAAACGTAATGTATGGGGGTTTATCTATCGGATACTTGCCTTCGATTATGTGGGCGGCGCGTATGACTAAGCCGTCGCACAGCTGATTGGGATGTGATTCAATTAGCCGGTTGTGGCTTATATGGCAGCGGGCGGCCAGGCGCTGGTCTCTCTTCTCCTGACGCTCGCTAAAAAATATTAGCGAACGTGATTTATCATTGATCAGATTCCAACGCTTGGAGCCGCTTGTCTAAGTCAACTTCGGGCATGACTGTGAAGTCTATGAGTAAGGCGAGAGAGGGAACGAAAAATTCGAAGAACTCCCGCGGCCTTGCTGAAACTTTTCTTTACCAAAACATGTCGATGACGTTGTCCCGTTTCGTCTTATCCCCGCCGCACTGGTCGGCCGTCTTATCGGCTGGCGGGACGTTCGCCTTATCATTTTCGGACCTAATCGCGGATTCGATCCCCGGGTGTTACGGGTCGTCATTCGTAAGCGGGCCCGCCTTGGCGCCCGGTCTAATTCGGAAGCGACGAAGAGTCCCTTCCGTGGATGAACATAGCGTTTTCCGTTTCGTCTGTCAAGGGGCCTGAAATAAAACCGCCCTCATTCGCCCTCATTTCGCAGTGGCGATCGGACCGGGCGTCCGGGCGAAGCGTCCGGGCGCCGCCGTCATGGAGCTTAAGAATAAAACAAATGGCTTCGAAAGGCCTTTTCCGGTATGGTCGGCTATGGGGCCGGGAGCGCTTGAATTTTTTTGGCGTCCTTTCGCGGCGGAAATCCCCTTTTTCGCCGCGGCGCCGTCCCGCCCCTTCGCGGTTCGGGAAATTCGCCCCGGTTGGGGATGGATTTTGTAGCGCGAAAACTACGAAATGATCCCTACGGAAACCGCCCGCCGCGGCAATCCGGGCGGCCGGGGGCGGGGAGGCGGCGGACGGACCAGCTTTCGAAAGCCCCGTGAAAAATTCGGGCTCCAGCTCGTCTTAGCCGCGTTCATCGCGGCCGTTCTTATCTCCTTTTCGCTTTTCGCCGCGGGCGAGCCTTTTTCGGGGCGCCCGCGGTTGAAAAGGGGGGGGCGTTCGAAGGGGTGGTCGATTTCTTTCAAAAGCCTTCGGGGCTTTCACGCGGATAAGCGGAAGGCCGCGTCTTTTTTTACCGCGTTTTTTATGTTTTGGCCGCGGATCCGGTTTAGACAGGATTTTTTTTCAAGGTTTCGGGGCGCCCGGCGCTTAAAGGCCGGGTGCGGCTTCTAAATCCTCTTTAACTTAAGTCGACCGGCGGATCGACTTCGGATTTTCACCGCATCGTGTTTCAAGGGCTTCACGCCCCCGCCGACGCCGGAAAAGCCGACGCGTTCGAGGCGATGACGGCATTCAATCACGATCGCGGAAAAAAGGCGCGACCCGCGACCCATCCTTCGGTGGCGCCGGAGCCGCCACCTCCCGACGCCCGGGGCGGCGCCGGGGGGAGGGCCTCGCCTGGGCCTCCGGACGGTGGAAAGGGAGGGCGTGGAGGGCGTGGAGGGGGTGGACGTCGTCATCGCGGAGAGGCTCATGACGCTTTACGTGTACGGAAAGAAGGCGGCGGAGGACCAGGTGGCCTTCCCTCGGATCGAGGGGGGCGGGTCCTACCGGGCGCGCGTCGTCCCCGGCGTCGGAGACCGAAAGCGGGACCGCCGGGATGTCGGGATATTCGACAAGTCCGCCATTCGGTTGGACCACCTCCTTTTGAGGCGGAAGCGGGCCGAGGATCCTTGATTTTTTTTCGGCCCGGGACCCCCGCTCCCCCGGCCTTGGGAAACTCTCGTTTCACGGCGCCCGAAAAGCGCTCGAACGTTTAGGGCGCCCTTCTTTAAAGCCTCCCCCCGCGCCTTTTTCCGGCCCGGCCGTCTGGGGGACGGCCGCTTTCGCTCTTTTCGGGTTCCCGTTCCGGCCCTCCCGCGGTCGGAAAATGAAACTCCGCCGGAAAGAGGCCTTTCCGGCGGAGGGCGGGGTTTTCATCGGGGGGGCGGCCCCTTTCGCTTCGGGGGCGGGGGCGGTGGTTTTCAGAGGCCCAGGCTGACCCGCTCCAGCGCCTCCTCCGCGACTCCCTCCCCGTTTTTGGAACGCGCGAACTCGTAGACCACGCTCTCGAAGTCGGCGGAGACTTCCAGGAAGATGTCCACCAGGATGGGATCGAAGTGCCTGCCCCGGCCGTCCTCTATTATCTTCCGCGCCTCCTCCGGCGGGAAGGCTTTTTTGTAGGGCCGATCCGAAATGAGGGCGTCGTAGACGTCGGCTATGGCCATGAGCCTGCCCTCCAGGGGGATGTCGTAGCCCGCCAGACCGTCGGGGTAGCCGGTGCCGTCCCATTTCTCGTGGTGGCTGCGGGCGATCTTCCTCGCGCAGGTGAGAAAGGAGTGCTCGATGTTTTTGGCGGCGATGCGCTCGATGGCCTCGGCTCCTTGTCTCGCGTGCTTTTTCATCTCCTCGAACTCCTCTTTGTCCAAAGGCCCCGGTTTCCTCAGGATCGCGTCGGAGACGGCGATCTTCCCGATGTCGTGGAGCAAGGCCGAGGGAACCAGGAAGTCCAGATCGATAACGGAGAGCTCGTCGTGGTAGAGACCCGTCTCCAATAGCTTGTTGAGCATGATCTCCAGGTATTTCTGGGTCCGGAACACGTGGCCGCCGGTCTCGTCGTCCCGGTACTCCAGCATGTCGGCCAAAGTGGAGATGACGGAGTTCTGGAGTTCCAACACCTGCCGCGTCTTGGCTTGAACCATCTGCTCGAGGTTGTCGTTGTACATCCTCAGCGCCCTCTTCTGGGTGTTTATGAGCAGGTGGTTTTTGATGCGCTGCAACAGAAGGGGGGCGGAGAAGGGCTTGGTGACGTAGTCCAGGGCGCCCAGGCTCAGTCCCTCGAGTTCGGAGCGCTCGTCGCTTCTGGAGGTGAGGAAGATCACGGGTATGTCCTGAAAGCGGGGGTCCGCCTTGAGGATCTTTATCACCTCGAAACCGTCCATCTCGGGCATTAAGATGTCCAGGAGGATGAGCTCCGGGGTCACGTGGCCCAGGGTGTCGAAGAGCTTCCGGCCCGAGGGTATGGGATAGACCTCGTAGTGCTCCTTCAACATGCTCCTTCCTATGGAGAGATTGGATATGTTGTCGTCCACGAGCATTATCTTGTGGCGCCGGGGTTCGGCGGGATTCTGGATAACAGGCTCCATAACGCGTGCCTCCCTTCTAAAGCGGTCGGTAAGTCCTTGGGGTTCGCGGTCGGTTCCGAAAGGCCTTTCAACCGCTTTGAAATTTTTCCGAGATCCTCTCGAAGTCCATGGTTTCGGCCCGTTCCTTCAACCATTCCACCAGATGGGGATCGTCTTGGTAGGCGTGCTTGTCCAGCTCGCCTATGATCTGGTCGATCCCGTCCATGTCGTAGTTTTCGCAGCAGGCGATAAGCGAGTTTATGAGATCCCGGTCCGGTTTTTCCAAGACGGCCTTTCCGGAGCCGGCGTCCTCTTCCGCCTCCCTTAAAGCGGAGCGGATGTCCTCTATGAGTTTTTCCGCCGTTTCGATGAATCCGGAATTGCGCTCCAGGATGAAGGGGAGATCCCCCTCTTTGGCGGCCTTTTCCAGCCTCTCGGCGGCCTTTCCGCACTCGAGGGCGCTTACCCCGTAGCTGGAGCTTTTAATCCCGTGGACGGTAATCATGTAGTCCTTGAGCGTATCCTCTCGGGGCTCCCTCAGCCCCTCCAGAAGGGGGCCGGTGTTGGCGGCGTAGGATTTGAGGGCGGAAAGGAAGATCTCCGGATCCCCTCCGAAGCGCTCGACTCCGGCCTCCAGATCCACCCCGGGGATCCTGGGGAGGCTTTCCTCAGGGCTTTCCGGCGCCGCCTCCCCGCCGGCCCCGTTTCCGGGAACCGGGCCGGACCCTTTCGCCGTGGCGGGGCGCGGGGCGGGCTCTTCCCGGGATCCGTCATCCCCGGACTCGCCCGCCGGAGCCGAGGCGCCCTCCTCCTCCTTTTCCCGGTTCCGCACGAAGTCGTTTAGGACCTTGTCCACCTTGGTCATGTCCATGGGCTTGGAGAGGTAGGCCTGGAAGCCGTTGGAAAGGAACATCTTCTCGTTTCCGATGATGGCGTTGGCCGTCAAGGCTATGATGGGGACGTTTCGGGCGTAGTCGGTTCCTATCTGGTTGCGGATGACGGAGACGGCCTCGATTCCGTCCATCTCGGGCATCATGTGGTCCATGAAGACGGCGTCGTAACGGGGTTCTCCGGTCCGAATGAGGTTCACGGCCATCATCCCCGAGGTCGCGCAGTCTATCTTCATCCCGTAGGGCTTGAGCATGCCCCTGGCCACGTCCAAATTGGTCTGCACGTCGTCCACGATGAGCACCCGGGCGTATGGCATCTTGTTGATGGCGAGCTTGTTGTGGAGCGAGCTCTTCTTCCTTTGGAACTGGAAGTTCATGAGCTCCTGGGCCACCTCTTTTCCTATGGGCTTGTCGGTTACGAACTTCTGCTTCACCGTGGCCGTGAAGGTGGAGCCCGACCCGTAGTCGGACTCCACGTCGATGGTTCCGTCCATCATCTGGGCCATCCTCTTGGCTATGGAAAGCCCCAGGCCCGTTCCCTCGATTAGGCGGTTGCTCTTGGTGTCCACCTGGTTGTAGGCGGAAAAAAGCTTCGCCACGTCCTCTTTGCGGATGCCGATTCCGGTGTCGCGGACGCTTAAAATGAGCCAGACGTCGTCGCCGTTCACGGCCGAGGAGACGGAGAGCTCCACCTCCCCCTCCTTCGTGTACTTGAAGGCGTTGGAGAGGAAGTTGTTGCAGATCTGCTTGATCCTCAGCTCGTCGCCGTACAGGCGGTAGGGGATGTCGGGGTCCACCGTCAGGATGAATTTTATCTTCTTTTCGCCTATGCGCACCATGTTCACCGTGACGGTGTCGTTTATCATGCTCGCGAACTCGTATTCCACCGGGACCAGCTCGAACTTTCCGGACTCGATTTTGGAGATGTCCAGGATGTCGTTCACTATCCCCAGGAGGGTGACGCCGGCCGCGTAGATCTTCCCCATGTTATCCTCCGCCTCCTCCGGGCGGCTGATGCCGTTCAGCATCAACTCCGAGAAGCCCACGATGGCGTTTAGCGGCGTCCTCATCTCGTGCGACATGTTGGCCAGAAAGTCGCTCTTGGTGTCGGAGGCGCTCTTGGCTATCCGGTTTAGATCCGCCAGGTGCTTGTTCTGCTCGTTTATGGTGCGGAACTGCTTGGAGATGAAGCCCGAGAGGAAGAGGGCGGAAAGGCCCCCGAAGCCCAGGAAGATGAGGCTCATGGCGATGAGGCCCCGATAGAAGTGGCCCCCCGGGCTCTCGGCTATGGGGGCCGCCACCCCTAAAACCCAATCCACGTTCTTGGCGGATATCGCCCGGAAAACCGCCTGGCGCTCCCTCCCCTCGAAGCGGTAGCGGCCGTAGCCCTCGCCTTTCCTGTCGTCCACCATCCTCCGCACGAACTCGGTGGCCGTGGGGTCGGTGCGCCGGGTTTCCTCCAAGGGGTTGTAGCGGGTCACCACCATCTTCATGCGCTCGGCCGCCACGAAGGTGCCCTCGCCGTCCACGATGAAGATGGAGCCGGTGTCCCAGATTTTATAGTCCTTGAGAAGGTGGGAGAAGTAGAGCCCCTGGAGGGTCGCGACCAGGACGTTCTCCTTATCCATGGGGACGCAGAAGTAGAAGACTATGAGCTCGTTTGGGGACTGCTGGGTGGTGGAGAAGGCGCTGCGTCCCGCCCGGGCGTTTTTGACGCAGCGGCCGTTTTTCAGGTTCTCCGGAGCGGTGGCCACGCCCACCTTCGTCCTCTCGTTTTCGCGGGAGAAGACGGTGAGGCCCAAAAGGAAGGGGTACCTATCCAAACCATCCTGGAGCGCGGCGGGCCATTCGTCTCGGGGCCTAGCCTCCAGGTGCTCGACCACGTCGTCGGTCTGGAGCTCTAAAAGCTCCATCTCGGAAGAGATGTACTTCTCCGCCAGCTGGCTTATGACGGTTAACTGCGAGTAGACCGTCGACTCCTGGCCTCGGTTGATGATGAAGACGCTCGCGGCCATGGTGAAAAGGATGACGGCGCTCACTATCCCCATGACGATGGCGAAAACCTTGAAGTGAATTTTCATAAAATCCGCTTTCCAGGGCGCGCTCCGCCAGATACGGAGGTGGTGTTGCCAAGCGGGAGAAACATCTTCCGGGCGCGGCTTCCCGCCGGAGAGGCGGCGCTTGGAAGCCGCGCCCGAAGACGGCGGGGCCCCCTGGCGACGGAACGGCTTCCGGCGGATAAAGGGACGCTTAAGGCCCCGTCCCGGGAAAAACCGCGCCTTTCACGAACGCCGGGCGGATCCGGATAGCCGGATTGCTATTTTTAGATGGAACTTCAGCTAGCCGCTTGAAGGCGGAGGGCTTTTGTCCGTTCCGGATAAGGGCTACGGCGAAAAAGACGCGCTCCCCCGCGGCGGGAAAAAATGTGAAAAAACCGGTAAAAAAATTTTACGCGAAAAAGATGTTCATCCGGCTTAACCGAGGCGTCGCCGCCGGACTTCGTTTCCGCCCGGGTCTTTTGAACCTTACCCCCCGCGCGCTAATTAATCCGGGGCGGAAGAAACTCTGTCGCCGGCCCCTTGGCGGGGCGGGCCGTCCGTTCTTGATCAAGAATAACATTTGAAATCTCTTTTGCAAGAGATCAAAAAAAAAAAATTGGAAAAAAAATATTTTTCGTCCGCTTCCGCGGGGCCTTTTTTGAGATTTAATGTTTTGTTATTTATATACTATAATACTAATTTATATAAAAAAAGAACCCTAGAGTATTTTAAAGAATTAAAAATGTTTATTATTAATTCTTATATTATACCGCGTATAATTTAAATCGCTTCGAAATTTACATATATCTCATTTATACGCCTTAAAAGGCCGAAAAAAGGGGAAGCCGATGATAAAAAGGGAAAATCGCCGGAAATAAAAAAAAAATAAAAAAATTTCTCCCCCCAAAAAAAAGAAAGAAAGCTGAAAAACAACCGCTTAGATCCTTGGAAGAAATCCGTCATGGCCGGTTTGTTAAAAAAAATTTATTAAGCCGCGCGTATTTCCACCCAAAAGCTTCCCGTCCAAATAAAGTTAATCCGCGAGATGAATGTTTTTTTTAAAAAAACGGCGGAAGGCTTTGGTTCGCCCCGCGGTTCCATTCTCTTTTCCGACCTTCTTGTTTCTTTTCCTTATCCGCGTCCCTTCGTCGTTTCGTCATTTTGAATAATAATTTTATTTTGAAAAATATTTCTAGACCGCTTTTTGAACTAAATTAACTCTTATTCCTTCCCTAAAATAACGGCGGCCGTTCTTGATTTTTCAGGCGGACCTTATGGAATTCTTTTGACGCCGGAGAGTGATTTTTGAAAAATGACGGTTTCCGGGGCCGTTAAAACCTCGACGCGGGAAAAAGGCGGCGGGAAAAAGCGTGGTCCTGGAAAAGCAGCGCCGGACGCTTTCGGGAGGGCTTCTTAAACGAACGTTTGTTCGGCGAAGTCGCCGCCCCCGGGAAAGATTATTTCCGCGAATAGGGTTGCGAGCCGCGGTTTTGGGGCCGGCCGGGGAGGCGGGCGTTATATTTAAGTTATATTTATACTAATTTATACTATTTATTAATATTTGTTTAAACATATATCGCACGATATACGGAATTTCATTTCAAACCGGAACGGAGCGTCTTCCGGGCGTCCCGGCGGCGATTTTCCCTCGTAAAGACTCGGCCTAGGGGGGGTGCTTTCGGTGAAATCGTGAAACGGCGTTTCCTCTAGCGATCTGTGAATGGTTCCGCCCTTTTGTTTTAATATTGGAGAAGAAAGCGAATCCCGTTTCAATTAAACTCTCCCGCCGGAGAATTATTTTTCGTCCGTTCGAAGTGAAAACTTGATCAACTGACAGAATTTACGCGGGTCTTACGCTTAGACGCTTTCGCCGTTTCCAGCTGAAACGGAAGATGTGGGGGTGGTGGAAGCTAATTTAAAACAGACGGACTTGTCAGTTTTAGGATTCAACTTTTCCGCGTTCGTGAGAAATATCCGCGAAATGAATAATTTTTCCGAAGATATTTTTTTCATGGCGGGCGCGCCGAAAGGATGACTTCCGTTCCCGTAGCCTATCTTTCACTTGACGCCTTTGGTGGTCCGGAGCGTCCGGCCGTGTCTTTCAACGGAAATTTTCAAGATCGACGCGTCTACGAATAGTCCTTTATGAAAAATCATTTTAGAGGCGAATTAATTCCGCTTTACGGAAAGCGCGTTGTTTCAAATTCTTAAAACGGAGAGCGTTTTTCCAAAACGCGTCACGTTTTGAAAATACTCGTTTTAAATATTTCAGTTTCGAGGCGTTACGGCCCTAGCGCTCGGCGGGCGTTTTTTTCGCCCAGGCGCTTCCTAGGCTTTTTTTTACCCGTTTCCCCCTCGGGATCCTCCCCCCGGGTTTCAAGTCAAGTCAAGCCGGCGGGACGCCGGAAAAGGGGGTTTTTAGGGACTCAAGAAAATCCACCAGGGGCCTTTTCCGGCCGCGGGCCTCTCCGGCGGAAATAAACTATTTCACTCCGTGTAATCCGCGTCGTCTTCGGAAGAGTAATATTTCGCGTTATCCGCCTGATCTTCTATGTAGGCCACGCATCCCTCGATGAAGGATTCGGATTTTCCCCGGCAATCCTCCACGCGGGTTAACTTGTTTTCATCCGCCCAGCGGTATCCCGCCTCGTGCCCCTCGCAGTTTTCCAAGCAGGCGTAGCCTAAAAAAGATTTGGCGTGGAGGGCCGGGCTAAAAAAGAGAACGGCGGCGGCGGCGAGGAGCGCTGATTTTTTCATATTTCACCTCCGGTTTTACTTTTCGCCGCGGCTTGTTTTTTTCGGCGTTTTCAAGAAAACGACCGGACAGGCGCTTTCAGGCGAAACGAAGCCGGCGGCGGGCGTGATGATTATGATTAAGACGCGAGTTATATATAAAAATCGCCTTCCCTAACCTTTTTAAAATGTCCCTTTCGCCAAAAAAAAGACTCGATAAAGCCGCGATGGAGAGATTTACCGAAACGCCCGAAACGAAGCGAACGCTCTTTAAACTATTTACACGCTTAGGCGCGGTCGGCGTGAAACATGTAGTGGTTGATAATTTCCTCAAAAAGTTTGGAAAATTTTGGCTGTATCTTTCCGCGCGCCGATTCCCGGGGCGGTGAAGCGCGGCGCCCGCGGCTAATCGACATGTTAGCCGAGATTTTAGTCATCGTCCAGAAAAAGTCAGCCCCTCCGGCTGATTCCGTATCGCGGGTCCTTAGCGTGATTTCACGAGCCCGGGGGCTTTGGCCCTTTCGCGCCCCACCCGGGTCGTCCGGAAAGCGCGCGCGCGCGGCTCGCTGTAAATTTTGTTTATTGACGAATTTCGGCTTGGCGATTCACGCCGGCGCGGCCGAGCGCCCATGAAAGCCGCCCCGCTTTAAGACCTCTTCCCGGCGAAGCGCGCCACCCCGGGCGGACTTTGCGCAATCGACGGTCCCGAGGGATCTACGCTTGAAGCTTCAGCCCCCGAAGCGGCCGGGCCTTTGATTCGAGGCCGGCTCGCCAAACGCTTGGCCCTCCGTCCGGAAATTAGCCAGGTCTTTTTTGATATTTTCTCCCAGGCCCCGTTTATTTCCCAATCGCCCCGTCCCCGGCGCCCATATCATGGACGCTTAATTACGCCGCTATGAAAACGGGGACGATTGTCGCGCCGAAAACGAAAAGATTGGCGGGCGGAAAAAAACATCCCCCCCTTTCCGCTCCGGCGCCCCGAGACAAATCACGATTTGTCGATAAACCCTCTTCACGGCGAACCGCGCCGACGCTCGCTTTCCGGGTGAACGGGCGCGTCCGCCTTTAACTTGGTTAAATTATTTTATATTATTATCCTATATAGATAATATTATGATTTATTATATAGCTAAAGTCTATAAATTTTGTAATTTTTTTGCTAAAATTAGATTACGTAATTTCCAGGAAAATTCGCGCCTCCTGGGAAATTAGATCGTTTAGGTTGACGCGGAAGCCCGCCTGGAAGCCTTGGCCCGCGGCTCGGGGACGTTCTCGGCGGTTTTCATGAACGAAAAAGCCGCCCGAAGGCGCCCCATGAGCGCCATGGCCCTTTTTTTTTTCGGGCTTTCATCGGAGCGGGGTTTGACGAATTCTCTTTGTCATCGGCGGCCTTTTCTGTCAAAATATCACCGGGCCGAAAAATCCCGCCGCCCGGGAGCTTCAGCCCCTCCGGCCATCCTGTTTCGGCGTGTCGCGCCCGCGGGGGTTTTTCACGGAGCCTCCTCCATTTAATTTCGCCCGCTTCGCACCTAAAGAATACAAAGCATGACCCTTTCCCCGTCCCTCGTGAGGGATTTTCAGAAACTTCTAGGCAGGGAAAACGTCTTCACCGAAAGGGAGGATCTCCTCTCCTACGCCTTCGACGGGGCCGTGCTTCCGCCCCGGGCCCCTTCCATCGTCTTGATGCCCCCCTCGGTCGAGCTCCTGGGGGAGGCCCTGCGGCGCGCCTACGAAGGCGGCTTGGCCTTGACCGCGCGGGGCGCCGGCACCAATCTTTCCGGAGCGACCATCCCCGAGCCCGGGGACAGCGCGGTCATCCTCACCGGAAAGCTCAACCGGATTCTGGAAATAAACCAAAACGACCTCTACGCCGTCTGCGAGCCCGGGGTGGTCACGGCCGATCTTTTCCGGAAGGCGGCGGAGACGGGGCTCTTCTACCCCCCCGATCCGGGCTCCATGGAGGTTTCCACTTTGGGGGGGAACGTGGCTTTGAACGCCGGGGGTTTAAGGGGCCTCAAGTACGGGGTCACCAAGGACTACCTCATGGGTCTGGAGTTTTTCGACTGGCGGGGAAGGCTCATAAAAAGCGGCTCGCGGACGGTGAAATGCGTGAGCGGCTACAACCTCCCCGGCCTCATGACGGCCTCGGAGGGCACCCTCGGGGTCTTCAGCCGCCTTATCTTGAAGCTTCTCCCCGCCCCCTCCCGGACGCTCTCCATGACCGCCGTATATAATAATGTGGCGGAGGCGGCGGAGTCGGTCGCCGGGATCATCGCCGGGCGCGTGCTCCCCGCGACCCTGGAGTTCATGGACCAGAAATGCCTCAAAGCGGTGGAGGCCGCCTCCAAAATCGGCCTTCCGACGGAGGCCGCGGCCATGCTCCTCATCGAGGTGGACGGCTTCTACGACGAGCAGGTGAGGGGGGACGCCGAGAAGATTAGGCTGATTTGCCGGAAAAACGGCGCCCTGGCGGTGGATCTGCCGGAAAGCCAAACGGAGAGGGACCGGATCTGGGAGGCCAGGCGCGGGACCCTTCCCGCCCTGGCCAGGCTCCGGCCCTCGGTGGTCTTGGAGGACGCGACCGTCCCCCGCTCCCGGGTGCCGGAGATGCTGGAGGCGGTGGGGAGGCTCGCCTTAAAGCACCGCCTCGAGGTGGGAACCTTCGGGCACGCCGGCGACGGAAACCTGCACCCCACCATCCTCTGCGACCGCCGGGACCCGAAGGAGTTTAAAAGGGTGGAGGAGATGGTGGATGGGATCTTCGAGGCCGCCTTGAAGCTCGACGGCACCCTTTCCGGAGAGCACGGCATCGGCGTGGCCAAGGCCAAGTGGATGGAAAAGGAGACCAACCGGGCGACCATCGAGTTCTCCCTGGCCCTCCGCGGGGCCCTGGACCCCTCGGGTCTTTTCAACTTCGGCAAGAAGGTGGTCTGAAAATGTCCGCCCCCTCCGGCGAAAAGCTCCCCCTTTTAAAGGACGGCCCCCTCGCCCTCGAGGGCCTCGCCCGGGGTCTGCGGACCCTGGACGACATGCTGGTGAGGTGCATGCGCTGCGGCTTCTGCCAGGCGGCGTGCCCGGTCTACCTCGCGACCATGCGGGAGGCGGACGTGGCCCGGGGGAAGCTCGCCTTGGTGGAGAACCTGGCCTTCGGATTGAGCCGGGACCCCGACGCCGTGAACGATCGCCTCCACCGCTGCCTTTTGTGCGGATCCTGCGAGAAGAACTGCCCCTCCGGCGTCAGGATAACCGACGTTTTCATTCTAGCCCGCTCGCTTACGGCCTCCTATTTGGGCCTCGGTCCGCTTAAACGCCTGGTTTTTCGCCAAATCCTCCCCCGGCCCCGCCTCTTCGAAACCCTGGCGAGGGTCGCCCGCTTCTTCCAGCGCCCCTTTTTGCGGCCCGCGGGCGGGGATCCCCGAACCTTCTCCGTCCCCCTCCTTAGACCCGTCCTGGGAGAAAGGCGCGTCCCCCGGCTGGCCGCGGATCCGCCCCCCGGGGAAGAAAGCCTCCGGATCCCGCGGGCCGCCCGGGGCCTCCCCCGGGCGGCCTTCTTTCCGGGCTGCGTTCCGGACAAGATCTTCCCCGGGATCGTCCGGGCCTCCTTAAAAGTCCTCGCCCGTCACGGGGCGGGGTTTTTCATCCCCCGGGAAAGGGTCTGCTGCGGGCTGCCCCTCCTCTCCGCCGGGGACCGGGAGGGCTTCCTGCGCTTGGTGAAGCGGAACCTTCGGGCCTTCAGAGAGGAGAAATTCGACTACCTGGTCACCCCCTGCGCCAGCTGCGCCTCCGCCGTGCGGGTCTACTGGCCGCGCTTTTCCGCATACTTCGCCGGAGAGGATCTGAAAAGCCTTTTGTTTCTCGCGGAAAACGCCTACGACGCGACCTCCTTTCTGACGAGGGTCCTTAAGGCGGATTTCCCCCCCTCCCCAAAGGATCCGGCGCTCCCCCGGGTCGTCTACCACGACCCCTGCCATCTGCGGAAGTCCCTGGGGGTTTTCGAGGAGCCCAGGATCATCCTGAAGAGCCTTCCGGGCCATCTCTACCGGGAGGCCCCGGGGGCGGAGCGCTGCTGCGGAAACGGGGGGAGCTTCAACCTCGCCCATTACGATCTCTCCTTTCAAATCGCCCGCCGGAAGAGGGCCGACTTAATCTCGGTCTCCCCCCGGGTGGCGGCCACAACGTGTCCGGCCTGCATGCTCCAGCTGATGGACGTCTTTTCCCGCGAAGGGGACGCGGTCGAGGTCCGGCACGTGATCGAACTCTACGCCGACTCCATGTGAGGGTGGTTTTCCGGGCCTTCTTTTCCGGCTCCCCCGGGGGGGGGCCGCCCGGGCGCGGAAATTTTGAAATATTCCACTGCGCGCGGCGAATCCAGGCCTTTTACGGGCGCTTCGGTTGAGAAAAGGGGAGGGGTCGCGGAAGAAAGGGGAGGGGTCGCGGAAGAAAGGAGAGGGGTCGTGGAAGAAAGGAGAGGGGTCGCGGAAGAAAGGGGAGGGGGCGTGGAAGAAAGGCGCTCGGAGAAAACCCGGGAGCTGGTCCGGCTCTTCAAAAGCCGGGCCCGGGAGGCGGGGGCGGTGGTGGTCGAGCCCGGAAAGCTCGACGGCGCTTTGGCCTACGCTTTGGATCTCGTCTTGGCCCGCGAAGCCGCGGGCGTCTTCGCGGAGGCGAAGGAGGGGGGGGATCCCTCTTCTTTGGTCTTTCTGGATCTGAAGCCGGAAGACGAGCCGGAAAGGCGCCGGGAAATGTTCGCCTCCAAGGGGATCCGGGTGGCGGAGGAGGGCTTGCGGAAGTGCGCCGGAGGAATCGATCTGGCCTTCACCGGCTGCGCCCTGGGGATAGCGGAGAGCGGTTCGGTTTTAATCGAAACGCGTACGGAGGATCTGAGGCTCGCGACCATGCTCGCGGACCTGCACGCGGTCAGGCTGCCCAAATCCCTGCTGGCGAGGGACCTCTCCGCGCTTCCGCCCAGGCTGCGCCGGGAGCTCTTCCACAGCGGATCCTTCGTCTCCCTCGTAACCGGCCCCAGCCGCACGGCCGACGTCGAAAGGGTTTTGACCCTGGGGGTCCACGGACCTCTGGAGCTGCACGTTCTTTTAACGGAGGAGTAGATGAGCCCTTCTTCGACCTGGAAAGACTACCGCCGGAAGGTGTCCGGCGCCCTGGCCGACCAACGCCTGCGGGAGGTTCTGGGGCGCTTCGCCGGCGACTACGCCCGCTCCCGGGAGGAGGTCTTCCGGGGGGTGGATTTTTCCCGGCTCCGGGACGAGGTTTCCGAAATAAAGGACCGGGCCTTGGACGACAACGCCCGGCTCCTTCGCCGCTTCGCTTCCGAAGCCGGAAAGCGGGGGGCGGAGGTCATCCTGGCCCGGGACGCGGCGGAGGCCCGGGAGGCGATTTTACGGACGGCCAGGGAGAACGAAGTGCGGAGCGCGGTCAAGTCCAAGTCCATGACCGCGGAGGAGATCGCCCTGAACCCGGCCTTGGAGGCGGCCGGAATCAAGGTGACGGAAACGGATCTAGGCGAGTTCCTGATCCAGCTTCGAGGCGAGGCCCCCTCGCACATGGTGCTTCCGGCCATCCACCTGAGCCGCTTCCAGGCGGCCCAGAGCTTCCGTGAGGCGGGGATCCCGGGGGCGGAGGGCTCCGTGGAGAACCTGGTGCGGGCCGCGAGGCGGCGTCTCCGGCCCCTCTTTTTTCAGGCGGACATGGGGATAACCGGCGCCAACTTTCTTTTGGCCTCCTCCGGCGCCGTCGGAGTGTGCTCCAACGAGGGAAACGCCCGCCTCTGCCTCTCGCTTCCCCGGGTGAACGTCATCCTGGCGGGTCTGGACAAGCTTTTGGACGGCCCGGAGGACTGCCTCCCCATTTTGGAGCTCCTAGCCAGGAGCGCCACCGGGCAGAGGATCAACGGCTACGTCACCTGGACGGCCGGGGCGCTTCCGGCCGCCCCGGCCGATGGAAAAAGGCGGATCCTTAAAATCATCATCCTGGACAACGGCCGCGGCGCCCTTTTAAAGGATCCCGCAACGCGTCCGATTCTGCGGTGCCTGCGCTGCGGGGCCTGCGCCAACGTCTGCCCGGTCTACCGCCTGGTGGGAGGACACGTCATGGGGGACGTCTACATCGGCGCGGTGGGGCTGGTCCTCTCCCGCTACCTGAACGGTTCCGACCGCTCCCCCGTTCTCCAAGACAACTGCCTCGCCTGCGGCGCCTGCCGGGAGGTCTGCCCGGCGAAATGCGATCCGCTCCGGGCCATCCTCGAGGTGCGGCGCCGCGGCCGCGAGTCGGGGGGAGGCTCCCCGGGCCTGGAGCTCTTCTCCCTCGTCCTACCCCGGCGCCCCCTCTTCCGCGGCCTCCTGCGCCTGGCCCGGGGCCTCCAGGCCCCCTACGCCTTCGGAGGCGGCATCCGGCACCTCCCCCTCGCCTTCGCGCGCGACGGGGGGCTCCGGTCCCTTCCGGCTTTGGCGGAGAAGACCTTCTCCGAAATACTCCCCTCCCTGGAACTTGTCGGGGCGGGGCGGATCAGCTGCGCCGTCTTTTCCGGCTGCGCCCACGAATTCGTCCTTCCCGGGGAGCTCGCGGCCGGAGTCCGGCTCCTAAGTCGGGCGGGCGTCCAGGTTCTTCACCCGCGAAAGCAGGGCTGCTGCGGGCTCCCGGCCGCGGCGTTGGGCCTCGAAGGGGCGGCCCGGGCCGCCGCCCGACAAAACGTCGACGCCTTTCGGGGCGTGGACTGCGACTATCTCACCTCCCTCTGCCCCTCCTGCGCCTCCTACATGCGAGAGGAGTATCCCCGCTTTTTCGCGGACGATCCGGAACGCCTGGAAATCTGGAGCGCCCTCTCCCGGAAAATAATCGACTTCGGCTCCCTGCTCCTGCGGGAGGGTAATCTCCGCGGGGAGCTCTTCGTCCGCGGCGGGGAGAGGGCGGCCTACCACAGCCCCTGCCATCTGCGCCTGGGGCTTAAGGCGGGGGCGAGCCACGTGGATTTAATCGAGCTCGCGGCCGCGTACCTCCGGACCCCGCTCGAGAACGCCTGCTGCGGCTTCGGGGGCTGCTTTTCCCTCAAATTCCCCGAGGAGTCGCGGGCCATGGCGGAGGAGAAGCTGGCGGACTACCAACGCCGGGGAGCCGCGGTCGTGGTGAGCGACTGCCCCGGCTGCGTCATGCGCCTGCGGGGGGCGGCCAGGGAGATGGGCCGCCCCCTCAGGGTGGAGCACACGGCGGTCTTTCTGGAAAGCCGCCTTAAAAAAACACCCTAAGGCCGCGGCCTGGCCGGGCGGGCGGCGGAAAAAATTCGGGAAAGCGGAAAAAATCAAGGACGGCGGAAAAAAAAAGCCCTCTCGGCTCTTAAACGAGGGAAGCGGGGGGAGCCCCCCGGGGTGTTTTCCGGGCGGCTCCGGAAACCGGCGAAACGGGGCGGGGGAAGGCCCGGGGGCCAGGACGCCTTCGTGAAAAAGAAAGTTTATAATGCTTTAACTGAAAGCATAAAAAGGAATAAATTAGAGAGCCCGGAATCCATTCGCGGTTGGCGGATTTGGGCGCGGGCGGAGAAAAAGTTCAACTTCGACCCCCCGCGGAGGGGGGGAGGGAAAAATGGAGGGGATGGATAACAGTAAATATAATTTGGCTTGCAATAGGGACGAGCGGGGGATCGAGGGAGATTTTGGGGCCCTTTCCCCCAAGGCGATCGAGAACCGGGTAAAAATTTTTTTTATAAAGGCCTTTTTTTGTCGATCCGGGCTAAGTTGCTTAAATTATTGAACTTTTTTTAATTCGGGAAAAAGCAAAAAAACGAAAAAAGGGCGTTTTTTTCAATTTTTTGGAAAAAAATTGAGTTTAGAAAGGAACCTAATAATTTTTCGCTAAAAATTACGCTTGACATGAAAAAAACCCTTGGATAAGATGCGGGTCATGCTGTCGGACGCGAAACGAGTCCGACGAATTTAAAAAAAAACCATGGCTCTTTTGAAAAGAAGGGTCCGGAAAACTTCGAGGAAATTTTTACCGCGGAAACCGCACGGAGGAGTCACCCAAGCCCGCACGAGAAAAGCCACATCATCCGGCCCCGAAAAGTTTCGGAGGCCCCCGCCCGTTTCCCGACCCGCTTCCGAAAGACGGGTTCCGGAAACGACAACGACAACCTAACGCTAAGCCTTCAACCGCCTCCCATTCGAATAACGGCGTTTCAGCCCGTCTTTTTAAAGCGGGATTAGCGGCCAAGCCCCCCCTTGGTTCCGGCGTCTAGTCAATCCTCCGGTTCGGGAACGGCGTTTCCCTCGGAAATTCGCCCACGCCGGATCCGCCCCCAATTCGCCGACGCCTAAAGACGCTCCAGTTGTTAAAACAACGCTCAAATTATTCATTTTGGGATCAATTTAATTTTCTTGATAAAATTTTGGAATCGTCCGCGCCAACCAGGGCGGAAATTTTAAAATCCTTAAAAATCTCGCGAATAAAAGGCTTAACTTTAATCGGACTCTAAGCGGCCCGAACGGAAACAACCGTATCATGGAACGATCTGATCTAAAAAACCCAAAAAAAGATATCGAGGCTAAGAACGCGTCGGCCCGGGCCTCCGGATTGAACGCGTTCCGGACAATCGCCGCCGGAGGAAAACACCCCGGGTTTTCCGCGCCGGCGTCGGCCGGGGCGTGATTTTATCCGCGGCGTTCCGCCGTTTTTCCAGCGGCGCTTGAGGATTCCCGCGCGTCCGTTCCCTAAAATCCCGGTTAGGCGAGTCTTCGCGGTTTCGCCATGATCGTAAACATATAGGAAAACCGCGTCCGCGGCTCGCCCCGGGGCCGCCTCGGAAATCCAGGCGAACCGCCTCCGGACGCGATGAATAGATGGATATAAGATCGCCCGTGGCGGATTGACATCCGCGGTAAATGATCTTTAATTCGTTACGATGGTAAATAAATGAGCATCCGTTTTATCGATGCGCGTATTTCATAAACGGTGTACAACATGGCCGCGCCAACGCAATTCAGACACTCGAGAAGAGCCTACACGCTGGAAAAGCAGCGTTTCATCAGGCAGGTGGACAGAATAATGTTCCACCGCACGTTAACTTACGCGGAGCTGGCTTTCATGTGCGGTATTTCCCACGGCACCATCAGCCGGATGTTCACCCGCAACAGCTGCTCGGCCTCCACGATGAGGAAGTTGCTAATCGGTCTGCAGCTCACGATGGACGACCTTCTGGCCTTCGACATGCCCGGAGTGGACGTCCTTTAAAAAACCGCGGCAAGTGGCGTTACTGGAGCCGCGTCCGCTTGTCGATTAAAATATTGATTCCTTCGCTGGTAAAACAACTCAAACAACAAAAAATTGGCGTAGGTCCTTAAAAAACGTGGCGGATAGTGAAACGTCGGTTATGAAGAGCGCGGGATTTAAACGCCGATCGTAACCCCTTGAATTATCCCCGGCGCCTTACCCATCGCTTCCGGTTTATGTTGTTTTATTTTAATCGGATCTCCCTTCGGATTGAAGATCCGTCGGGTGGCCGGAAAAAAACGCGCCGGCGAAGCTCTCCTTAAACATTTTGAAACACGAGAAGAATGAAGGTGTGAAATGTTAATAGAAGTTAACGGTTTGATAATGAACCTCTTCGCTATCAAGCTTTCCCTGTATTTAAACCACTTCAAGGTGTCGGTGGAAGAGTTGAAAAAGTTGGCCGGATTGGACAACGCGACCTTCGCCGAACTCATCATCTGGGGAAAAGTCTCAGAGGAGACGAAGCAGAGGATCTGCGACGCTCTGGACGTTACCGAAGAGGAGATCCTGGACTTTCCCTTAAGAAGGCGGAAGACCAAGGTTTTCGACCGCTCGTGCTACGGAATCGAAGAGCCCGAGCCTGTCAAAACGACGGCTCGCCGCGTCCTTAAATTCAAAAAAAGGAAGCCGGGCGGGGACCTCGTCAAAGGGTAACGGGTAAATCCTTGATCATTTCCGATCAAAGAATCTTCCATTCATCCAAATATTCCGGCGTTTTAAATCAATCTCAAAACGCCGGAAAATGAAAACTAAAAACGGTTAAAATATTTTTAAGATATTTTACCGCCTAAGGAACGTCTTTATGGGTGTGTTTCTTTCCCATCTCAGGATCGTCATGTTCTACTTGATGATGAGCCAGGAGGATCTAGCGAAGATATCGGGCCTTCACGTCCTGCGCGTCAAACGCATCTTCAATGACAATAACTGCACCTTCAACGAGGTGAGACAGATCCTGCGCGCGCTGCGCATGAACATGGACGACTTTTTCTCATTCACTCCGCCCAGGAACCTCTGATCATTTTTATAGCGATTCCTCCCTTCGCCGGCTCCCCCGGTTCTTCCGGAGGAGGCGCGGCCTGGGGCGGAAACGAGGTTTCCCCGTTTCCGGAGCGTTGGATCCGTTTTTCCGGGCCTTCGCCGGAGAAAGGCGAAGATGAGATTCCTTCGTCTTTTAGCCGCGCGGCCGGCCCAGGGACCTTTTTCCAGAAGGAAAACGTGTTTTTTTTAACAATATAGACAATATAGATTGTTTAAAGGGGATGTTATGGAGCAGTTTATTAAAATGCTTGATCTTATAATGTTCGAAAGGCTCATCACCCGATCCGAATTGGCCAGACTCTCCGAGGTCTCGCCTCCCACCATCACCCGGATGTTTTGCAACAAACGCTGCACCGTTGTGACGGCTAGAAAAATCCTCAAGGGTTTGAAAATGAGGATGAACGAGGTGCTGGAATTCAAACCGGACTCCGGAAAATCCAAAAGGCGCCAGCGCGCGAGGCGCTGATACGTTTTTCCGTCGCGGGGCTCCCTCGACTTGGGCCGTCTTGCGCGTCCGGAAGAGCGCGAAAGCGAACCCATGGCGAGGGAAGGGGGGGGCGAGGCGTCTCGCAGGCGTTTCGGCGATTTCCCCCCCTCTAAAGGCTCCGGCTCCAAAGGCGCCTTCGCCGGGATTTACCGGAAATCCGAAAGCGTCTCCCTCGAATCGGATCGCCTCCGCGACGGGCTCTCCCGAAAGGCTGGGAACTTCGGGCCGACGGCTCCTTTCCGCCTTGAACGCCGAAAATCAAGGCCCTTTGGGCGGGCGATTCGCGAATCGGGCCTCTTTCACACGATGATCCCCCCCCCGAAAGCCGGGGGAGTCCGAGCCGGCTCCGGAGGCGGTGGTCGGGGCGGCCTGAATTCCGGATACGCCGCTTTGACGACGGCGCCTGGGCTAACCCCGGGGCGTTACGGCCGGACGGAGTCGGTTTTCGGGGTGTGAAAAGAGACGGGGGCGCTTCGGGTATCGGGCCCGTCTCGGGTCCGGGCGGGCGAACCCCGAGAAATTCGGAAGACGCTCGCCGAGCCGGGTCGGGAAGGGTCCAGGGGATTCGCCCGCGCCGCGGATCGAACGCCGGAAGAATGAAGCCAAGCCGGCGAGGAAAAAACAAGCGTCACGGCGCCAAGATCCCTTCGAGGCGTCGAAGGCGCCGCCGGGATTATATTTCCAGGCGTGATTCCGAACGCCGGGGCTCCAAGACGCCGGGGGGGCGGGCGAGTCCAAGCCTTCCTCTCGGGAGATGCCGGGTAAATCCGATTCGGGGGGTGATGTCGGCGAATCCCAAGGGCGCGGAAACTCGGGCCCGGAACCTTATTTACCCGGCCGCCGGAGTTGGCCGCATCGTATTAAAGGGCGGGCCGCGGGCGAGTCGGTCTTTTTTCGCGTGTTCGCATTTTAAAGCCGGAGAGATCTCCGGCTTTTTTTTTCGCTCGGGAATTAATTCCGGCCGACAAGAGAGGAGGCTCGCGAAAGGAAACGCGTCCGGTTTTTTTGTCGAGTTGTGAAAGAGAATATTTTTTACGAAGATATGCTGAATAATATATGTTAGCAATATGAGAATGAAAATTAAATAATATAATACATTTATATAAATATATAGAATTTATTTGGCTAAATTTTAATAAAAGGGAGTCCGTCGCGCGAGGGGCGTTCACTTCTCGCGCGGCTTCTAACTGCCGGTGAGAAAGGTTCGCGTCCGCTGGGAAGGGCGTATCTTGGCGAAACGATTCCAGCTTCAATCGTTCAAAGGACGGTCCTGAAATTTCAGGCTTCACCTTGAAACGCGCCCTGAGCGGATTAAAAAATTCGGTTTCGTCTTTTCGCGCGAATCAATTAAAGATTCGATGACAATAATTTCTAAATATCCATCGAAGGCGAATTTGTATATTCTTTTGGAAAACGAACATCCAAGAAGATGCTGGATAATAAATGACGTTTGATAAATGATGGAAAATATTCAATTAATCAGAATTGATTATAATATAAAAAATTAAGCAAATGAAAGGGTCAGTTGAATTACGGTTTAAAAAAACAAATTACTCTGTTGATTTTAATCAAGAATTTGATGAGAGTAATTTTGCGCAGGTCATAAAAAAAAATATTTTGAATTTTGAATGTGTCAATTATAACGACTCCACTTTATGATTAAATTGATCCGTGAAGTATTTTTCCGGCTGGAGGTTGTTATGGAAGGCGCTATACAAATTGACGGGTTGAATGAGACCTCGAAATGTAAAAAGACGTTTCAAATATATGGAATGCCTTATTACATTTTTGTTATTTTCAGCTTAATCGTGTTAACCGTCCTCTATTTTGGAAAATTACCACAGGGTATGATCGGAGCGTTCGCTCTGATGATAGTTATGGGGACGGTTTTTAATTTGATTGGAGACAAGACTCCGATAATCAATAGTTTTCTTGGAGGTGGGGCTGTCGTTGTTATTTTCGGGTCAGCGGCGCTCAATACATTAAATATAATTCCAAAGTATGGAATTGAAATAATGACGACTTTTATGAAGGGTGGAGGGTTTTTGGATTTTTATATAGCCGCCCTGATTTGCGGTTCGATTATGGGAATGAACAGGGAACTCCTTAAAAGGGCCGCTATCCGTTATTTACCGGTAATTCTGGGGGGAGTAGTCGTTTCTTTATCCCTGTGTAGTTTGTTGGGTCATTTAATCGGATATGGCTGGAAAGAAGCTCTGTTCTTTATCTCCATTCCCATAATGGGCGGAGGAATGGGGGCGGGAGCCGTGCCTCTTTCTAAAATATTCGCCGAAGGACTCAACACCGATCCAGCGACGATGCTTTCAATCATGGTCCCGGCGGTGGCGCTGGGCAACGCTCTTGCCATAGTTATGGGGGGACTGTTGGACAGACTGGGGAAAACGGTAACTTCAATAAGCGGGCAGGGCGAGCTTATGCGTCTTAGACAACAATCAGGCCAGGAAGATCTCGAACTGGAAAATAAATCAAAATCAGCAAGAGATCATATTGATTTAATCCAGATGGGTTCAGGTTTATTTATCGCCACATCATTTTTTTGTTTCGGATCAGTTTTAAACTTCTTTATGCCCATTATACACAGTTACGCATGGATGATTCTTTCAGTAGCGTTCATAAAGATTCTTGGAATTCTTCCAGAAAGAATTGAAGTATGCGCCTGGCAGTGGTTTCAGTTCGTCATGAAAAACCTTACGGGAGTGCTTCTGGTTGGTATTGGAATAGCCTACACTAATCTGGGGGAGGTTTACAGCGCGTTTTCAACCAATTACCTGCTTTTAGTCTTCGTGACGGTTATGGGAGCCATTTTTGGATGCGCTTTAGTTGGAAAATTGGTGGGCTTCTATCCTATTGAGGCTTCCATTACCGGTGGCCTCTGTATGGCGAATATGGGGGGTACCGGCGATGTGGCGGTGCTATCGGCCGCCAAAAGAATGGAGCTTATGCCCTTTGCCCAGATTTCCTCGCGTATAGGTGGTGCCTTTATGCTCATTTTGTCAAGCATTTTGCTTCAGATATTGTCTTAGGTCGTTTTATCATATATGATTAAATCCGCTGGAATAACCTTTTTTCAGAGGTTGTCTTTTAAAGAGGTCGGTTCAGTTTTAAGTTGCGAAACAGCAGCAACAGGGAGTTATCATGAATTACGCTGAGGAGTCTCTTAAAAAACACAGGGAGTGGAGGGGTAAATTTGAAACCGTTCCCAAGATGAAGATTGAATCCAAGGAGGATCTGGCCTTGGCCTATACGCCAGGCGTGGCCGCTCCCTGCCTGGAAATCCATGCTAATCCAGATCTGTCCTTCGACCTTACCGGACGGTGGAATACCGTGGCTGTGGTAACCGATGGAACAGCCGTCCTTGGTTTGGGAGACATAGGTCCGGAAGCTTCAATGCCTGTTATGGAAGGAAAATGCGTTCTTTTCAAAACCTTTGGGGGAGTCGACGCCGTTCCCATCTGCATCCGTTCTAAAGAGGTTGACACAATAGTTGAAACCGTCGCTCTAATTTCAGGTAGCTTTGGGGGCATAAATCTGGAAGACATCTCCGCTCCTCGTTGCTTTGAGATAGAACGGCGTTTAAAAGAGCGCTGCGCTATCCCCATATTTCATGACGATCAGCATGGAACCGCCGTGGTTACCCTGGCGGCCTTGATAAACGCTTTAAAGATCGTTGAAAAGGACATGAAAGATGTTAAAGTGGTGACCTCAGGCGCCGGCGCGGCTGGGGTAGCCATCATCAAGCTTTTGATCGCGCTAGGTCTTGAGGATGTCATACTATGCGACCGCCAAGGCGCCATATTTCAGGGTCGTCCCGGCTTAAACGCTGAAAAGGAGGAGCTGGCGAAAATCACAAACAAGGGTGTTCTGAAAGGAAACATCGCCCAGGCTATCAAGGGGGCGGACATTTTCATCGGAGTATCGGGTCCGGGTCTTATCACTAAAGAAATGGTTGAAAGCATGGCTAAAAAGCCGATAATCTTCGCCATGGCTAACCCAACTCCAGAAATTATGCCCGATGAGGCTTTAGCCGGAGGAGCGGCTGTGGTGGGAACCGGACGCAGCGATTTTCCCAATCAAATCAACAATGTTCTTGCATTCCCTGGAATTTTCAGGGGAGTTTTCGATGTACGAGCGAGTGATATTAATGAACAAATGAAGATAGCCGCCGCTCATGCCATCGCCTCGCTGATAAGCGATTCCGAACTAACCCCTGAAAGCATACTTCCTGCTGCGTTCGATATGCGGATAAAGGATGCGGTGAGTTCAGCCGTGATCAAAGCGGCTTTGCAATCCGGGGTAGCGCGAAAATTGCCAGCTGCTGAATAAAGCAAATCGGTTTATGCCTTTCCTAGCTTAATCAGGGACGAAAGGAAGCTGTACCTATGGCGTTTGATGAACCTGATACGGAATAATAGCAAAATCCCTTTGTATCAGGCGACAAAAATTTTTGCTCCGGCGGTTAAATATTAGAAACAGTCAAGTATAATGTCAGGGACATTAAATTAACGACTATATTTAAAATTTGATCAGCCGGAGTAATAATTATTTGAATCTGCTAGCCATTGGATGTATGCTTTCCTAAGAAGGAGCGGCAGGTAAATACATCTTAAGTATCCTCTTTGTTGAATAAGAAGTAACAAGCTTATATTTTTTTATGAGCTTGATTTTTTTGTTGGAGGGGGATCCCCTGAAGAGAAACTTTTATTATTTATAAAATTTAATTAATATTATGTAGTAACATTTTATAATATTATTCAACTATTGGCAAATAATATTTATTTATGTATATATAGCTATATTATATAATTAAATATCAATATATAATATTGAAATATATTTAAAAAAATGCTCTAAAAAAATTTTTGCTTGAATCTAAATTTACTAAGTTTTAGACGTATTTCAAGAATTTATTGACACCAGTCGACAAATTTTAGTAGTCTCTTTGCGGAGGTTTTTGATTCCGCGGCGATATTTTATTTATCTTAATTAGTAGTTTACCATTTTAAAAACTGGAATAATGATTTAGAATAGAGAGTCATGCGAGAATAAAAAAATGGAAAGCAGTCAGAATCGTGGGAATGAACTTGAAATTTTCTTTTTAAACGCAAAAAAATATTTTATTTTTTAATTTTAATTTAAAATAGCTTTTTCATAAAAAAAAGTATCCATTGTTGTTTTAAATGAATCGATTTAACTATTAAATATTAATTTATAAATAAATTAATCGACCTATATAATAAGTTGCTATTATATTATTATAATTTTTATAATCTAATAATATTGATATCTTATAAACTGATAAACATATTTTACATATAATAAAATATAGTTTTATTTTTTTATTTTATTTTATTTTAAATGCTATAAAATAAAATATATTATACATAAATATATTTTTATTATATTTTATTAATAAATTGTATTATAAAATTAATTTTGATATATAAAAATCTATATAGTTTATTCAAGATATATTTTGCATTATTGATCAATTTTTTCCCTAAAATATATATAAACATATTAAGCGTCAAAAAAGTTTCATCAATATTATCATTTTCCACATGTTATTCTATAATGGAATAATATTTGACTGTAAAAAGCCACATAGTAAAAATTACTTAACGATATCGAATCACATATGAGATAAATTTAATTAATTTAAAAATTTTAAAATATACTTTTTTACAATCCTAAAACCGACTGGGTATTTGCATAGGCATCAAATTTATTCCTTTTACATCTACAAAAATCTGCGCGCACAGTCATGGCTCATCTCGAGGTTTTATGAGAGACCCCAAGTCCTCAAAAGAAAAATTATTACAAAAATTCAATTATGTTGTTATAACGGCATTTTTTTTGTCGTTAATATTATTTTGCGCAATTGAAACCGTGTTTATATGCGGTGAAGTCGATGGAAATCAATATTCTAGTAAGAATGAGGATATGACTAACGATATATCTGGTATAGGTTATACAGTTTTAAAAGTCATAACTAAAAAATTAATATCAGATTATGGTATAACGGTTTCCAATTTAGGTATAGAGGCAGGCGTTGATTTAGACTCAGATAAAGTTGATTCAAATAAACCACAACCTGATGGTAAGCATGATGCTAATGAAACAATTCAACAATCAAGCGACTATGTCAAATCAGATACCGAAAGCTCAGATTCAATAAATGTGGAAACAACCCCAAGCGAGTCTGAAAATGAAAATTTGATTGGTGAGGTAGAATCAGTAACAAAACCAGTTTCTGTTTTTACATTTAAGAACGTGGAAAATCTAGCTAGATTAAAATCTCGTCAGGCCTTTGTGGAGCAGAACAATAGTTCAAGCAGTTACTTGAAAACTATATCTGAGAATTTATGGAGACAAATAAGGTACCAACCTAAGGAACAATTATTTTTAAATTTTGATCCATCGTTTCAGCTGGAGCTGGAACATCAGGGGTTTATTTACGATCAGAATGTTGCATTAAAACTGGTTGAAGACGGACATGTTAGGGAAATTAATTTTGATACTAGTGATTTCATCTATCCTGAAGGTATTGAAAAGAGTCAATTGGACTCCAAATCTCTTGGCTACGCTGGTTTTTCTATTTTATTTCCGCGAAATAACGCCCAAATTCCAGAAAAAACAGTCGAATTTTTAGGTGCCAACCATTTCAAAGCTGCGGCCAGACATGCTGATTTAGGAGTTACCTCTAGAGCTGTTATTATAAATCCAGCTGAATCTGAGGGAGAGGAATTTGCTTATTTTCGTGAGTTTTGGATAGTAAAACCCGAAAAAATGAGTTCTGAAATAGTCGTCTTCGCCTTACTAGAATCACCATCCATAACAGGAGCTTATCAATTTTTAATTAAAACTGGATCCAGTCTTGTTATGGAGGTTGATTGCACTATTTTTTTAAGAGAAAATATGGAATGGCCCAAAAAACTTGGATTAATTCCCATGAGTGGCATGTACCTTTATTCTGAAAAAGAAAATGGTTCTCCCTATGACTGGAGGCCGGAGCTTCATGGAGTTGACGCCTTCCTTTATGCCGACATTTATAACAACATCTATCACCGCCCTTTGAATAATCCAAGGCGGCTAATGGTTTCTAATTTTGAACTAGATTCTCCATTTGGTTTTGGTCTGGCTCAAAAAGATAATAATTTTGATCACTATCAGGATATTGGTAATCGCTACGACCGTAGAACTTGGACCTGGGTTGAACTTTTAGATGATTTTCCCGATGGTAATTTGGAACTGATTGAGATACCAAGCTCTAAGGAAATCCACGATAATATCATAGCTTTCTGGTCAATCAAAGAAGAATATCTTTTAAACAGGAAGGATTTTAAAGCCCATTACCGCCTCTATTGGCTGCCACCCGCCTCAACCCCCCATGGATTGGGTAAAATCGTTTCTAACAGGATGTTCACAGATACATCTCAGGATTTTGTGGAATTCTACTTAGATTTTGAAGGTAATGTTATTAACAACATAACTCCAGTTGAGGGGTTGGCATCAGTAGTACATACAGGCGATGAAACTCCTATTTTAGAAAAATCTTTACAAAAAAATTCCGTAACGGGAGGATGGCGTCTTCGGTTAAAACTGAAATCTCCTGAAGAGGCAGGTATAGTTGAAAATCTACTAGGCAATCAAACAATTGTTGATAGTTCTAAGAGAATAATTTTATATCTTGTGCGTGGTGAAAATCTCCCACAACCCATTAGTGAACATTTTGTTTATGATTTTCCATCTAAATAAAAATTTTGAGAAATATAATGATTAAATTATCAAATAATGAAATAATATTAAGAAGGATACTTTTATACGCAATCCTTAGCGATATTCCTGTAAAGACGATTGTTAGCATGATCGATGAATTAAGTGAAAGTTTTGTGGGAACTGTCTCTATTGAAAATGCCTTTGACTGTTTTTTTAGATCAATGGAAGAGAAAAAAATATTTCTGAATCCAGGAATCCTAAACCTAACTACATCACCTCCAATTCACCGAACTTCTTTGGCGCCTGTGAGAGAAATCTCTGATAAACATGGAAGAAAAAATTGAATCAAGCATATCCTTTTAAACAGTCGTGGGAATCAATGGGCTATCTTCGTCGGATAGTTTTAATTATACTCATAGTTTTCCCAACTTTTTTGGCCGCTTCCATTATGTACCCTATTTTACCTTTTCAGGAGAGGCCAATCATAAGTCATATCATGACTTACCTTTTCGCCGTTCTTTTTGCTTGGATTTCCGTTGGTTTTTGGTCATCCTTAGCTGGTTTTTTTTTACTGCTAATAAAGCGTGATAGATATAAGATTACCAAGGGACTACCTCCATTAAATTCTACGTTAACCCTTCCCAGCGATTTTAAAACTGCAATCCTTTTTCCAGTTTATAATGAAGATCCCTTCATGGTGGCTGAAGGAATTAAAACAGTCATAAGGTCTTTAAGAAATAAACAACTTGATCATCACTATGATTTATTTATCTTAAGCGATAGTACCAATCCAGATACCTGGGTTACAGAGGAAGAAGTTTTTTATAATACGGCCAAGACATTGGAATATGAGAAGCGTAATTTTACGAATGTTGAAAGTGACGTTTTTCATGAAAACAACCTTAAGTATGAGAGAATCAATAATTCAACTTCAAGTGATAATAACTCATATCATGCTTCAGAGAAAATCGAAAACGTTGGAAGTCTGTTTTACCGTCATCGGCAGTTTAACTTAAAACGTAAAAGCGGTAACATTGCTGATTTTTGCCGTCGCTGGGGGAAAGATTACCGTTATCTAATTATTTTTGATGCGGATAGTCTTATGTCGGCTGATTGTCTGGCGCGCCTAGTACTTACCATGGAACAAAGGCCAGATGTTGGGATAATTCAAACTCCACCCAAGGCTATTTTTAGTCTTAGTCTTTTATCAAGGGTTCAGCAATTCGCAAACCATCTTTATGGTTCTATTTTCGCCGCTGGCATGCATTTCTGGCAACTTGGAGATGCTCAATTCTGGGGTCATAACGCAATAATACGTACTCAGCCTTTTATGGATTACTGCCAACTGCCCCGTCTCAAAGGATCCTCTGCTCTATCGGGTGATATCCTTTCTCATGATTTTGTCGAGTCAGCGCTGATGCGTAAGGGTGGCTACGGGGTTTGGCTTGCCTACGATATGGAAGGTAGTTTTGAGATGAACCCCCACACATTGACTGATGAACTGACCCGAGACCGCCGTTGGTGCCAAGGAAATTTGCAGCATATCAGGCTTCTTTTCACAAAAGGATTTTTTCCGACTCACAGAGCTCTTTTTTTAAACGGTATCATGAGTTACGGTTCCGCCTTGCTCTGGTTTATTTTTTTAGTTACCAGCACTGTAGAGGTGGTCCTGGCTTTGATAACTGGACCAGTATACTTTCCCGAAGGACCTTCACTTTTTACTGATTGGCCTAAATATTTTCCAGGCTGGGCTCTTGCCCTTTTATCCTCCACCGCTCTCCTTTTATTTTTTCCTAAGATTCTTTCTTTTATTTATGTCCTTATTCATCTAGACTTCTCCAAATATGGAGGCGTTATTAAACTTCTTATAAGTGTTTTTATTGAGGTGTTCATTTCCACTCTTTTGGCTCCAGTGCGCATGTTGTTTCATAGTTACTTTGTGTTTATGACTTTTTTAGGGATTAAAGTGGGTTGGAATCCTCAGAACAGAGGTGGAGAAACTGGTATCAACTGGGGCAGTGCTATCAGAGTTTACTGGTTTCCAACCATTTTGGGTGTCTTATGGGGTCTTTCAATGTATGTGCTTAGCCCAGGTTTTTTTTATTGGCTTTCTCCTGTTGCTCTTAGTTTATCAATATCTGTTCCGCTTGCTGTCCTTACCAGCCGTCAAAGCATTGGAAAACAATTTTTCAGACTCGGGTTATTGCTAACTCCGGCAGATACTAATCCTTCGCAAGAAATAGTTCTTTTAGAGAAAGCCTACAAAGAAGAGCTGCCTCCGGAACTGTTAGCCATTCCACGAAATGCCGGTTTTACTAGGGCGATCCTGCTACCAAGGACACTTAATTTGCACCTTTTTATTTCAGGTCACAACCGAAAATCTTTTCCCGCCAAAGCAGAGCGCCTTAATAAATTGATTGCAAAAGCTCTGAAATTTGGTCCCAGCGGACTTACTATGAAAGATAAAAAAGTCCTTTTAAATGATAAAGATAGTCTAATCCTACTACATAAATTGGTTTGGAAGCTTCCCTCCGAATCTCTAAGACTGTGGGGTATATGACAAATCTATCTATCCGTGATTAAACTTGAATGAATTACTTGAATTTCATTTTACTAATATATTTGAAGTTAATACATATATTCATGTTAACAAAAAGCGTTTTTGTCCCAAAATTGTACACGAAACTTGTCTATTATCTGTGTGAAACCTTGTCAAATAGGCAAAATATAATATAGGCGACTTTACAAATTTAATGTGAATAAATCAATACTGAATTTTTTAATTAATTTATTTTTAGATATTATATAGTTTTCATATATATATATATATATTGAGAAATATATATCATTTAGTAATGAATAAATTGCTATTATATTTATTCCGGTAAAGTTTTATATTAATAAAATGACAAATTTCACGTTAGTAGAATCTAATCGGCAGAGTGAACTCTCTTCCATCTGGCTTAAACATAGTGAGGATGAATAGTCTTCCGTCACCCATAGGTAGATCTAAATTAAGGGTGTTGGATCCTGCTTTGGCTTCAACGCTAAGTTTAATCATTTCAGATTCATTTGGAGCTCGTGATTCTACAAGGGTAAAATTTATTTTACCGGCATCTTTAAGATAATACGGAATGAGATACATACCGTTGTCCGGGTGACGGCGTAACTCAAAGGCGTCATCACGATATTTTGCACCACGTAAAGTGCGGGTGATAACAGCTTCAGGAAATCCTTCAGGCAGTCTCGGTTCAAAAAACCCCAATACTTTAAGACCATTTTGTATTTCAGGTATATTCATAAAGAGCTGCCATAAGAGACCGGTGCGGTAGTTTTCAGTCATCAAGACTATAGGCAGCTGATCAATTGCCAGATAATGCGGGCTCACCCAGTCGTCTTTTAGGCTTAGGGCATCTTTAGGACCGTACCAGCTCCATACCATGTCTTTTAAACGGGTTGATATAAAGTTCAAAAATTCCATCGAATAATGAGGAGTGTAGGGTATGGAAGAAAGGGCCGCTGTAGGGGCAATAATTCCCTGATCGTTTAAAGGAGAAAAGACATCATACTTTGAATTTGGTTTTTGGCAAGCAGTCAATCCCCAAAATTGCTCGGAATAGTGATTATCTCTAGGGGCGTGAGTAACGCAATATTCTCGGTTAGAAAGAGTTTGTTTAACATTACGGATGAAATAGCCGTCCGGAACCGCTTCATCGGCAATTTTTTTTGGATCCAATCCGATAAACGAATAATGAGCGGTGAAAAGAGGTCCGCCTCCTGGAGGAGTACCGTTAATAGTATATCCGAAGAGAGTTCTTTTTCGGTAGTTGGTACTTTGATACCAGAATTGAAAAGTTTTACGGTCAATAGGATATGTCGGAGATGCTGCGGCCAACACATAAGTTATTAGCGCTTCGTTGTAGCCTTTAACCTTGAGTCCTAAAAAACCTCGTGAGACCGACCAATGCCAGAATATACCCAGACCTTGAAAATCGGTAAAAAAATTCCAGTCCATATTTTTCCATATTCTGGTCGCCTCATCGCGGAATTGGCTTTCTGATCCTGGACCGTTAAAGTACTCTCTAGCAATCAGGAGACCTTGAATAAGAAGAGATGTTTCTACAACATCTATGACATCCGTACCGTTTTCAAATTCAAATGGTTCGCCTGTTTTCCCGTTCAACCAATGCGGAAATCCGCCATGCCATTCTGGTTTAGTGATCTTTAAAAGAAAATTTGTAATTTTTAAAAGTCTCGATACAGCCTCTTCTCTAGTTATCCATCCTCTATCCACGGCCACCACAAGGCTAGCCATTGCGAAACCTGTCCCAGAAATGGATATGGGGCGTTGATCCCAACCAAAATCTGCCTCATACGCCATTCCAGTGTCAGGATCTCCAAATTTCCAAAAATACATAAATGCCTGGCGCTGTAGATTATCCAATGCTTCACGGTCTAAAAGCAAAGCTCTATCCGTAGACGCGGTTAGATTTGATCCAAATATTATAATACTCAAAAGAATAAATAATATTATTCTTCGAAATTTTAATTTTATACCGTTCATGTGATTTGCTCAGTGAAAATAATATTCTAGGAATTCATTAATAATTGAAATCCTGTTCCAGAGATTGTATAACTTTAGAATTACTTTGAGAAGGGAATAATATTTTCTGGGTGCTTCAAGTAATTGGTGGTATTTTTTGAAAAAGTATGTTATAGTTTTCTCCATAAAATCTGTCTCTCTGGGGAAAACAATATGTCTTGTCTTAACGAAGAATTAAATGCTAAAG
>JAISMF010000051.1 GCA_031276865.1 Deltaproteobacteria bacterium | reverse complement strand
CTTTTTGAAAATTCTAATTTTAATAAATTTTGCAATAAAAATCAAAACAATCCTTGAATATTCAGCAAAATAACGCTTTTAAATACATTATAGTAAGAAAAAAATTGAGAAATACAGATAATGATTATTCAATCCATCAAGGCCTGTAGTGATTCAAATTCTGGTAGTTCTACAAACTTTAGGGAATTCGGGGCGAAAAAGAACCGAATCTGCGAAGCCACGGGTAGGCGCGGAAAGCGGACCGTAACAAGGGGAAAACACCCGAAGCGGGTCGAATTTCACTCAAGCGGATTTCATATCTCAAGAACGGCGGTGGGAACGAACTGATCCGCCACATGAACCCGGGGATTTCCCGGGCCGTTCCTCACGGAAGAGAGGGCGGCCTCCTCGGCCAGATCGGGCGTGTTGTTATGCTTGGAAATATGCGCGACCACCACGTTTTTCAGATCCTGATGGTTCAAAACGGAAAGAAAGGCCGCGGCTGTTTTGTTGGAGAGATGTCCTTTGGGGCCCAAGATCCTTTTCTTTAAAAAGGGAGGGTAAGGACCGTTTTTCAGCATCTCCTCGTCGTGGTTGAATTCCAGGATCAGGGAGTCGAGCCGGTTGAAACAGCGACGCAGCTGCGGACTCACGCAGCCGAGATCGGTCACGATCCCCAGCCTCTTTCCGCCGCCCGACGCCAGAAAGACGAAGGGATCCACCGTGTCGTGGGAGGATGGGACGGCCTGAAGGGCCAAATCGCCGAGCTTCCGGATCTCCCAAAAAGAGATGGGGCGGCAGTCCACCCCGCAGAGCGTGTCGCCCTTGACCTCCAAAAGCATGGGGGAGGCGTAGACGGGAATGTTTAGACCGCGGGCCAAAGGTCCCACGCCGTTTAAGTGGTCGCCGTGCTCGTGGGTCACGAACACCGCCCGCAAAAGGGAGAGATCGAGACCCGCCGTCTTTATCCTATTTTTGAACTCGGAGAAGGAAAGACCGTTGTCCACCAGGCAGGCGCAGTCCCCCTCCTCTATCCAGGTGGCGTTGCCGCCGCTGCCGCTGGCCAGGACGCAGAATTTCATCAAAACCTCGGTCGCCGGAAAAAATAAAAATGCTCTTTAAAAAAAAATTTTAGAAACCCGTGGACCCGAAACCGCCCGAGCCCCTTTCCGTGGCGGGGAGCTCGTCCGCGATCTCGACTTCCGGCCTCTCCACCTTGGAGACGACCAGCTGGGCCAGGCGGTCGCCCCGCTTCAGCTCCTGGGGGACGGAATCCAGATTCACCATGGCTAAAAAGATCTCGCCCCGGTAGTCGCTGTCGATGGTTCCCGGGGTGTTTATGACGGTCAAGCCTTTTTTGGCGGCCACCCCGCTTCGGGGCCTCACCTGGCCCTCGTAGCCGAAGGGCACGGCCACGGCCCAGCCCGTGGGGACGAGCCTCCTCTCGCCGGGGGCTAAAACCACCGGATCGTCCAGACAGGCGGCGAGATCCAGGCCTGACGCCCACTCGGAGCCGTAGGCGGGCGCGGGCCAGGTCGGGTCCGCGGCGCATCTTTTAAAACGCAGACTGGGACGGCGTCTTGAGTCTTCCACGGAAGGCGTCAGGGGCGGTTGGGGCATAAAAAAATCCTCAAAAACCTAAAGAAGTTCGCCGAGGCGGAAAAAAACGCTTCGCGCGGATGAAAACGAAGGACGCCGGAAAGGGAGGGCCGCGAAGGCGGAAAAACCCCGCTCCCCGTTAAATAGAAAAAAAAGGATCCGTTTCCCCCTGATTTTCGGGCATCTTAACACGAAAAAAGGTGGAAAAAAAGAAAAAGGGGGAAGAAGAAACGACGGCGGGCGGAAAAAAAACGGGGCGTTCCGAAAGAGGCGGGGAAAAGGGCCTGCAGGGCGGCCAGGGACGCCGTCTTCCCGTGAAGGAGCGCCTCCGGCGGGGGCGCGCCTTAACGCGTCAAGGCGTCGAAAAAACATTCCCGCGCGGGCCGCGCGCGGGCCGCGCCCGAAAAAGGTCCCGGCGCGGTTTTCTCAGGCCACCTCGGACGTCTTCGCCGTGAACCGCTTCCCGCAGCTGGCGCAGCGGGCGATCCCGCCGTCCGCATCGGAGGGCGGCTCGTACGGAGCCCCGCAGAAGGGGCAGCGGGCGGATGGCTCTTTTCCGGAGCTCTTTTCCGCCCGCGGGGGTTTGGCGTCGCCCCGGCTTGTGGCGGCGTCCTTTTTTTTCAGTCGGGAAGCGGCCGCGTCGGAGGGGGATCGTCCCGGGTCCTCCGGATTTCCGCCGAATTTATCCGCCCGGACGGAAAACCCCGGGCGGGCCGCGGACGGCCTCTCCTCCGCCTCCCCGCCGGAGGAGAGGAGCTCCTTTTCATAGAGGTGTATCTGCTCCATCAAGGCCGTGATGAACTCGTCGTGGCCCACGATGAAGTCGTAGATGAAATGGCCGCTGGAGCTGTAGATCTGGACGGAGCCGTAATTGAAGATCCGGCCGAAGTAACCCGAGACCCCGGAAACGTTGTTTATCTTGTTCAAAGGCGTGAGAAGGGATCTCACCTTGAACAGGCCCACCTTTCCGATGAGGCGCTTGTCGGTGAAACCCAGCTCGGTGGAGAAGAAGACGAAGTAGTGCTGAAAGGCCGAGAAGACCAGGATGAAGGAGAGCAGGAAGAGGACGATCCGCACGACCCTGGGGGCGACGGGGATCGAACCGAACAGGTCCGCGACGGAGCCCGAGAGACCCAGGATGACCAGCGCGGCCACAAGCTGCGAAAGCGCCGGAAAAAGCGAGAACCAGTGCTTCCTGGCCTCGGAAACGAGGGACTCGTTGTGGTTCAGACGGGAGACTACGTAGGATTTCATAAATCTTCGGGTTCAGGCTCCGTCCGGAGGGATTCTTCGAGCGCCCGGGCGGCCGCCGGCGCCCCGGAGGGCGGCCCTCGATCGCCTAACGGTCCGGATGAAGGGAGGACGGCTTAATCTTCCGGAGGACTCCGCAGCCGGACGGATCCGAAAGGGAAGGCGGCCGGCCTTTTAAAAACGGCTTGGCCTTGAAGCGGAAAAAAAGAGCGGAACCGTCGCGGATGTTAGCACAGTCGCGGGAAGATTTGCAAAGGTAAAGCCCCTGCCCCGGCCTTTAACCCCGCGCCAGGGCGCCGGAGGGGAATGAACGGGTCTTTTGGGGGAAATTCGCCGCCGGCGGCGGGCGCCTGCACGAATTTTCCAACGGCGGCGAGTTTTCCCCCGGAACGGTTATTTCCCCGATGATACCTCGCTAAGCGCTATGAAATATATACTAAAATAATATATATTTAGTAAATATATATTTTTAATATAAAAAGGTAAATTTATATATTAATTATTGTCACTTGAAATTCAACATCCCCCTCCAACCGCCCCCCTCGCCGCCGGAGACGGGGCCTCCCGGCGAAAGCCCGAAAAAAAAACTTTCAGCGCCCTCCCCCCTCCGAGGGAGGCCGCCCTCCGGACGGTTCCGCGAGTTTTTTTAAGGCGGTCCGGAGGAAAAACGCCCGCGCGCGGTTTTGGACGCCCGCCTCCCCCCGGAAACATTTCGGAGGGAATCCCGGAGGAAATCTTAGAGGCGAATCCTCCAAAAAATTAACATAGGTCAATTCGCCCGGCGAAAATCCGTGCTAAGATGCTTAAGAATGCCGGATCGGCTTTCCGGAAGCGCCAGCGCCGCCGAAAAGCCGTTTCCCCCAGGCGTTTTTTTTCCCCGCTCTTTCACATAACAAACGTTCGTTCATCCACACAAGGTCCTCAAGCCCTCCGGCCCTTCGACGAAACGAATCCGTCCGGACGCGCCCCTCTCGGCCCTTCGCAGCCTATGACCAAATCGAAATCCACCCCCGCGCCCGAACTCGGGCCAGCCGGAAAAAAAGTCGCCGTTCCGCGGCGGGAAACGGCGAACTTCGCTCATATGGGGATGATCATAGTGGACTCCCTGGGGGGGATCGTGTGCGCGGACAGGGAGGCGGAGCTCGTTTTAAAGCGCTCCCCCGGACTCTTGAAGGGTTGCAGGCTCAAAGACATCCTGCCGGAGACGGCCGCGGCCTTGAGTCCCGTCCTGACCGCGGCCAGGGAATCCCTGAGCCTCGTCTCCAGGGAGCTTGACAACCATCTCATCCTGGCCAAGGCCTTTTCCGAACCCTTGAGCGGCGCGGCGGTGAGCATCTTCGAAATGGAAAACGAGGCCGGAGCCGGAGCGAGGGCGAAAGCCGCCATCGCTCCGCACTATAGGGAGATCGTCGAAGCGTCCCCTTCCGGCGTCTTGGAGACGGATAAAAGCGGCCGCATCGTCTTCATGAACGCCGCCGCGTCCCTCATGACCGGACTGCCCGCCAACCTGGCCGCGGGGGTCCTCGTATCCTCTTTGGTGGAGAAGAACTACGCCTCCGACGTCGTCACCTACGAGGTCCTGGCCACGGGCCGGGCCGCGACCAGGATGGTTCATTATTTCAAGACGGACAGGCGCGTCCTCATAACCGGCTCCCCGCTTTTCGACCCCGGCGGGGCGCTGGAGGCGGTGGGCGTGAACATGAGCGATCTCTCGGAGCTTTCGGATCTCAAAAACTCCCTGGACAGCCTGAAGCTTGCGGAAAAACGCCTGAAAGAGGAGCTGGAGGCCTTGAAAAGCGGGGAAGGCGGGGAAAGGGAGATGGCCGCGGAAAGCCCGGCCATGAAAAAAATCCTCGAGGCCGCGGAGAAAATCGCGCTCCAAGACTCCGGAAGGATTTTAATCGCGGGGGAAAGCGGAACCGGAAAGGGGCTTCTGGCGGAACACATCCACCGGAAGTCGTCCCGGGCCGAAGAACCCTTCATCCGCGTGAACTGCCGGGCCCTTCCCGGCCCCCTCCTGGAAGAGGAGCTCCAACGGCGCCTTTCGGACGCCTCCAAAGGAGACGTAGGCCCGTACTCCGCCTTCCGGGGGACCGTCTTTCTGGACGCGGTCGACGAAACGCCGCCGGAAGTCCGGGAAAGGCTTTTAAGCCTCCTGAAAGACGCCTACGATCGCCCCCCGGACGGAAAAGAGGCGCCGGAACGGCGCGGCTTCCTCATCGCCTCCATGGCGGGGGATCCGGACGATCCGGCGGAAAAGACGCGCCCCGGCCCTGAGCTTTACCGCTTTCTCGCGGAATTCACCCTCCGGGTCCCCCCCTTGCGGGAGAGGCGGGAGGACGTCCTGGAACTAAGCCGGAGGGAGCTCGTCCGCCTCAACCGCCGCTACGGCGCGGAAAAGACGCTGGATCCCCTGGCTTTGGAGGTCCTCCTCGGCTGCGACTTTTGGGGAAACGCGCCGGAGCTTTTAAACTCCCTGCGCCAGGCCGTCCTTTTGAGCGACAAGCCAGGCGTGGGCGAGTGTCTGGCCCAAATTCTGCGCCGATTGGAAGGGAACGGAACCGGGGCGGGGGGACACCGGAACGCTTCGACCTCCCAGCTCGCGGACGACATCGCCGAAACCGAGAAGAGATCCCTGGAGAAGGCCCTGGATCGCTGCCGCAACACCCGCGAGATGGCCGCCATGCTGGGGATCAGCCAGGCCGGAATATCCCGCAAGCTCCGCAAACACAATCTGCCCCTGCCGAAAAACCGCCGCGGAAAAAAAGAGAACAACGGGAAAAAAGAGAACAACGGGAAAAAAGAAAACAACGGGAAATAGGATGACAACGGGAATAACTAAAACAACGGGAAAATAGGAAACAACGAAAGAAAGGGCGACTTCCAAGATCGCCGACGGCCTCCGGCTTTTCCTCCCCCCCCCTCGTTTTCCGGCGCCCGCGGAACCGGGTTTTTTTCCTAGGCGTGATTTTTCCCGCTGGATCTTTCCCTCCGTAAATAGAAAACCCGTCAACGAATTATATTTCCTTCGCGAAAAGAGCGCCGTCCGCCTTTTCCGGCCTCGCCTACCGGGTCCGGAAAGGCTTTTTTTTCGTCTAGTCAACCATATTATACTAAAATATTGATATTTATTTAAATACATATTCAATTTATCTAAATAAATTAAAGTTTCCCCGCGCGGGCGCCCCGCGGCCGCGCCCCTCCTTATCTTCGGGGCGTTATTCAGCTTTTCACGGTCTTTTTCCGCCTCCTTGCCGAAAATCATCACTTTTCCGCGGTTTCCGGGTTAAACTTATGATCGCGAGGCCGGCGGCCTCCCCCCGGGCGGGGCTTCCGCCGGCATGGGAAAAGCGCCGGGAAAACCCCGAAACGCTTTCGAAAGGGACGGGGCGTCCGCCCCGACTCGTTTGACTTTTTTCGCGTTTTCGGCAATCATGCGGTAAACTCCGCGGCCTCCTCCGCGTTTCGGAGGGGCGTCCCGCCTCGCGCGGGCGGGGTCGAACAGTTTCAGAGAAGGGATTGGCGTCACATGTCCGAACTCGTGGCCTTCCGGGAAGACCGGCTGGGCTTCCGCTTCCAGCTCCATGAAAAGGCCGTGCTCGGCCGCTCCTCGGAGTGCGACCTGATTTTATTCGACCGGAGCGCGTCCAGGAGGCACGCCGAGATCGTCAAGATAGGCGACTTCTACTTCATAAGCGATCTGGACAGCACCAACGGAACTTTGGTGAACGACGTCCCGGTCGCCCCCCGCACCAAGCTCAAATCCCACGACTGCGTGAAAATCGGCCAGGAGATCTTCATCTTCGACCCCATGCTGGACGTGGTGACCGGGCCCGCTCCGGCGGCGCTCATCTTGAACTCGGTCACCGAGACCCAGCGGAACATCCTAAGCCGCCCCGGCTCCGACGCCGCGGCCTCCATCACCGCCGACCAGGCCTCGCTACTGACCTCCCTCAACCACGTCCTTCTCACCGTTCCGGAAAGCGAGATCACCCCCACCTTCGTGAACTTCCTGGTGGAGCACATGGGCGCGACCTCCGTCTCCCTGCTCTGGCCCGGATCCTCGGTGGGCTTGAGGCAGATATCCTTCGTCACCTATCCCGACGATAAGAGGCTTTTAATCAGCCAGGCGCCCTACAACCGGGTGACCTCCCTGGGCGAGGCTCTGCTCTGGCCCAGGATCGTGACCGAGCTGGACTTCAACGGCGGGAACCGCCACGTGGTCCAGCTGGACCAGCCCTGCGTCATGGCCCCCCTCTACAACCGGGACAACCCCGTGTTGGGCCTTCTCTACCTGGAGAACGGCAACCGGACCCTCGAAGAGGGCGATCTGAACTTCCTCGCGGCCCTGGGCCAGCTCGTCAGCCCCTTCATCCTCCTTTTGGTGAACAGCCGCGATCAGGAGCACAACTGGCGGCCTCCGGACGAGGAGCTGGACAGCGTGGCCGACGTCTCCAGCCGGGACCACCAGGTGCGCATCGTCTACTCCACGGCCTCGCATCTGGCCCAAAACCACGAGCCCATCTTCATCACCGGAGAGCCGGGCACCAACAAGACCTCCCTGGCCCACCACATCCACTCCCAAAGCGCCCAGAAGAAGGGCCGCTTCGTGAACGTCACCCTTTCGGATCTGCCTCCGGCCCAGATGGACCGCATCCTCTTCGGCCAGGAGTCCGCGGCCGACGGCAACCAGGTGGGGCTCCTGGGCCTGGCCGACAACGGCACGATCTTTTTGCGGCACATAGAGTACCTGACCAAAAACGCCCAGGCGAGCATCCTCATGGCTTTGGAGGAGGGGCTCATCTACCCCATAGGCTCGCGCCACGCCAGGAACGTGGCGGTGCGCTTCATCAGCTCTTCTTCCGCCAACCTCCCCGAATACGTGGAGAACGGGATGTTTCGGGAAGACCTCTACGCCAGGCTCACCAAGATAAACCTTTCGCTCCCCCCGCTGCGGGAGATGCGCTACGACATCGAGAGCCTGGCCGCGGATTACGCGGCCAGGGCCTCCCGCAACCTGGGGATCCCCTTCATCGGCATCGACTCCTCGGCCATGGAGTGCCTCAAGGCCTACCCCTGGCCGGGAAACCTCTCGGAACTGAGATCCGAGGCCGCCATCCTCGCGAACTTCTCCCGCAGCGGGCACGTCGTCATGGACTCGCTCCCCGTGCACCTGCGCCTCTCGCCGGACGTCTTCAAGCACGGGGATCTCCCGCCGGACTCCCTTTTGGCCGAGGCCGAGCGCCTCTACCTCATCAAGGCCCTCTCCTGCCACCAGGGGGACGTGGAGGCCGCCTCCGAGGTCCTGGGGCTCACGCCCGAGGACTTCATCATTAAAAGCCGCGCCTACGGCATCGACCCCATGGACTTCCAAGGGGAGACCCTGGCCGAGGGACCCCGGGGTCCGGCTCAGACCTCCATTCCCCAAGACGACGGGGACTGGGGGCCGGAGGTCTGAAAAAGGCGCCGAGGGGGGCCCGGGGAAAGGGGGCCGCGATCCGGATTCCCAAATAGCGCCCGCGTCTTTTCCGGAGCCCCCCGGGGAGGCCCCGGGGCTTTTCCCCGCCGAAGGCCCCGCCCCCGCCGGAGGCGGGGGCGGTTGAGATATTTCCCGAACTGGGCTAAGATGTGGCTCATGGGCTGGGAGGCCTCGCGCGAAAAGCGCCCTCCGGCCTCCCCCGGGGGCCGGAAAGACGCTTCACGCCCCCCTTTTCGGGATCGCCCCCTTTTCCCGCCCGAGCCCGGATCACGCCCGCCCGCAAAATCGGAACCAGCCTTAAAACCCAATTCCCGGACGAAAAAGCGAAAGGCTTCAAAAACCGGAACCCTCCCGGCTTCCGCCCCCCCCCCTTTTTTTCGGGGGCCCGAGGGGACGCTTTCCCGCCCGGAATATTTCCTAAGCCCCGGAAAAAAACGTTTTTTTTCCGGCTTTTCCACCCACCCCAACCAAGGAGTTTTCCCGTTTGGAAGATGGCCCGTCGAAACGGGGGATATTAAGCTTCCTCTTCAAAGCCTTCCGCAAACCCGATCTGTCCCCCACCGAAATTGAAGAAGAAATCACCGGCCTCATAGACCACGGAGCTGAAAGCGGGGTCCTCACCAAAAGCCAAGGCGAGATGATCCACAGCATCTTCGACTTCGACGACACGGTGGCCAGAAAGATCATGACCCCCCGGGTGGACGTGGTGGGGGTGGAAAGCGGGGCCACCATAGGCGATCTCATCCAGACGGCCCTTTCCGGAGGATATTCGAGGCTTCCGGTCTACGAGGAGGATCTGGATCACGTCATCGGCTTCGTCATGGTGAAGGATCTTTTAGGCTTCTGGTCGCAGGATCTCTCAAGCCCCCTCCCGAGGGAGATAATCCGCCCCATCCACTTCGTGCACGGCTCCAAAAAGATAGCCGAGCTCTTCGCCGAGCTCCGGCACCGCAAATCCCACCTCACCGTCATCCTGGACGAGTACGGCGGCACGGCGGGGTTGGTCACCATGGAGGATATAATCGAGCAGATAGTGGGGGACATAAACGACGAATACGACCTGGAAGAGGAGGACAGCATCCGGGAGCTTTCCCCCGGGGTCTTCCTGGCCCACGGCCAGACCCCGGTCTCCGAGGTGAACAGCGTCCTTCCCGTCTCCATCCCCCAGGGCAACTACGAGACCTTGGGGGGCTTCCTCACCGAGCGCATGGGGAAGGTGCCCCAGACGGACGAGGTCTTCCCCTTCCGGGACTTCCTCTTCTCCATCAAGGCCGCGAACGACCGCAAGGTGGAGCAGGTGGAGATCAGCCGCCGCCCCGAGGACGGGGCGAAGAACGGGGAGGGGGCGGCCTGAGGGGCCGCCCCCCCTCCCCGCAGCCCTCCTCTTCGGGGCTTCCCCCCCTTCCCCTCCGGAAAGGGTTTTCCTCCCCGAAGGCCTTTAAAAAGGCCTTCGCCGGTTACGCCATATCGGGATGTGCTATACTTTGAGACGCCCGGAGGAACCTTCCCGAAAGCGCCCTCGGAAGAGGGCTTTTTTCTTCGGCGCCTTAAATTTCCGCCAAACTCCCCTTCCGGGGCCGGCGGCGGAGGGCGCCGCGAAAGAGCGCGGCCATGACGGAAAAGAGCCTGGAAACCAACGACGCCCCTTCCAGGGGGAGGGTTTTGGTCCTGCGGCCCAACTCGGGGGTCTCCGGCGACATTTTGGTTTCCGGCCTCTTCAAGCTCCTGGGGGCGGAAGACTCCGACATGGACGGGGCGCTGGAATCTCTTGGCTTTTCCGAACTCAAGGGAAAGGTCAGGGTGGTGGAAAGGTCGCACGACTCCATCTCCGGCTGGGGGCTTGAAATCGATTCGCCCGGGGAGGGGCGCCTCCACCGCGGCCTGAAAGAGATAACGGAGATATTTGAAAAGTCAGCGCTCGCGGACGCGGCCCGGGAGACGGCCCTTAGGGCCTTCCGGATCCTGGCCGCGGCCGAGTCCAGGGTGCACGGCGTGCCGGAAGACAGGGTGAGCTTCCACGAGGTGGGGGCCCTGGACAGCATCCTGGACGCCGGGCTCGCCTCCGTTTTCTTCACCCGGCTCCGCGCCGCGAGCTTCGTCTGCGGACCCCTTCCCGTGTGCGACGGCGTCATCCGCTGCGCCCACGGCCTTTTAAACTCCCCGGCCCCGGCGGTCTCCATCCTTTTGGAGGGGATGGCGGTGCGGGGCGTGGACAGTCGGGGCGAGACGGTCACCCCCACCGGAGCGGCCCTTTTAAAGGCCTTCGGGGCCCGCTTCGGGCCCTGGCCGGAAATGACGGTGGAGCGCCAGGCCCTCATCTTCGGGACCCGGCCCCTTCCCGGCGTCCCCAACGGGGCCCAGTTCGCCCTGGGAACCCTGTCGAACCCTGGTGATTCATGAGCGAGAGCGCTTCGGAAAGCTTCAAGGGGTCCCCCAAAAGAACCGTGGTCTACGGCCCGGAGGAGGTGGAAAACGCCCTCACCGGCATGGCCGCGGACATCCTCAGGCGCAAGGAGGACCCGCCGGTCCTGGTGGGCATCCGCCGGGGCGGGGTGCGGGTGGCGGAGCGCCTGGGGGAGCTCGTCCACGCGTCCACGGGAAAAGCGCCTTTGACGGCGACGGTGGACATAAACTTCTACCGGGACGACTGGACCCGGGCCCGCTCCTTTCCCGAGATCGGACCCACCCGCATCCTCTTCAGTCTCGAAGGAAAAAGGGTCATCCTGGTGGACGACGTCCTCTACACCGGCCGCACCGTCCGGGCCGCCCTGGACGCCTTGACCGAGTTCGGCCGTCCGGCGGGAGTGGAGCTCGCGGTCCTGGTGGACAGGGGCCATAGGCAGATGCCCGTCAAAGCCGACTACGCCCCCTTCGCCTTCGCGACCGATTTCTCCGAGATAGTGGAGGTCAGCTTCAACGGCCCGGAGCGCCTGGGCGAGGTGGTGCTCATCTCGCCTAAGAGCCTTTGAGCGCTGGATTCCGGAAGCGCCCCCGAGAGGGCTCTTCCGGAGACCCGGCCTTTGCGGCGACCGGTTTTTTTTTTTAACACCCCTCCTTTTTTTTAAATCGTTTCCGCATTTTTTTTTAAATCGTTTTCCGTTTTTTAAAATATTTCTCGTTTTTTTGTAAAATCGTTTTCTGTTCTTTTGTAAAATATTTTTCTCATTTTTTGTAAAATCGTTCCCTTTTTTTTAAATCGTTTTCTGTTTTTTTGTAAAATATTTCTCTAGTTTTTTGTAAAATCGTTTCTTTTTTTTAATCGTTCCCTGTTTTTTTAAATCGTTTTCAATTTTTTTTTAAATCGTTTTCTATTTTTTAAGTCGTTTTCTATTTTTTTAAATCGTTTTCTATTTTTTTCATCCTCCGTGGCCGAAAACAGCCTCCAAAGACTTTCAAAGCGGGAACGCTTTTTTTTAAATCCGTTTTATTTTTTCCCGCGCTTTTTTTCGGCGCCTCCCTCCCCGGTTATCCGGACGCTTTCAAGCCAAGGCGCCAAGGGAGGCGGATTTCGGCGGATTTTCCGAAAGGAGAGAAATGGCCAGAGCCGCGTTGTTTTTAATCGACGGCTTCGAGGAGATCGAGGCCGTGAGCACGGCGGATATCCTCCGCAGGGGGAAGGTGGAGACGGATTTGGTCTCCCTGGAAGGCGGATTAGCCGTCAAAGGCAAGCACGGAATGGAAATCAAGGCCGACCGCCTTTTCAAGGGTCTGCGGCGGGAGGACTACGACGTTTTGATAATCCCCGGCGGCACCGTCGCCTATCTGGACCGCCCGGAGTTCCTGGATTTCATCGCCCTAGCCGGAAAGGCCGGGCAAAAGATCGCGGCCATCTGCGCGGCCCCGGTCGTCTTGGGGACCCTGGGGCTTTTAAAGGGGAAGAAGGCGGTGGTCTACCCGGGTTTCGAGGACCAACTCGAGGGAGCGGCCATCTTGAAGGATCCCGTGGTCACGGACGGAACGCTTACCACCTCCCGGGGACCGGGCACGGCCATTCCCTTCGCTTTGGAGGTCCTTAAAATATTATCCGGCGCCGAAACCGCCCGCAAGGTCGGAAGCGGCCTCCTCTTCTCCGCCTGATAAAAGCCCCCGGGCCGAAGGGCCCGGGGGCTTCTTGAAAGAAAGGCTCCGGCAACGCCGGCGCCGAAAACCAACTCATGACCAAAGTGATAAAACGGGGCCCCGGCGAGAGGAGGGCGTTGAAAAAAAACGCCCCCCCGCCGCCGCCGCCGGAGACTCCCAAAAGAAAGCTCTCGGAATACCTCAAGTCCGAAACCCCCTACGGCACCGTCCACTACACCCGGGCGGACCTCTCCGAAGGCAAGACCTTCCGGAAGAAGCCCCCCCGGAAGGGCCCCCCTTCGGGGGCCCCTTTCAGGGCCCGCGAAAGGGAGCGCTTTGGGGATTTCCCGGAAGGCGCCGGAAAAAAGCCCTTCCGGAAGGGCCCCCGTCCGGGGGCCCCTTTCCGGGACCGAGAAGGGGAGCGCTTTGGGGAGTTCCCGGAGGGCTCCCGCAAGAAGCCCTTCCGGAAGGGCCCCCGTCCGGGGGCCCCTGTCAGGGAGCGAGAAGGGGAGCGCTTTGGAGATTTCCCTGAGGGCACCGGAAAGAAGCCCTTCCGGAAGGGCCCCCGTCCGGGGGCCCCTTTCCGGGAGCGCTCCGGAGATTTGCCGGAGGGCTCCGGAAAGAAGCCCTTCCGGAAGGGCCCCCGTCCGGGGGCCCCTTTCAGGGAGCGCTCCGGAGATTTTCCGGAGGGCTCCGGCGGCGACTTCCCCCGCGCCGGACGCGCGCGCCGGGAGGAGCGCCCCGCCGGACGGGCGCCCAAAAGCGCCTTTCGGGGGGGCAAGGCCCCGGCCCCACGTTCGGGGGGTCGCTTTCCGGAAAAGCGCCCCGCGCCCTCGCTGCGAGTCGCGTTTCCCGAGCTGGATCCGGCCTTGGATAGGGAGATCCCCCTGGCCCTGGAGAGGCTCAAAGAGACCGAGACCCTTCTTTCCGAATCGGCCGAAAAGATCCTAAGCGTCGCCGAGGAGCTCCAGGAGGGTTTTCAGGAGCTGAAAAACGGAATTATCTCCGCCGTCGGAGAAAATCCGGAAGGCGCGGCCTTCCTGGAATCCGTCACGGCCTTCGGGGAAACGCTCGCCGCGCGGATGACGACCCTCTTCGAGGCCTCCTCCTTCGACGATCTGGGAGGCCAGCGCCTCAAAAGGGCTGGTTCCGCCCTGGAGTCCGTCGCGTCGCTTTTGGAAAAGATAAGGGACTACGAACCCGCCAACCGGGGCTATGAAAAACGCCCCTCCCCCGGCGGGAAGCCCTTCTCCAAGGAGGGCCGGAGCGGCCCTCCCAAGGAGGCCAAAAACGCTTTTCTCAAGGGGAAGGCGAAAAAAACCCGGGGAAAGGAGGTCGCGCCCCCTTCCCGGGATAAATCCGCCCTCAAAGAGGTCGATCTGGAAAAAGATAAATTTAAGGGCGGAAAGAAGGCTAAGATTACCAAAAAAGAGCGAAAGCTCTTCAAAGACGACCCCCTGAAAGGCCCCAGCACCGTGGGAGGCCTGAGCCAGGCCGACATCGAGAAGATCTTCCTGGAAGAGGAGGCCCGGGAGACCGGAAACGGCGCCAAAATATCCGACGCCCCGAAAACGGACGCCCCGAAAGCCGACGCCCCGAAAGCCGACGCCCCGAACCCCGACGAGGGGAAGACGGAGGAGTAGCCCGTGCGCGAGAGATCCCTTTCCGCAAACCCGCCCGGCCATCTCGCGCCTCCCTTCGCCTCCCAGGGGATCCCCAAATTCCGGTTCAGCCGCTTAAGACCGCGCAAGGTCCGTTTTCCGGCTTCCCCTCCGCGTCCCGCGGCCGCCCTCGCTGGGGCCGGGGCGGAATTATGACCGCCCTTCTGAAAAAAAGGGACCGCGGGGAGGGCGCTTCCGAACTCGTCTCCGAACTTCAAAGCGTGACCGTCTCTTTCGGAGAGAAGGTCGTCTTGAAAAACTTCAGCCTCCAAATCCCCAAAGGGCGCCGTATTTCCGTTTTAGGGGAATCCTCCTCCGGGAAAAGCACCCTTCTTAAAGTCCTGACCGGTTTAGTCCCGCCGGAGGCGGGAAAGGTCCTCCTTTTCAACCGCGACGTGTCCGCGTTGAAGCTAACCGATCTGGAGCGTTCGCGGCGGCGCCTGGGCATGCAGTTCCAGGCCGGGGCCCTCTTCGACAGCATGAACGTCGCCGAAAACCTCTTCCTGGCCTCCCTGGAGTCCTCCCGGCGCCGCGGCGGGCGCGAAGCCGCCTCCAAAGAGGAGATAGCCGCCATGCTTAAAAACGTGGGCCTCGAAAAGGCCGCCGCGCTGAGCCCGTCCAGCCTCTCCGGCGGCATGAAGAAGAGGGCGGCCATCGCCCGGGCCCTCATCGTGAATCCGGAGCTGGCCATCTTCGACGAGCCCACGGCCGGCCTCGACCCCTTGACCAGCGGGAGCATCATCAGGCTTTTAAACCGCCTCTCGGAAAATCTGGGGGCGGCCATGATCCTCGCCACCAGCGACGTGGACGTGGCCCGGCGCTTTTCCGCGGACATCGTCATCCTTCACGAGGGGGGGATTCGGGCCCGGGGCTCCTTGGAGGAGCACCTGACCAACCCGGATCCCTACATCGTGAAATTCCTCGCGCGTTACCGGAAACTTGGAAGCGCCGATTGAAATCCGGGCCTTTCCGGTCCGTCTCTTGAAAGACGCGTTCCCCCGGGCCCTGGAGCTGGCTCCGCCCGGGCGCCGGAAAAAGGCCCTCCGTTACGTTAAAGAGGAGGACCGCCTCCGCTCCCTTTCCGCGGCGCTTCTTATGCGGACCTTTCTGGGGGCGGAAGAGGACGGGGACGTGCTCTGGGATTATCAGGGTCGTCCGGAGCTGAAAAAAGGCCTTCCCTTTTTCAGCCTCTCGCACTCCGGCGGCTACGCCGCCCTTTCCGCCGCCTCCTTTCGGCACGGGCTGGACGTGGAGGATCTCTCCCGCCCCGTGAAATTCGAAAGCCTCCTGAACCGGGCGCTGTCGCCGGAGGAGAGCGGCCAAAAAGACTTCCTTTCCCAAGACGCCCGCGCCTTTTTCCGGCTCTGGACCCGCAAGGAGAGCCTCTTGAAGGCCCTGGGCCTGGGTCTCCGCCTGGATCCGGCCTCCTTTTCCGTCTCCCCCCTTTTTCGGGAATCCGTCGCCGCCCTGGGCCGGGAATGGTTTTTCCATACCATCGAGTTCGACGGGCACCTCTTCACCCTGGCCGCCGACCGGGGACCCCTGGCGGCGGAGCTTTTCCCCGTTTCCCCGAAGGAGCTTTTGGAACCCTGACGCCCGGGAGGGCGGACGGCGCCAAAATCGGGGCGGGGACGGCTAAAAGCGCCTAAACGCCGAAATACAGGCGGATCCCCGAAAAAGTCGTCGGGCGGGAAAAAATCTCCGCGCCCGCGCATGGACGACTTGCCGGGCGAAAAAAAATAAGCTCCGGAATACATCCCATCCACCCCTCCGGAGACGGCTCCCCCCCCCAAAAAAAGCGCGCCGAAAAAATTTTTTTCCGCGCGCGGCGCTTCCCGCCCCCCCCGCGGTTCAAGTCCGCGCCGAAACCTAAAACTTCGCGGGCCGCGCGCGCGAAGCGTTTTTCACCTAATTTCGCGCGGTTTGGGGAATGGGGAAAACGAACCCCGGACTTTTTCCCAGGGGAGCGGCGCTTAGAAGGCGGCGTTTAGACCATCGAAGGCCCGCGTTTTTCGGCGAAACTTGCCCCCCTCCGCCGCCCCGAAAACTCCTCGGACCCCTAATCTCCCCCTAATCTCCCGATGCGCCGCCGCCCTGGGAGCGGCTTTCCGGGGCCCCCGCTTATAAAAAGGGCCGCTAATAATAAATATCCGCGCCGGCGGGGCTCTCCTCATCGGTCGACGCGTTAAAAAATTTGTTGACTTCCTTTCAAAAAACATTAAAATATCAAAACTGATTCATTTCCCCCATTTCCCGGGCTGAAAATCTTTTGGGCGAGATTTCCGGGAAACACGCGTTTTCACCTGTTTTTTCAAAAATTTTGGTAAATTTTTTCCCTTTCCCCAAGGCCGCCTTCGTGGGCGACGGCGGCCCCCGCCGGCTTTTTTTCGAGGCCGTAAAACTTCGAATTCCCCGGCCCGCCTCAAGGGCGGGTTCGGCCAACTGTTTTTCGCGAACAAGGAGGAAGATAGTTATTCCAGGCGGCCAGCATCTCCGCCTGGACACAACTCCCGCGGCGCCGTAACTCTCATGGCGCCAGCTTAGGAGGCCTTTACATGTCCCATTTCAGAGAGCGTTTTTCCAAGCCCCTCTCCTTTCCCGCCTTATCCTCCCTTCTCCTACTCCCGGCCCTACTCCTTTTACCCGCCTGCCACGACGCCCTCACTTCGGGCGCGCTTTCGGGGAGGACCAGGGTCGAGGCCCCCGGACCGGAGCGAAGCTCCCTCGTCGGCGAGCTCGCCCCGCTTCGAACCGCGGGTTCCGCCAACGCCAAAGCGGACGCCGAGCCCCGGCGCCTCGCCTCGATCGCCGATCCTCACGGGGAACGGGATCGTGGCGGCCCCCTCTTAGACGAGGAGAAATCCTTCGCCGAGGATGAGGCGGCCCTCATCAACCCGCGCGTCGCCGCCAGGGGCCTGAACGGCAATTTGATCACGGCCGACGCCGGCCGCACCCTCGCCAAGGGCGGCGCCTCCAAGGGCTCGTCCTCCATTCCGCCGGCCGCCACCTCCTCCAAATACGGCGTCGACGACGCCCCCAGCTCGGCGAAGAAGCTGAAAAACGCCTCCGGACTCACGGCCAGGCTGCTCACCACGGCCTACAGCCTCACCGGCCGGCCCTATCTCGACGGCGGCCTGACTCCGGAGAACGGCTTCGACGACGCCGGCTTCGTGAGCTACGTCTACTCCAAATCCGGAACGGGCCTCTTCCAGAAGAACGCCCAGGGCATCGTTTCCGGCGGCAAACCGGTGGGAAAGGAGTCGCTTCGTCCCGGAGACGTCCTGGTCTACCGCAACCCCCGTAACGAGAGCCGCTACCTCCTGGGAATCTACACCGGAAACGGCAACTTCCTTTTGGCCTCCTCCAGGCTGAAGCTGGTCTCCGAAACCGCGGCCTTCGGCATCGACTACGGCCCCTATTTCGTGGGCGGGCGGCGCTATTTCGAGGACTCGTCCGCGGCCCCCCTTTCCGACGGCATGAAGATGGCGGCCACCAACGGCGCCGTGAAGCAGGCCCTAACCTCCATGAGCGACGGCGCTCCCGCCCCCAAATCCAGCTACAAAGCCCCGGCCAAGAAAAAGCCCTCCCGAAGAACCGGGAAAAGCCGTTCCGGCAAAACGACCCGCAGCTCTTCCAAAATCCCCAAAAGGCGCTAGGCCCACGGACCCTTTCCCCGGCTGAAGCTCCAGACTCTTTGAAAAGCGAAAACCCCCGGAAGCCAAAAAAGGCTTCCGGGGTTTTTTTAACCGCTAAAAGGCCCGAGCGCCGGAAAGGCGCCCGGGAGCCGCTAAAAAGCCATTATCTGGAAACGGGCCCTAATCCGCCACTCGGTAGATCTTGCCTTCGAAACGGAAGACGACGGGCTCTTTCCGGCCGAGCCAGACCAGGTTGTGGGGGGCGAGGCGCTCCGCAAGGGCCTGGAATTCCAAAGAGAGCCTCCTCACCTCGCGGGCCTTTTCGATCTCGTCCGCCGTGAGACCTCCCTCGATTAGACTCCCTTTTCGGATGAAGAAGCTCTTGTCCCCCAGCCGCAGGACCTTTTCCTCCGGATTCGCGGGCTCGTCCCGGAAGGCTTGGATCGTCCGCCGGCCGCCAGGGGAGACTCCCCTGGGAACCGCCTTTCGGGCCTCTTTTTCCGGACCGGCCCAATCGTCGTGGAAGGGCCTTAGGCGCCGAGCGGGATGGCGGAGTTTTCCGGGCTTACCGGGCTTACCGGGCTCCGGGTCCTCGAAACTCCGGATGAAACGCCTGGTCTCCTCCGCCGCCTCCCCGGAGGGAAACAGGGCGGAGGGATCCAGGGAGTGGCAGACGTCCGCGGAGAGGGCGGCCTTATACCTCCTCTGCATGGTCCCCATGGCGCCGGAGGCGGTTTTTAAGGCTGAAAGGCGCCTTCCGGTCCTCCGGCTGGAAACGCGGAAATCCAGATCCCCGTCCTCCGCCGCCAGAAAGCTGGTGTAGGGGGTGAGAATTCCGTAGGCGCGGGAAATATTCGTGAGCTCCCGGGCGAGCTCCTCCCGGCCCCCGGGGTTTTCAGCGGCCCCCGCGCCCAGATCCAGCTCGTTTACGATCTCCCCTATCCTTTTTGCGGCCCAGAGCCGGGAGACGAAGGGGCCGGCCGAGCTGGGGGAGTCCTCCAGGCGCACCCTCCACTCCAGGGTCCTCTCCTTTTCTCCGTCCTTCCCCGTAAGGGAGAACACGGCCTCGCCCCCTTCGGGGTAGCGGCCGACCACGAGAAGCCGGCCTCCGCGAAAGAGATCCGGAAGCCTTCTTGGAATCGCCCGGTTCACGGGGATGCTCGAGCGGAAGACCGGAGCGCTTAAAACCGGGGTTCCGATTTTTTTAAAAAACGCGGAAACCTTCTCCTCGATATCCTCGTCTTCGGAAACGTGCGTCGTGACGCCGCCGGCCAAGGTGGAGAAGCGGTCCAGGAGGCGGGCGTTCACGTCGTCCCCCACTCCGAAGGAGAAGACCCTAACCGAGTCCCCGGGGCTTCGCGGCTCCACCAGTTCGACCAGCTCCTTTTCGCCCGTCAGTCCGTAGTTGGGTTGCCCGTCGGTTAAGAGGAGGATGTAGGCGGGCCTCGGGGAGTCGAGGGATTTCAAGGCCGCCTCCACGCCGCCGCTTAAAAAGGTCCCGCCTCCGGCCCGTATGTTGGAAACGAAGCGCCGGGCCTCCCGGAGATTTTCCGGATCCGCCGGGCTTAGCGTGGGCCTAAATATTTCCACATCGTACGCGAAGGTCACGATGTTGAAGCCGTCCGCGGGACTCAGCCGCGAAAGGACGAAGAGGGCGGCGTTTTTGGCCTGCTCGATCTTGTTCCCCTCCATGGAGCCGGAGCGGTCGAGGACGAAAACCACGTCTTTGGGATTCTTTTTAGGCTCCGCTTCCCGCTCCGCCTCGGCCAGGAACAAAAAAAACCCGTCCCCGTCGTCCGTCTTGGAGCTGACGGCGTAGCCACCGGGTCCGCTTACGCCGGTTTGGTAGTAGAGTTGGAAGCGTTTGAGGATATCCTTGTTTCGGAGCCGGAGGGTCGCCCGCGCCCCGTTGGGTTCCCGCTCCACTTCGGCCTCGGGAAAGGGAGAGAAGACGGCGCCCAGATCGGGGACGTTTTTCAACACGACCGCGAAATCCTGCTCCGGAACCGCCTCCGTGGATCCGGCCGCGCCGATCAAGGGAAAGTCCAGATCCGCCCTCCCGAAATCGGCGGAAACGAGATAGCTCATATTCAAATCAAGCGAAACCGTCCCGTTCGCGGGCGCGGGAAAAATCCGGGCGCGGAAAAGCCCGTAGCCGGCGTATTCGATGAGCGCCGGATCTTTCAAGGTCCGAACTATCTCCTCGTAGACGCCGTAGGCCTCCTCTTTCGGGTGGATTCTCCCCGGAAGCTCCTTTCCGCCGGAGGTGAGCGTGACCCCTAAAAGCGCCGCGCCCGCGGGAAGCGGCGAAATGAAGTCCAGCTCCATGTCGTAGCCCCGGTTGTTTTTGAAAACCTTCCTGAGATTCACCGTCGCCATTTGGCCGTCTACTTTTATGTCGAGCTCGAGCTTTAAGAGCGAAAACGGATTTAAACCCATGGGACGGCTAACGGAATCCAAAGCCTCGACCGTAACGGGTTCGAAAGCCCGGGCCTTTTTGGAAAAAAACGCGAAAGAGAGCGACAAGATAAGAAAAAACACGGCGTGAAGCATGAATCGTCTTCCTTTCCGGCGCAGAAAAGCGCCGGCGCTGAAAAAATTTTAAGTGAAAGGCGCTGAAAAAAATTTAGGTGAAAATGGTTTTTAACAAGATCCGCCGCGTCAAAAACGCGGAACAAAATTCCGTTTTTTCGAGCGATTCGGGCGAAAGATTACCGGGACGCGTCCCGGGATGAGGAACGCGCCCAAAGTTAAACGAACGATTCGATGGCTGAAAGTAAAAGCCGCTTTTAAATAAAGCGCTGGCAAAAAATTTCCGCTGGCTAAAAACAGCCGCTGACTAAAAACAGCCGCTGGCTAAAAATAGCCCTTTGCTAAAAATAGACGCTTAATAATAAAAGACGCGAATTTAAAGGATGGGTGAAACGCCAGGATGGCGGCTCCGGTTTTAAAAGCCCATAGCCGGACGTGAAAGTGCTTAAATTCAAAGCGCGAACACTGAAATTAAAAATAGGCGGAATGATTCGTAACAGATAATCCGCCGGACGTGAGAATGCTTCGCAATTGCGGAAAAACTCCTTTAACGTTTGTAAGGCGCGGTAAACGTTTAAAGAACGTTCAAAATCACCGGAACAAGATGACGCGTAAATAATTTTACGGTAGCTGACCGCGCCAACCGATAGCGTCGTTTTATCGTTTCGTGGAAACACGGGCGCGGCTGATTTCAAGCCCTAAGGGAAATTTTTCGCGCTTTAATTGGAAAAAGGACGTCCTGGGAACGTGAAGCCATGGAGGATGTTTTCCGAAATTCGCTTTCGCGTTTATTTGGTCCGTAAAAGAAAGGAAGACGGGAAAAAATTATAAGACGCTCGAAATACGCCCCGTACGCTTAAAATTTTTAACGATCCAGAGCCCTTCAACCATATCCACGACAAGGCGCGGGCGCTCTCTTTTTTTATCAAAAATATTCGCAAATCCAGGTAGGGCGGGCGCTTTCGGAAGAGGAGCGAATTACCCGCACCTTTAAGAAATTCAAAATTGTTTTAAAAGCTCTTTTTCCCCTCTCTTATATTATACACTAAAATCGGACTTTTCCGGGAGCGTTGAAAAAAAAAGTGTCTTAGATTATCCGGAAAAAAAATCAAGTTTCGAAAATATTTTCCGTCCCAACGCGTAGACGGACTAGCTTAAACGTCCCTCGTCCTCGCCGCGGATGAGGGAGTTGAATTTTCTCTTTTTCAACGTCCGGAAAAAAATCAAACGTTCGTCCTCTCCCTGGCCTCCCTTGGGAGGCTGAAACCTATCCCTTCGGAGCTTTCTCCCGCGAAAGGAAAGCTTCCGCGGCGCGCGTTTCCGGCCGGGTCGAACGCCTCGGACGGCGTTATAAGTTTTCCGGGCGCCTTTTCGCCTATTTCCAGGCCGCCCAGGACCTGGGGCCGGACGGACCCTAGTTCCGGCTTTTTTAGGCGCCTCCGGATCCAAGTTCGAAAGGGCCGGGGAGGCTTTCCGGGCCGAAACCGGCCATCAACGCGGCCGGTTTTAAGAGAGCCGGCTCTATGTTATAATTCAATATATTGACTCATTAATTATTGTTATATCTAAAGAGCGGATTTCCGCCTTGACTTTATCCATAATTTCTACTATAAATCTAAACATGCCGGAACAACTTATGACAGACTCGGAACCCACCAATATCAGCCAGAATCTCTACGGATTCTCCAAGATCCTCAACTTCGGTCCCGATCAGACCAGGAGGATCTTCGACGATTTCCCCCTGGGCGTCATAATAACCGACACCCTGGGGATGATAGTCTATTACAACAAGGCCCACTCCGAGATTGACGGCATAAGCCCGGAGGAGATGCTGGGCCGCCGCTGGATCGAGGCTCTGGTGCCCCTGAACGGCCCCAACATCATGTACGTCTGCCAGAGGATGGCGAAACCGGTTTTGGGCTACGTTTACACGTATAAGACTTATAAAGGCAGGGTGGTGAACGCCTCCTACTGGGTCTACCCCATCATGGGCGAAAACGGCGTCCTGGGCTCCATCTGCTTCACCCAGCCGCTGGTTTCCGACCACGGCTCCCAGAGCCGGGCCTTTTCCAACCCGCCCTTGCAGTGGCCCGGATACATCCCCTTAAGCGACCCCGCCCAAAACATCGCCGGCCGGAATCCCGAGTTTTTAAAAGCCGTGGAGATAATAAAGGCCAACAGCGAGAACTCCTTTTCCATCCTCATTTCGGGGGAGAGCGGATCGGGAAGGGAGCTTCTAGCCAAGCTCTGCCATCACGGCTCGTCCCGACGCGGCAGCCCCTACCTCGCCTTGAACTGCGAATCCATTCCCGGAAACCTCCTGGAGGGGCTCCTCTTCGGCACCAGCAAGGGGAGCTTCATCGGCGCCATCTCGCGGCCGGGTATGCTCACCGAGGCCACCGGCGGCACCCTTTACCTGGACGAACTGGACTCCATGCCCGTGGACTTGCAGGCGAAGCTTAAGGAGGCCTTAAAGGAGATGAAGGCCGCGAGGATAGGTTCCCCCGTCAAGGAGAAGCTGGACTTCAAACTCCTGGTCTCGTTGGGATCCGATCCCCACGCCGCCATGGAATCCGGCAAGCTCGACTCCGAACTCTTCGCGCAGATAGCCGTCATCCTGGTGGACATTCCGCCTCTCCGGAAACGGCCGGAGGATATCGCCCTATTAAGCGAGTTTTTCATCGGCCGTTACAACAAACTCCTCGGAAAACAAGCCCTCCGGATAGACTCCCGCCTCTGGGAGCTCATGAACAAATACGACTGGCCCGGAAACGTGCGGGAGCTGGAGCAGATGCTCTACGGCTCCATCTACCAGCTTTCCAAGGACGAGACCGTCATCGGCCTTAAACACCTGGACGACTTCTACGCCCGGGCCTTCTCTCTTGCCGGAGAAGGAGAGGGCTCCGGACCGCCCGAGGAGCGCGGACCGGAGCCTCCGGAAGCCTCCCAGGCGCTCCCCCGCCCCTTTCCCTCGGCCGGGGACGCCTCGTATCTGACCAAGATCCAGGAAGAGGAGAGGAAACTCAAAATCCTTTTAACGGAAAACGCCGGAAACGTCGCCCGGGCCGCCAGGAAACTGGGCATATCGCGGCAGCTGTTAAATCACAGGCTCAAAAAATACGGAATAAACGCCAAAAGCTACCGCTGACGAACTTTTTCCTCAAACCCTCCCTCCGCCTCCCGTAAAACCCCCTCCCCTCCCGACGTTCCCCCTCTCCCCCCAGCTTTCCGCCTTTTCCGCCAGCCAGCCCCTCGCTTTTTCCTCCGGCCAATCCTCCCCTTTTCCTCCGGCGAAGAAACATCCAACTTAAAGCCAGCCCGGGCTCCCTTATCCGCCGCCGGTAAAAAAAATCCCGGACCCCTCGGGGGACCGGGATTTAAGCCCGTGTTTTCCAAACCGTTCCGGATTCCGGCGCCGGCGAAGGCGTTTTTCCGATGGCGCTTATTCGAAGTAGTCGATCATCTCGTTGGGGGTTCCGCCGGAGGCGCTTCTTTTCGTCCCCGGGACGGTCCGGACGGCCTTCTTCTCGGGGCGGCCGCTGAAGTAGCGGTGGACCTTCTGGCCGCCGGCCCTGGATTCCACCCGGGTTCCCAAAACCCCGCTCTTGGAGGCCCGGTGCACGTCCACCTGGTGCCCGTCCAAAGTCTCGTAGCGGTAGGACCCCATGAAGTACTCGTCGTCCTCCTCCGGCTCCCTCACCGGATACATCCGGCCGTCCGCGGGCATGGGGCGGGAGGGATCGGCCTTTTGGCCCCGGCGCAGGGTCTGGGGGGTTTTCCTGGGATCGGGCGCGGCCGCTCTTTCCGGAATCCGGCTCTCCGCCTCGGCCTCCGCCATGCTCCCCCCGGCGTTCCCTATGGTCAAGGGCACCAGGTGCTCGCTTTCCCCCATCGCCCCGGCGGCTTCGCTCTCGCGCAGCAGATCCTCCGCCGTCAAAAATCCGTCGCCGCCGTCGGCCGCGGCGGAAAAGTCCTCATCCTCCGGATTCCAGGCTCCCGAAGGGGCGGCGCCGCCGGCGTCCCCGAGCTCGGGGGAATGAGCGCCGGAATCGGCTCCGGCGCCACCCGCGGAAAGTCCGCTTCCGGCGGCCGCTCCCGCGGCCACGACGCCGGCCGCGGCGTAGGGGCCGGAACCGGCGGCGTCAGTAGCGCCCGCCGAGGGGGCGTTCTCTTTTCCGTCGTCCGCCCGGTACTCCTCCAGGGCGTCCCGGATCATGACCCTGATTTCGTCCGCCGCCACCCGGGCGGAGATCAGCTTCCTGACGGAGTCGGGGCTCAAAGGGGCTTTTCCGTCTCCGGAACTTAGGGCGTCTAGGTCCAGATAATCCTTAGTGAGCCCGTCGCCGCCGTGGGTGGCCAGAAGTTTGATGAAATCCGCATCCAGGGGGGGTCTGGCCCGGGGCGAAAGGGACACGGCCACGATGTTCTCGATGGTGGAGTCGGAAAGACCCAGGCTTTTAAGCTCGCTTATGTCCAAAACGTTGGGTCCGGCCAAGGTCGGCTGGGAGGAGAGGCAGAAGATGAAGCTCACGGCGGCGGTCAAGAAGGCTGATTTCATTATTTCCGGAAGCATTGGAATATCCTTTGTTAATCGGTTTCCCTGACGTTTTTCCCCGTCCTAGGGGGCTGATTCCCGCGGACACGGTGTTAAGTGCAAGGAGCGTTCCAATTTTTTTGGGTTTTTCCCATAAGCCGGAAGCCGTTTTCGTAATCTTCAAGAGGGATGATTTAAGCGGAAGAGGATGTTCGCCCCGCGCCTCTCCTCCGTTTCAAGATCGCGCCTTCTCGTTCACAATAGTGATAAAAAAATAATTAATTAGCATTAATTATATTTGTTCAGATAAATTAAAAGCGCTTGCCGCCCCGAAAGACGCGCGCCATCCGCGGGATCGCTTTCCGGCGAAAAAGCCGGTAAAGGCCGCGGTGCCGGACACACAAAGCGGGCCCGCGAAAAAAGCGCCCCGCGGGGGGCGCTTTTTGAAGATTCACGATACCGGCTTAAACCCCGGGTGCTCTCCCGGGATGATGGTCCCGCCCGATTCGCTATTCCACCGGAATTCGGGTGTTACTGGACTTTTCCGCGTTTAAACCGGCGCGTCCGCTCCGCGGCGCCTGCTACGAGGTTCTTATTCATCGGGCCGATGGTTCGCCTCCGTATTCCTTCGGATTCCCCCTCGCGGAGGACGCTCACGCTTTTGGCGCACAGTTCCCACAGCCAAGCCGGTAGAGGATTTTCACCCAAGTCGGTAGAGGATTTTCACCTCCAGGTTAGCGCTCAAGGCGCGCGCTCATAACAGCCGGAACAGCGGCAAGGCCGCGGCGGTTGCGCTCCAAAATGACATGGCGGCCCTCCCCCTTCATGGAGAAAGGCCGCCATGGTTATGAACGCTCATTGGCCTCTAGGGGATCCGTCCGGATCCCTTGAAGGGCGATTAGAAAGTTAAAACCAGACTCGCCGTGGCGCCGCCGCCCTTGGATTGGCCAGCCAGACCGAAGCCGGTAAGCTCGAAGGCCACGTTGTCGGTCGCCTGAATCGTTAGACCCAGCTCGGCGTACGCGCTGGAACCGCCCAGATCCGGAGAATCGGACTTGAGAACCCTGCCCGAAGCCGTGACGTAATGACCGCCGGTTTTGCCCGCGAACTCGTGCTCCCAGGCCAAACCGAAGTAACCTTCAACCTTCTCGCTGAAAGTTTGGGTAATCCGGCCGCCGATCCTCGTCCGGACCGAATTCGTGGAATCGAAGGAAACGGTCCCTCCGCGCTGATCATTTATGGTATCGCCGTCAACGTGGGTCCAGAAGAACTTGCCGTAGAGGTCAAGGGAAGTGGCGTCCGAAACCGTGAAGTCATGGCCAACCCCGAAATTTATCCCATAGTAGCCGGCTGAAGAGGAGTACTTGATGCCGTCGCTCACTAACTGGTCTATCTGATAATCGTTATCGACAACTCCGGCGCGCGCCGACAAACTCAACCAGGTCCCCTGGCTGAAATCGTGACGAACAAACAACCCGCCGCCGAAATACCTGGTGTCGCCGTCGCCTTTGACGTCTCCTATGATGGAAAGGCTGTTAAAGGTGTTGTAGTCCCCCCACCCGCCTTCCAGGAAAAGTCCGTACGAGAGGTATCCTAAGCTTGTCTCGCTTTTGCGGCCGCCAGCCAGGGAAAGTCCCCAGAGCTTTAGTTTGACCTTGCTGCCAGTCTTGTTGGTGACTCTCTCCCCTTGGAAACCGACTTTTATCTGCGTCTGGCCGGACCGCAGGCTGGCGGCTAGGTTGTGGATGGTGTTATCAAGTCCCACCGCGGCTTCCGAAAGGGCTAGGACGGACGAGGCCGCGCCTTCGAAGTAGGGCTTATAGGCGTTATGGTCGCTCTGGCCCTGGAACGAAAGCTTGACCTCCGTTCCGCTGAGGACGCTGAATACAGCGGCCTCCAACCCGTCTTGGGCTGTGAAATCGCCCGGCGCGAGATTGCTGACAGCCGCGGAGAAAAGATCTATCTCGTCTCCTGGTTTCAAGCCGGAATCCAGGGGGTTAACTATCCGGACGCCGGCGGATTGGAGGGTTTTATTAGCGAAATCAATGCTTGTGCCAGAAATATCCAATAAAGTATCGGCAGCCGAGACGCCTGTTAAATCAAAAGTGATGGATTGGGGAGATGTTACCGCGTCGTTGTAATCTATGGTCAAATTGGAAAGCGTGTTACCAGAGCCGATGACCGTAAGATCGCCAAAGGTAAAGGTATCTCCCAAGTTGGCTCCAGAGCCATCGAATGCTCCGCCGTCTTTGATGATGACGCTCGGGAGAATTATGACATCGCCTATCTGATCAGCCTTTAAGTTGGTAATCTCCACTTTGCTGGTGGAATCAACGGAACCGTCTATGATTAGGTTCTTTACCTGGAAATCCTCGGCGTCCGTGACCGCTACATTCCATGTATTAACTCCCACCGCGTAATAGTCCTCAACCGATACATTAACCTGGGCTTGATTGTTTGCTACACTTCCCGAGATCGAAAGATCACCCGTGAGAGTCAAAGCTTTGTTAACTTTAATGTTCGCCTCTCCTCCAGCGCTATTACTGTTATCTCCTCCGGATACGACCAATCCAGAACCAGAATTTGATTGAATGGTAAGATAATCAGCCTCAACGGAAGCCGCTCCGCCGGCCACCTGATTCAAACTCCCGTCAATTGCGTCATCGCCGCCATGAAGGGTGAAAAATCCATTACCCGAAGCGTCGTTAAAAATTAAGTACTCGGCTATAAGCTCTGCTTTGCTTCCACTATTACCGTTTGTCGCTCCATAACCCGCCGAGACGGTCAGACCAGAAGCCTCGGAAACTATTCCCTTGACATGGACTATTAATTCGCCTTCCGTCACCGCTGTGTTTGGGTTGTCACGTCCCGCGGTGAAGTATGATTTATTCAAGCCTAGACCAGTGTCAGTATCCGAACCGTTAGACTCTATCACAAGTTGGCTATTTATTAATGTCAAAGTACCGCTGGCTAAATTTCCCGCACTTGGCGTAATGCAATCATCGCCGGCGCACAGATGGATGGCGCCAACTTGCACTCTTTCAAGTGAAGATAAATCCAAAGAGTTGGCGGGGCTCGAGTCGGTAGTCATTGAACCTGTTTGTATCAAGAGATCGCCGAATGCTCCCGACCCGTTGTCGGTTATTATCTCCTTAAGATTTGGAATTTCAATCGCGCCTCCTCCATCGTTGTTTGAGGAGCCACCTTTGATGGTCACTTCAAACAAAGAATTGGTAACCGCGTGTGTTACTATGGTGGTAAGGCTTGCCAATGACAAATCTCCCCCCAATGATCCATTCGCGTCGCTGTTGCCTGCTTGTAAATTCACGCTTTCTAAGGCTTCAATTCTTTCTATCTGGTCGGCGACGATGTTTCCAGCGTCGTTATTAGCGTACGCGCCGCTTCCATTTCCCGCGTGAATATTCACCGCTCCCGCATTGGCGATAACATTAGCGACTCCGATTAGATCTAGATCGCCTCTATTATAAGCATTTACAACATTATTAGTTAAAATGCTAATATCACCACCTGATGAAATTATTTCAGTCGCGGTAATCTTTAGTTTACCGTCACTAAAATTGTAGACGTCACTAGCTGATCCGGCTTCATGTCCGGCGTTTATAGTAATATCACCTACCGCTGTGATTCCTCCAGTCAGGGTCACTGTGGTGTCATTTCCGGATCCGCGGCCGCTAAAAATGCTTATAGCGCCACCTGATTCCAAACTGTGGGCGGTGACTGTCATGGATCCGCCCTTTCCGCCAACCGAATTAGCACCGTTGACTCCACCATCATTGCCCTGGATCGTTATATTTCCACTAGCGTTAATTGTTCCGTCAGTTCCCAGATTGACAACGACGTTTCCACCGTCGCCCCCGTTATAATCGGTATTCGTAGCGTCTCCGGCACCGCCAACGCCGCTTTGGATGGTAATGGCGCCAACCGTTTCTATGTTTTTCCCATCGCCTGTGACTGAGGAATCACCGCCTTTGCCAGCGGTTTCTGCTCCGCCAGTCTGTACGCCACCAGCACCGCCTGAAAATTCTATGTTACCGGTTATGTCTACATCGTCGCCAATTACCGCATCAGCACCCGTGCCGTCATATGTTTGGCCGGGAGCGTTGGGGGTACACGCGACTCCAGTAGGCGCGCCTGTGCAATCTTCGACCCCGCCAGTACCACCGGGATTTTCAGCTCCACTTCCGCCCTTCACGTTCCAATCTTGTCCCCAGACGGCCGATGTCACTCCAAACAAAAGCGCCACCACGGCCATCATGGTCACAGCTCGCATCCATTTTGATATATACTTAATGCTTATTCTCATAATATTCTCCTTATTTGAGAAAACAAACAAAACTATTATTGCCTTTAGGTAAATTACGAATATTTTTACCTAAAACATATCGAATTTATCTTTAGAATAGCCCCATAACGCATTTATGGAAAAATTCAGCCATAGAAAACCAATGCCTAACCAAAAACGACTCGCATAATTAACAAGGGACTCCTTGATCTCGCGCCACGTAAGTTATGAAAAAGAAGCAGCATGCCCACATAAACTGACTACTAGTAGGAATTGCTAATTCGTTTTTTGGAAATAAAAATGCCGAAAGCCCCACCCGTGTTGAAACACCGGGTAAGTCTTTCGGCTAAAATAAAAAAAACCCGCCAACCAAAAGGTCGAGCGGGGTAGTAAAGTTCTGTTAAAAGATGACCGGCTAGCTAGCCAGTTATGAGAGAGAGAGAGAGAGAGAGAGAGAGAGAGAGAGAGAGAGAGAGCAATAACCGTGCCATAATCAAACTGATTAAAGCTACAATTGAATTTTCAAGTAGAAAAACGCATCTGACAGAAAAATCTTTCGTTGCGTCTGTCTTTGACTTAAAAAATATCAATACCACTTCCCTTGAAATAGAATTCGGCATATCTTGACCACGATAGGTATATCCTTATTTGATACATGTACAAAAAATCTGTCGTTGAAAAAACTGAGAGAAACGTTATACAAAATCTGCGATATATCTTTTGAATGTACAGCACAAAATTGATGCCTATACAAAAAATTCGGAATTGAAATCTATTTAACTAACCCATACAAAAAAATAAGTAAAAAACAATATACGCATTAAACCCATAAAGTAGGTTGTTTTACAAATTATTGGCCTATAACCCTGACCATTAAGGATCCTCGACTCTTACTTTTAAAATCTTTTGAAACGCACCTATGAAATCGCGCGTTCAGAAACTTTACCCATCCTGAAAATATATTTTAGTACCAGAGACAAGATCCATAATAAAAATCACTGAAATGCGACAGATATTCGACCCGCCAATCGAAGAAACGAACATATCCGAGATTTTCTGCTTGACGGCTTATCATAAGTTAAGCCGCAAATACCTGATCATCCCGGTCATTAGGATGGAAACGGCTCGCGAAAAAACAGGTGCGAGCGTCTAGGTCAACGCAAAGCGATGAAATTGTGGAATGGGAAGACAAATTTAATTGGCGGAAAGTTAAAAAATTATTTTAAATCTTCATCTTCCGAACTAATTTTAGACAACATCTTGCTCCATGTCAAGAAAATATTTGAGGTAATCGTATTTCACTGAGCTAAGTTGGAATCAATTAAATTGAGTTTTATCCGGCATAAATAGAACGGAAACTAGCGACAAAATTTTGATGCGATCGCTAACACAAAAATTGCCCATTAAATCATTTATAATTATTATAAATCTAATTTTTTACTATTTGACATGATATTAATATATTCTTAAATATACTATACATTTTATAATAGTTATATATATATTATATATTTTAAATAATCAATTAAAGATACAAAATCAGACGTATCATACAAAAATGAGCTTTATATTATGGTAAAAAATATAAAATTATCACTAACGTCCTAAACACAGGATCAGCTTTTTAAAGTATTGGCTAATGCCGGCATATAATATTCAAGCTTTTAGAGGTCCTGCACCAAAACTTCTCAGAAAGACCCTATCTGAGAATTGGCAACGATAATATCTAACATCACACTATTTATCGACATTTATGTAAATAATAACCTATATATTGGGTTAGAAATAACGTGGAATTTTGTTTAGGACGCTAGTGAAAAATTACTTTTTTATTGAAAAAATTGAATACCAAGTCATTTTAAAACCTAATATAACTAATTTATCCATTTTAAGATTTTATTATACCAAATTTTGAGACGTCGCCGCCGAAGCGGTGAAAGCCCCGCGGCGTCTAGCCGAGGACAAGACGAAGAAGGAAGAGCAAGCCAGGCTGCGGCGGGAGAAAAAAGAAGCCAAGAAAGCCCTCAGAGCCCGGAAGGCGCTGGAGGATGAGGCTCGGAAAGCTCAAAAGGCCGAAGAGGCGAAGACGAGAAGGGCCGAAAGGGCGTTGGAGTTCAAACAAAAGAGAGAGGCCGGAACAGCCCAAGAGCCGATGGAAGCCGCGGCGGCTCAAGCGCCTCCAGAGGCCGGATTAGCCAAAGAGCAGTCTCAAGAGCCGATGGAAGCGTCGGAGCCTGATGATTCTCAGACGTCCCAAGAGAATGAGATGACGGGAAAGAGCCGCAGAAAACCTCGCCAGAAAACTACCAGACCGCCGCGCGCGTCCAACGACGGGCGGAAAAAAGCGCCTGATCGGCTATCCGGAGAGGTTCCCCTGTTCATCGTCCTGACCGACCAGATTGTCAGCCCGCCGAACGCCCAGAGCCCCGCTAAAATCCTCGAGCTCCGCATGGTGAGAGCCATGGTGTTCGACAGGAAAAACCACCAGGCCAGGATAATGAGGTTCATCACCAACAACAGAAAGCTCTCGCCAAACACCATCGCCATGCTCTATCACGAGCGCTGGAAAATCGAGATGTTTTTCAAGACCATAAAGCAAAATCTAATTATAAAGAACTTCTTCGGCGCCTCCTACAACGCCGTCTGCCGCCAGGTCCACGCCGCCATGGCGGCCATCGCCATGGTCAACTACCTTCAGGCGGTGGCGAGCAGCTATGTGAGCTGGAACTTCTCCAACCTCATCTTCACGCTCAGACTGAGTTTCTTCTCCTACTTCAATATCTTCGAATGGAGTTGCGACACCAATGTGGAAAAGAGGCCGCCGCCGAAAACGGACCCCATCCGACACTGCAAGCTGTTTTAAGATTTAGGACAGCGGGTTCGTTTTTAATTAGCGCGACCGCCCGAATCGAGGGAGCCCGGAGGAGATGAAAAACGGACGTACGGCGGCGGCTGGTCGGGGCGCGAATCGGCTCTAGGCCTTTACAGAAGCGGATGTCCCCGGAAAATGGCATCCGAGCCACGGGAGGCGGGCGTCAAGCCCAGGCGGACGGTGGATGTGGCGCACATAAAACCTTCATTTTCTACTGTTATTTTTTTAGAACAGCAGGTCCGGGAGCGGACAAAAAATGGAAAAGCTGCCGGCCCGCCGACATCCCCGCCGAGACGGGCCCCGCCGATGGGGCCTACTCTTGTGTGCCCTGCGAGGAGGCTACTAAATATGTGACGATACATATTGACACCTTACTGGAGTAATTCGGGTGCCCGAAGAAGGGTGACAAAATTGTTTCGCCTCATTAAATTACATATATATAATTCGCTTTACGTCAAGTCGAAAAAGGGTGCGTATTGGCCAATTTCAGGAAAGCACGCTTTTATGCGCCCATTTTATGACCACAACTCGGATTTAGAACGCTTCTTCATAATATTGTCAAAAGGAGATTTAATTATAATTAATTATATTTTTTAAGGTAAATTAAATGCGCTTGCCGCCCCGAATGACGCGCGCCCTCCTGGGGTTCGCGGGCCGGCGAAAAAGCCGGGAAAGGCGGCGGTTCCGGACACACAAAGCGGGCCCACGAAAAAAGCGCCCCGCGGGGGGCGCTTTTTGAAGATTCACGAGACCGGCTTAAACCCCGGATGCTCTCCCGGGAGGATGGTCCCGCCCGAAACGTAAGATGAGGCTAAAGCGGGCGCGACTTAAACCGTGACGGTTTAAAGGGCTTTAGAAGGTGTACCGGACTCCAAAGGAGATGTCGTGGGACATGATCTTTTTGATGCCCGACTGGTAGGGAACGCTGTATGTCAGGTTGGCGTTGTCCACCGTCCAATCATAGGTGGCGTGGATTTTACCCGCGTAGACGAAGCGGTATCCCAGATCCAGAGCCACGTTCTCGGAGATGTCGTAGGCGACGCCCGCGGCCAGGCTCCAGGCGAAATTGGTTTTGGTCTTGGAGGCGTGGACGGAGTGCCGTTCGACTAAGACGGGGGTGCCGGGTCCAGCGGTGGACCAGAAGGTGTCGGTGGTTTTAAGTCTTAAGATAGCGATACCAGCGCCCGCGCCCACGTACGGGGTGATCGCTGTTCCGGTGGGGATGTCGAAGTAGAAGTTCACCAGGAGGGTGTTCAAGTTGAGCTTGACGTCATGGATGACGTTTATATCCTGAGGACCTACTTGAGGTACAGGCGATTCAACCGGGAGCGTCACCACTCCACCGAACTGAGAACTCCTGGGGGAGCGGTAGGTGAAGTCCAGTTCAAGTCTGACGGGAACGCTGAAACGGCGGTCGAAGTCGTAACCCAGCTGCGCTCCGATAAGGAAAGCCGCTTTGGTCTTGCTGCCCAGGGAAACGCCGAAAGGCGGGTTTGTAGCAGGAGCACCGCCTAGCGCAGTAACTGTACCGGAACCGGCGCCGGCGTTCATGTCACTAGAGTAATCTTCCAAGGCCCCGCCGGCCTTGAGGCCTAAATAAAGACCCTCCGGGGCGGCGTTGGCGTCCGCCGCCATAAAAGCGAAAACGCAAAGAACAAAAAGGGATGATAAACGTTTCACGGCGATACCTCCATAGAGGGAACCTTTAAAATAAAGCTTCCTTGTTTCTTTCGGAACCCTCTCGGCGTGAACGACTCGGGACCAAGTGAGGCGGTCCGAAAGCCGTATAATTAAAAAAATCGGGACGGCGCCCATACCGTCCCAGTAGGCGGTTTTCCGAAAATCTTTAAAAAAAACTGACGGCGTAAAGATCCGGCGTATCAAAACACCGGCGCCGTCGTGAAAAATTAGAAGGAACCCAAACGTCCATGGGAGTGATGAAAAAGAGAAAGAAAATAGTCCTAACGTCTTTTTTCAAAGGGAGACGCTAAAAAATAAAAAAGCCACCTTCCGCGGCCGGAACTAAGGCCGCGGAAGGTGGCGAAAATATAAAAAAGCTTCCGGTTGAAGAGCCGGGAGCCACTAAAATTATTAAAGAGAGAGAGAGAGAGAGAGAGAGAGAGAGAGAGAGAGAGAGAGAGAGAGAGAGAGAGAGAGAGAGAGAGAGAGAGAGAGAGAGAGAGA
>JAISMF010000042.1 GCA_031276865.1 Deltaproteobacteria bacterium | reverse complement strand
CTTTTTGAAAATTCTAATTTTAATAAATTTTGCAATAAAAATCAAAACAATCCTTGAATATTCAGCAAAATAACGCTTTTAAATACATTATAGTAAGAAAAAAATTGAGAAATACAGATTAAGATAATTACCTTGATTTAATTTCGGACAGGGTTTTTAGCAAAAAACGGACAAACCCTGGTAGCGGAAAACAGACAACTTTCGTTGTCAGCAACAGGAGAGAGGGGAGGTAGAAAATTAATTACGCCGAGAAAGAGTCAGAGAGAATGATGGAGAAGAATAAGGAGTGGGGGGAGTGAATGGGAGAGTGAAAGGAAGCGAAAAATTAGAGGAAGGATGGAGAGTCCCTGACGGCCGCGGGAAAGCGGTCGCCAGAAAATTTAATAATCCGGATAGGGAAAGCTCTTGACAGGGCGGCGGCGCGTCAGGGGCTTCACGTTAGCGTCCGCATGCTCATCAAGGTCCAGGGGCTTCAGGAAAACAGCCAGCGTCCCCCGTTCCACGGAGATCTTTCCGTTTTTTCCGGAATGCTGGTTGCTCACCCCCAGGGTGTAGCCGAAACGCAGGCGTCCGTCCTTCATCGGGTATTTGAAGTTTCCCGCGAGAGTCACGCCCGAGACCTCGGGACTTAAAGGTATGAGGGAGATTAAGAGGGGCTCCTCTTGCCGGATAACGACATGCTCCCCGTCTTTTAAAATATGGATGAGCGCGTCCCCTTCCAGAAAGGTCAACCGGAGTTTTTTTTCCCGTAAAACGGCGAGGTCGCAGGCGGAAAGAAGGAGGTTGGCGAAGGACATGTCCAGCCTCCCCCCCCCGAAGGCTCCGAGGATGAGGAGAGCCGCCTCGAAGTCGGCCGCCTCCCCCGCCTTTTCCAGGGCCAGCTCGAAGTCCGTCTCGTTTTTTTCCACGGGATATTGAAGAATCCGCGTGTTCTCGTCCTGACGCGCCGCTTCCAGAAGCTCCGGCTCCAGGGAGTCGAAATCCCCCACCAGGATGTCAGCCTTCCAGCCGAGGGAGAGGACGTGGCGCAGGCCGCGGTCCGCGGCCACCACCAACCCGTCCCCGGGACTCTCGGGCAGGTTTTCGGGGGGCTTGAAATCGCCGTTTAAGAAGATGTAGACGACTTTGGGCATGGAGCGCTTCCGGGGGAAAACTTCCGACCCCGGGCGGGGCCGGCGGGGGGGGAAAGTGTTTTTTTTGGCTTATCCGGAGAAGAGGGCCGGGGGGCTTTTTTACAAAAAGCCCCCCGGCGTTGACAGGGAGGCGCGCCCGACTACTTCGGGGCGGACGGCTAGCGAAACGAGGCCGCTACGGAAACGAAAGAATCAGCGGGGAAGTCCGGATGGGAAACTAGCGTTCCAGATAGGGGCGCTCTCCGGTGAATAAAAATCCCCGGGCCGTCTCGGCGTAGCGCCTGGGGCTCACGGTGCCCAGGCGCACCCGGACCGCCAAGGCGAGCTTTCCCTGGAGCCAGGGGTCGAGGCCCAGCATGAAGGCGTCCAAATCGTCGAGGTTCCCCTTCTTCACGAGCTCCAGGGCCGCCAAGGCGAGAACCCGATCCGAGGCGTTGTCCAGGATGAAGCCCTCCACCAGGGTGGAGTCCTTTCCTTCCCGTAAATACAGCCCCAAAGCCGACCAGGCGTTGTGCACGGTGAGGTACTCCAAGGGATCCGCCTCCAGGGCCATGTCCACGAGCGAACGGGGGGCGCCGTCGGAGGCCGCGCAGAGGTAGAGCAGGCCCGGGGAAATGGAGGGCGGGGCCGTCTCGAAGGCCTTCTGGGGGTCGCCATTCTCCAAAAGCTGGAAGGCTTCTTCGGTGGAGGGGGAGAACTCGCCGTCCGGAGCGCCGGCCAGGGAGATGAGCTTTCTTATGTGGGGCGACCAGGGGCCGATCTCGGAGGATATGACCGCGGTGTTCTCGTTTTCGTATTTGGCGAGCCTGGCCAGGAAGTCCATGTCCGCGAGCATCACCCGGGGCTCCAGGTAAAACGCCTTTTTGAGGCGCAGATAGGCGGGGGCGTAGGCCCCGTCCTCAAAATAAGTGAGACCGGCCGCCCGGTTCAAGAAGGGGTTGTCGGGAAAACGCTCCAGAAGATCGAAGTAGCCTTGCGCCCGCATTTCCCGGGTTTTAAGGCAGCGCACTCGAAGATAAGCCTTGTCCGCGTCCTCGGGAAAGTTTAAAGCGTCCTCGGTTAAAGAGTCGCACAGGGCGCCGCGCCTATCCGGCGGATAGACGTTTAAAAGGGTGCGGATGGTCCAGATATCCTCCGGATAGTCGTCCATGCGGTCTTCCAAAAGCTCCAGGGCGTTTTCCGGCGCCCTCTGGGCCAAGTAGGAGAGCCATAAGGGGAGGAAGAGCTCGGAGGGTTCGTTCCAGCGCGCCTGGGCCTCCACTATCCTGTCTTTGACGGAGTCGGAGAGATCCTGGAGCATGATCTCGGGATGGGCCTGGGAGACGGGGTTCAGGGCCAAAAGCGAGGCCGAGCCGCTTTTGGCCCGCACGCGCTCGGGCGGCATGGCGAGCACCACGTCGGCTTGGCTGTAAAAGATCTTGGGCGCCCCCAAGGATCTCTCCTCGGTTAGGGGTTTGGGCTCCGGACCGTAGTGGGCCAGCCATTCGATGAAGGGGGCGGCTCCGGCCACGCTGTAGATCAAACTGGTTCCATCCTCTTTGGGGGCCTCGGCCTCCAAGCGTTCGGCCGCGCGGCCGTTGATGTAGGTCCTGATCTGGAAGGCCCGGCCCCGGGGGATCTTGGCCTCGAATTTTCCGCCCGGAGGCAAGACGGCCGGACCCCCGGGGAAGTTCACGGTGACCGGCGTCCCCAGGCCGTTGAAGATGTGGAAGGGGGCCTTCTCCTCTCCGGAGAGGAAAAAGCTCTTTCCAAGGTACAGGATGAGGGCCAGAAGGAGGCCCGCCCCCGCGGCCGCCAGGAACCTTATAACCGGGCGCTTTTTCGCCGTCGCCTCCTCCGGGCGGTTTCCCTGACTCAAAGGGAGGGGGCAGCTCCCCCCGAAGGGCGCCGGCGGGACGGGCTTTAAAGGCAGCTCCGGAGCGTTTTCCGGTATGAAGGTGGTTTCCGGACTCTTCCCCCCGCCGGCGCGCTCGCCTCTGCCCGAGCCTAGGCGGGCGATCTCGCTTTCGGCCGCCAGCAGGGCGTCCACGGCCTCGAGCCTCGCGCGTTCCAGGGATTTTAGATAGGCCGCGGCGGCGCTTAAAAGTTTTTTATGATTCCTTTTTTCCGGCGGAGGGTCGGGGAGCTCGAGGCGGAGGGGGCGGCGCCGTTTGGCCTCCCCTAAGGCGCCTTCCGGCGCCTGAGGGGGGCCCTCCGCGGCCCCCTCCGCTTTCGCCGTCAAAAAGTCCGCCGGGGGGGAGGCCTCTTTCCCGGCGGCGGAAAGTACCGCCTCCGCGGCGGCGGGATCCCCCTCCGCGCGGGAAGGTTCCTCCGAAAAAGCCCCTTCCGGCGCCGCCCGCAAGGCGGCGCCGGCGAGGGGCTCCAGGGTTTCCGGCGGGACGATCTCGCCCATGAGCTCCCGGGTGCCGGCGAGGAGGCGGTGGAGGGAGTCCTCCAAGCCCCGCACCACGCTTTTCGAGCTGCGGCCAGGATCCTCCAGCACTCCGGCCAGGCTCCCGATGTTTTCCCGGCTCTTTTCCAGGAAGAAGACCAGGTGCGCGAGGCCTGCAAGGTACTCCTCCCAGCCGCCGCCCAAGCTTTTCGCCAGCTCCAGGTGGCTGCCCCGGGCCCTTTTCTCGTGGAGGGTGAGCCGTCTCTCGATGGTTCCGAGCTCGCCCTCCAGGCGGCCCAGGCGGATTAGATCCCGCGATCCCAGGCGCTTTTTTTTGCGCTTAAGGCTTTCGATCCCCTCCAAGAGCGAGCTCCGGGCCGCGAGGGCCGGCGCCAGGTCCTCCGGATACAGGGTGGGCAGATCCGAGGCCAGTCCGTGGTGGATGGACTCCCGAAGGGCCACGCCTTTGGTGAGGTGGCGCCCCGAGGCGTAGAGGCCCCGGTAGCGGGGGTTCTGGTGCTCCCTTCCTCCGGACGCGGAAGGGCCGCCCGGGGCCTCCTCCGGCTTTGGCGGAGAATCTCCGCCGAGGGTCTGTTTTCGGAGCTCCGTTTGGAAGCCTTCGGGGGAGCTGTCTTTGGGGTCTGGCATCTCTGGCGGTTTCAAGGGTGGGAAAACCGGGAATTCCCCCCGGGGCCGAAGGCCCCGGGGGGTTCTCCCTTCGAAGCGGTGTTAGGGGCCCATGGGGCGCCCGGGCCCCGGGGCTGGTTTGGGAAAGGGGGCTAACAGGGCTCGCCGGGGGAGAAGACCCTTCGGGGCGCGCCTAGGGGAAACACCCCTCGGGGCTCGCTTCGGGGAAGGGCCCACGGGGTCCCGCTTCGGGGAAGGGCCTCTTAGGGGGCGTCCTGGTTGTCGATTAGGTACTTTATGAGGGTCCTGGTCCCGAAGCCCGTGGCCCCCTCGGGGGAGCCCGGGGCCTTCTCCGAGCGCCGGGCGGTGCCGGCGATGTCCAGATGGGCCCAGGGGAATTTGGGTTTCACGAAGCGCTTTAAAAAGAGGGCGGCGTTGATGGCCCCTCCGGCCCTCCCCGCCATGTGGCGGCAGTCGGCCAAATCGCTTTTAAGGTTCGCCTCGTAGTCCTTAAAGAGCGGAAGCCGCCAGAAGCGCTCCCCCACGCTCGCGGCCGAGTCGACTACGCGGGAGCAGAGGGAGTCGCTGTCGGTGAAGATGCCGGCGAGCTTGTCCCCCAGGGCCACCTGGCAGGCGCCGGTCAGGGTGGCTATGTCTATGATGACCGAGGGCTTGTACTTCTGGGCCAGGGTGAGGGCGTCGCAGAGGATCATGCGCCCCTCGGCGTCGGTGTTCACCACCTCCACGGTCTGGCCGGAGAGGGTTTTGACGATGTCTCCGGGTCGGTAGGCCTTCCAGCCGGGCATGTTCTCGGCCAAGGGCAGCACCCCCACTATGTGCTGGGGGAGGTGCAGCTCGGCGGCCGCGGAGACGGCCGCGAGCACCGCGGCCGCCCCGCTCATGTCGGATTTCATGCCGGGCATGCTCTCGGCGGGTTTCAGGCAGAGTCCGCCGGAGTCGAAGGTCACGCCCTTACCCACCAGGGCTATGGGGTCGCGGCTGGCCGAGCGGCCCTGGTATTCCAGAATCACCACGGCCGGCGGGTGCGAGGAACCCTGGCCCACCGCGAGGATGGACCAGGCCCCCTCCTGGGCGAGCTTGTCCTCCTCCCAGACGCTCACCTTTATCTTGCGCCTCCCCGCGGACTTCCTGGCCTCCTCGGCGAAGTCCAAAGGGAAGAGGAGGTTCGCCGGGAGATCGGCGAGCCTTCTCGCCTCCAGCTGGGCGTCCGCCATGACGGAGGCCCGGGTGATGGTATGCTGGGCCTTCTCCACCGGATCCCTCGATCCTATCTGCTGGTAGGTGATGGTTTTAAGGTTGACCGAGTCCCGGGGGCTGAAGTCGGTTTTGAAGGTGCTTCGGCGGTGGGCGCCCAGCTTTCCGCCCAGGACCAGGAGGGCGAGGATGTTTCCGGGAGCGAAGTTTTCCAGGGGCGGAACCGCCACGAAGACCTCTTTCACGTTCAGATCCGCCGCCTGGGAGACCCCTAGGGCGGCGCATTCCAGAAGCCTCCCTTCGCTTAGCTCCTCCGCCTTTCCCAGTCCGACGAGTATGAGCCAGCAGTCTACTTGGGCGTTCGATACGGCCCGGCACTCGAGAAATTCGCCCCGGAAGGCCTCCGTTGTCAAGATGGGCTGGATTATCCTCCTAAATGACGAGAGCTCCGGTCTTTGGTCGAGGTTTCCCGGATCCTGGGTGAGGAAGATCACCGTGCAGGGTTTCGCGGGGCCGTTCATATGATCGACTTTGTATTTGATGTTCATGGCGGATAAATTTCCCAAAAAAGTTTCCGCTTCAACCCCGGTCGCGCGAACGGGAGGGTTGGAAACGTAGCGGTCAGGAAAGGTTGCGGACCGTGAATGAAAAGTCCCGGATAAGGATGGCGACCGGACGCGGGGACGACTTTAAAATGAAAATTGAAAATGAACCGGGGAGGCTGAAAAAACAGCTTTGAAATGAAAATTATGAAACTAACATGTAAGAAACGGGCTTTGGAATGAAAATTATAAATTACTTGGGTTTTAAAATGAAAATTATGAAACGAAACTGGGTTTGAATGAAAATTAAGAAACGAAACTGGGTTTGAATGAAAATTAAGAAAAGATTATGAAACGAATACGGCTTTAAATGAAAATTATTAAACTACTCGGGCTTTGGAATGAAAATTATGAACCAAATATGAAAAGAAAAGGGCTTTGGAATGAAGATTCTGAAACGATTCTGAAACGAAACTGGTTTTAAATGATAATTAATAAACTACTCGGGCTTTAAAATGAAGATTATAAAACGCGCTTAGGCTTTGAACAAAATAAAAAAATGCAGGACTCCTTGAAGGAGGGAATCGGTTAAGCCGCGTTCGGCGAGGCGTTTCCCGCCGGAAAAAAATCGGAGCCGGGGGGGATTTAGTCCGCCAGGGGGAGCTCCTCTTGAAAAGCGCTCCGGTAGCGTTCCTTGACCTCGTCTAGGGTGAAGACTTGTCCCTGGGTTCCCGGGGCCTCCACGCAGTAGGCCGCGGTCACCGCCCCCAGGCGGCAGCAGTTTAAAAGCGGAAGCCCCCGGGAAAGCCCCTTTAAAAGCCCCCCCCGATAGGCGTCTCCGGCTCCGGTGGGGGAGAGCGCCCGGGTGACGGGCACGGCGGCGATTTGCCTTTCGGACTCCTTATCTAGGAGCCTCGAGCCGCGGGAGCCGAAGGTGGTGATTAGCGCCCGGGCGAGGGAGAAGAGATCCCGCTGTTTGAGGGCGGTCTTCTGTAAAAACAGATCCAGCTCGTACTCGTTAGTGATCAAAAGGAGGGCGCCCTCCAGCATGCTTAAAAGCTCGGAGCCGGTAAACACCGGTATTTGCTGGCCTGGATCCAGGATGAAGGGTATTTTAAGCCTCCGGTACTCCCGGGAGAGCCGCAGCATGTCCTCCCTCCCCCCGGGGCCCACCAAGGCCAGAGAGTCTCCCGGGCCGGAAGGGAGCTTTTCCGGCTGGAAGGGGCTAGGAGAGTCCAGGGCTCCGGAGTGGAAGAAGGCCAGCTGGTTGTTGTCGCGGTCGGTGGCTATGTAGCAGCCCGCCGTGGGGAGCTCTTCGGAGAGGTTGATTCCGTCGACCGAAAGGCCCCAGCTTTGGATTTTCCGCAGGTAGTCCCCGCCGTCCGGGTCCTTTCCCAGGGAACTCAGGATTAGGGGCTTTTCCCCCAGGAGGCTAAGGTTGTAGGCGATGTTTCCCGCCGTCCCCCCGTGGACCCTCTCCACGCTGTCCACCACGAAGCTTATGTTGAGGATGTCCAAGCGGCCCTCCAGGATGCTGTCCTTAAAGAGACCGGGGTAGGAGGCCAGGCGGTCGAAGGCCAGGGAGCCGGAAATTAAGATGTTCATGGAATGTCCTCGCCAAAAAGAGGGGGATGGCGGGCCGCGGGCGGCGCGCCTTTCTAAAGGTCGATGCGGCTCTGGCTTCCCGTGGAGGCGCCCGCGGCGCCGCCGCGGGCGAGGCTGAAGCCCGAAACCGCCTTGAGGTTTCCGAAGGCCCTTTTGAGGTGCTGGGAGCAAAACGGGGTGCCGTTTTGGAGATCGGCCGGGTTTAACAGCCCGCAAGAGGAGATGAGCGCCTCCCCCAGGGCCTGGTACTTGTCCGCCTCGGCCAAAAGGAGGGAGACGTCCCGAAACTGGTGGCGGATCTCCCCCCAGCCGGTGCGGTAGACGAGATCCGCGGTCATGACCCGGGCGGCCTCCTGGGGGATCTCCAGATTGAGGCAGACCAAGACCGCGCCTCTGGCCGCGGCCGACCAGATGGTGTCCGGATCCAGGGATTTGAAGGAGAAGGGCGGAAAGGCCTCCGCCATGATTTTCAAAAGCTCCAGGAAGTTCTCCTCCGGGATCCCCCCCGCCGGTTGGGGGACGCTTACGCGGAAGCCGTCCCCGTGGAGGCCGTTTCGGACGATCCAGGCGGCCGCCTTGGCGACCCGGCCGGTTTCGTAGAGGAGGCTCCCCCGCTCCCGCCACAATTCCCCCGGATCCGCCGTCTTCTCCGAATTGTCGTGCACCCCCCAGGTGCGGGCCGTGGGATTCCGGATCAAGGCCAGATCGTGGGAGAGGCTGTCCCGGTGGAATTTGGAGGGGAGGAGGTCCACCGTGTACGCGAAGCCCTTCTGGCGGCCGAGGATCCTGGCGGCGAAGGGAAGAAGCTCGTTATGGGCGGCGTTCACCTCGCCCGGGTAGGCCGTTAAAAGCCTGTTCGCGATGCGCGTGTGGACGCGGAAAAGGAGGAGGAGGAGGTCGTAGCCCTGCTCGAGTCTCTCCCTGTCGCTCCACTGATTGTAGTTCAGAAGCCTTAAAAGCTTCTCCTCGGGCCAGTTCCATTCTTTTATCCAGCCGGAAATGACCTTTTCCTTCGCGGGATCGGGCTTGGGGGGGAGGCTTTCGCCCACCTTTCCCGTGAGGCCCAGAACTTTCAGGATGGCGGAGTCGCGGATGAGGTTCAGCTGCTCCCGGGGCAGCCGGGAGGCGGCGAAGGCCATGACCCTCTCCACGGTGACGATGTATGGATCGACGGCCGTCTCCGGGTCCTCGTTTGTCAAAACCCCCTCTTTGACCGTCTCGCAGAGCAGAGGCGCCTGGAAGTTCGTCTCCAGGGCCTCCAGGATGGGTATGATTTTAAGTATCCCCTTGAAGGGGTCGGATTCCGACTTGCAGGTGAGCCACATGGCCGCGGCCAGGTACTCCTGGGGCGCGGCCTTCTCCGGATAGCCGAAGTCCAGATACCGGGGCGGACTCTCCCTCCAGTCCAAAGGGGCGAGGCTTTTCACCTCGCTTAGGTACTCCTCTTTGGAGCTCTCCGGCGGCCAGACGGGCCACAGGGGCGCCCGGCCAGCGACCAGGATCATGGTGCGGTAGAGCTCTTCCAAAAGGAGCGTGGGGGCCACCTCGCCTTCGGCCTCGGATTGGCTCTCCTCTTCGTTCCAGTGGTTCGCGATCCTTCCCGCGGCTAAAAGGGAGAGGTCCACCAGGTAGAAGTTGGCCTCGGTGTCGTGGACGTCCCGGGCCCACGCGCTCACGCGCGCGAGCTTTTTCCGGAAAAGCTCCAAAGACTCCCCCTTGAGAACCGAGGGGCGGTAGCAGACCCAGTAGTCCAGATCCGAGCGCGCGGTGTGTCCGACGGATCCGGACGACCCTATTAAAAGGAGCGACTCCACCGCCGGGATCTCGGGGTCGGGGCCGCTCAGCCACGCGCACTGGTTGAGGCGCTGGGCTCTTTTGCGCCACTCGTCGTAGAAAAGCAGCCCGTGGGGGGTCCCGGGGTCGGGGAGGTAGGCCGGGAGCTCCTCGATATTGTGGTGGATGAGGGACGGGACCATATCGAAGACTTCCTTGAAGCCTCCGGTGGCCCGGGAGCGCAATTCCCTTATCCTGGCCCGGTTGTTCCTCTCCTGGGCCTTCAAATTATAGAGCATCTTTTCTTTGAGGCCGCTCGCGCTCATAGTCTGGGCCTTTTCCCCCGGGGGCGGGATTTTTCCGGACGGACGCCGGCTAAGGGGCGGAAATTAAGGGATCCGGCGGAGGATCTGAAAGGGGGACGGTCGAAGAAGGAGGGTTTCGCGGGGGACTTTTGGCGGATTCGGTTCGGAGGGCGGCGTTTACATGGGGGGGCGGCTCCCGAAACCTTACCGGCCGGGTTTCCGGCTTCCGTTCATTATACATTTTTTCCTCCCCTTTCTAAAGGCCCGCGGCCGCTCTTCGGCCGCGGGCGGAAAAGCGTCCGGGGAGGGAAGGCGGAAGAAATAAGAAAGGCGTAAGCGGCGGTGAATATAAGATGGAAGGACGCTTAAAAAAATGGTGAGGCTGAGCCGCCAAGCTTTTCTAACGGGCTGCAAAAGACGCGGGCGTTTAGGAAATAAACAAGATGGTTCCCGCTAAAGGGGGTAAAGCCGGAAAAGCCGGAAAAGTGCGGAAAAGGCGGAAAAGGCCGGATTAGCCTGGATAGTCCGGAAAAAGCAAAGAGCCGATGGCCCGTCGATAAAGAGGAGGAAAAAGCGGGCGGAGGAGGGGCGGAAAGAGGCGTTCCGAGGGAGATAAGGCTTCGGCGGCACCGCGGCGAAGCGGCCGACGCCGAGCGCCGAGGCGCCTTCGAATCATTTTAACATAGGCGGAAAAATATTAACATAGCATAATTTATATATAATTTTTTTAATTTTATAAAAAAATTAGAAAAAATTCAAACACGTTGAAACCCCGGAAGCGTCCGTAAAGGAGCGTTCCTTGGGAGTAGCGCTGTTTTAAAGAGGCGGATAACTTAAAGCTGAAGACGCCTGGGAGATGAAGCGGAAGCCGCCGGAGAGTCTGAACTGAAGGGTTTTCGCGGGTATCCGTGGCGTGAAAGCGCGGCGTATTTCCGCCTCCATGAAAAAAAAGTAGTTTTAACTTTAGTTTTCATTAAAGTAATTTCTTACTCCTCCGATAAGAAACCTGAGACACGGGTTAAGCGTAAACCGGGGAAACCCGTTAAAGAAAGTTCAAGGTTTTTTTAATTTCCCGGGCATGGACGCCCAGTGAAACGACATGGAGGAATCATGGCTCTAATCATCAACCATAATCTACCCGCGATGAAGACCGCCCGTATTCTCGGATCCGTCTACGATGAGCTGTCCAAGAGCATCGAGAGGCTCTCTTCGGGGCTCCGGATCAACAGCGCGGCGGATGACGCGGCCGGGCTCGCCGTGCGGGAAATGATGCGGGCGGACATAGCCGCCGGATATCAGGGCATCAGAAACACGGCCGACGCCGTCAGCCTCGTTCAGACGGCCGACGGGGCTTTGGCCATCATCGACCAGAAGCTCATCCGCATGAAGCAGCTGGCCGAGCAGGCCGCCACCGGCACCTACTCCGACGTCCATAGGGAGCTCATCAATTCCGAGTACCAGAGCATGGCGAACGAGATAGACCGCATCGCTAACTCCTCCGTTTTCAACGGAGTGAAGCTTCTGGACGGCACCATCAACCAGATGAACGGCGGCTTGGGGATAAGGATCCACTTCGGTCCGGGCAACACGGACAATCAGGATTACTATTATATAAAGACGGCCGACACCAGGGCCACCACCGCCACCGGACTCCAGATAGGCGGGGACGCCAAGAACGACATCTGGAGCATCGGACCCTACGGGGACGTTCCGGGAAAATGCTGCCGCCAAAATATCCAGTCTCTCACCTCGGCGGCGGTGTTAAAAGAAGGTCAGGCCTTCGCCTACGGTTACAACTGGGATCTCCAGGCCTCGGGCGAGAGCGATCTTTTGAATCCCAAGTACCTGGCCGGCCGTTACGGCATCGATTCCGGCGCGACCTATCAGCAGGTTATCGACAGCGTCAACGCCGGCACCCAGAGCAGGATCATCGTAAAGGTGAGCGGCAATATCAGCAATAACGTGGCGAGCGGCCATTTCAACGCCATCTGCCTGGGAACGGAGGAGATGTACTACTGGGGTTGTGCCGCCACGGCAATAGTGGGAAAAGATCCCGCCATGGACGTAGAGAAAATTTGCGGCGTCACCGGGATTGGTCTGGCCTGCGCCATAAACAACAACGCCGATTCAAATTACTGGGCTATGGTCTCGTCCGTCGGGACGACGCGGTATGTCGCAATTTTTCGGAAGGACGGAGGCGACAACAATAACATCATCGTCGAGAACGACAAGGACGGGAGCGCCGGAAACTTCGACGCGATCTCCTTTTTGGATCCAGTGACGGGAGGCATGGTATCCTCTTTTTCAGCTCATTTATATATGGGAGGGCAGCACTGGGGAACGCTGGAAGCCGCCAACGTGGGAAACGGCTACGCCCTGGCTCTTTTGGGCCGCGACACGGGGGACAACCGGGATCTCTGGATCGCCGGAACCGCGAACGAGCAGGGAAATTCCGCTTTCACCAGTCATCTCGCGTCGGCGGGGATCACGAATCCTTACGTCAACGCCCTCTTGGGGGGGAAGTTCACCGAGGTGCAGGACGCCTCGGACGGGGCCTGGGTCGGGGCCCACATCCGAACGCAGGAGGCCGGGCAGCAATCGCTGGAGGCGATATCCAAGGCCATAGAACGCAAAGACGCCATCCGGGCCAATCTGGGGGCGATTCAGAACCTTTTGGAGTCCACCATGGACTTTCTCACCATCCAGGTGGAGAACCTCCAGGCCGCGGAAAGCAGGATATCGGACGTGGACGTGGCGACCGAAATGACGGAGTTCACCAAGAGCAACATCCTGGCCCAGGCCGCCACCTCCATGCTGGCCCAAGCCAACAGTCTCTCAACTCTGGCCCTGACGCTTATTCGGGGCTGAAAAATCAGACGCGGCGGCGTATATTCGCGCTCTGAGGAAGGGAAGCGGCGCTCTTAAGGAACGCCGCTTCCCTTTTTCATTGTCCTTTATTTTACCGGCAAGGCCTCGCGGGGACTTTGACGCCTTAATCGTCCCAGACCTTCCAGGGGGCCTCCCGCCTCTCCCAGAGGGCGTCCAGGTGCGTTTTATCCCTCTGGGTGTCCATGCACTGCCAGAATCCGTGGTGTTTGTAGGCCTCCAAGGAGTTCTCCTCGGCCAGGGGGTAGAGGACGCTGTCTTCGAGGGAGTCCATGTCGCTTTTAATATAGTCCAGAACGGAAGGCTCCAGGACCATGAACCCGCCGTTGATCCATCCGGAGGTCTCTTTGGGCTTCTCCTTGAATCCCTCCACCCTCTCCCCGTCCGCGGAGAAGGTGATGATCCCGAAACGGCCCTCGGGCTGCACGGCGGTCACGGTGGCTTTTTTCCCGCCCGAGCGGTGGCGCCGGAGGAGGGCGTTTAGATCCACGGTGGAAACGCCGTCCCCGTAGGTGAGCATGAAGCTTTCCCGCTCGAGGTAGGAGCCTATCATTTTCAGCCTTCCGCCGGTCTGGGTGTTAAGTCCCGTGTCCACCAAGGTGACCTTCCAGGGCTCGGCCACGTTTTTATGCACCACCATGTCGCCACGGGATTTGAAGTCGAAGGTAACGTCCGAGCGGTGCAGGTAGTAGTCCGCGAAGTACTCTTTGATGACGTAGCCCCGGTAGCCGCAGCAGATGATGAAGTCGTTGAAGCCGAAATGGCTGTAGTACTTCATGATGTGCCATAAAATGGGTTGTCCTCCTATCTCGATCATGGGCTTGGGTTTGAGGTGGCTCTCCTCGGAGATTCTCGTCCCGAGACCGCCGGCTAGAATGACCACTCGCATTTGCTTTAATCTCTCCTTTCGCATTGGACGGCGGCTTCCCGCCGGCTGGAGCCGTTTAGGTTTTCCTGCTACAATAAGGAAAATAATAAGTCCCGGGATCATCCAATTCGAAGACGGGATCCTCTCGGGCGCGGGAGTGGCGCGGTGTTTAGCGAGAAAACCCCGATCGAGGGAGCTTTCATCATCAATTTCAAAAAGATCGAAGACGGCCGGGGGTTTTTCGGCCGGGTGTTCTGCCGGGAGGAGTTTAGGAAGATAGGCGTCCCTTTTACGGCGGAGCAGGCCAACATGTCCGGAAACCTCGTAGCCGGAACTTTGAGGGGTCTGCATTACCAGAGGCCTCCCCATGCGGAGGACAAGCTGGTGCGGGTCGTTAGGGGGGCGGTCTTCGACGTGGCCGTGGACATCCGGAAGGATTCTCCCAGCTACGGACGCTGGCACGGAGTGGAACTAAGCCGGGAGAACTTCCGCGCCTTTCTCATACCCAAGGGATGCGCTCACGGCTATTATACCATCAAGGACTCTTCCGAGGTGCTGTATTTCGTTTCCAGCCCCTACGCCCCCGAGGCGGAGGGGGGGATCGCCTGGAACGACCCCGTCCTCGGCGTGCGCTGGCCGGGGGAGCCCAAAGTCATTTCCCCCAAGGACGCTAGCTGGGAGCCCTACCCCTGGGATGGGGGGGACTAGCCTTTCCCGGGCGCGCATTACCTCCCGTGCGGGGATGGTTCCCGCGGGCCGCCGAAAAACGCTCATGAATAGTGACGAGGGTATTCACCCCGCCTCATGAACACCCCGGAGGGCTTTTCATAGGAAAACACAGATTCTCAACCACCCGCTGCCGGGGTTTCGGAAGCGGGGAAAAAACCTCTCGCGCCACTTTTGACGGAGCCGCAACACGGGCGCCGAAGGAGAAAGCCTCGGACTCAAACCTCTCCGGACGCCCTTACGGGCGGGCGGGCGCCGGATCTTTCGGCCGGAATCGCCCGGGCCGCGGGGTAACCGGTTACCGGCGCCGAAACGCCCGGAAAGGCCCGCGTCGTCTTTTAAAACACCTTCAAGCGCAAAAGGCCGGCGCCTGAGCGCCGGCCTTTTGTTTTGTAGTATTTGCAGTAGATGAAGGGGAGGCTCCCTTCGCCGCGCGTTTTTTTTAGATCCGGGCGGCGCTGAAGAAGCCTTCGACATTAAATGGAGCTGTTTCAGGAGGATACGCTTCCCCGATCTCAAGGAACGCTTCATTTTTCGTGGAGCCCCCGGGTTTAATTGGAGTAACGGCCTCCCTTCAGGGGATTTACCGCCGTCATGAGTTCGGAGAGTTTTTTAAGACGACTGTTCTCCGGAAAAAAAGAGGCGTAATGATAGACTGAGCCCTTGGTCTCCGCCCAGCTGATGCTCGTGAGCACTCCCACGTCCGGAGAGGGGGAGCCGGAGAGCTCGGCTTTTTCAAGTTTTTGATAGACCCGGGCCGCGTCCGGGCCCTGCGAGAGCAAAAACACCCGATCCATTCCGGAAGAGACGCCCTTTCCTTTGAGACTCCGCCTCTTTTTAGGCCGTTCCATAAGCTCGGCGTAGACGGAATCGAAAGCGGTGACGGTGTTTTCGATAGCGAAACGTTTTCTGGCCTTTTCCCGGGCGGTTCTGGAGAGGGTGGATCTAAGCTCCGGATCATCCTTAAGACGCCTCACGCAGAGGGCGTAGTCCTCCGGATCCTCCGCGACCAGCCCCGTAACCCCGTTTTCCACGACGAGTTCCTCGGATCCCCGCCCCAGCACCACCGGGGGCACCCCCACGGCCATGGCCTCGATTAAAACCTGCTCCCCCGTGCCGTAGTGCTCCCTTATGAGCGGATAGCCGAAGACGTCCAGGGTGGAGAGGAACTCCCCCACGTTTTCTATGGGACCCAGGATCTCGAATTTGTCCCCCGCGCCCAGCTCCTCCGCCTCCCGGCGCAGGGCCTCGTGGGAGGGGCCTCCGGCCACGGCGAAGACCGTGTCCTCCCCGGCGGAGGCGAGGCTCATCTCCAAAAATCCCGGGTGCATCTTGGCGTAGTCCACCGTGCCCAGGTAGCCTACCCTGAAGTCGGAATGTTCTTTGACGGCGTAGTTCTCCACGTGGGAAAGACCCCCTGAGCTGAAAATAAGGCGCAGCCTCCGCTCCTTTTCGGCGTGGGAAAGCTCCGCCACGGCGGGGGCGTTGAAGCTTATCGGATTCGAGACGGCGAAGACGTCGGGCCAGAAGAGGATCTCCCGGGTAATGATTTGGGGAGAGTGAAAACCCGAGACGTGGCTCCAGACGAGGGCCCTGGTCTCGGGCAGGTTTTCCGAGGCTAACCAGGAGTAGAGGAGGGGGTGGTTCCACCAGTGGACCGCGAGGATGTCGGCTTTTTTAACCGCCTCCCGAAGTTCCTTCCGCTTCCAGAACATGTTGTCCCGGAGAGTTATATTATTCTCCAGGGCCTTGCTTTTCGCCCAGGGGTTGGCGTAGTCGAGGCACATGAGGGAGTGCCGCTGCCCCTTGGCGAGGGCGACTCCGATGTAGTTTAAGAGCACCCTCCCCACTCCGCCCCCCAAATGCGGCGTCACGTGGAGTATTTCCGTTTTTTCCGGTGTCATGATTGAACGCCTTTTTTATATTAGCCGGAAAAAAAATCCGGCCCTCCGGTCTCGCCCTGGTGGGAGCAACTAGCATGCCACTTTTCCTATGAGATCGGCGGTGGTGTTATTCATGCTGATTAACATTTATTATACATAAATTCGCCAAAATATTCACAAATATGAAGGCGAAAAGTCATGGTAAGGCGAAAGAAGGTCTTTCTCGCAATATGGAGTGGTTGATGCTATATAAATTATATATATAGTATCATTTAATGCCTTCTCCTGAATCCGTCACGGCGGCCCGGCCTTTTAACTTTGAATTCAAAGCGGGAAAAGCGGCCGGAAAGGAAACGGAAACGGAAAAGGATAGGATTGAAAGAGGGAAAAAAGTGAAGAGAGAGGGAAAAAGAGAAAAAATAGCGGAGGGCGGGGCGGCCGCCCCGCCCTCCAGCGGGAAAGAGGCGGAAGGCGGGGGCTTTCCGGCCGCTAAAAAAAGAGTCTGGACATTAAGCGCCGGAAATGGTACATATAGTGCAAAAGAGCTTCAAAGCCAACAAGTATCCAACCCCTTCATAGCGGCCGGGATCGGCCGCTTTTCCTTTAATCCGGAACCCAAATGGACAAAAGCACGCAGGATCACGACCGTTTCGAAATAATAAGCATCGAGGAGGAGATAAAAAACTCCTACCTGGACTACGCCATGAGCGTCATCATCGGCAGAGCCATACCCGACGCCAGGGACGGTTTGAAACCCGTCCACCGGCGGGTGCTCTTCGCCATGAACGAGCTGGGCAACGACTATAACAAGCCATATAAGAAATCGGCCCGCGTGGTGGGCGACGTCATCGGCAAGTACCACCCCCACGGCGACGTGGCGGTCTACGACGCCCTGGTGCGCCTGGCCCAGGATTTTTCCATGCGCTACCCCCTGGCCGACGGCCAGGGAAACTTCGGATCCGTCGACGGCGACCAGCCGGCGGCCATGCGCTACACCGAGGTGCGCCTCTCCAAACTGGCCCACGAATTCATGGCGGATCTGGACAAAAAGACCGTCGACTTCTCCCCCAACTACGACGGCTCCCTGGAGGAGCCCGTGGTCATGCCCACCAAGGCCCCGGGGCTTCTCATAAACGGCTCCAGCGGGATAGCCGTGGGAATGGCCACCAACATCCCCCCCCACAACCTAGGCGAGATCTTAAGCGGCCTGGTGGCCCTGGTGGACAATCCGGGAGTGACAATCGACGAGCTCGCCCGCCACATTCCCGGCCCCGACTTCCCCACGGCGGGCTTCATCCTGGGCCGGGAGGGAATCCTCGAGGCCTACCGCACGGGCAAGGGCATCATCAGAGTCCGGGCCAAGGCCGAAATCGAGGTCTTGAAAGACAGCAAAAGGACGGCCATCGTCGTGACCGAGCTCCCCTACATGGTGAACAAGGCCGCCTTGGTGGAAAAGATCGACGAGATGGCCAGGGAGAAGAGGCTGGAGGGGATTCACGAAATCAGGGACGAAAGCGACCGCCACGGCCTGAGGGTGGTCTTGGAGATTAAAAACGCCCAGAAGGACATGACCGACACCATCCTGAACCAGCTCTTCGCCTCCACCCAGCTGGAGACGAGCTTCGGGATCAACATGCTGGCCATCGTCAACCAGGCGCCCCGGCTCTTGAACTTAAAGGAGGCCCTTTTTCAGTTTCTGGAGCACCGCCGGGAGGTGGTCACCCGGCGCACCCGCTTCGATCTGGCCAAGGCCGAGGCCCGGGCCCACATCCTGGAGGGATTGCTCCTGGCTTTAAGCCACCTAGACGAGATAATCGCCTTGATCCGCCAAAGCCGGGGCCCCCAGGAGGCCAAAGCGGGCTTAGTCTCCCGCTTCTCCCTTTCCGAGCTTCAGGCCCAGGCCGTTTTGGATTTAAGACTCCAGAAGCTCACCCAGCTGGAAAGCCGCTCCATCGAAGAGGAGCACAAGAACGTGCTTTTGGATATCGAGCGCTTCCGGAGCATCCTGGGCTCGGACGCGGTTTTAAACCAGGTGATCAAAGACGAGTTCACGGCGCTCAAAGCCGAATACGGGGACGCGCGCCGCACCGTCATAACCGATTTCGGGCCCGAGTCTCGTAACATCGAGGACTTCATCCCCGAAGAGCAGATGGTGGTGACTTTCAGCCACGGCGGCTACATAAAACGCACTCCGGCCTCCACCTACAAGTCTCAGCTGAGGGGGGGGAAGGGCGTCACCGCCGCCAAAAACAAGGAGGACGACTTCGTGGAGAGGATGTACGTGGCCTCCACCCACAGCTACCTCCTCTTCATAACCAACCAGGGAAGGCTCTACTGGCTCAAGGTGCACGAGGTGCCGTCGGCCACCCGCACCGCCAAGGGGAAGGCCTTAATTAACGTGCTGCCCCTGCAGTCCGGCGAAAAGGTCACGACCGTTTTATCGGTGGAGGATCTGACGGCGAAAGACCTTTACGTGGTCATGGCCACCCGGCGCGGAATCGTCAAGCGCCTGAAACTCTCCGAGTTTAAAAAGCCCCGGCGCAACGGCATCAAGGCGTTGAACTTCAAGGAGGGGGACGAGCTGGTTTCGGCCTCTTTAACCGACGGCGGGAGCGCCGTGCTTCTCTCCACCAAGGGAGGGAAGGCCATCTGCTTCAAAGAGGAGGACATCCGCTCCATGGGCCGCACGGCCGCCGGAGTGAAGGGCATCACCCTCAAAAAGGATCAGGTGGTGGCCATGGACGCCATCTCCCAGGATCGCTCCGAGGTGCTCATGACGGTGACCGAGAACGGCTACGGCAAAAGAACCCCCGCGGCGGAGTACAGCCTCCAGGCCAGGGGCGGTCAGGGGACCACCACCATAAGGACCGGCGTCAACAGTAACGTCGTGGCCGTCTTCAAGGTGAAGGACGGCGACAGGCTCATGCTCATCACCAACACCGGAAGGCTCATCATGTTCAACATCTCCGAAGTGACCGTCCTGCACCGCCGCACCCAGGGCGTGAGGCTCATGCGGCTCGAGCCGGACGAGGTGGTGAAGGACGTGGCCCTGCTCCCCCCCGCCCCGGACGAGGACGAGGGGGAGTCCGGGGACCGGGCCGGAAGCCTCGGAGAGCCGGACGACTCCCTGGACGGCGACGGCGGACTCGCGGAGGAGGCGGATACGGCGGAGGACGACCCGGAGGACTCCTACTAGCCGAAAACAGCGCCGGCGGCTGGGCTGTTCGACTGTTTGGAAAAAGGCGGGTCCACCCGCCTTTTTCCGTTTCCGGAGGAACCGGCGGGTGGAAAGCGCGCGCGCCGCTTAAAGATCCCCTGAAGGCTCTTCGAGGCGGACGAGCTCCCGGTAGAGTTCCGTAAAGTCCTCCGGCCAGGGGGAGGCGAAGGAAAGCCTCTCGCCGGACCTAGGCGCGGGAAAAGTCAGGCGCCGCGCGTGGAGGCACTGCCTTTTCACGAGCGGCTCCAAAGTCGGAAAGTCCCTGAAAAGCCCCTTGAAGCCCGAGCCGTAGACTGAGTCTCCCAGAACGGGAAATTTCTCCGCCGCCAGGTGAACCCTGGCCTGGTGGGTGCGGCCGGTGAAAAGGGAAAGCGACACAAGGGAGATCCCCGCGCGGGGAAAGCGCCTGAGCACACGGTAGCCGGTTCTGGCCGCCCGCCCCCCCGGCGCTCCCGCGGCCATTTTATGCCGCCGGGTCGGATGGCGCCCTATGGGGCGATCGATAAAGCCGGTTTTGGGGGGATTTCCCCTAACGAAGGCCAGGTACCTCTTCTTCACCCTTCTTTCGGCGAACTTTCGGGAGAGGAACTTTCGGGCTTCGGAATTTCTGGCCACCAGGAGGACGCCCGAGGTGTCTTTGTCCAGACGGTGCACGACGCCGCATCGGTCTTCCATCTCCATCAAGGCGAGCTCCGGATGGACGGCCAGGAGGGCCTCTATCAGGGTGGCGCCGGAGGAGGCGGCTCCGGGGTGGACGGCGATGAAGGGGCTTTTGTCCACCACTATTATATCGGCGTCCTCGTGGAGGATTTTTAGAGCCACCTCCGGGGCAGGTTTGAGTCCGGGCTCTTCCCGGGGGGGAAGGTCGATGGAAAGGTTTTGCCCCGTTTTCAAGCTGAAGGAGGGCTTAACGGGCCGGCCGTTTACAAGGACGGCGCCCTCTTTCACGAGCTTGTTCAGCCGCATCCTAGAATAGTCCGGAAAAAGGGCGGCCAGAACGAGATCCAGGCGTTTTCCGGCGTGGGAGGCGGCGATTTCCAGCCGGAGGAGTTTTGGTTTGCCCTGCCCTAACGGGGCGGATCCGTTTACGGGATCTTCGGTCACTTAAGGGTGCTCCCTTCCAGCGTCTCCGCCTCGCGCGGCGGGCTTCTTATAATAATGATCGGGTTAGGCGCGGAAACGAGATGGAAAGAGGAAAATAGCGCCGCCCCGTCATAATCATTTTAGCGGAAAATCAAGGGCGTTTCCAGACTTGACATGAAAAATAGGCTTAAGTTCCGAAAGACGGAGAGGTTCACGTGGAGTTTAATAGAAAAATTTTAAAAAAATCCGGGAAAACGAAAAAGAATAAAAAATTTTATTCCGTTTTTTGGCGCTAATTTAAATACGCGGCCTGGTTTTTCCCTCCGGCCGCGGGAATATCTCCGGTGAAACGCTAAATTTCCTAAAGACGCGCGCTAGTAGTGGTTCATATTGTTTAGAGGATTATCTTCAGCGCGGTTCTTTATTATTAATAAAAAAGGAACAGCTAAAGGAGAGATGAAGTTTTTAAAATTTTATGTAATTCTTAAGCTTTGAAAGCCGAAAAGACGGCCCCGGCGGTCGTTTACGAAGTAGCGAGGAGAAAGAGGGCGAGGTTTTCCTCTAGCGGGTTAAAAAGCCCAAACGATCGTTTTTTTCCGCTATACATAAGAACGTTTGAGAGGGGCGCGTGAAGATAAACGGCCTGATTATTACGCTGGCGTTTATTTTTCTGATAGTTGACGTTCAACAATAGGTAAAGTTTAATTTAATTATTAAAAGTACTTAAGGTTGATGACGGGAGGCCGATAAGTTTATCAAATAGAGAGGGCGGATATTCCGTCAGCCTGTTTTAAACATCAAAGTCAATAATAGGGCGACGGAGCTCCGGAAAAGAGCGAAGGAACCTTAGCGGTTTAAATAAATTTTTTCTTTCGAGGGCATGGAGGCCCGCTGAAACTCAAGGAGGATTAATAATGGCTCTTATCGTTAACCACAACATGGCAGCCCAGAACGCCGCGCGAAACTTGAGCACGATCTACGATAGATTGTCCACAAGCGTCCAGCGGCTTTCTTCGGGCCTGCGAATCAACAGCGCCGCCGACGACGCCGCAGGTCTCGCGATCCGTGAGATGATGCGGGCCGACATCGCCACGATGAATCAGGGCATCCGGAACACCGCCGACGCCATCAGCATGATCCAGACGGCGGACGGCGCCCTCTCCATTATCGACGAGAAGCTCACCCGTATGAAGGAGCTGGCCGAGCAGGCCGCGACCGGCACGTACACCACGGCCCAAAGGGAGATAATCAATTCCGAGTACCAGGCCATGGCCGCCGAGATCGACCGTATCGCCAACGCCACCAACTTCAACGGGTTAAAACTCCTTGACGGGTCCGTCACCAATCAGCACGGCGGACAGGGCATCAAAATCCATTTCGGCGTCAGCAACAAAGACTCCGAGGATTATTATTTCGTGAACATCGGGGACGCCAGGGCGACCAGCTCCACCGGATTGAGGATAGGCGGCGACGCCAAAAACGACATCTGGGGCCAAGGCGCCGCCGGATCCGGTCCTCTCTCGGGACCCGGCTGCTGCACCGCCGGCTACACCTCCCTTGACGGAAACGCCGGCTTCATCAGCGGGCAGACCTTCAGCTACGGTTACAACTGGGACTGGATGGAAGACGACGATCCCGACCTTCTGGCCGGTAAATACCTGGCCGGCCGCTACACCGTTAGTTCCAGCGAGAGCCTCCAAGATTTAATTAACAAAGTGAACGCCGGAACGCAAAGCCGGGTGGGCGTGCAGATTCACGCCTCGGCCCTACAGGCCGCGGTCGTCTGCGGCGGAACGGTCGCCGTCTGCGTGGGCGATGAGGCCTACTACTGGGGGATTCCGGACGACGCCCAGGGCGGGATTGTTCATACTCCCGAATTTTTATACAAAGCCACCATGGACAACCTGTTCAAGGGGACCGGTAATCTGGCCGGACTTTACACCTCCGACACCGTTTTAAAAAATCTTTTGAACGCCCAGAGCGTCCAGCTTTCCGCCACCGTCTTTGGCGAAGAGGATCTCTCCGCCGGACTCGCCGCCGTAAAGGACGCCATGCGGAATCTTCTCGGCTCCACCGTTTTAACTCTGAGCGCCAATGATTTTACGAATGCGACCGACCAGCAAGCCCTGCTGTCCGCATTGGGCGTAACCAATACCAATCCGCCGGGTAAAAGCGCTAATTTCGGCACCGGTATTTACCACGCCAACGGCGTTTGGACCATGTCGGCCTCTTTAGGGAAGTCTCTGGGCATGACCGAGCTTACCTTCGAACTTTCCGCGGCCTTCGCCACCACCAACGCGTACATAACTAAAGCTAGCGCCGTATCCGCTTTATCCGGCATAGCCGGCGTGACTTCGGCGTTTTCCACCGGCGGACAGACTCAGTTTGATATGTGGGTGAGCGGAAACATCTGGACCGTGAACGCCGCGTCGGCCCAAGCGATAAACGCCCGCAGGGTATCGATAGATATTAAGGGAGCCGAAACGTCAGCGGTGGACGCCCGCGACTGGGTGAACAAACACTACGTTGAAACGGTTCCCTTGTTAACCGGCCAGGCGGGCAAATACTTCGAGTCCGGAGTGACCGATGGGGTGATGTCGAGCTACATCTACGTGGACGCGGCCACGGGCAGATGGACGAGGGAAAAAGCCATCGGCGACTCTCTCGGCTGGGACCAGGTGGATTTCACTGTCACTTCGACAACGAAGCACACCTTAGCTCACGACGCCTACGGGTACATTTCGGCTCATTCGGCCGCGATCAAAACGGCGCTGGCCGCTTTTAAGGCCACGCAGGTTGCCGCCAGCCAAACTTCAGGGGATTTTACCTTGCAAGGTCTATGGTACAGCGCCACTACCGGCGAGTGGACAACTTCGGCCACCCTCGCGGACAGGTTATCCGGCACTACGAACGTCTTTAACCAAATAACGTACAAGATCAGCGCGTTATGCGGCAAAACAGCGCAACAGCTATATGACATATTTAAAGCGTCTTATCAGCTCTACGCCGCTCAATTCACAAAAGAGGTTTACGCTAAAGGCATGAGCACGACCTCGGCGGTGGCGGCGCTCAGATCGGCCATCACCAACGCTGTCGGCACGACCAATCCCACGCCCGGCACCATGGTTTCCGAGCTGGGCGACACCTGGTCGGACATGTTCGCCAAGATACGCGCCATAGAACCCGATTTGAACAGAAGACTGGGACAAACGGGCCTCCGCGACATTACCGCTTTGACCCAATCGGGCGGGGAGCTTTACGACGCCATCACCGCCGCCGGACTGACGGACCAGATCGAGGTCGGCGCTCTCACCCAGGCGCAGCTGGACACGCTGGGCGCGGCGCTCACCAAGGACGATGTCAGTTCGAAGGAAGGCCCTGGGAAGGACGAGAGGTTCGGCGGCGCGATAGACGTCTCCAAGCACGTGACCCAGGTGGGAAGCGCCGGCAGCAAATCCTCTTCCTTCACCTTCCGGGCTCTGGCCTCCGCGATCAACAACAACCCCGACAGCCAGTTCTGGGCCATGGTGCAGAAGTACAACTCCAACGGCGTCAGCGCCGAAATGGTTTACATCTTCACCAAGGACGGAGGCGATTTCAACAACCTCCTCGCCTGCGACGTGGCCGCGGATAACGAGAAGTCCCGGGAAGGCCTGGCCTCCATTCTCTTCGAGAACACTTCCACCGGCAAGACCAACCAGTCCGGCACGACCTTCACCTTGGGCGGCGAGCACTGGGGCACCATGAAACCCACCCAGACCAAAGCCAGCCTCGGAAACGAGGTCTGGAACGTGACCCTGAACGGCAGGGACGTGGGTTACCAGAGGGATCTCTGGATCTCCAACAACGGCGACTTGGAAACTCCCGGTCTCGACTACGGTACCATCAACGGGATGAACCGCGAGAGCTTCGTCGAGATCCAAAACGCCGCCAACGGCGACTGGAAGGGAGCCGAGGTGCGCACCCAGTCTTCCGCCCAGGAGGCCCTGGACGCCATCACCGAATCCATCAACGTCAAGGACAAGATCCGGGCCGACCTCGGCGCCATGCAGAACCGCCTGGAGAACACCATGTCCAACCTGACCATCCAGGCCGAGAACCTGCAAGCCTCCGAGAGCCGGATCTCCGACGTGGACGTGGCCACCGAAATGACGGAGTTCACCCGAAACAACGTCCTTTCCCAGGCCGCCACCTCCATGCTGGCCCAGGCCAACTCCCTGAGTCAGCTGGCCCTCAGCCTCATCCGGTAACGCTCTCTCTTGAGTCGGGGTAAGGGCTGACCCCGAAAACAGAAAGGCCCCCTCCGGAGGAGAAATCCTCCGGCGGGGGCCTTTCTGCGTTTAAGGCTTGAAAGAAGAGCGGAGGCGGAAAGGTTTTAAGGCGCGAGGGGGAAACCCTCCGCGCCGGAGGGCTGAACCATTTGGTTACGGCCGGGCTTCAAGGTCCGGTGAAAAACCGGCGGCCTTGACCTTTCTTGAAGAATTCAGCCTTTCTCTTCCGGTTTTCCCGAAAGGTGGACAAAGGGGAAAAACTTCGAGGGCTCCCTTCAAAAAGGCTCAGTTTGAAAGAGACGTCCGGAAGGCCTTTTACGGGCCCGGCCCCGGAGAAACGTGGAATTCGAAAAAAGGAGGGGCGTTCGTCTTTCCGTACGCGGAGCTTTCTGGAAAGTCTTTTTATATCCCCGTAGTCCCTCAGTCTCGAAGCCCTGAAGTCCCGAAACCCCGAAACCTCGAAGCCCCGAAGCCCGAATCTCCGCTGCCACGAAGTTTCGAAGCCTATAAACTCCAAAGCTCCGAAGTTTACTCCTCTAGCCCGTATCCGCCCGCCGGAGCGGATATGTGGTAAGATCTCCGGAAACGCCCGAAGGCCCCCCGCCGGGGGCTTTTCGCCCGGGGAAACTCAGCGGCGCGGGGCTTTTTGAGCTTCCCCGTGAGATGTACTCTTTTACGAAAGGCTCCGGACGCCTCCTCCGGAAAGGGGGAGAGAGGCTTTCCCCGGGCGATTTTTCCGGAAAACGGCGGATTTGGAAGAGACACCAGATGGACTCCCACTTTCATTTCTATCACAGCGCCAAAGGCCGGGGGAAGGGCGGATTCCCGAAGCTCTTCTGGCTGTGCCTGGCGGTCGCGGTCCTCGTTCTGGTCGTCTTTTTCTGGAACCTCCTTTCGCCGGTATCCTTCGCCAGGTTTCTGGGAAATTTTTCCGGAAAACCCCTGGTCGTTGAAAAACTGGACGCCGAGCTGGACGGGAAGGCCTTGGCCCTGGCCCCGGGCGGGCGTTTGAAACTCAAACCCTCCCAGAGGCTGCGTTTTCTCAAAATAGAGAGCAGCCGCTGGCGGGACTACGATTTAAGCCTCTTTTCGGACGACTTCGATGTTCGGGCCTTCACCTCCGGGGAAAACACTTTAGCGGCCGCCCTGGGGGAGGATTATTTCCTGGAGCCACGGACCTTCGCCGTCCAAGTGAAAGACAAGGACGAGGAGAAGGCGGTTTTTTACCTGGACGCGGCCTACGAAAAAGAGGATTTCGTCTTTAAAGGCGACTCCGCCGCCAATGTGGAGGACAAGGCGGGATACTACCGACGGGCGCTGGAGATGGACCCCGAGGACCTTGAACTCGCGGAGAAGCTCGCCCTCGCCTTAGAGGAGGGCAGCGGCGGGGGAAGCGAGCTGGCGGCGCTCTGGGAAAGGCTCCTCAAAGCCAGCTCCGACGACCAGGCGTCCAAGGCTCTGCTTTTAAAGCTCCTCGCCTACTACAAATCCGCGCGTGACGTCCCCGGCGAGATACGCTCCCTGGAAAGTCTGAGCGCCCTGGCCGAAAAAAGCGGCGAATCCCCCCGGGTCTACCGGATGAATCTGGCGGTCCTCTACCGGGAAAACGATCCGGCCAAAGCCGCCTTAATTTACGAGGAGACGCTGGAGGAGGAGGATCCGGAGGCGCGGATCGCCTCCCTTTTCACGCTGGCCGACATCTACCGGAAGACCGGAGACGACCTCAAACTCGCCCGCTCCTACGAGAGGCTCCTCCCCCTGGTCTCCGCCGAGCAGGCTCCCGGGATCTGGAATCAGCTCATCCGCTTAAGGGAGGCCGCCGGAGACGAGCCCGGCCGCCTCGCCGCCTGGGAGGGCCTGGCGGCCTCGCTTCCCCCGGGGCGGACCAAGGTGGACGCCTACAAGCATCTGGGATTCAGCTACGCCGGTAAAGAGGACTACGATTCCGCCGAGAAGGCCTACGAGACGGCTCTGAGCCTGGCTCCGGAAGACTCCTCCATCCTCTTGAACCTGGCCGCCCTGGCCGAACGGAGGGGGGACGGGGAGAAGTACCGCCGCTACCTGGAAAAGGCCGCCGGCCTTTCCGGAAGCCACGAGCTCAAGCGCCAACTGGCCGCCGTCTACGCGGCCGACGGGATGGAAAAGGAGGCTCTGGACTTATGGCTGGAGCTTTCGGAAATAAACCCGGAAACGGACGAGCTGAAGGCGCTGCGCTCCGAGGCTCGGATTCGGGCGCTGGAATTGAGCCGACCTCCCCAAGGAGAGGTGTCGGACGTCTTCGAGGAGAGGCTCTACCGCTACTCCTGGAACAGCGTCGAGTTCTACAACCTGGGGGTGACGCATTTCAAGCTGAAAAACTGGGATCGGGCCGAAAAGGCCTTTCTCCAGGCCCTGTACACGGGAGAGGGCGGAAAGCCCTGGAGCCGGGACGTTCACGGCTACCTTCTGGCCATCTATAAGGAGAGGGGGGAAAAGGAGAAGCTCTTATCCGAGGCCATGCTGCTCTATCAAGACGACCCCGGAGAGAAGGATTACCGCGATCTGGCCGCGATCGAGATGGAGGCCGCCGCGAACTGGCCCGCTTTGGAGAAGGCCGCCTCCGAGTGGGTGAAGATAAGCCCGGACGATCCGGATAACTGGCGTTATCTGGCCTTGGCCCAGAAGAGCCTGGGAAAGAACGCCGAAACGGCCGCGAGCCTGTTTAGCGCGGCCGAGAGGGATCCCAAGTCGGTTTCCGCCTGGCTGAGCGCGGGCGAGGCCCTGGAGCGGGTCGGAGATTTCGAGCGGGCCAAGACCGCCTTCCAGAACGTGATAGCCTTGGACGACCAGAACGACAAGGCCACCCAGGCCCTGCTCAGATTCACTCTGGCCGATTTATCCTCGTCTCGGGAGGCGGGCGGTGCGAACTGACTTTTTTCTTTACGACTCTCTTAATTTCTTTCAATTCCTTCCAATTATTTTTATTACATTTTATTTACTTTAAATATCTTTAATATTTTTTAATATTCTTTAAATATTTTTATACCTCTCTTAATCTTAAAATATTGTTTTAAAAACTTTTCATTCCTCTCCCATCCTGTTCGATTCCTTTTCAAATTCATCAATCAAAGCCCGGAAAAGGAAAAAGGCCGGGTTTGTTTTTTGTTAAGTATAAATGTATGTAATTATATAAATAATTAATTATAATACTATTAAAAATTTATAATAATATATTTATAGATATAATATTTTAAAAATATACGAAAGATAAAGGATTGTTTTCCGTCCCTCCTCTGTGGTAAAGTTGGATTCAATTTGATTTTCTCAGAGCGTTTTTCAACGACTTTCTTTTTTTTATCGCGAAACGCTAAAAATAGCTTTTTTATTGATCTAATTGTAACTAGACCCGGGCCTCCGTTTAAGCCTTCCGAAGGATGAAAGCGGCTTTTTCCGCCCCGGTCGCGGCGGGTGGGGTTTAATTTTTTCCCGCCCCGGTTTCCCTATCTCCCTTCCGGATCCGGCTAATATCCCGCCCGGGTATCCGGCGTTCCATCCGGCCGCGCGCGCCGGCGGGGTTTCAATGGAAGTATTATTAGACTTGATCCGGCGGGGGGGCTGGGTCATGTATCCCATACTCTTCTGCAGCCTGGCCGCCCTGGCCATCATCCTGGAGCGCTCCTGGGCTTTGCGCCGGGGGAAGGTGATCCCCCGAAGCCTCCTCGTTTCGGTAAACGAGCTCTTAAGCCTCCGCCGCTACAACGACGCGGCCTTCCTCTGCCAGGACGGCCGGAACTCGGCGGCGCGGCTCGTGCGCCAGGGTTTGAAGCTCATCGGCCAGAGGCGGGAGCTCTTTAAGGACGTCATGGAGGAGACGGGAAGAAGGGAGTCCAACTTTCTCTCCGCGCACCTGGATCTCTTGGGGGTGATCGCCTCGGTTTCGCCCCTTTTGGGGCTTCTGGGCACGGTCTCGGGTATGATCAACGCCTTCGGGGCGGTGGCCAGCGCGGGGCTGGGAAATCCGGGGCTTCTCGCGGGCGGCATCGGCCAGGCCCTGCTCACGACGGCGGCGGGGCTCGTCATCGCCATCCCGGCCATGCTCATCCATCGCCTTCTGTTAAGCCGGGTGGAGAGCCTCACGGCGGACTTGGAGGATTTGGGAAGCGATCTTCTGGAAGCGCTGGCCGCGGCCGAAAAGGAGCCCGTTTCGCCCGCCCCGCCGGAGAAGAGATGAATTTTTCCCGCGAAAAAGGAAGGCCTAAAGAGGGCTCTCCGGTCGTGAACATGACCCCCCTGGTGGACGTGGTTTTGCAGCTCGTGATATTTTTCATGGTGACGGCCCAGTTCGCGGCGCTCCCCGGCCTCAAGCTGCTTCTCCCCGAGCTTTCCGGGGGATCCCTGGTGGAGGCTCCGGAGCGCCTCGAGGTGGACGTGACCTCCCAAAACGACCTTTTTTTCGAGGGCCAGGCCGCGACGGTGGAGAGGCTCCCCGAGCTCTTGGATCAGAGCGGGGTGGACGGAAGCCAGGTGGTGGTTTTGATCTCGGCCGATAAGGATAGCGATTACGGCCTGGTCTTCCAGGTGATCGAGTGTCTGAGGCTGAAAAACTTCAACCGGGTGGTCCTGGGGGCCACTCTGCCGGAAAGGGAGGGGAGTTTCCGGGAAAGGAGCTAGCGAGATGGCGCCCGTTTTAAACGCGAGATCGACTTCCAGCGCCGGATCCGGGGGCGATCCCCCCTTTTTCCGGCGTCTTTACCTGGGGCTCGACTCGGTCTTGGCCGGAAAATTTTTCTGGATGGGACTTTTTTTTGTTTTAATTCTGGTCTTCATGGGCTATATTTTTCTCTCCGAGGACGGATTTTCCAGGAATTCCGGCTTAAAGGAGATGAGGGACGCCCTCATCTTGGAAAACACCAGACTCGAGGAGGAGAACCGCCAGCTTCTGGCCCGTCTGGCCAGGCTCAACACGGACGCCTCCTTTCTGGAGAGCCAGGCCAGAAAGAAGCTCAGATACGTCAAAAGCCACGAGATCATCTTCCGCCTGGCCGAGGAGCCGGATTTGACCGACGACGAGGTGAGGCTCCAGCTGGATTAGCGTTCCCCCGGGAGCCACCACCGGGGCGGTTTTATATTGGAGAGGATTTTTTTAATGTATTCAACCAGCGATTTCCGCAAGGGACTGAAGGTCACCTTCAAAGGCGAGCCCTACGTCATCGTGGATTTTCTGCACGTGAAGCCGGGGAAGGGCGGGGCCTTCGTGCGCACCAAGATCAAAAACCTGGTGACGGGAAGGGTTCTAGACGAGACTTTCCGCTCCGGCGAGAAGCTGTCGCGGCCGGACTTGGAGGAGAAGAGCGTTCAGTACCTCTATTTCGATCCCAAGGACGGCTACGTGTTCATGGACACGAACAACTACGAGCACGTCCACCTGAAAGAGGATCAGATAGGCGACAGCCGCTACTACCTCCAGGAGAACATGGATCTTTTTTTGAACCTGTACCAGGGAAACCCCATAGGCCTCGACCTTCCCACCACCGTCAATTTGGAGGTGACCAAAAGCGATCCGGGGGTCAGGGGCGACACCGCCAGCAGCGTGAACAAGCCCGCCACCCTGTCCACCGGCCTGGTGGTGCAGGTGCCGCTGTTCATAAACGAGGGGGATCTTTTGAAGATCGACACCAGGACCGGCGAGTACATCGAAAGGGTCAAGGGTTGAGGATCTTCCCTCAATTAGATCTGGAAAGAGGGTCTTTACGGGCGATTAGCTCAGCTGGATAGAGCGACAGCCTCCGGAGCTGTAGGCCGCGCGTTCGAATCGCGCATCGCCCACCATTTTAAACAGATCGTTTTTTTAGAAACGGCCTGATAAAAGAGCGGAACCGGAATCCTTACCGGCTTTCCGCTTTTTTTATTTCCGGAGCTAGCGAGCGGAGATAAATTTTTTTTAAGGCTTTCGCCACGCCGGAAAGACAATTCCGGTTAGACATTTCCCCTCGGCGCGCCCGCGCCTTCACCCGCCCCCGCCGGCCTTTGGCGAGTCCCGCCGGGTTTAAGGACGGCCCCGCTTTTTTGAAAACCGCGGCGGGCTTTTCTTTTTTGGAACGCGCGGCCGCCGGGGGTTCCGTATTTTCCCGTCTCCCACCTTCTTTTTCCTAACTTTTCCGCTTTTTCCCTTGAAAGCTTTTTCCTATAAAAGCCCGCGGGGGTTTTCACGCGGGCGGGGCGATCGCCCCTCGTCGCTTTTTAAAAGAGTTTTTTTTAAACGCCTCTTCCGGAAAACACCCTCCGGCGTCTCTTCAGGGCCGCGGTTAGCGTCCTTCGCGGTTGACGGAAAAGGAGAGGGCGACGATCGAGGGAGGGACCCTTTCACGGTGGAAAAAAAGGGGGGGCTTTTTCTTTGAGGGCTTAAAATCTTGTGCTAGAATACCCGAAAGTCCGTTTTTCCGGTTTCGTTCCGGAGGGCCGCTTCGGCTGACGGTTTCTTTTTCGTATTTATATTTTTAAAATTTACATGTACTTGTCTTTAAAATATTGTAAATTGATTAATAATTTTAGTATTTAACAGCTAAATAATAACGCTTGTTTAGACGCGGGAAAGCTTTTTACCGGGAAGGCTCGTTTTTTTCATCTTTCGGAGACAAGCGTTAAAAGCGTCAGCCTACTTAGGCTAATTTAGAACTACTAACGGAAAGGAAAATAATTCAGCCGAATTACTTGCAGGTGTTTTGATGTCCAGAGAATACAACGTGGCCGTGCTGGGAGCCACCGGAGCCGTGGGTCGGGAGATGTTGAACTCCCTTTCGGATCGGGGTTTCCCGGTGAAATCCGTAAAAGCCCTGGCCTCCTCCCGTTCAGCCGGAAGCGTGCTTGAGTTCGACGGCAAAGAGCTCAAGGTGGAAGAGGTCGGTCCGGACTCGTTTAAAGGGTCGGATATCGCCCTTTTTTCGGCGGGTTCCGGGGCGAGCTCGGAGTACGCCCCCCTGGCCGCTAAAAGCGGCTGCGTGGTGGTGGACAACTCGTCTTATTGGCGCCAGGATCCGCGGGTCCCGCTAGTGATCCCCGAGGTAAACTCCAACGCGGTCAAGAAGCATAAGGGAATAATCGCCAACCCCAACTGCTCCACCATCCAGATGCTGGTGGCTTTGAAGCCCATCTACGACGCCGTGGGCATAAAGCGCGTCGTGGTCTCCACTTATCAGTCGGTCTCCGGCACGGGCCAGAAGGGCGTGGAGGAGCTGGCCGAGCAGACCAGGCTCCTTTTCAACAGCCAGGAATACGCCCCCAAGGTCTATCCCCACCGCATCGCCTTCAACTGCCTCCCCCATATAGACGCGTTCACCGACAACGGATACACTAAAGAAGAGATGAAGATGGTAAACGAGACCGTCAAGATCTTCGACGATCCGAACATCTTGGTGACCGCCACCTGCGTGCGGGTGCCCGTCTTCTACGGCCATTCCGAATCGGTCTGGATGGAGACGGGGAGGGCCATAAAGCCCGAGGCCGCGAGGGAGCTTCTGGCCCGGGCCCCGGGGGTTTTGGTCCTGGACGACCCCGCCCAAAACGTCTATCCCCTGGCCTCGGAGGCCGCCGGCCGGGAGGATGTCCTGGTGGGCCGCATTCGGGCGGACAACACCTTGGAAAACGGCCTGGTCATGTGGGTCGTCGCGGACAACCTCAAAAAGGGCGCGGCCACCAACGCCGTGGAGATAGCCGAGCTTCTTATCCGCGACCCGGAACTTTTAAAAACCGACTGGTCTTAACGCCCTTGGTGATAATTTAGACAAGCCCCGATATTAACGCCCGCCCCTTCCAAGGCGGAGACAAAGGAGTCATTTATGGCATGGTCGAATCAGTCGAAAGAGTTTCAGGAGCTTCTGGCCATAGGCAGGCCCCCCAACATCAGCCGCCTCTTTCCCAACTCCAAAGGCCTCATCGTCAGCGGCAAATTCATCGACCGGGCCTTGATCGCCAAAGGCAAGGCCATGACGATCGCCGCCAACGGCCGCAACCACCTGGTCATCAGGGGCGTCCTGCGGGCGGCCCAGAGGGCCGACGCCGCGGTGATTATTGAGATCGCCAAAAGCGAGGGCGGGGCCTCGGGCTACTGCGCCGTCAACTACTGGAACATGGCCCGGCAGGTGGACGCCGTCTTAAACGAGCTCGAGATCGCCGTGCCGGTGGCCGTGCACGCGGATCACTACGCCATCAAGGGCGAGAAGGATTTGATCAAGGCCAAGGTGGAGGTGCCCACCATGTTCGAGGCCGGCATCACCTCCATCGCCATCGACGCCTCGCATCTCCCCGACGACCAGAACCTCCTCTCCAACATAGCCATAAACGCCTCCATCCCCAAATGGGCCGGTCTGGAAACCGAGGTGGGGGAGATCAAGGGGGATATCGGGCTCTCCTCGGCCGCGGACGCCCTCTTCCAGATCCAGGGTTTAAACGCCCACAACATCTTCCCCGACTGGATAGCCCTGAACAACGGCACCACCCACGGGATCCAGGCCGCCTCCACGGGCATCCACGTGGATTTGACGGCCGAGATCCACAAGGCCATCGCCCCCTACGGAGTCTCCGGAGCGCAGCACGGCACCTCCGGCAACAATTCCGACCGCTTAAGGGAGATCGCCGCTAAAACCAGGACCACCAAGGCCAACGTGGCCACGGCTTTGCAGATGGTGTCCTGGGGCATAGAGATCGACGACTACGGAAACGCCCTTCTTAAGGACAACAACCTGGTGAAGGTGCCGGGCAAAGGCATGTCCGAGGAGCTCTGGGCCGAAATCCAGGCCGTGGGCAAGGAGAAGAACTTCAAGGCCGGCGACTACAAGTCCCTGAACCTTCCTTTCGAGAGCAAGATCCTCTCCCAGCCCGTCGAGATCCGCGAGCGCATGATCAAGGCGGTGGAGGACTTCGTCTACAACCTCTTAAGCGAGGTCTTCAACGCCACCGGCACCGCCCACCTGGTCTACGAGGCGATTTTCAAGGCCAAGGGTTACGATCCCGGGGTCAAGGCCGAACGCATCGAGGATCCGCTGAACTGGTCCAAGGAGAAGATCGTGGAGAAGGCGAAGTCTTTGAACCCGGACAAGGGTCCCAAGGGCAACTACGACGACTGACAAGCCCATCCGCCCCTCTTGAAACCTGAAACGGAGCCTCTTTCCGGCTCTGGAGAACGGATTTTTAGGGACCTTAAACCCGGCGGACTCCCCCGTCGGTGACAGGTCAGGAAAACAGCGAGGCCGCGCCAGGCCTAAGGTTTTTAAAAAGCCTTAGGCCTGGCGCGGCCTTTTTCATTCAAGGGCGCCGGACGACAACGGAAGGGGACGGCGTCCGGCGAAACTTTTAGAAGGGGTTCCGCGAGAGATACTCCGCGCTCTCCTGAAGATCCTCCGGGGTCTGGTTTTCAAGGGTCGCGGAGGGGTCGAGGGAGTTTTGCCGCAACAGGCTTTTTAAAAGAGGGAAGTCGATGAGGCCTTTTCCCAGGCTCAGGTGCTGATCGGCCGAGCCGTCGTTGTCGTGGAGGTGCAAATGCCCGATCTTTTCCGCGGCGAGGGAAATCCACTCGGAGAGATTATGAAAGGCCGAGCCCATGCCGGAATGGTGCCAGTGGCCAAGATCCAGGCACATGGCGGCGCGCTCCGGAGGGAGGGTTTCCAAAAGCCGCGCGAGCGGGAAGGGCGAGCGCTCGCTGGTGTTTTCCAGAAAAAGCCGGGCCCCGCACTCCGCCAGGACCCCGCTCCAGACGCGCCTGGAGTTTTCCAGAAAGGCCGCGTTCGGGTCCCAGAGCGGCCCGGCGAGCTCTTTTCCGGTCATGTTCAGATGCTTCAAGGGGGCGGAGGCCGAGTCGTGCAGGGGTCGGAAAACCGCGTGCCCCACCATGTGGACGGGCTCGTAAAGGGCCGCCGTTCCGGCGGCCCTTTTCAGGGTTTCCAGGGTTTCCGGCTCCCCTCTTCCGGGGAGCAGATCCCTGTAAGGGAGATGCACGGAGCAGCCGCCCAGCTCGTTTCGGACTTTCGCCGCCAGCTCCTTGTGCTCTTTGAGGCCCAGGCGCCTCCAGCCGGATTCGAAGTAGATTTCCGGGAGATAACCCAACTTTTGTAAAAGCCGGTAGTGGGAGTCCCCGCTTTCTATGTCTCGGAAGTAAAGGGTCGCGAAGAGGCGCATAAAAAACGGGTGGTTTGGGTTGGTCGGGAGCTTACTGCCTGCCCAGGGTTTTTAGAGCCGTTTTGATTAAGGTTTCGATTCCGGCGCCGGATCCGCTTTCGGCGGCGGCGGATTTCACCGCCTTCTCGGCTTCGGCCTTGGAGTAGCCTAAGGTTTGGAGGGCCAAGACCGCTTCCGCGAAAGCCGAGCCCGTCGCCCCGGAGGGAGGGGGCGGCGGGGCGCCGTCTTTTCCCTCCTGGAGCTCCCAGAGCCTTCCCGCCTTGTCCTTCAGTTCCACCAGAATCCTCTCGGCGGTCTTGGTGCCTATGCCTTTGATGGTGGAAAGGCGGCTTATGTCCTGGTTCATGAGGGCCAGGGCCAACTCCCCCGGCTCCAAGGCCGAGATGATGGTGAGGGCCAGCCTGGGGCCGATGCGGGAGACGGAAGTGAGGACGTCGAAGCTCTCCCTTTCCAGCTTGGTGAGGAAACCGAAGAGCTCCACCGACTCCTGCCTTAAGACCAGGCGGGTGTGGAGGATGACCTCGGTTCCGGGATCCGGAAGCGCGAGAGCCGTCGTGAGCGGGGCGAGAAGCCTCAGTCCCAAGCCTCCGCCCGTCTCCACCAGGATCTTTCCGTAGTTTTTTTCAATGAGTTTTCCTCTCAGGCGGTCGAGCATCGATTGTTCGTCCTTGGGAGCCGCGGGCGCTTGTTTCGGAGGCGGGAGAAAGGCCGGGTAAAGTTTGTTTTCGGCGGCTTTGAAAAGCGCGGGGGAATATGGTGAAAGCGGATAAAAGCGGATAAAAGCGGATAAAAGCGGGTAAAAGCGGATAAAAGATGGTAAAAGCGGGTAAAAGCAGATAAAAGCGGGTAAAAACTGGTAAAAGCGGATAAAAACGGATAAAAACGGATAAAAGCGGATAAAAACAGATAAAAACAGGGAAAGGGGGGAAATATAGGTTGTTTTAAATCCGACGGAAAAAAGCGGGGCTTTATTCCGGCGAAAAGGGCTATTTGTCGGCTATTTTATAACCCAGGGCCAGAAGATCCTCCGGGCTCATCTTCCGGAAGCTTTTGCCCGCCCCCTTTTTAGCCGGGCCGGAAGAGCCCGCGATCTGGTCGAGCTTGACGCGCCCGGCGTGGCACAGGGCCGCCGCCAGGGCGTCCGAGGCGTCGGGGGCGAGGTCTTCGGAGATCTTCAAGATCTTCTTCACCATGTAGGCCACCTGGCTTTTCTCCGCCGCCCCGTAGCCGCAGACGGAGTTTTTCACCTGGCTGGGGGCGTACTCGTGGACCGGCACGCCCGAAAGGGAGGCCGCGAGGATGACGACGCCCCGGGCCTGGGCCAGTTTAAGGGCCGATTTGGGGTTGAGGCGGGTGAAGACGTCCTCCAAGGCCATGGCGGCGGGTTTGTACGAGACGATGAGCTCCCGGATCTCTAAAAAAATGGAGCGCAACCGCTCCGCGAAGATTGGGTTTTTGGGGCTTATCCTCCCCGAAAGCACGTGGCTTTCCCCGGAAGCGCGTATGTCTATGAAGCCGAATCCCGTGTGGAGGCTCCCCGGATCCACCCCCAGGATGCGGCCGCAAACGGGATCGCTTTTCACCGGGTGGGTGAATAAATCGCCCCGAAGGGGTCCGGTCGGGAAAACAGCGGACGGCGCTTTCGGGGGAAGGGGGGCGTTTCTCCTCACGGCGGCTCAGTCCAGGAGTCCCAGGGCGGATTCGTCGGAGAAGTCGATGTTGGACCAGACCTTTTGGACGTCGTCTAGATCGTCCAAGGCCTCCAGAAGTTTCATGGCGGAGGAGAGCTCCCTTCCCTCCAGCTCCAGACTGGAGGCGGGCACGAAGGTTATTTCGGCCGTGGTGTAGACCAGTCCGGCCTTGTCGAAGGCCTCCTTCACGACGTCCAGGTCGTTTATGGCGGTGTGCACCTCCACCGTGTCGCCGCTGGAGCTGATGTCGTCGGCTCCGGCTTCCAGGGCCACCTCCATGGCCTGGTCCTCGCTCACGCCGGATTCGAAGACTATGGATCCCTTTTTGTTGAAGTTCCAGGCGACCGAACCGGGCTCGCCCAGGTTTCCGCCGTATTTGCTGAAGGTGTGCCGCACCTCGGAGGCCGCCCGGTTTTTGTTCTCCGTCAACACCTCCACCAGCACCGCGGCGCCGCCCGGGGTGTAGCCCTCGTAGTAGAGCTGCTCGTAGTTCACCCCGTCCAGCTCGCCGGTGCCCCTTTTGATGGCCCGATCGATGTTGTCTTTGGGCATGTTGGCGGTTTTGGCCGCCTGGAGGGCGGAGCGCAGCCGGGGATTTCCCGCCGGGTCGCCCCCGTCCTTGGCGGCCATGGTTATCTCTTTAATGAGCCGGGAAAAGAGCTTGCCCCGCTTGGCGTCGGCGGCTCCCTTTTTATATTTGATGGTGCTCCATTTATTGTGTCCCGACATGCGGAAACTCCTTATATTTTGTGGGTGTTGGGTAGGGAATTCGCTGGAAGGCCAGAATGAGGCGTTTCTCTGAGAATTTCCCGCGCCTCATTATATAGCGGAACAGCCGCCGAATAAAGGGCCCTTAAGCCGCGGAACGGGCTGATACGGGCGCTTTTGGAAGCCGGGGGATGTTTTTAGGGAGGCGAATTCCTCCTGCCGGAGGGGAGCGCTTTTCGCGGCTGAAAAGCCAAGGCCTCGCGGGAATGAAAAACGGCATACCATACGCGGGATTAATTCGCCAAGCATGCCGAAAAAAGGCGGTATTCAGGTTTTATCTTTCACGAACGGAGGGGGCTTCGAGGGTTTAACTGGCGCCTCCGCGGCTAATCGCCTCCGCGGCTAATCGCCTCCGCGACTAATCGCCACCGCGGCTAATCGCCACCGCCTTCGGGCGCCGGCTCCGGCGTCTTTGGGCTCTGGCGGCGGTACTCCTCCCAGGCCGAGGACAATTCCGGGTCGGTTATTTTCACGTCGGCCGTCTCCATCAGCTCGTTTATCCGCTCCTGAACCAGCGCGTCTATCTTTTGCTCGCTTAAGAACTTAACTATCTCGGGTTTCAGCTCCTGGAAGGGAATCACGCCCGGGGGGCGGGTGTCCACCGCTTTGAGGATGTGCAGGCTGAAGGGGGTTTCGAGGATCTCCGAAATTTCTCCGGGCTTCAGGGCGAAAAGGTCCTCCTCCAGTTGGGGAAAGGTGGCTCCGCGGGCCACCCAGCCCATCCGGCCATTGTTGCTGGCCGCGAGGGTGGTCTGATCCATGTAGAGGGGGATCAGATCCTCGAAATTGGCCCCGTTTTTGGCCAAAGCCAGGGCTTCTTCCGCCTTGGCCCGAATTTTCTCCCGCTGGACGGGCTGCCCCGTGTCGGAAAAGGGGAGGGGGAACATGATCTGGAGCGTGTTCACCTCCTCCGCGTGGGTGGCGTCCTCGATATGCTGGTTGTAGTACTCCTCCGCCTCGGAATCCGTCACCCGGGCGTTTTCCAGAAAGGCCGCGTCCCGCCAGTTTTTAAGCGCGGCGTTCCGCTTGATTTGGAAGGTGAAGTCGTCCATGGACTCGCCGCTTTCGGACAGGGCCCGCGCGAGCTCCTCTTCGCCGCCGTAGTTTTCCATGGCCTCTTTCACCAGCCCGTTAAGCTCCTCCCCGTCGGGGGCGAATCCGCCGTTCATAGCCTCCCGGGCGGCCAGCTCCAGTTTAATGAGGATGTCCAAGACCAAAACCCGCTGCTCCAGGGAGGGGGAGGCCGGCCGAAACTCGTCCGTCTGATCGCCGAAGGGGGAGTCGTTCAGCTGGAAGGAGAGCTGGGTGTCGAGGGTGCCCCGCGTGATGGGGTCGCCGTTCACCAGGCACACCACCTCGTCGGCGTCCGCGTGAGCCGCCGTTCCGGCGGCCTCCTCCGAGAGGGGCGACTTATCCGCCCCGCCGGATCCCCGCGGCTTATCCTCCGCTTCGGTTACGGCTTTGGCTTCGGCCGCCGGAGCGCCGTCGGGGGGCTGTGGCGCCGTTCCGGAGCTCTCTTCCGCCCCGCCGCCGGAGGACGGGGGAGTTTCCCCGTTTCCGCAGGAAAGCGCAAGGAGGGAAAGGAGGAAAAGAAGGGTTGGAGGGAGGAGGCGGAGGATCCGAAACCGCGCGGAGGGCATGGGTGGCTCCGTTTTTAAGAAGGGAGGGCTTTAAAAGGGGCGATCGCCGGAGGAGGGGCGGAAACAGGGCCTGTAAGAGGCCGGAGGGAGATTCGGATAGTTGATCTCAGCCGGCGGGCGGGCGCTCCCGGGCGAGCTCCTCCTCGAGTTTGGTCCTCAAGGCCTCCAGCTCCAGATAGGTGGCGTTGATGTTGCGGTTGATGGTGTCGTTGGCCTGCCTCGCCTCGGCTATCCGGACCAGGTACTCCTCTTTTAGGGCCTTGAGCTCGTCGTACTCGCGGCTGTCAAAGGTGCAGGCGGATAAGAGGCATAAAACGGGGAGGCACAGGGCGGGAAAAATCCTCGAAAGCATTTTAGCGGGAACCTGAAGCTTTTAGGTAAATCTGCGGCCGGCTTCAGCCGGCCGCGTCCGGACGGGGATAATGGGAAAGAAGTGGAGGCTTCCGTTAAGATCCGCTAGGCGTGTCCGTTAGGCGGGTCCGCCGGCGGACTCCCTTAGGCGGGGCTAGTACTGGAAGTAAATGAAGGGCAGGACCCCGTCGGGGCCCAGCCGCAGTATTATTATAACCCAGAACGCGCACCAGAGCGACAAAAGGGGAAGGGACATGCGGCTCTGAACGAGGGTCATGAGCTCTTTCATCTCTTTTCCGGCCCACTGGCCGAAAAAGGTTATAAAGACGATTATCCAGGCCAAAAGCGGAATGCCCTCGCCCCTTCGGGAGAAGTCGAAGAGGCCGGTGAAGACCTCCCAGGCCCGGGCCGTCGTGTCCGCCCGAAAGAGTATCCAGAGGAGGCTCACGGCGTGAAAGGTGAACAGGAAGGCGAAAAACTTCTTGAGGCCCGTGAAGCGTTTTACCGGCCGCTGCCAGCTTTTGAAGTTCAAGGCGTCCAGAGCCCTCTCCCTTCTTTTCCTGGCTAGAAGGACGGCGTGGGTCGCGGCCAGGAGGAAGCCGTGCCCCAGGCCCCAGAGGATGTAGCGCAGGTGGGCGCCGTGCCAAAGCCCGCCCAGGGTCTGGGTGACGATCAAATTGAGGGTCGCGGATCCTTTGCGGCTCCCTCCCAGGGGGATGTACAGGTAGTCCCGAAGCCAAGACGAGAGCGAAATGTGCCAGCGCCGCCAGAAATCCCGGATGTTGGTGGAGAGGTAGGGCGAGGCGAAGTTCACGCCCACGTTGAAGCCCAAAAGAAGCCCCACCCCCTGGGCCAGATCCGAATAGCCGGAAAAATCCAGATAGATCTGTGCGCTGTAGCCGTAGACGGCCCCCAAGACGCCCAGAAAGGAGTACTGCTCGGGCATCTGGAAGACGCCCCGCACCGCGTACTCCGAGAGGTAGCTGGACAGGGCCACCTTTTTAAAGAGCCCGGTGATGATGAGGGTGAGGGCGAGGCTGTAGTCCTCGGGACCCGTTTGGGCTTTTTCCAGCTGGGGCAGGAAGTTTCCGAATCTCTGGATGGGTCCGGAAAGGACGGTGGGGAAAAAGGAGACGAAGATCAAACATTCCAAAAAGGCGGGGGATTTAAGTTCCGGATCCCGGTACCGGTCTATGGCCAGCGAGAGGCCCTGGAAGGTGAAAAAGGAGAGGCCCACCGGATAGACTATCTCCGGCAGGCTGAACAACCCCCCGTGGAGGGGGAGGCCCAGAGACTCGAGGCTGGTCAACAGGAAGTCGAAGTACTTGAAAAAGGCCAAGATCCCGAGGTTTAAAACCACGTCGACGCTTATGACCAGGCGCCGGAAAAAGGGGGAGCGCTCCGGGCCCAAAAGGGTCGCCGCCCGCCAGTTGAGGATTCCGACTATCAAGAGGAGGGGCAGGAACTTGGGGGCGGAGAGGGCGTAGAAGACCAAGTTGAAGACCAGAAGAGTCGGGGGATAGAAACGCGGGCTTTCGCGCAGGCGCCAGTTCAGAAGCAGCACGATGCCGAAAAACAGGGCGAAATCAAGGCTGGTGAACTGCATGCCGGACTCTTCCTCCGCCTGGATGATTTTTCCCGGCGAGGGTGATAAATGGAGTTTTAGATTGAATATTTATTATGCTTATAAATCTTTATATTTGCTTATATGTGATAAATATTATAAATTATATATATAATATATAAATAAAGAAAGAAAACGTGTTTCTTAAAATAAAAAAAGGCTTAAACAATAAAAGCCCGCAAAGGGCTTTAATATTTTTCAAAAAAGAGAATAAAATATTATTATTTAGGATGATTAAGAGTAATTAAGGATGGCGTGGAGGCGGCAGGCGGATTCGAACCGCCGAATAACGGTTTTGCAGACCGTCGCCTTAGCCACTTGGCTATGCCGCCTTTAAAACGTTCTCTAAAAAAGAGATCTCACAGCTTGTTAATTGTAGTACGGCGGCCCTTTGGCTGTCAATCCTTAAATTATATCCGCTCCCCGTCTTCGGGCGTTTTCCGCCTTTCGCCCGCTCGAGGGGCAAGGCGCGGGGGGGCTCCGGCGCTCCGGCATCGCGACCCGGCGGAAAAGCGAAAGAATTAACTCTTCATTCAGGGCCCTTTTTCTGGTATATTTGCGGTTTCGGTTTCCTTAAGGGGCTTTTTTTCGGTTTTTCAAGCGGCCGCCGCGGCCGTTCCGGCCGGGGAGTCCTTTGGAGCCGGCGTCTTTAAGAAGACGGGAATCATGCTGGAAAGAAAGGCTCGCGGAGATTTATGCGGGGATATTTAGTCGACACGACCATAGGCGGGGTTCTGGAGCGGAACGCCCGGGAGCATCCGGATAAGGACGCCCTGATCTATCCGGAGACGGGGAAACGCCACACCTGGAAAAGCTTGAACGAGGAGGTGGACCTCCTGGCCAGGGGTTTTCTGGCGCTGGGCGTGAAACCCGGGGACCGCATGACCATGTGGGCCACCAACGTCCCCCAGTGGCTCACCGTCTGCTACGCCGCGGCCAAGATGGGGGCGGTTTTCGTCACCGCCAACACCCATTACCGCCTCTCCGAAATCGAGTTCCTTTTAAGGCAGTCCGAGTCCCACTACGTCTGCCTCATCCCCGGCTTTCGGGGTTTCAGCTACGTGGACTCGCTTTTACAGATAGCTCCGGAGTTGAGGGAGAAGGGGCTCGAAGACGATTTCAAGGCGGAGAGGCTTCCCTTTTTAAAGCGGGCCGTCTATCTGGGAAGCCCCGAAACGACCCCCCAAGGCTTCGTCAATTACTTGGACATTCTGGAAATGGGCCGAGGCTTTCCGGAAGAGGAGTTTTTAAAGATATCCGCCTCCCAGAAGGTGGACGACGTCGTGAACATGCAGTACACCTCCGGGACCACGGGATTTCCCAAGGGCGTGATGCTCACCCATCAGAACATCGTCACCAACGGCTACTGGATAGGCTTTCATCAGAATTTCACCCCCGAGGACCGGGTCTGCATCCCGGTACCCCTCTTCCACTGCTTCGGGCTGGTCCTGGGGGCCATGGCCGCTCTGAACCACGCCTCCGCCATGATAGTCCTGGATATCTACAGCGCCTTCGATATACTGGTGAACGTGGAAAAGGAGAGGTGCACGGCACTCTACGGCGTCCCCACCATGTTCATCACCCTTCTGGATCAGAAGAGTTTCGGAAAATTCGACCTTTCCAGCCTCCGGACGGGCATCATGGCGGGTTCGCCCTGCCCCATAAAAACCATGCGCGAGACCATCGAGCGCATGGGCATGAAGGACATCACCATCTGCTACGGCATGACCGAGACCTCGCCCGTGGTCACCCAGACCACGGCCACCGACTCTTTGGAGAAGAAGGTGGGCACCGTGGGGCGCCCCATGCCGGGGGTGGAGATAAAGATCGTGGATCCCGAAACCGGAACGGAGCTCTCCCCAGGCGAGGTGGGCGAGGTGGCGGTGCGGGGCTACGTGAACATGCGGGGCTACTACAACATGCCCGAGGCCACCCGCGCCATACTGGACTCCGACGGCTTCATCCACACGGGGGATCTGGGGAAGTTCGACCCGGACGGTTATCTGGTCATCACCGGCCGCTGGAAGGACATGATCATAAGAGCCGGAGAGAACATCTACCCCAGCGAGGTGGAGGAGGCCATCCGCAACATGCCCGGGGTCAAGGACGTGGCGGTGGTGGCCGTGCCCTCCAAACTCCACGGCGAGGAGCTGGGGGCCTTCGTGATCGTGGACGAGTTGGCCCCGGCCTTGGGCTTGAAGGAGGTGAAGGCCTATTTGCGGCCGCTCATCGCCGGCTACAAGATTCCCCGCTATGTTAAAACGGTCGACTCCTTTCCCCTCACGGCCAGCGGAAAGATCCAAAAATTCAAGCTGAGGGAGAAGGCGGCGGAGCTCTGGGCCCGCTAGGGCCCGCGGCGGCGGAAGCCTTCCGCCCGCGGGTTTAAGAGTCTTTTTTTAGCGCGGGCGAAATCGGCCTGAATCTTCGGAAACGGGCCTTACCGCCTGAATATTTCGGAAGGTGGCGTATGACTATCGAGTTTTCCCAGCGGCTGAAAGCCCTGCCTCCCTACCTGTTCAAGGAGCTGGACCGCGTCCGGGACGAGGTTCGGGCCCGGGGGGTGGACGTGATCGATCTGGGCGTGGGGGATCCGGACAGGCCCACGCCCGACCACATAATAGAGGCCCTGGTGAAGGCGGCCAGGGATCCCGCCAATCACCGCTACCCGGTGTACTCCGGCATGAACACCTTCCGGGAGGTGGTGGCCGCCTGGTACGAAAGGCGCCACGGCGTGAAGCTGAGGCCGGAAACGGAGGTCTGCTCCCTTATCGGCTCCAAGGAGGGGATAGCCCTGTTCCCCCTGGCCTTCGTGAACCCGGGCGACTACGTCGTCTGCCCGGAGCCGGCCTATCCCGTGTACGCGAGCGGAACGCTTTTCGCCGGGGGAAAGGTCCGCCACGTCCCCATTTTGGAGAAGAACGGCTATCTTCCGGATCTGGAAAGCGTCCCGGAGGATGTTTTAAAAAAGGCGAAGATCGTCTGGGTGAACTACCCCAACAACCCCACCTCGGCTTCGGCCAGCCTTGACTTTTACCGGCGCCTGGTCGATTTCGCCGAAAAATGGGACCTCATCATAGCCTCCGACGCCGCCTATTCCGAGCTCACCCACCTGGACAAACCGCACCCGAGCATCCTGGAAGTCGAGGGCGCGAAACAAAGGGCCGTGGAGTTCCACTCGCTTTCCAAGACCTTCAACATGACGGGCTGGCGCCTGGGCTGGGCGGCGGGGAACGCCGATTTGGTGAAGGGATTGGGCGCCGTTAAAAGCAACGTGGACTCCGGCGTCTTCCAGGCGGTGCAGCTGGCCGGCATGGCCGCCCTCACCGGCCTGATGGATCCGGTGAAGGCCATGGGGAGGCTTTACAAGGACCGCCGGGAAGTTTTGGAGCAGGGGCTCTCCCAGGCCGGAATCTCCTTTCTCAAGTCCGACTACACCTTCTACGTCTGGGCGAAGGCGCCGGAGGGGGTATCCTCCGCGGACTTCTGCTCCAGGCTCATGAACGACACCGGGATCGTGGCCACCCCGGGAAACGGCTTCGGCCCCTCCGGGGAGGGCTACGTCCGTTTCGCCCTGGTTCAGGAGATCCCCAGGCTCTGGGAGGCCGCCCAGAGGCTTTCCAGCTTCAGGATCTAGAGCCGGTTTTTAAAAATAAAGCGCGCGGAACCCCTTTTTTAGGGGATCCGCGCGCTTTTCTTTTTTCGGGGTGGGAAAAAAGCTCACATTTTCAGGAAATTGAAGATCATCATGTAGCAGGGGATGGTCAAAAGGGAGAGGAGGGTGGAGATGGAGACCACCAGTCCGCCGTAGGCCGAATCCGAGCCGTGATAGGCCGACATGAGGGCCAAATTGGCCGGGGCCGGCAAAGAGGACTGGATGATGAAGACCTTGAGCATGAGGGTGGGGATGGAAACAAGGGTTTCGGCCAGAAGGACCACCACGAGGGGGCTTAAAACGAATCTAGCGAGCAGGATCCAGACGAGGTCGCGGTCGGGCTTAAGCGAACTTAAAGCGCAGCCGGCGAGGGTGGTGCCGATGAAAAGCAGCGCCAAAGGCGTGGTGAGGCTCCCCACCATGGAGCAGGCGTCCATTATCGGCTTGAAGGGCGTCTTTCCCGCGATAATGAGGATGATGCCCAACGCGAATCCCATCATGGGCGGGGAGAGGATGGACTTGGCGGCCACGATGCCGCTGAATTTCTCCGGGGTCCGCACGCCGTCCAGGCTCAGGGAGTAGTTTCCCAGGGTCCAGAAAAAGGTGGTGTTGGCGAAGAAGTACAAAAGCACGTAGGGAAGGGCCTGCTCCCCGAAGAGGGCGATGTTCACCGGAAGGCCGATGAAAATGGTGTTGGAGCTGGCCGAGCCCACGGAGATCAAACCGCGCCTTTCCTTTTTCACGTTGAAAATCCGGGTGTAGAGGACGCCCAGAAAGAAAAGCAGGAGAATTGAGGTTATCGGGATCACGATCCCGTAGATGAGGTGCAGGAGCTCCGCCCTGGTGAAAGAGCGCAAAACGGAGACGAAAAGGAAGGGCGGCAGAGTGACCACGGTCACCAGTTTGGGAAAGAGCATCTTCGCTTCCGGGCCTATGAATCTGCGTTTCGCCAGAATGAATCCCAGAAGGCCCACAATGTAAAGGCTCAAAACGCCTTCGGCCGTCTTAAGCAGCACCGCGCCCATTATTCGACCTGTTTTCGTCCGGAGACGCTGTGAAGCCTGTTTCTCCGGGGGAGGAGTTTCCTGATGGTTTAATGTAAAAGCGCTTCCTAAGGAAGGCTTCGCTTGCAGTATTTTTACCCCCGGAAAGGCGCAAGTCAAGTTTTTTCGTCAATTTATCCCGCTTCGGGCGTAGCCGCCCGGGGGAAACCGGCGCCTCCTCCGCGGCGAACGGCTTCGGGGTAAGTCAGGGCCGCGTTTTCCCGCTTTGAAAAAGAGGCGTTTAAAAAACCGCGGATTTTTCCCGAAGACGCTTCGGTAAAAAAGAGCGTCGGCGTTTAACGCCTGAAAAAGGACTTAAACGATTTCGAATTTTTTTGAGCCGCTTTAACTGGCGCTCGACCGGGCGGGAACGAGCGTATGGCCTGGCGGGTTGATTGAAAACGAAAAAAGCTTAAAAAACTTAAAAAACGCTTAAACTCTTGAAGTTTTTAGCGAAGACTCCGTAGCGACATTGATCGCGTAAACGCCGTCGTTTTCCCGCGGGTCACGTAAAATTCCCTAGGACGTTTCACGTTTTCCTGGCGTTGACGTTTTCCTGGCGTTAGCGTTTTTCGGGCGTTTATCCGGTTTCGGACCGGAATGAAGACGCTTGGTTTCCAAACTATAACGGAAATGAGGAAAAGTTTAAGCCTCGGCCGACGAATCAACCGGGGCTTAAACCATCGGGCGCCTCCCATCGACTAATCGTATGAATTCTTCAAGGGTTAGAAGGGTAAGAAGGGGTTGAGGCTGAGGCTGTTGGCGTTTCCCGTCCAGCGTCCGTCGCCCGAAAGGAGCGGGATGCTTTCCCCGGCGGGGCCGGAGCCGGGAAGGCCGCTGCTGTCGGCTTCGGGTATCAGGGCCAGGGATAAAACCTGATCCAGGGTTTTCACCGGGACTATTTGGAGTCCGCTTAAGATTTTCGGATCCATTTCGGCGACATCCTCGTGGTTCCGCTCGGGGATGACCACGGTTTTGATTCCCGCCATCTTGGCCGCCAGGAGCTTCTCCTTTAAACCGCCTACGGGAAGGACCAGGCCCCTGAAGGAAATCTCCCCCGTCATGGCCAGATCCGGGCGCACCCTTTGCGCGCTCGCGAGCGAGACTATGGCCGTCGCCAGGGCCACTCCGGCCGAGGGGCCGTCCTTGGGTATGGCCCCCTGGGGAAGGTGCAAATGGATGTCGCGGTTTTTAAACCAGGCCTGGTCCAGCCGCCAGATTTCGGATTGGGAGCGCACGTAGCTGATGGCCGCCTGGGCGCTCTCCTTCATGACCTCCCCCAGCTTTCCGGTGAGGGAGAGCCGCCCCGAGCCGGGCATGCTCACGGCCTCTATGTACATGATGTCGCCGCCTCCGGGGGTCCAGGCCAGGCCCGTGACCACGCCCATCTGGGCGGAGTCGGCCATCTTGTCCAGCCGGCGGCGGGGGAGTCCCAGGATCTCTCCGAACTCCTCCGGGGAGATCTCTTTCGCGAAGGGAATCCCCTCGGCCTTGCTCACGGCCCTGCTCCTGATTAGGGCGCTTAAGAGCCGGGTGAGCTCCCGGCAGCCGGCCTCCCAGGTGTAGCCGGTTATAAGACTCTCCAGGCTCTCCGGGCTTATTTCCAGCTCCTCCGCCTTAAGACCGTGGCGGCCGAGCTCCCGGGGCCAGAGGTGGCGCCGGGCGATTTCCACCTTTTCGTCCACCGTGTAGCCGGAAAGCTCGATTATCTCCAAACGGTCCCTCAAGGCCGCCGGAATCTCCTCGAGGACGTTCGCGGTCATGATGAAGAGGATCCGGGAGAGGTCGAAGGGCACTTCCAGGAAGTGATCCGTGAAGGTGTCGTTCTGCTCGGGATCGAGCGCCTCCAGCAGGGCGGCGGCGGGGTCGCCCTGGGAGCCCCGACCCATCTTGTCCAGCTCGTCTAAGAGAAAGACGGGATTGTTCGTTTTGGCCTTCTTCAGGCTGGAGATTATCCTTCCCGGCCTCGATCCCACGTAGGTGCGCCTGTGGCCCCTGATCTCGGCCTCGTCACGGACGCCGCCCAGGGAAAGGCGCACGAATTTGCGGCCCATGGCCTCGGCCACGGAGCGGCCCAGGGAGGTTTTACCCACCCCCGGCGGTCCGATGAGGCATAAAACGGGCGACCGGGCGGTTTCGGCGGTGAGCTTGCGCACCGCCAGAAACTCCAGGAGGCGCTTTTTCACCTTCTCCATGCCGAAATGGTCTCTGTCCAGGATCTCCCTGGCCTTCTCCAGATCCGGCGCCTCACCGCTTTTCGCGAACCAGGGCAGATCGGCTATCCACTCCAGGTAGTGGCGGATAACTCCGTGCTCGGCCGACATGGGGGGGTTGGCCTTGAGGCGCTCGATCTCCCTGTCCGCGGCGGCTCTCGCCTCGGCGGGCAGCGCCATTCCGTTGATCTTTTCGATCAAGACCTTGTCGCCCGCGGGGTTCTGCTCCTCGTTTTCGCCCAGTTCGGCTTTGATGGCCTTAAGCTGCTCCCTTAGGAGCATCTCCTTTTGGCGGCGCTGCATGCCGTCTTCAACCCTTTTGCTGATGGCCCTGCCGGCGGCGCGGGTGGAGCGCTCCAGGGTGAGGTGCTCCAACAGCTTGAGGTAACGCTCTTTGAGGCTCCTTATAAGGAGGTACTCGGCCTTCTCCTGGCTTTTCAAGGGCAAGGCGGCCATGAGGAGATCGCAGAGCGCGGTCGGATTGTCGTCTAAGAGGTTGTTGATCTTGACGGCGTCCACGGGGGCGTTCGGGATAAGAGAGACGATCTCGGCGTAGAGCCTTTTGGCCTCGAGGATAAGGGGAAGAAGCTCTTTATCGTCCGGCGGGCTCTCCTCCTCGATTAAAGAGACGTGGGCGACGGGAATTTCGCCGCACAGGATCTCGTTTAAGGAGATTCGGGAGAGGCCCTTCACGAAGACTTTCAAAAAACCGTTCTCCGTGGGGGCCACGTCGGTGATTTTGACGGCCACGCCCACGTTGTAGAAGTTTTCCGCGGTCAGGTTCTCGGTGTCCACGTCCAGGCTTTTCAAGGCGAAGAGGCCCATGAGCTTGTTGGCGTTGTAGCTCTTCTCCACGACCAGCCTGGAGACGGACTCGTCTACCGAGATGGTGGAGTTCAGCCGCGGAAAGGAGTTGAGGCAGGCCATGGGCAGGAGGTTTATGAAATCGGGAATCTCCACGTTTTTTCCCGGGGCGTTAACCAAATCGGGGGTTGCCGTCGTCTTTTTCCCATTCGCTTTACAATTGCCGTTTTTCATCTATTCCTCCTTCTTTCGGGCCTCGGGCTCCCCCGCCTGGGTGAGGTAAATCCCTTTTCCGCCCTATCCGGCGCCTCGGCTCCCCTTTACGGGGAAGGCGGCGGCTGTTTTATTCGTTCGATTTCCGCTTCCTTTCGGCGGGCCTATAATATGGATATGATAATTAGACATTTTTAAGCAGCCTCTAAAATTGGCGTCGCTGCCTCTCACCCATAAAAGTAATACATCAAATTTGATTTGGCAAGGGGTAAAATCCACTTTTTTTTATATTTTTTCTGTGAAAAGCTTATAATTCCATAGTAATTAAGGAGTTTTCACATAAAAAATTTTTTTAAAAAAATTTTTATGGAAAATTTATCTTATTATAATTTTATATATTTATGTTAAATAAATTTAATTATTCTAAAATATATATATTTATTATATTTATTAAACATAACTCTTCCTGTTTTTAGGCGTTTGATCCGTATAAAGATTTGGAAATTGGCGCCAATTTTCCTAAAAGGCCTTATCTCAAGAGGGTTATAAAAGAAGAGCGGCCCTCCGACTTTATATCGCCGGAATCTGGCTCTCTCATTTTCTCCACAGAAAAAATTTCATCTCTGACTAATACTATGGAAAATTATGCCAAAAAATGTGAGAACAATTTTTGTGTGAGTCAATTTATATTGACCACTGATTCCGGTTGAAAGTCGTCCGCCGGGCGGGACGCGGGTTTATAGCCCGGGCGGAGAGTTCTTCAGCCGCGCTGAAAAGGGCGGCGCGGAGCGGGAAAAGATCGGAAAAACGCGGGAAGGGGATTTAAGAGGTCGAAGGAGAGTGAAGGCGGACGGATACGGAAGCGGACGGGGAGGGGGGCGGACCGGTGAAGGCGGGATATATGGACCGCCTGTTTTAATAATAATTTATTTTTTCATTCTGGCAACTTTATCGGTCAATAATAAAGATATGTTTTTTAAAATTTACATATTAGTTTCTCATATTTGATACATATTAAGAATCCTTATTTCTTTTTTCTGCGCCTGGTTTGGGATACGGACGCATAGCTTCCTTTCCGCGCCGTATACGGCGGCGGTTAAATGTTTTTCAGCTCTGAAACGTTTACGGAGCTCTTTAAAGGCGCGCTTAAAGGAATATTTTTCGCGAACCTTATCGCCCTGGTTCATGGCGGAGGCGAACGGGAGCCGGGGCGCTGGGAGCGGCGGCCGTTTTTTAATTGGCCCTCGTCCCGTTGGATGTCAGCGTCTTTTTTTCGCTTTCCTTCTCTTTCGCTTTCTGGAGTCATAGGGGACGAAGTACTTAAAGCTAGGTAAATACGGGGCCTGGCGCGGGTTTTCGGATTTTTTAGGATTCCTAGAAAGGTCCGGTCCTTGAACCGGTCCTCTTCGAGCCTCGCCGTCGGGTTTCTCTTTTGAAAGCGCCGGTGTTAGAATCAGCGGGTTTTAAGCGCCTCCGGCGGCGGAACGCTTTCTTTCGGTCGAAACCGGATCGGATCTTCATCCGTTTCTTCTTCACGGCGGATCGGGAGCCTTTCGAGCCCTCGTCCCTCCCCTCTGTGGCGGAGGATTTTTTTTAAGGCAAGTGGAGATTATGGCGCTTTTAAGCCGCTACCAGAAAGGCGCGCTCTACACCCTGGCCGCCGCCTTCTTTTTCGCGGGAAAGACGATCCTCGTTAAGCTCGCCTATCAGGGCGGGATAGATCCGGTGTCCCTCCTGGCGCTCAGGATGATCGTTGCCGGGTCGATTTTTCTCTGCGTCCTTTGCGCGAACGTCCTGCGGGGACGCTGGTCCTTGAAACTGAGCGGCCGCCAATGGCTGTTGGTCGCGGTTATGGGTTTGTTCGGCTACTATTTGTCGTCCTTGCTCGATTTTCAGGGACTTTCGCACATCGACGCCACGTTGGGGCGGATGATCCTTTTCCTCTATCCCACCATGGTGGTGATCATTCACGCTTTCATCGTCCGGACGATGCTCCCTTTGAGGGTGATTCTGGCTCTCGGCGTCTCCTATCTTGGTCTGATCCTGATGATGTCCCCCGAGGTCGGTCACGGCGCAGACGAGGGTTTTTGGAAGGGCTGCGGCTTCGTCTTTCTTTCCGCCCTGGTGTACTCCTTTTATCTCACCGGGGTGGACAGGTATTTCAGCGAGGTGAGGATGGGCCTCTTCATCTCCGTCACCATGTGCTTTTCCTGTTTGGCGGTTTTCATTCATTTCCTGCTCTTATTTCCTCCAAGCGCCCTTTTTGGCTTCAGCCGCGGGGTCTACGTCTACGCCTTGATTTTGGGTTCCGTGAGCACCGTGCTTCCCATCTACGCCATGAGCCTGGGGATAGCCCTGATAGGGGCGTCCAAGGCCGCTCTCTACAACATGCTCGGACCCGTCATGACGCTCGCGATGGGCGTGATCCTCCTGGGGGAGGAGCTGGAGTTCATCGAGATCGTCGGGGCTTTTCTGATAATTTTGGGAGTGGCCAGGGCCAGAACGGGGGGAAAGGGGAGAGGATGACGGGGGGGGGTCAAGAGGGGGGTCGGCTTTTTTTCA
>JAISMF010000024.1 GCA_031276865.1 Deltaproteobacteria bacterium | reverse complement strand
CCATTTTCCATTATGAAATTTTTTGGTAAAAAATCATTTGACGACTACTGGCTCGATTCAGGCCCGCCATCTTTTCTGGCGAAACTTATAGCGAAAAACCCAGACTCTTTTATTTTTAGCCAACCGCTGAAATCTTCTAAACGAAGCCTGAGAGCATTCATCCCCGGCGGTGTTTCACCTATTCCTATATTATTTCAAACCGGCTATCTGACCTTGAGCGGCGTTTCATGGGATAACGAAAAAGCTCCTTATTCTCTCAAAATACCGAATATGGAAGTAGAGCGCGGGTACCCAAAAGCTTTCTACCAGGCGTATTTCGGCGAGGAGGATACTGAAGAATTGATCTTAACAGGTGAAAAATTTCAGACCGCCGTCATGAACGGTTGCGCCGACGCAATTGAGAAAATCTTTGAAGACGCTCTGTCTAGATTATCCTCCGAACTGCGTATCGCATTGGAAAAATACTATCATTCCATAATTCATACGTATATTTTAGCCCTGGGTATTGACGTCAGATCTCAAGTATCCTCATCAAAAGGCATATCGGACATTGTTTTGGAGCTTCCAAAAAATGTTTACGTGATTATTGAAATAAAATTCTCGCCGGACCCGAATACCTCTGAATTGTCACTCACGGATAAATCCGAAAAGGCTAGAATTTTAGCCCAAAAAGGGCTGAAACAGATTGAGGAAAAAGAATACTCAAAGCAGTATAAGTTAAAAGCGAAAAAGATAATTGAAATCGGTTTAGGTGTTTTTGGCCGGTCAAAAGTCGTGGCGCTCATAAGGAATGCGAAAACCACGAGCTGACAGGGTCGTTTTTCAGTTTTTAATTCGCCGTTAAACGCGACTTAACCTCCCGAAAATGTGGAGGCAAGTTTTGAGGCTTCAGGCGTAAGCCCGCGGGTTCCGCCTCGAGGGGCTTTCACCCTAAGTCCGGAACTTCCCGCCGGATCCCACATGCGCCAAATATTCCCCTAATTCAAACCTGCGGCCGATTGAAAGCCGCTCCCGCTGAAAAAGGAACGGTTTCGCTTTTTCACTTTAAACTTCGTCGAAACCCGACCCCTTGGTTCGACTTACCGCGGAAGATTTAGCGGCGTAAAGCGAGAACGGCCGCGCGCCCTAAAATTACGGCGATAATGAATTAGCCGCGACTAATTTTTTTCCCGCGATTGAAGGACTACGCGCGATGAAGCGTCCGGGAACCGGAATTATCGCTTCGTCGGTCGGCCGCCACCCTGAATTCGGATTTAAAAGGGGTTGGCCGCGATATGTTGTCGGATTGATGTAAAAGAAAAGATTTAAATTTTTCCACATTATTTATAACTTATCACTAGCGTCCTAAACGCGGGCTCAACTCTTCAAAGTATCGCCTGAAGCCCGCGTATATTCAGCCTTTCGAAGCTCCCGCGCCAAAACTACCCTGAAAGCCCCTATCTGTGAATATGCCAGCGATATCATCTGTTTTATACTATCTATCATGATATATGAAACTAATTATCTATATCTCGCATTAGAAAACAGGTGAATTTTTATTTAGGACACTAGTTATGACTTGTTAATATATTATATATAATATTTATTATTATAATATATTTAAAAAAATATTATCATTATTTTATTAAATTGTAATAGCAACTATTATCAATATTGATACAGCGGAAAATTCCCTTTTTTTAAAACAAACCCTACGCGTTCCTCACTATCTATTCCAAGACGCGTCCTTCGACACGGGCGCCGGATCCTAAACGGAACCCCCCTCTTCCCCGGAACCCAGGGCCGCGGCGGCGGCCCGGCGGCCCGCGGCTTTTCTTGCAATCAGCCGGCCTCTGTGCTTTAATATGCGGTCGGATCGCGCCAAGGCTTTATCCGGCGCCTTCGCTTGAGCCTGAAACGTTTCATTTTGGGCTTTTTTAGTCTTTATAGGCTATTTTATAATAATTTTCTCTAATATATATTTCTGTTGGAACCCAATCCGATCAGAAGCTTCTTCGGGGCCCGAAAATGAAAAAAGAGATACATCCCCAGTTCAAAGAAGTTAAGGCCGTCTGCGCCTGCGGCAACGTCTTCACCACCGGCTCGACTTTGGACGACATCAAGGTGGAGATCTGCTCCGCCTGCCACCCCTTCTTCACCGGCAAACAGAAGCTGGTGGACACCGCCGGCCGCGTGGAGCGCTTCCAGCGCAAATACGCCCAGGCCCCCAAACCCATGGGGAAAAAGGCGGCTAAATAGATGCCTTCCGGCCTTTCCCGCTTTAGCGCTCTTAAGGCCCTCTCCATATCCCTCCTTCTAGCCAAGGCTCCGGAACGGGAGAACGTGGGCGGGCAGGCGGTTCTGGAGGGCGTCATGATGCGGGGCCCCCGGCGCTGGTCGGTGGACGTGCGCCTTTCCACGGGTGAAATCGTCTCCCGGGTGGAGGATCACGTCTCTTTGACCCGGCGCTCCAAATTCTGGGGACTCCCCTTTATCAGAGGCGTCGCCACCCTCTTCGAATCCCTGATTATAGGCTACCGGGCCCTGGACTACTCGGCGGCCGTCCTGGGAAACGCCGATGGGGCCGCGAAGGAGCCCAAGGATCCCCCTAAGCCTTCCGGAAACGGAGCGGAAATAGAATCCGGAGCGTCTCCGAGCGGAAAAGCGACCAAGAAAGAAGACTCCCTGGGAGGCCTATCCCTTTTCCTCACCGTGAGCCTGAGCCTCATCCTCGCGGCGCTGATCTTCATCGCCCTCCCGCACTTCCTCGCCCTCGCCGCGGGAAGCTTTCTGGGCTTCGACGAGGCGAACCTAGCCTTCCACCTCCTGGACGGAGCCGTCAAGTTCCTCTTCTTTTTGGCCTACGTCTGGGGCATCGGAAAGATACCCGAGATTAAAAGGGTCTACTCCTACCACGGCGCCGAGCACCGGGCCATCTACGCCTGGGAGGCGGGGCTTCCTTTGGAGCCCGTCATGGCAAGGCACTTTCCGCTGTGGCACCCCCGCTGCGGCACGGCCTTCATCTTCCTGCTTCTCGCCTTGAGCGTGATTTTCTTCGCCGCGGTCTTTCCCTTAATCCCCTTTCCCCGGGGGGAGAGCTTTCTCTTCCGGACCCTTCCGGCGGCCCTCCTGAAAATCCTTCTGACCTTTCCTCTAGCCGGCCTCTCCTACGAGATCAGCCGCCGGGCGGGCAAGCCCAAAAGCTCGCTCATCTGGCGGGTGATGATCTTCCCCGGGCTTTTAATCCAGCGCCTCACCACCCGGGAGACCGACGACTCCCAGCTGGAGGTGGCGCTCAAGGCCTTGAGGGAGGCCTTGAACCTGGAAACCGCCACGTCCGCGGACGTTTCGTCCGCGGACGCCTCCTTTGGTGAACGGGCATGTTCGACGACGACCTACAACTAGAGCAGCTCCAAAAACTTGAGGAGAAGCGCGAGCTTTTAGAGCGAAGCGTCTCGGACCCCAAGATCTTGAAAAGCCGGGAATACCCCGCGCTTGTGCGCGAGCTCCACGACCTCACCCGCCTTACCGGCGTCTGGAGGGAGCTCGTTAAAAAAAGCGAAGAGCTTTCCGAGGCGAAGGAGCTTTTAAACGACCATAATCCCGAAATAAGGGAGCTCGCCCAGGAGGATATGGAGAACATCCTCAAAACCAAGAGCGCTTTGGAGGAGGATCTGGCCTTCCTCCTGTTGCCTAAGGATCCAAACGACGAGAAGAACACCGTGGTGGAGATTCGGGCCGGCACCGGAGGAGACGAGGCCGCCATCTTCGCGGGCGACCTCTACCGCATGTACACCCGCTTCGCCGAGCGCCGGGGCTGGAAGACGGAAATACTCTCCATGAGCCCCAGCCCGGATTCCGGCTACAAGGAGGTGATCTTCCTGCTCAAAGGCGATAAGGTTTACTCCCTGTTGAAGCACGAATCCGGCGTGCACCGGGTGCAGAGGGTGCCGGTGACCGAAACCCAGGGCCGCATCCACACCTCGGCCTGCACCGTGGCGGTGCTCCCCGAGGCGGAGGAGGTGGAGGTGGACATCAAACCCGAGGAAATCAAGGTGGACGTCTTCCGCTCCTCGGGCCCCGGCGGACAGAGCGTGAACACGACGGACTCCGCCGTCCGGATAACCCACCTCCCCACGGGCTTGGTCGTCACCTGCCAAGACGAGAAATCCCAGCTGAAGAACAAAATCAAGGCCATGACGGTTTTACGGGCGAGGCTTTTAAGCCGGGCGGAAAACGAGCGGCAGAAGAAAATAGCCTCGGACCGCAAAGAACAGGTGGGCTCGGGCGACCGCTCGGAGAGGATCCGCACCTACAACTTCCCCCAGGGACGCTTGACCGACCATCGGGTTAACCTCACCCTCTACCGCCTAAGCTCGGTCATGGACGGGGATTTGGACGAAATCATCTCCACCGTGGGCTCCTTTTTCCAGGCCCGGGAGCTCGCCATGGGAAAGGCCGCCTCCCTGTGACGGAGCCGGAGAAAGAATGGATCCTCTCCGACATCTTGAATGTCACGGTGGATTTCCTGGCGAAAAAAAATCCGGACTCCTCCCCCCGCCTGGACGCCGAACTCCTTTTGGCCCGGGTCCTAGGTCTTCCCCGGGTGAGCCTCTACATAAACTTCGAAAAACCCCTGACCCCTAAGCAGGTGGACGCCTACCGGGAGCTGGTGCGGCGCCGGGGGCGCCATGAGCCGGCGGCCTACATCCTGGGGGAAAAGGAGTTCTACGGGATAAGCTTCAAGACGGACAAGCGCGCCCTCATCCCCCGCCCGGAAACCGAGCACCTGGTGGACGAGGCCCTGGCCATCCTCAAAACCCTGCCCGACGGCGCCCCCGCGGTCTGCGACGTGGGCTGCGGCTCGGGGGCGGTCGCCCTCAGCCTCGCCGCGCATTTCCCGAACGCCGTAATCGAGGCCTCGGACGCGTCCCTCGAGGCCTTGGCGCTCGCGGAAGAGAACGCCCGGCTTTTAAAGCTCCAAGACAAGGTCTCCTTCCATGAAGGAGACCTGCTAGACGCCCCCTTCGAATCCCCCGCCTTCGACCTCGTCTGCGCGAACCTCCCCTACATCCCCTCCGGAGACCTTGAAAAGCTCCCGCCGGACGTCTTCGCCTTCGAACCCCTCTCGGCCTTGGACGGCGGTCCCGACGGCATGAGGCTCACCTCCCGGCTTTTACAACAGGCCGGAGAAAAGCTGCGGCCCAAAGGCGCCATCCTTCTGGAAATCGACCCCTCCCAATACGCGCCCCTTAGAGACGTAGCGGAGAAAGCCGGCCTGGAGCCGCTGGAGGCGGTGAAGGATTTTTCCAAAAAGGACCGCGTCCTGGTGGCGGTGAAAAAAGCCTGAAAAAATCGGGGTTTCCGGCTAAAAGGCGGGTGAAAGCGGCGGGTTACCAGCCGTTTTTTTATTTTCCGCGGGCTTTTCATTTCCAGCGCCTTTTTTCGAAACCTTTTTCGACGCCTGAGGCGGACGGCCCCTAAAACCCGTCAGAGTCAACCGGAAAAAGGATTCTTTTTCCCGGCGCCGCGAGCGGACGCGCCTCGGAAACGCGAACGGATGGGAAAACTTGAGGCGCCCGAAAAAACAAGCGGAAACGAAAGCCCCCGGCCGGGTGAAAAAACGGCCGCTTGAAATAGGGACGACTGTGAGTGAAAACGATTGGGGGAAAGATAAATTCGTTTTTCTAGTCCAGGCCCCGGTTCCGATCCGGATATTCCAAGAGGGCAGCGTTTATCGTCCGGCCGACGGCCACGCCTTTCGCCCGCGGATAATTTACCAAAGCCCGCCAAAAGAGCGTCCGGCGGCGAAGACGAATTGGAATTGGACGGTTCGTTTTTCTCTAACGTGACAGCGATTAGTTCCGGAAAAGGGACGTCGTCTCCCTTAAAAATCCGCCGCTAAAACTTCCCGCGGTCTTCCTGGATATCGAAAACTACTTGTCGCCTTCGATTTCATCTTGGAGAGATCCTTTCACCGCTTCTTCGACCATGAAAAACACGGCCCTTAAATCTTTCGCCTTCCGGAACGCGACCTTAGGTAAATCCAAAACGCGCGCGCGGTAGACCGCGCCTTTCGCATCTTCAAAAAATATCGCCGGGTGGTTTTTTTTCATAATCGTCGTTAATCAGGCGCCGCGGATTAAAAAATCCGCTCCGGTTTGTCATTTGAAGCTTTCAAAGTCCTTATCCGCTGAAATTTCAAACTATCGGCCGCCGCCCCTTCTTTTTTTACAATCACCGTTTTAAACAAGTTTGACGCCGGTGGCGCGGGCTGGGTGGAAAATTCACCCGGCTCGTTTTTTCACTATGGTTTAGGCGACCTGTTTTCCGAACTTGAAATTAAACGGCTTCCAACCATCTTTCGTTGAACCGTCGGTATAGCGGTTTTTCCAAAACCCGCTGTCCCCCTTAATATTTTCCGCTTCATGACGGACGGAAAAAATAAGCGTTTCGATACCGCCGGTTGAAATTTTCATAAATCATCACCCCGGCGGATAAAAATTACTAAAACCAAACGAAGATGTTCGCCTCCGCTTTCGTTTTTTTTCCCCTATTTCACCGCCGGGACGATTATCCCAAAATTCCTTTTCCATTTTTTTCGTTTCCATGTTCGCTTAGCGTCTTTCGCCTTTCGCCTTTCACTGTCGAACTTACCCCTCCTCCAAGATCCTTTCCCCGGCTTTCCCTTTCCAAGGTCGGGTTTATCCCGTCTTCCAACCGCGCCCGCGTTTCCATTTCACGCCCTTGGCCGTCCCCCGCCGTCTCCCTTGGGGGGGGCTTCCCCCATCATAATCGCCCCTTCGCCACCGCTTTAATTTCCGACCCTTGACCCGATACGCCAGGTGATATAATCGAGGCGCGCGCGAAAAGTCTCGTCGTGAAAATATATTCGAGACGTTATACAAAATATAGGATGAATAATAGCATATAGCACATTAAGTAGCACATTTCTTAATTAAAAAACAGCGGGGACTTTTCGCGCGCGCGTCGTAATTATGATCATTCTCTCCCGCTCCTAAACGGTCCTCGGACGGATCACCCCCCTGAAAATCATTCCCAAAGGAAGCTAGCCCGCATGAAGGCGCCACGGACGTATTCCCGACTGAAAAGGCTCATGGCCGCCCTGATCTGGGCTCTAGTCCTCCTCTTCGTCCCCCCCCTCTTCCCCGCGGGAGGCGGAGAGGAATCGGGGAAGACTCCCGTCGGAAAGACGGATCCTGGAAACGCCCCCCTCGGGGCGGCGGACCCCGCGGGTCCTCCTTCGCCGGCGGCGGCGCCCGAAAGCGCTCCAAGAGCTTTACCGCAACCCCTTAGCGCCCCCGCCCCGGAGGCCCGGCCCGGGAACCCCGCGCCGCCGGAAGGCGGCCTGGAAGACTTTTCCGCCCCGGGGGACCTCTCCCTAGACGAGCTTTTCCGGGAAGGCGAGCGCGTCCTCACGACCTTTCCCATGGATCGGGACATGGAGGAGTACTCCTCCAACCTGGAAAAGGCCATGATCGTCTACTTCCGGGCCTCCCGACTCCACCCCCAGGATGGCTCCGTCTTCATCCGCCTGGGAAGGCTTTCCGAAATAAGGGCCCTATGGACGGACGATCCGTCGGATAGGGAGAGCCGCCTGGAGGACGCCCAGGTCTTTTTCGCCCGCAGCGCCAGGCTGGAGTTCGAGAAAAACTACGATCCGGACGCCCTCCGACGCTTCGAGGAGACCCTTCCCTCGGGGCCGGTGAACGATCCCTATCTCTCCTCCCTCGCCTGGAGCGGGAGGCTGAGGCGGGGGGAGGTGAGCTTGGACGAGCTAAAGGAGAGGCACGGAGGCGGCCGGGTTAACGCCTTCAACAACCCCCTTTTTTGGGAGGAGAGGCTCTTCCTCCTTTCCAACCATTACGGCGACGAGAGAAAAGAGATGGTGCGGGAGGCCGCGGCCGAGTTCGAGAGCCATCTGGAGGGCATGCCGGCGGTGGTCTACCTCCCCGGCCGCGGCAACAGATACGCCGGCGAGAATTTCACCAAGGCCGGGGTGCTCTACGCCTGGGCCGGAACCCTTTTGGAACTCTCCGCCACCGAAGCGGACCCGCGGTTTCAGGCCGAGCTCTTCTTAAAGGCCCTGGGCCTCTACGAATCCGCCCTGAAACTCCCTTTGAGCCGGGCGGAGCTCTCCATCCTCCACTCCCGCCTGGAGAAGGCCGACTACGCCGTTTCGGGAAAGGAGCTCTCCCTCGCGCTCTGGAACTTCAAGGACCGTTTTTTCCAAAGCTGGCGGAAAAAAAGCCCGGACGACCCGGAGGTGCTGTTTCGCCACGCCGCGGCCTATTTCCGCCGGGCTTTATTGGAAAACGACCCCTCCCTCTTCGCCGCCCGTCTCGGGGAGGCGGAGCGGAAATCCGCCCTTTATCTAGCGGAATCCCCCGACCGGGCGGCCGCGGCCGCCCGGCTGGGGGATTACCTCCTGCGTGAAACCAACAGCCTAGCGCGTTACCTCAACCTCCCCCCGGAGGATGCGGCGGAAAGAAAAAGGGAGCTCTACCGCCTTTCCGCGAGCTTGTTTCGGGAGGCCTTGGATCTGAACCCCGATTCCCTCCCCTTAAGAAACTCCCTCTCCGGAGCCCTCTTAAGCGCGGCCCTTCTGGCCGTCTCCCCGGAGGAGTTCGAAAGCCTTTTTGGCGAGGCGCTTAGGCTCCAGGGCGCGGCCGCGGCCAGGGATCCCTTTCCCGGACCCTCCTTCCTCTCCTGGGGGGAGATACTTTTGGCGGCGGAGCCCCCCCAAAACATTCCCCAAGCCGCGGACAGGCTGGCTCTGGAGGCTTTAAGCTCCTTTCAGCGCTGCCTGGCCGGCGGCACGGCGGACGCGGAGGATCTCTCCCGCATGGCGAACCTCGTGAGCCCCCTCGCGGGCTCCCGGAATCCGGAAAGGGAACAGGCCGTGAATCTTTTAATCCGCCTAAGCGAAGGCTTGACGACCCTTAAACCCCGCGAGCCGGCCTACCGCTTCGCCTACGCCCTGGCTTTGGCCCTCCGACTCTCCTGGGAAAGGGACATGTCCGAGGGGGCCGCCCTTTTCAACAGCCCGAACTCGAGGGCGGCCTTTCTGTCGCTTTTAGACTCCCTCGCGGAGGGTCTGGAGCTTTTAAGCTTCGGGAACCCCCCGGACTTTTCCGCCGCCTTCACGAAGACCGCGGACCTCTTTTACCAAGAGAAGGCCTTGCGGCGCCCCGGGGGGCCCGATCTCATGATTCTGGAAACCGACGACTTCATCAGGGTCTCCCGGCCCGGGACCTCGTATAGGGAACGGCTTACTGGCACCCTCAACCATTATCTGGTCCGCGTCTTCAACGCCCTTCCGCCGGAGGGGCTCCCGCCCTGGCATAAGTTGCGCCTGGCCTCTTTTCTGCGACTCGCGGCCTCCTCCGGGTACCTCCCCCCCGAAGAGGAGGCGGCCTATTTCCGTCTGGCCCACCGACTTTTAAGCCAGGCCCTCTACGACCAGCCATCCTCTCCGGAGGACCTCCGGCTTGAAGCCCTGCTCCTTTCCGAACAGGCCCTGGTCCTCGCCGAATCCACCCTGGGGCCGGCGAAGGATCCGGAAAAGAAGGACGAGGCCGCCCTGGCCTTAGCCCGGGCGGAGCTTGTCTGGGAGGAGGCGGAGAAGACCCTTCCGGGAAGCTCCCGCTGGGCCCGCGCCCGCTGGGCCGCCTGGAGGGAGGACGAGGCGGCCTTAAAAGACCTCGTGGTCCACGACGCCTCCCAAGAGGACCGCCTTTACTGGCCTCCCTTCTCCTCCGCCTACCTGGAGCCGGCCTTCCGCCGCTACCGGGACCTCCCGTGGTTTAAAAGGGCCTGGTTCGGGTACGGCCGCTGAGGTCGCATTCCCCCCCACGTCTATTTGGGAAATTGGAGCTTCAAATACAGTCTTCATATAGGAAGATAAATTCAACCACACCGTAATTTGTACTTTAACAGAGCGTTCACCGCGGGGAAAAACGTTGGCAACTTACCTGGAAATCGCCGGACGCGCCCAAAAAAATAGTTTCCGCTATTAATTTGCCGCAATATACCGCGGCTGGGTAGCTGAATGCTTACCCCTTTTTCCTTTAGTCGATTGAATTTGAGTCCAATATAAAACCTAACGAAGAAAAGACGAAATTATTGAGGATTTTACCAGCCTTGTGGCCGGAAAACGACTCTCATTTCGAAAAATCAGCGGGAGCCTTGCCTTTCGCTCATCTATACCGGGGCCTGGAAGTTCCAGGATTCGGCCTTTTGGCGAGGCTTCGGCGTCTTTAATTTCAGGGTCCTCCGCTTAAACTAGCTGGACGAGGAAAAGGAGATTGCGAAATCGCGGGAAAAGGTCGATAAGGACCCGGGATTTAAAAATCCGAGCGTCTGGGTCCTGTTTCTCCCCCTTTTCCCGGCTCTGGCGAAAAAGTTCCATCGGAAGCGCCTTTCCTATTGTTCCGTCTTGGCCCTCAAAATACCCGACAACCAGTTAAAGGAAGAAATTGTAAGTCCATAATGACGCTCCGCGGCCCATTTCTATGCGCTATAGCCCCGTCCGATTGGACAACGAAGCCGAATTTGATCATGAAATCCACAGCCGTCCCCATGCTTCCCGAACTGGAAAACATCGACGTGGCGTCGCTAATGCCATCTACCTCCGGGGCGTCTAAAGAGTGACAGGCGTTTTGTTGTTGAAGCAAAGCGTTGGACGCCCTTAAGTTAGGCCCGTAACTCCTTTCGGCATCACGCCTGCGGAATGTCTCACGTAGGCGGCTTACGGAGAGAAGGGAATAAATTTTTCACTGGCGAGGGCTCGCTAATCAGCATCCTCTGGATTATCCATGACATCGTCAGGACCGGCGGCGGTTCCACCCTCTGAGCGCCACCAGGTAACAGCCCTAAGATTATCATTTATGCAGATTCCCAATAAAACTGGATTATCACATCCTCCCGCGTAATTATTTTCCTTGATCCGCTTCATGGCGGTGTCCACGAGTGTTTTATCGCCCTCTTCTTTGTGATTCACTTTCACTTCGATTACCCAGGTATTCCCGCCGTATGTTAAAACAAAATCCGCGCGTCCGAGATTGCCACGCGCTTCAGCCTGTTGAACCACGCCCAAGGCGTAAAAAAGCGTGAATATTTTGCCGCGGTAAAAATCTTCAGAAAGTTTTTCGAACGGCTGAGGTGATAAGGTTGTTTTCAGCTCTTCGGTTAGATTTGTATGTTTCGGCGGGAAATAACTGTGGGAAAATTTGGAGAGAAGCCTGTTGAATTCCCTCACGAGCGTATCAGGGGTCCGCCTAGTCAGCGCTTCTCCCACCATTTTACAAACATGCTTAGCTTCTATAGCTGATTGAAAATCATTGATCAACACGCTTCGCGCCAGAGACATTCTGACTTCGGTGTTTGGGTAATCCAGAATATAATCCTGTTTAGAATTTCCGGTTCGCAGACTTAAATATCCCAGCTGTTGAAGAAAAACCGCGGGATCGTAGCGCGTCTCAAGCACAGGGTTAATAATATTATTACGGCTTACTTCCATTTTATCGAACTCATGAACCGTAAGACGATTTTTCCGCAAATAATTTACCAGCCGCTCTGGCGTCGCCGAGCCGTACCAGAAATTATCAAACATTTTTTTTCTGAAGAACTGCAGAGTTGAAAACGGATTGTATAGAAATGTATCGCCGTCAAAGCAGAAACCGTAGTAATATTGTTTCATATCTTCCAAAAGACTCTTTTTAGCGACATTTTGCGATCTGGCTACAGTTTCGAGCTCGCTATCATAATAACGCTCCAGTTCATCCTGAGTGAACCCCGTGATCGCTCCGTATTCCGGCTCCTGAGAAATATCAGTGGGACTGTTGAAAGCTGAATATAATCCGCCCCGCGCGTATTTGCTGATGCCTGTGACAAAAATAAAATAAAAATAATTTTCTCTGGATTTCAGTTTCAGATAGTATTCTCGAAGAATCTCGCGCGCCGAGTCGGCTTTATCCGGTTCGTCCAGAAGTCCTGTCACGGGGAAATCGTATTCGTCTATCAGGATCACCACTTCGGATTTGTATTTTGAATAAGTTTCCGTTATAAGGTCTGTTAAAACCGTGGCTGGAGGCTTGTTTTGACGCGCCACGACTTTTAATTGATTAGCGGCGTCAACGGTTAAATCCCGCAAAGATTCCTCAAAACTTTCCAGGTCTCTAGAAATAACAGTATCGCTTAAATCCAGATGGATGACCGGGCGGGGAGCGAACCTTTCCTCCCCCAGCCTTTTTTCCACCGCGAGGCCTTTGAAGAGTTCTTTTTTCCCCGAAAAAATTGATTTCAGAGCGGAAACGGTAAGGGACTTACCGAAACGCCTGGGACGGGCCAGAAACCAAGTCTTTGTCCGGTCTTCGATTAATCTCGCTAAATAGGCGGTCTTGTCCACATAAGTTATTTTCCACCTGATGACGTAGCCGAAGTCTTGACCGCCGACAGGCGAATTTACAACGTCCGCCATTAGATAAATCCTCCCTTTCTTAGATTTCAAGATACTTAATTTCAACCTCCAAGTCAAAAGTCAAACCCTATCCTGTCATGCCCCGGTTTCACCATATTTTTACCTACGCATGGAAAACATTCTCCCGCCCTCTATTAATCCCCGCGCGTGATAGTCTCCCACGCCCGGGTCGAAGGATCTTAAGCCTCCCTGAAAAAATTCGTGGCTCTAAATTCATGGACGGGGATAAGGCTTGGCCAGAAAAGAGGCCGAACGCTTCGCCGCCCTGGGTCGTCCCGTCCCCGGCTGGCGAAAAGAGCGGGAAGGCGAGCTGGGCGAGCTTCGCGTCCCGCTTCCGAGCACGCCCTGGATTGTTATGTTTCGTGTCGCGACTCTCTTTACGCTCTCCTACCCGGGGCGGCTTTAAACGCTTTTATGGAGTCCGAAATCATGGCGCCTAGGTGCCGTCTAAAGGTTCAAGCGTCTCCCAAGGGGGCGAGCTCATTAAGAGGCGCTATCGAAAACGGAGATTAGGCCGCCTCTTTTTTTTATTAAATCTAATTTTTTTAAATTAGTATTAATTTTATAAAATTCTTGATACATATTTTTATCTATGTCACGGCGGGGAACGCTCTTTCGGGCGCCCCCCCGCGCGGAACCCAGCGGGCGCGTTTAACGCTCTGGTGTTTCTGACAATGAAAGTTTGCCGCGGATGCGAAAAACTCCTGAGATTTTGGGATAAGTGAAAACACTACTTTATGTGCCGCATATTTACTAATTCCTATCTTATATATGGATAACGCCACTCTCGGTTTTTTTACCGTCGGATTTTTCGCGCGCGTGTCAAGTTTGACGCGCAGCGAAAAACCCTGAGGTGTTCGCGTATATTAATATACTACTTTATGTAACGCGTATTTATTAGATTTATCCTATATTTTGTATAGCATCTCTATCATCTTTTCAATGACAGGCTTTTCGCGCGCGCCTCAGGTTTGACGCGTATGGAAAAAGTCTCCGCCGCTTTAGCATTTTAAAACTATATACTTTATGGGCTGTATAATATTATTTTTCTATCCCATATATTGTATACTATCTCTAATTAGTTTTTAAAGCTAGACTTTTTGCCGCCGCGTCAAGTTTGATGAAAGCGCGAAAAGTCCGCTCGAAACAAATAATTAATCATAAAACGCTCTATACAGGCAAAATCTGAATAAACTACATTTTATAAAGCATCTTGTTTTAAAGCCTTGAAAATGCGGGGACTTTTCGCCCACGCGTCAAACTTGAAATTTAAAACGCCAACCGGACCGGCCGCCTTCCGAGCCCTCGTGATTTCGAGGCGGAATTTTTTGCGGTCGCATCAAAGTTAAAACGCGATATATAGCTGTTCATGTTAAAATATAGCACATTTTATACTCTATTTAGGAGCTTTCAACTTCGGGGAACAAACGTTTGAAACTTACCTGAAAATTATCGGGAGCTCCAAGAAAATAGTTTCATCTACTATTTTGCCACCACATATTGTATTTGAATCGCTTTTTAAGCGCGGGGGGATCCTTTTCCCAAGTCGCTCTTCCTCCTCGTCTCCGGCCTATTTTCCGGCGCGCTTTTGGAAGCTTTCTTTACGGCTCGCTCTTCCGCTCCCTTTTTAGGCGCGTTTTTCCGCCTTCTTTCCCGCTCCCTTTTAATACCAACCTTCCGGCTCTCCCCCATCTCCTTAATTTCTTCTTGAATTGTTGGCGTCCGTTTGACCGATCCCTTTCGATCTTTTAGAATGCCCGGCGGCCAGCGCCCGAAGGAGTCAAGGGCCGCGTCCCCTGGCTGCGAACGCCCAGGCCGCTTTCCGGCCGCGGCGTTCTCCCTCCTTTGCGGAAGGGTTTTCCCGACGGACGCTCAAAAACGGGGCTTTTCCGGGTCGATTTCGCCTCGCGGCCGCCTTATTTATTTTTGACTATCGCCGGGGCGCCCCTTATCATATAGTCCGCCCCGGGGTCGTCGCGGCCTCTTTCCGTCTTTACCCGTCGGCCCTTTTCGCCAACGCTTATCCCCATTTCCGCCAACTAACGCCGCCTTTTCCGCCTTAAAGTTCCGGCCCTTTCCGGGCGTTAAGAGCCTAAGGGTGACGGCCTCCCCCGCTTTGCGGGGAAGGCTGAAAACGCCCCGCTTTTCCCGAATCTCTTAGAGGGATCCCCCCATCCCCTTACAACGCGGCGCCGGCGTCCCCGCCGGCGCCCCTTATGTCCGGGCCCATGACAGACCGCGTCCTCGAGTTGAAACCCCATAATTCCTCCGGTGAGAACCGGAACCCCTCCCAAGGAGAGGTTCTGGTGACGGGCGGGGCGGGATTCATCGGCTCGCACTTAACCGAGGCCCTGGTGGCCGGGGGTCGGAGGGTGCGGGTCTTGGACAACCTATCCTCGGGCGCTCTTTCGAACCTTTCCGGGGTCCGGGATAAAATAGAATTCGTGGAGGGGGACATAAGGGACAGGGAACTTTTGGGAAAGACCCTCCGAAAGGTCTCCTTGGTCTTCCATCTGGCGGCCATGGCCTCGGTCCCCTTAAGCCTAACGGATCCGGCCCTGTGCCTCGCGATAAACGGCGAGGGCGCTTTAAACGTCTTCGAGGAGGCGGTCCGGGCCGGGGCCTCCCGTTTGGTTTACGCCTCCACCTCCGCCGTCTACGGGGATCTGCCGGGACCCCACGCCGAGAGTCTGGCGCCCCGGGCCGACACCCCCTACGCGGCCCTGAAGCTTTTGGGCGAGAACTTCGCCCTCTACTACCAGGAGCAGCGGGGCCTCGACACCGTGAGCCTGCGCTACTTCAACGTCTACGGCCCGCGCCAGTCTCCGGACGGGCCCGACTCCGGGGTCATCCCCCGCTTCATTAAAAAAATCTCCCGCGGCGAGCCGCCGCTCATCCACGGGGACGGCTCCCAGACCCGCGACTTCATCCACGTCTCCGACGTGGTGCGGGCCACCATCCTGGCCGGGAAGGCCGGGGCCCCGGGGGGGATCTACAACATAGCCACGGGCGCTCCGGTGAGCATCAACTCCCTGGCCGAGCTCCTTAGGGAGCTCTCCCCGGGATCGCCTCCGCCGGAATATCTGCCGGCCCGTCCGGGGGATCCGGAGCACTCCTGGGGCTCGGTGGAAAGGGCGGCCCGGGATTTGGGTTTCCGCCCCGCGCTTGATCTGGCGGAGGGTTTGAAAGGACTTTTAGAGGAACGCGCCAGGAAGTCGGGCGGCGAGTCCCGAAAAGGCCGCGGTCCGGGCGCAAGATATTGACCGGGCACAAGATATTGACTTGGAACGCCGAGGTCTCCAACACACAGTTATAAATCAGCCCCGGCCGGAAAAAACCCTTAAACTTTTTTTCCTCTTGAGGGCTTCCCCCCGTGGCTAAAAAACGATCCATGTATTACAATGGCGGGTAAATTTGATTTCATGTTTTATTTACGCTAAAATGTTCCCCGGCTTAACGCCAGTGTTAAACGAGCTCGGGGGCGCCGCGGATGCGCGACCCCATCCCGCCGCGAAGCCCTGAAACCCGAGCGCCCCCGCCGACCGAGAAATCCGCGGTTTTAAATTCTTATCCGGCGACGTAGTCTTTTCCGCGGGGCCGGGCGGGCGGCGTTATCGGCGCCAGGCGAAACGGGGAAAACTTTTTCTATTTGATTCCCCGCCGTTAAAGTGAAACCAATTTAGCTAATCGACATCACATTTTGTTAATCAAGGAAATAATTCATCCATAAATGACCCACACATTAATAATTTTCACATCCCTTTAATTTGACGCGTCAAAAACCGGTTTTTCCGGAACCTTTCAGACCTTAACCCGGGTCCAATAAATTCAGCATCACCCTAGTACTGGAGGATTTTTATGAAGAAGCTTCTCGTTATTTTCGCTATGTTGGCTCTAGTCCTGCCTCTGGCGGCCTGCCAGAAGAAGCATGCCGACACTGGCGAAGCCGTGGACGACGCCGCCCGCCGCGCCTTTCTCAATGATTATGTGTACTTCGACTTCGACAAGTACAACATAAGGAGCTCCGAGGTGCCCAAGATCGACGCCAAGGCCGCGTATCTCAAGGCCACCGGCTCCAGCTCGCAGCTCATCGGCTACGCCGACGAGCGCGGAACCGAGGCCTACAACCTGGCCTTGGGCGATCGCCGGTCCAAGTCCGCCGCCAACTACCTGGTCTCCCAGGGAGTGGCCGCCTCCAAACTCACCACCGACACCGGCGGCGAGTCCAATCCCAGGGATCCCGGCCACAACGAAGCCGCCTGGGCCTTAAACCGCCGGGTCGAGTTCACGCTCTACTAAGCGACGCCTTTCATCGTCTTTAGCTTTTAAAAAACCGGGGTCGAGCGCCCCGGTTTTTTTCGTCCCCACTCCCCGAAACGCCCATTCAAGCGCATGCCAATTAATCATTTTAAAATCTCAATTACGATAATTTAATAGATCTTTACCCACATCCCCATTAAGTTATTTCAGCGGAGTTTCAGCTTTTCCCAACGTTTTCCAACGCTTTTCCACTCCGCCCGCTCGCTTCGGGACCCTGGAGCCGCGACCAGCCCCTTGCCGGAAAACGGCTGCTTCGCCTATTCGCCGCGGCCCGCCCGCTAAACGCCCTCAACCTCCCAAGGTCGGGCGAGCCTGCCAACGGGCGGGGCGAAAAAGCGGCCGCGACGCTTAAACCCAGCCGTCTTCCCAAACTTCCGGACAATTCGGGGGGACCTTTTTTCCCAAGGGGGCGTTTTTTTTAAATTATTCCCCTTTGGCGGGGACGCTTCGTTTTTTCGCCTTTCCGGAGTTTCGGGAAAGCGGCTTTTCGCCGGTTTCCCACGAAACCTCCCGAAACTTTTAATTTGTTTGGTTTCTAGCCCCCCGCCCTTCGCCCGCGCTAAAAGTCCCGCTCCCTTCGCCTTTCACCGGGCGGTCGGGAAAAGGTATTTCACCAACCACCCTTTCGTTTTCGGCGCCCGATCCGGAGCGCGGGAAAACCGCCCGCTAAAGCGCCAGGTCGGGATTTTAAATAATTTTTTCCCCCCCCCGGATATTTTTTATCCGCGGCTTTTGGCTTTCGCGGATAAATCGCCTCCCTGACGCGAAACCTTTTCCTTTCCGCCTTGACATCCACCGCCCCGTCCGGAGAGGAAGACCAAAAGGCGCGCCCCGAAAGGCGCATGAAAATTTTTGGGAAGCCGCCCGAATCAACTTTTTTTCCGGACCGCGAAAAAGGCGGCGAAAAAGCCGAGGCGAGCGCCGTTTTTTTCCGCCTGGAGGCCTTTAGGCGGCCTTTTCAAGATGAATTTTCCCACTCGTCTCCGAAACGCCAAACATCCCTCCGGCGTTTTACCAAAGATCGAAAGCCCCGCCGTTGAAACAACGGATCCGCTCCTTTATGGAGAGATAAACGCGGGGAAAAAAAATTCGCTTAAATCTTCCGGCCATCCAGCCGCCGGCCGCCCCCGCTCCCAGGCGAAAGAACCCGAAGCGTCGGGGCGGGGATCCCCTTTTCTTTTTCCGCGCCTCTAGAGGTTTTATGGAGGTTTTTTAATTTCAAGACGAACGCGCTTCTTTTGTCATTAATCTCCCATCGCCGCCTCGCCTCCCTAGTGAAAAAACGGAACGCCATCCAAGCGTCCGACGCGCCCCCGGGAGGGGAAGCGCCGCTTTACGAACGCGATTTTTCGGCCGCTTTTTTCACGCCCGCTTGAATATTCCCATCCCGAAACGGATAGCCGTTTTTTCCGGCCGGTTTTTTTTTTAATTTCCCGAGGCGTTTTCGCGCGTGTTTTCGGGGGACGCTCTTTTCCATGGCCCTTGATCCATCACGTTCGGCGCGCGTTTTCGGGGGGCGCTTAACATTTTTCCGGCCCTTTTTTTTCGGTTGACGCGGCTTATATTCAGCGCGCCCTTGGAGTTTTCAAAGCCCCGAAGAGCGCGTCAAAAAAAATTTTCTCTTTTTAAAAAGTCCCCACCCCCCCGTAAAAAAGTTCGTTTTAAAATCCTTTCCCCCCGAAACACCCGCGGCCAGAGGCGGCCGGCGCCGATTTCTTGGCGCCTTTTCGCTTTTTTCCGGCGCCGCCCCTTCGCTTCGAGGCGGCCGGGGGCTCCTTTGCTCCGAGCCCGCCCCCTTTTTTTAGCTTTCCCCTCCCTTTTCGCCCTTTTTTCCGCGTTTCGGCCCTTTCCTCATCCGCTTCCACCCCTTTTCCCCCGGATCCCCCCTCTTTTTCCGGATCTCCGGCGGATCTCCTCCGAACCCCACCGCCCGGCCTCTCTTTCCGCCGGATCCACTTTAAGCGCCCGTCAAGGCCGCGACGGGGCGGGTCTTTGGATGGCGGGCGGGGACCATCCTCCCTTCGAGGCCGCGCCGGGTGGCGAGGCGGCGCCCGCGCCGGAGCCGCGCCTGGCCCTTTTGGCGATAATTTCTTGAGATCCCGCCTCCCTTAAGCTAAAATATTAACTAATTTAGTCTCAGGAAGGGGCCGGAGCTCCGGCGGCTTCCGGAGTCCGCTTATAAGCGGATCGCGTCGGCGGGCCGAACCGGAGGACCTTTCCCCGCCTCGGCCCCTTTAAGGGGCGCTCTCCTTGGGCTTAAAGTTTCCGGGCTCCGCGCCCGGGCCGCTCCTTTTCCCGGGAACTTGTCTCGATCTCTCGCTTCCGGAGCCGCTTGGAACTTCCCCGTTTGCACGGCCTTTTTTCCCTGACGGACTAAATAACCTGTTTCCCCGGGGTCCGGGGCCCCGTTCACAGCCGGGGACGAACCGAAATTTAAGGAACATTTAAGCGTATGTCGGAAACGGAACTTGACGAGGGTCTGCTTCAGGATTTCATCACCGAATCCAAGGAGCTTTTAGAGGAGTTCACCTCCTCTTTGTCCGCCTTCGAGGCCGACCCCACCAATCTGGAGACCATCAATCCCGTCTTCCGGGCGGCTCACACCCTGAAAGGCTCTTCGGCCTTCTTCGGTTTGAACCACATCAAGGACTTCGCCCACAAGCTGGAAAACCTCCTTGACGACATCCGCCACGGGAAGAGGGAGGCCTCCCCCAAGGCCATCGAGTACCTCTTCCTGGCGGGCAACCACCTGAAATCCATGTTCGACCGCCTCTCCAACGGCGACATGACCGTGGCCCTCACGGCGGAGGAGGCGGATTTTCAAAAGGAGCTGGTGGGCTTCATCGGCGAGGGCGGCGGCGCCGCCGCCGCCCTCGGCGGCCCGGAGGAGTTTAAAAACGCCTGCCGGAGCATCAAAAAACAGCTCGTGGACGCCCTGGAGGCGGAAACCGATCCCGAGACCCTCATCCAGAACATAACCGACGTCATCAATAAGCTCCCTTTGGAGTCCGAGGAGGATAAGAAAAAGGACTCCTCCAAACAGCTCCCCCGACCGGCGGCCGTCGCCTACCAGGGAACGGATTTCACCCTGCCGGCGCTTTCGGCCTACGACAACGTGACCGGAGAGAAGTTCGACCCCAAGGCCTTCAGCCTCAACCTCAAGGAGATAGGAGATCTGGTGGATCAAAACGGTTTCGCGGATCTCCTCCCCCTCTTTAAGGAGGCCTCCGAGGACTTCACGGCCGTCTACGAATCCGGCCTTGACTTCGACCCCATCCTGGTGGGCCTCATCCGGGGAAAGTTTTTAGACCTGATCCAGGCCATGGAGCTCACCCGCGGGGAGAGCTCCGCCGAAGGCGAGGAGGGGAAGGCCGCCGAGGAGTCTTCCGGCGAGAAAAGGGAGGACGAGGGCGAGAGGGACAAGGACAAGAGCGCCCAGGCCAAGGAGAAGCAGGAGAGGAAGACCATGCGCATCTCCGAAGAGAAGGTGGACGGCTTCATGAGCTACGTGGGGGAGCTCATCGTGACGGCCGAGACCTTCAACTACCTCCAAAAGACCATCGAGCAGGAGAAGGTCAATCCCAACACCATCCGGGCCTTCAAAAACGCCAACCAAGCCTTCCGGGAGCTCTCGGACGAGCTCCAGGAGAGTTTGATGGAAATACGCCGGGTGCCCATCAAGGGGATCCTCCAGAAGGTGAACATGATGACCCGGGAGCTCTCCCACCAGCTCAACAAAAAGGTGAAGGTGGTCTTGGAGGGCCAGGACGTGCAGCTGGACAAATCCATCGCCGAGAGTCTGGAAGCCCCCTTGGTGCACGTGGTCCGGAACTCCCTGGACCACGGATTGGAGCCGCCGGAGGTGAGAGAGGAGAACCACAAGCCCCCGGAGGGGCTTTTACGCGTCTCGGCCTCGGCGGACAAGGAGTTTTTCTACCTGGTGGTGGAGGACGACGGCAAGGGCATAGACCCCGACCGCATGCGCAAGACGGCCGTGGACAAGGGGCTCATGACGGAAACCCAGGTCGCGGCCTTGACCGACAAGGAGGCCATCGGCCTCATCTTCGGAGCGGGCTTCTCCACGGCCAAGGTCATAACCGACGTCTCCGGCCGGGGGGTGGGCATGGACGTGGTCCGCACCAACATCACCGCCCTCAACGGCTCCATCAACGTGGACTCCAAGATCAACCAAGGCACCACCATCACTTTGAAGATCCCCCTGTCCGTCACCCTCCAGGTGATAAAGGCCCTGCACGTGCGGGTGGGTCAGGCCAACTTCATCATCTCCCTAGAGGAGATCCTGGAATCCCTGCGGCCCATGCCCGACGAGCTCTCCACGGTGGAGGGCCGGGGCCTCATCCTCAACCGCCGGGGCCAGATCACCCCCCTCATCAAGCTCTACGAGATCTTCGATCTGGAGCCCGAGCACCCCGATCCCGCGGACGGGCTCCTCGTCATGGTGGAGACTCCCGCCGGGCGCTACGCTTTGCTGGTGGACGAGGTCATGGGCCAGCAGCAGGTGGTGGTAAAGGAGCTGGGCGAGCAGTTCAAGCGCCTAAACTTCCTGGCCGGCTCCGCCCTCCTGGGAGACGGCGGGTTGGGCCTGGTCCTGGCCGCGGACGGCATAGTGAGGCTGGCCTTCGGCTTCGACGGCTGACAGGCCGCTTCCAGTCGCGAGCCCTCCCGCCCGGGCGCCGGAGGCCCCCGGGCGGGGGCGATCTTCCCGGGGCCGCGTTTAAGGGCTTTTTTTCAGCCTCCGCGCCCCTCTTCTCGGCCTATCGGGACATGTTTTCGGCCCTCCGGCCGCTTTTCCGGCCGCGCCCGCTTTTTCCGCTTTTTAGTTTTTCCGCCGCCTTCCCGCGGCCCTGGGAAAAATACTCCGGATCCCTTCCCGCCGCCTTCTTCCCGCCGTCCCGCTTTCTTTCCACCGCCCGCCGCCCCGATCCCGTCCCCCTGTCTTTCGCCCCTCGTTTCGCGCCTTCTTCGCCCAAGCGCCTTTCGCCGGCGCCGATTTTTCCCGGCCGCTCTCTTTCCGCCGCCGTCAGATTCGCGGCCTTCTTTTAGGATCCAGCACATGGTCGAACACAACAAGGTCTTCATCCTCCCCGGGGAGTACTTCATCAGTAAACAGCCCCACCTCATCTCCACCCTTTTAGGCTCCTGCGTCGCGGTCTGCCTCTACAGCCCGGTCCACCATTTCGGAGGCATGAACCACTACATGCTTCCCACGAGTCCCAACAAGGAGCGCTCCGGAAAGTACGGCGACTACGCCATCTCGGTGCTTTTCCAGTTCTTCCAGCGCACGATCGGATCCCTAAACGGGCTCCAGGCCATCGTCTCGGGAGGGGCCAACGTCATAACCCCCATATCCTCCGGCGCCCAGATCGGGCAGAAGAATCTGGAAATCGCCCGGAAGATGCTCAAAGAGAACAACATACCCATCCTCAAGGAGAACCTGGGCGGCACGGTGGGTTTGAAGCTGCACTACCAGAACTGGGACAACCAGCTGAAAGTCGAGTTCATGGACCGCAACCGCATGGACGGCTCCCTTATCCACCGGGAGGAGAACTCCCGCCTCTGCCAGACGCCCGCCTTCACGCCGCCCGTTTTGGGGAGTCCGGCTTCGGCCCCGGGGAAGGCGGCGCCCAAGGCGCCCGCCAAGCCCCAGGCCGGCCAGTCCCTCTCCTCCCAGTCGGCGGGCCGGGACTCGTCTAAACCCGTAACCGGCGCCAGGATCAAGGTGCTCATCGTGGACGACTCGGCCATAGTGCGCAACCTCCTCTCCAAGGCCATGGAGGGGGAGCCCGACATAGTGGTGGTGGGAGCCGCGAAGGACGCCTACGAGGCGAGGGAGATGCTCCTGGAAAAGGGTCCGGACGTCATGACCCTGGACATTGTCATGCCCAAGATGGACGGGGTGACCTTTCTGAAAAAGCTCATGGTCTACTACCCCCTTCCGGTGATAATCTGCTCCACCATCGCCAAAGCCGGCTCCCAAGCCGAGCTGCGCTCGGACAAGATCGGGGCGGTGGACGTCATCGACAAGGAGAGCCTCAACCTCTACCACGGCCTCGACAAGGTCAAACAGGTGCTCATTCCCAAGATCCGCGCGGCGGCTAAAACCAAGGTCTTTAAAAAGGCCAAAGAGGAGGTGGCCTCCATTTGAGGAAGCTTTCGGGGCCGGGGCTCCCGCTCCTTTTTTTCGGCGCGCTTTCCCTTCTCCTCCTTTTCCAGGGGGGAACCCCCGAGCCCGCTCCCCCCGGGGCCTCCTTCGCCTCCGCCCCCCCCCTCGCGGGAAAGGCCCCGGTTTATAAGGTCCGGATAAAACGCGAGATCCTCCGGCCCGAGCCCCTTTTCACCCAGGGGCTCTTCTTTCGGGGGGGGATCCTCTTCGAATCCCACGGCCTCTACGGGAGCTCGGGGCTGCGCTCGTATCGGGTGGCGGAGGACGGGGTCTTGGAAACCCTGCGCGTCTTACGTTTTCCGGACTCTTATTTCGCCGAAGGGTCGACCTTCGCGGGCGGCCTCGTCCAGACGCTCACCTGGCGGGAGGGGACGCTTTTCCGGGTGGACGCCGACTCCTTTCGGATCGTGGAAAGCCTCCCCTACCGGGGGGAGGGCTGGGGCCTCGCCTCCGACGGGGAAAGGCTGTTCATGTCCGACGGAAGCGGGCTCATCTATTTAAGAGATCCCTCGACCTTCCGGGAAAGCGCCCCGCCTTTAAAGGTCCAAGACGGTGATTTGGAATTAAGCCAGTTAAACGAGCTGGAATGGGACCCGACCGCGGGAGTCCTTTTCGCGAACCTCTTTCAAAGCGATCTGGCCGCGGCCGTGAATGTGGCCACCGCCCAGGTGGAGTGCTACCTCGACTTGGGGGATCTAAGGAGGATCAACTGGGAAAAAACCCCGTCCGCTAAACCCCGACCGGACGTGACGAACGGCCTGGCCGTGGACGGAGAGGGGCGCCTCTACGCGACCGGCAAACTCTGGAGCCGCCTTTTTGAAATCGAAAGACCGACCGCCTTGCTTCCGCTTGAAAGGCGCTGAAGACCCCCCCAAGCCCCCTCCAAGACCAACTCCAAGACCCTGGGGCTGCGGCGGATTCGGTCGCCCCGGGGCCTCGTTTTTCGGACCTCGGCGAATTTTTCCCTCTTCCCCCTGGGAAGAGCTCCGGAAAAGCGTCCCTCGGGCCGGGAAACGCGCGCTTTTACGGGGAAGACCCATTTTTCAATTTTCTCCTGGTCCCTCCGAAGAAAGGCGCCCGCGGATCGAAACCCGAAAAACCCGCTCCGATCCCCTGGGGCGGGACGAATCCCTTCCCCCGGGCGGAGACGACGAGGGGGAACTTTTTTTTAGTGAATTTTTACGGGATCTAAACCGAGGCGGAAACAATCTTCGCTTCACGCGGCGTTTTCCCCAAAAAGCGGGAGGGAAAAAATCGGGAACCCTTGTTTTTTAGACGCGAAAAGTCCACAATCATCCTTTTCGCCCCTTTCCCTCCCCTCGGAGGGAAAACTTTACGAATAAAAAATCTTTTCGGCTTTTTTTCTTTTTCCCCGTCCCCTTTCCGGAGTTCCGGAGCGGGGGAGGGGCTTTTCGCACGTATAATGTGGAGCCGCCTGGAAACGCCACATCTTCTAGAGCCGCCAACGCGACCGGCCCCCCCCCTCCCGGAAGCGTCCGGCGCCCCAGGCTCCTTGACTTTAGAGCGGTTTATCTGCGAATATAATTCAGAACAGACGAATTCGGACCCGGCGCCGTTTCCGGCGCCGGAGAGACCCTCGATCCGGTATTTAAGACACTTTAAACGCGAGTATGAAATTAAGAGGCTGGGGGCGGCTCCCGGGACCCCGCGGTCCCCCCCCTTTTTCCGGCCTCTGGGACGGAATTTTTCTTTTAAAACGCGGTCTGGCCTCAAGGCTCCGCGACAGGGAGCGGCGTTATTCATATTACCGCCTAAATATGGGAGCGTATTTTCCCCGCCCGCGCCGGCCCCGAGCCGGAGGGGATGTTGGAGAGCGCTTTGAAGGGAAGAGCGGAGAAAGCCTTTTTCCGGCGCCGGAAAAGAGCCGGGAAAAGACGGCCTTCGGCCTTTCCTTTTTCTCCCCCGCCCCGAGCCGTACGGTGAACGACGCCTGTACTATTTTCTAGGAGAAGCTTTATGAAACTAGGGACAAAAATAATCCTGGGATTCGTCGCCGTGTGCGTGATCTTCGTCCTGATCACGGCCTACACCGCCGTCTCGCTCATCAGAGTCCAATCGGACACCCACTATCTGCGCGACCTGGTCATGCCGGGAAACGACGTCGCCGGGGCCCTGCAGTACTCCATAGCTATGGAATCGCTTTCCATCATGGAGTACTCCTACACCTTCGACGACGCCGACTGGAAAGTGGTGACCGACTACAACAACGATGTGAACAATAACTTAAGCACCCTCCGCGACCTCATCTCCAAAGGCCTGGCCAAGAACAACCAGCAGGCCCGGGACTACGCCGCGCAGGTGGAGAAGATGCACACCGACTACTTCGCGGTGGCCTCCGAACTCCCCAAGATCGGACACGACATCCTTACCAACCGCTCCACCGTGCAGCAGGCCTACGCCAACTTCAAAGAAGACTTGGGGGCCTTCAGGCAGCTGGAGGAGGATAGGCTGGACGCCGCCATGAACAACCCGGACACCCCTCCGGACGAGCTGCACCGCCTCTTCGGCCGGGTGCACGCCTCCATCGACATGGAAGGCATCGCCAGCTCCTTTTACATGAACATGCTCCGCGGCCTCTATTATCAGGATCCCTCCTTTTTTGAGACCGCCTTGCAGAGTTCCACCGACGTTCTCCAGAAGATAAAGGATCTGACCGCCGACACCGTCAGCCAGCCCTCCAAGGATCAGCTAAACGCCTTGGGCAAAACCGGCCAAGTCTGCGCCGACGCCGTCACGCACCTCAAAGACGCCTTCAGCGCCCAGATGGATAACACCCCCCGGAGGCTGCAGCTAAGAACCGATCTTTTGAAATTGAACGCCCAGATGGGCGAGTCCTTCACCAGCCTCACCAACAACTTCGCCGACAACACCTTAAGCTCCATCTCCACCGGCATCATGAGCCTCATCGTGGGAGTGTTGGCGGCCATCGTCATCAGCCTCCTTTTAGCCTACTTCATCACCCGGGGCATCACCGTTCCCATCAACACGGTCATCGGATCCCTTTCCGACGGGGCCCGCGAGGTGGACACCGCCTCGGGCGAGCTCTCCTCGGCCTCCAACACCCTAGCCGAGGGCGCGACCGAGAACGCCGCCTCCTTAGAGGAGACCTCGGCCGCTTTGGAGGAGCTCTCCTCCATGACCAAGAGGAACTCGGACAACGCCATCGAGGCCAACTCGCTTATGACCCAGACGAACGAGGCGGTCTCCAAGGCCGAGGCCTCCATGTCCAACGTCATTCAGGCCATGGATCAGATAGCCACCTCCGGAAACGAGATAGGGAAGATCATCAAGACCATAGACGAGATAGCCTTCCAGACCAACCTCCTGGCCCTTAACGCCGCGGTCGAGGCCGCCCGGGCGGGCGAGGCCGGAGCCGGCTTCGCGGTGGTGGCGGACGAGGTGAGGAACCTGGCCATCCGCAGCGCGGACGCCGCCAAGAACACCGCGGACCTCATCGCGGCCACCATCTCCAACATCAACTCCGGCTCCGAAATGGTGCACTCCACCTCCGAAAACTTCCACAACGTGGCCGTGAACTCCTCCAAGGTGGCGCAGCTGGTCTCCGAGGTGGCCGAGGCCTCCAAGGAGCAGAGCCAGGGCATCAACCAGATCACCACCGCCATGTCCCAGATGGACAAGGTCACCCAGAGCAACGCCGCCTCCGCCGAGGAGTCCGCCTCCGCCGCCGGCCAGCTCTCCATCCAGGCGGAAAACCTCATGCACGCGGTGGACGACATGTCGTTTATCGTCTACGGCGCCAACTCCAACTCGGTGGGGAGCGGCCCCAAGAAACCCAAGCCCCAGGCCCTTCCCAAGTCGTCCAAGGCCAAGCTCCCCCCTCCCGCGCCCCGCAAGCAGCCCGCCGCCCGCCAGGCCGAGACCAAGGCGCTGCCCATGGACAACGACGACGACTTCGATTTCTAGAGGGATCGCCTTTCGGGGGGCCGGAGGCTTGCGGGACTTTTTCTCGCTCTTCCGCTTCACAGCCCGGTTTTCCGGACCCCCTATTTAAAATCCGTTTCAGCGTCTCTTTTTTGAATTCACCTGTTTTTTAGTCCCCGTTTTATTAGTCCCCGTTTTATTCGTCCTTATCTTTCATAAACGTCTTTTCCTAACGAAAACCCCGCTTAAAAGGCGGGGTTTTCGTTTTGTCGCGCTTTTTCATGTTTTTTCAAACTTTTAGCCGATCTTTTTCCGCCTTTTTTAAGAGGTCGCCGGGATTTTCGCTGGCGTGATATATGTCCTCTTTTTTCAGCTTTTCTTACTGGCGACCCCGCCTTGTGGACGTGGTTTTCTATTTTTTAGCCGATTTCGCGGACTTTTTTTTAGACTTTTTTAGCGTTCTAAAAAGTTTTTCATAGCATAATATATGTCCTCTTTTTTCAGCTTTTCTTAATGGCGACCCCGCCTTGTGGACGGGGTTTTCCATTTTTTAGCCGATTTCGCGGGCTTTTTTTTAGACTTTTTAGCGTTCTCAAAAGTTTTTCCTAGCGTGATATATAAATATCGCTTTTTTCAGGCGGACGCGATCCAGCTTCTTTCGCCTCAAGCCCCGGATCTTTAACCGCCACCTGGGATTCCTTTCCCCGCGTCCTCAAACGACCTCCCTCGCCGGCGGGCGCTCTTCCACCTCGGCGGGCGTTCCTTTTCACCCCAGCCGGGAACTCTTTCGAGCGCGACCCAAAATTCTGTCTCCTTATCAACCCGAAAATCCCGAACTTTTCCCATCCCCCCCTTCCAACCCCTCCCCGCCCCCTTCCGCCGTCTCCGGTCGTCTCGGCGACCTCCGCCCCTCCCCAAGGGCTTTCCCAGACCCTTTTTTCCCCAGCCCCGCCGCCTTAGGTTCAATTGAAAATCAGGGAATGGATGAAAACCAAAAGACCGGTTAAAAAAAACTGGCCGTCCACCAGGAGATCGAAGCGGTAGCCCCCCAGAAAGCCGGGGCTTTTAAGCCTCGAGAGCATGAGGCCGTTGTAGATGGGGCCGCCCAGGATGAAACAAAGGGCCGCGGGCCTAAGGAGGCCCGTAAGGACGCTTAAAAGCAGGAAAAAGGCCCAGACGTAAAAAAGGCGGCGCAAAAAACGGGGGGCCTTCTCCTCGCCCAAGTAAGAGACGGGATTCTCCCTTTCGAAGACCCGGTCGCCTTTGGAGTTTAGGAGATCGGTGAGGCAGTTGCGGGAGAAGAGCTGGAGGATGACGGCCGCGCAGCAGACGAGGATGCTTAAAAATCCTCCGTAGTTCAGAGGGACGGGGGGAGGATCGGAAAAGAGGGGGGGCATCGTTAAAAGTAGCGACCAGCCCATGGCCACATGCAATGTCTTGGAGAAGAAAAAGAAGTCCCTTATCCGGGGAGGCTCCCCCCGGCGCTCCGGAAACTTGAAATGAAAGAGCAAATTGAAGGTGGCGCTCAAAACGGCGAAGGAAAGGAGGCAGATGAAGCACTTGTTTCCGGCCAGCCAGGCGCCGGTGAGGCTGCCTAAAAGGGAAACGAAGCCTAAGAATTTCAGCGGTTTTTCGTATTTGTACAAAAAGGCCGCCCGGTCGGGGTCGTTGAAGCGGGTCGTGTCGCGGTCCAGAAAGCCGTGGAGGAGGTGATTGGAGAGGGCGAAATAGACGTAGATCCCGAAAAACAATCCGGAAAGGGAAAAACCCAAGGCCCGGGCCGCGGCCCAGCCGAAAATGGCTCCCCCGAGGCTCACGTAGGTGTTGGTGAGGACCAGGGCCCGAAAAAGGCGCCGCACGAAGGATCCGGGGCTGTGTTCTCCGGCCCGGCCGGAGGCGGAAAGGGCCTGCTCCACGGTTTTGATCTGCCAGTTGGGGGTGGAGGCTCCGGCCACCAGCCCCAGGGTCCGCACCTCGCCGCCAAGGGAGGGGGGGACGTCCTCCGGACCCTCGACCGCTATGACCCTCTTTCCGGCGGCCTTCACCAAATTGTAGAGCCGCATGGTGTTTCCGCTGTTTTTGCCCCCCACCACCGCCACCATGTCCACTTTCCCGGCGAGCTCCAAGGCCTCCCGCTGCCTCACGGTCGTGGCCTCGCAGATGGTGTCGGCGGCGCGGAACTCCGCTCCCTGGAACCTTTGGGCGGCTCTTTTTTTCAGCTCCCCCCATTCCGACGCGTCCTGGGTGGTCTGGGCGACTAAAAGAACCCGGGGATGGTCCGGAAGGGAGTCCAGCTCCCGCGGGCTCCGGATGACCGCGCCCCTTCCCGCGCAGTAGCCTAAAAGCCCCTCGACTTCGGGGTGGTCCGGAGAGCCCCAGATGATGACGCGTCCGCCCTCTTCCGCCTCCCTTCGCACCAGCCTCTGCGCGGCCTTCACCCGGGGGCAGGTGGCGTCGATCACGAGGGCTCCGGTTTTTCGAAGCGCCGCCTCCTTTTCCGGCGGCAGGCCGTGGGCGCGGATGATGACCACCGCGCCCTCTTCGAGATCCTCGCCCTCCCGGTGCAGGAGAAGCCCCCTCCTTTCCAGCAGATCGAAGGCCGCCTTGTTGTGGATGAGGGGCCCGGCGCCGTAGACGGGCCCCTTTTCCCGCTTCAAGGCGCCGAAGGCCAAATTCATGGCCCTCTTGACTCCCAGGCAGTAGCCCAAGGTTCTGGCGGGAATTATTCTCAAAGTCGATCCTTTGGACTATAATCGGTAAGGGGAAGAGGGCCGTGAAACGCCGACGATTCCCAAAGCGGGGCGCGCCCCGCCCTTGTTCGGGTTTGGTGACGGAGGTTTTAGAAAAATGACGCCTGAGGGAAACGGCGCGGGCGACGACGCTTCGAAATTCACCGCCTGGGCGGACGCCGCTCTCAAGGACGGGTTGCCGCCGGAAACAGTGGCTTTGTGCTTCAACCTCTACGAGGAGGCGGATTCGGACGATTTCTCCGTCCAGCTGATCCTCTCCGACCGGTACGACCCCGACTGCGACGACTGGGCCACGGAAGAGATCTTCACCACCGGGGAGAATCTCTACTATATTCCCCGAAACAATGACGAGGTCGACTGGGACGAGGCCCTGGAACTGGCTATACGTCTCGCGGAAAGCTATCTCGAGAAAAGCTCTCTTTCCTTCCAGCTGAACAAACTGCGGGCGGTGGCCGTGGGCTTCGTGGACGGCGTTCTGGAAAAGGTCTACGAAAACGACGCCAACTAAAAAGACCTTTTTCCCGTCCGGGAAAGGGCCCCTCCGACGGAGGGGGGCTTACGGCGGCGCGGAGGCGCGCTTTCGGGGGCGGAGGGGTTAAACGTCTTAAAAGGCCGGGGGAGAATCGCCGCCGGTTTTAAGGCGTCTTTCCGGCGGCTTTCCGCCGCCGGGCGCTTTTCCGGATAAAACCAGGCGCGGTCCTTGAAAACGGCAAGATGAAAATGTATCCGGTGGCAATACCAGATACGGGATAAATCATAACGGCGCACGCTCCATAATGAGGGTTACGCGCGTTTCCTCTATTACTGGATTTTCGCATATTGATCACACTTGCTAAATTATCTACATATGTTATAGTGCAAGCGTATATCTTTTCGAAAATCAACCGATTTTGTATCTAAATAGCTGTCCGGGTCCATCCTCAGGACCGAAGGCTTCGGTTTTTAAACAGCCTCTCCCTTGGATCCGGCCGCCGGAAGCTAAAAAAACCCTTCCCGGGGGCCAATTTCCGGCCATCCGGATCTCATCTCCGGCGCTACCCGGGAATCGGAGGCGCCGGCCCGGGCCGATCTCCTTTTCGCGGCTCAAGCGTCCGCCAAAGGCGGACGGAGCCTACAAAAGACGATCTTAGCACTTTTTCCCCGGCCGGATTATCTTTCCACCCTTTAAAACAGGCGGGTCGAAAATATGAGTTTCATCAAAGTACTGCTTTCCGTCGTCGGCGTCATCCTCCTCCTCTTGTTCCTCTACCTGTGGCGCTCGAACGCCTCCGAGTCGGCGCAACTGAACGCCAAGCTCGCCGAGCTCCAGAACCAGTTCAACAGCCTCTCCAGCGAGCGGGACGCTCTGAACTCGGATCTGGGCCAGATCAAAACCCAGCTCACCGACGCCCAGCAGAAGCTCACTCAGGCCCAGCGGCAGGCGACGCAACTGGAAAGCGACAACCAGGATCTGAAAGCACAGTCCCGCGGCTACCAGAGCAGCATGGTGCAGCTGGAGGATCAGCTGAACATCTGCAAAAAAGCCGCCGAGGCCCTAGAGACTCCCGCCCCCCCTAAGTCGGATCCGGCCCCGCCTGAAGGCGAGGGCGGCGCCCAGGCGCCCGGGTCGCTTTCCGACGCCGGAGCGCCCGCGGTTCCCTCCGCGGCCCCAACCGGGACCGAGACCCATTTAGAGTCCGGCTCCCTTTCCGACGCTGGCGCGCCCCCGGTTTCCTCTGAGGCCGCAACCGAGACCCACTTAGAGTCCGGCTCTCTTTCCGGCGCGGGAGCGCCTCCGGTTTCCTCCCATAGCGGAACCGAGACGCCGGCCGCGGCCGGTTCCCTCTCCGACTCATCCGCGAGCACTCCGTCCGCGACCGAATACCAGTCCTCCCCTCCTCCGGCGGCTGAAAGCGGCGCCCATGACTCCTCCGCTCCCGACTCCTCTTCCGGCGGGGCCCACCAGGAAGTCGCCCCGGGCCCCCAAAGCTCCAACGACGCCGATCCGGCTGAGAGCTCTCCCGCCGCCGCCCTTCCGGCTTCCGACGGCGGCTGCGCAGCCCAGTTGAGCACCCTTCAAACCCAGGTTTCCACCCTCCTGGCGGAGCGCGACACCCTCAAAGCCGGTCTCTTGAAAGCCAGGGAGAACCTTGTGGCCGCCGCCTCAGGCTCCTACACCCCCAAAGCGGAAGATCAGAATAACGACGATCTCTCCAATTTAAGCTCCTTCGAGACGCCGATCCATGATCCGGCCGAAACGGGAGCCGCCTGCTCGGCCAGCCTCAACGAGCTGGCCAATCAGGTTCAGACCCTCACGCTTGAGCGCGACGGCCTTAAAAACAAACTCGCCGCCGCCAGGGGCAATCTGGCCGGGGCGGCTTCCGGCGCCTACACCCCCAGCGGCTACGACCTCATGAACACGGATCTGGACAACTTAAGCGACATTAAAGCCCCGGCACCCTTTGCCGGAAACGCCCCGGCCGCCGGCGACAGCGGACGCCTCGAGGACGATGATAAGGATGCGGCCCGCCAGGAAGGCCGCGACGCCCGCGTGAAGGCCTCCCAGGCCCCGGGGAACTCCCGCTCCCGCTCGCCCCTTCTGGTTCTCCAGGTCTAAACGCCCTTAAGATTTTCCGCCTGTAAAAGACCTTCCTCTTTTAAAGCCCGTTCCCCCGAACACCCGCCGCCGGCGGGGTTCGGGGGTTTATTATTTCCTCCGGCGACAACCCACGCGGACGAGGCGAAAACGCCTTCGCGCGAAACCACCGTGGAAAAGTCAGGCGTTCCGCGGCCGGAACCGCTGGAAGCGCCCCATAACCGGGTCGATGCAACCATGAATAATCCGTTCAGTTTAAAGGAAGATCCGCGCTCCGCTTTATATCCGCCGGTCGCGTCGCTGGCGAACCGGAGGGGAAATACAAAAACCCGCCTTAAAGGGCGGGCGATATTTTCGGGATGGACCCCAAAATATAGACGGTCGTTTTCAAGCGGAAGCGGGCCGGCGTCCTTCGCGGCCGGCGGGGGAAAATCCGGAAGCCCGCTAAAGAGGCCGAGCGCTCGACTCGGTTAAAGCGAGAACCGCGAGTTCCAATAAAACCAGCCCCACTGGCGGGTGGCCTACGCCCGCTCCTGGAGGCGGGTTTATGAAGGAGCGATTGAAGTCGCCCGCTCGAAAGTCAAGCCTGCTCGACAGGGGCGGGGCTGTAGTTACGGTGACTGGGCTTCTTCACCAGACCCCGTTTGATGCATTTGGCGCAGGCGCGGATCCGCCTCACGCTGCCGTTTTCCTCATGACGGACCGTCTGTAAATTGGGAAGCCAAATTTTTCTTGTTTTATTGTTGGCGTGGGAGACGTTATGGCCTTTTTGAGGGGCTTTCCCACAGATGGCGCAGATACGGGACATTTCCTTCACCTTTTATTCGCGGTCCGGCGGGACAAATCAGGGGCGATAGTTATCACCCCTTAAGGAAAGCCGAATATAGCACAAAGAAAGCCAGAGTGCAAACGTCAACGAGGCTCGCCCGAGGCTCGAAGGCTCAGCTCCGAGCTTGAGTTCCAGGGGGTCCGGCCGTTCATCGGCCGCGGCCGCAGGCTTTGTAAGGTAAGTTTTACACTAGTAATGGACGTAATTATGTATCACACATCAATAATGCTAAAATTCCGCTACCTGAGTTTGTCCATTTGTTTACTCAACACCTTGTCAAACAATTTAAATTCACATTGTTATTGCGACTAATATAAAAATTTCTTTATAATCATCTATATATTGATGAAGGCGCAAAAAGGACAATTTTAGAAATTAGCAAGAAACATCACTAACATTTATGATAAATCACAATAGCCTGCACCCATAATGTGTATTGATTCAAAATCCCAAAACAGCAGGGATTATGGACGGAAGCATCATGCGTTAAATAGGATAACAAATTGGGTTCAAGCGCTGAAAATGTCCGCCGTTATGAAGATTTAAAATTAACTACTTTATAAAGTATAACATATTATATTTTATCTAGATTGTGATTGTGTTATCTCTAACCACTTTTTATAGCCAGATTTTTCGCGCTCGCGCCAATATAGACCAAAAAGAACAGTCTAAGTCAATATACGTATTTGTCTTAATAATAATGTGCGTAAATTGAGTTATAAATTGATCATTTCGCAGATGACATAATCCTCGAAACTAATCATCCCGGCAAAGCCAAGCGGGGCTGATGCGACCCTGGATATCGCATTGAGAAAACGAAATGTGTTCATATGTGATGGTCGCGATAGGGAACGCCCTTTCGGGCGTCCCCCCGCGTAGATCCCAGCGGGCACAACTAATGCACTGGGCTCCTCTTTGGATGATGACATGAAATCGACCGAGTAAACAGGAGGCACGCTTCAGAGAACGTCCCGTCTCTTTCCGCCTGTACGCTCCGGATGTTTCGTCAGCTAATAGAGTATGGAGAACTCCATGACACCACATCTAGTCATCAGCAACTTGCTAGCCTGCGCTACCGCTTCCTTACTCCCGCACCCACGCGCCATTCGAACGCGATGGCCGTCAAGTGACGACTTTCAGGGCTAATATTACAGACTACGTCCACCTACAATACTATATCTTCTCTGCCAATTCACGCACGCGCCACGGTACCGTTGACATGGTGGCTCCGGCCCTGAGTCCGGACCATGTGTCCACGCGGCTCATTCTCCAAAGTAACCCCCTTTCCTCCACATCCTCCGCGGGCCCAAAGGCGACCCTTGTTCGAACGCTTCATCGGCGCTATGGGGTTATCCGACTTCTCCGCCCCGTACATGTAAGGATTACGCTCTCGCTTCCCTTACCGTCCCAAGACTCCATAATCAAGGGAGAAACGGAGATCTCACCGTTCTCGTGTACAT
>JAISMF010000017.1 GCA_031276865.1 Deltaproteobacteria bacterium | reverse complement strand
TTTAATGTGAAAGTTTTTTTCTGAGGTATTTTCTGGGACTCCAAGTCACCGAAAATAATGAAAAACTTTCATTTGCTCGTTGGCGGAAGGGGCCCAGGTCTTCCATGAGTGTTTTATGGTATTGTAGATTTTACCTCGATTATGTTATATATAGTATGGATCAACAACTTCCCCTCAAGCTAGTTTAAATTGTGGTAGTTTTCTATATAAATAACCAAATTACTCGTATGGAAAAAGGATGATTATTTTTATTCTCGGCAACGGATTTGATCTTGCTCATGGCCTCCCCACACGATATATTGATTTTTTAGAATATTGCAAACATGTCAAAAATAATACAAACAATCTACATTTAGAAAACTTAGAAGACGAATTTAACGAAATTTTAAAAAACAATTTTTTGGTTACAATATTTCATTGAAAATCTACCTACTATCCAAAACAGCAATTATACATGGATTGATTTTGAAACTGAATTATATAATGCTCTTTGCGTTTTCAAGTCACCAACAGATGATATTCCAAAGATATCCTTTCCTTCACATGATATTAATGGTAAGAAAAAAGATGTGTTAATTGCAGAATTAATAGAGAGAAATTTCCCTGATTTAGTTAACAAAACACAGAAAACTCCTTCACACTTAAATTATGAATTTAATGATGTTAAATTGTTAAGCGATACTCTGTTTTCAGATTTACGCTCCTTTACTCGATTGTTTGAAATTTATTGTATTAACTTCATTGATAATTTAGATAAAATACCTAAAACATATAAATTAAAAACTAATTTTTACCACAGAATAGCATAAACTAATATATACGTACTCAATTTTAATTACACATCAACATTTAAAAAAATTTATGAACAACATATAGACAAAAATTGTACTTATATATATTTACATGAACAAACATCTAGTAACAAAATAATTTCTACCAATACTGATGGAAGTAACGATTTTACTAGACTTGTATTAGGAGTTACTTATGTGTGATGCTAACATAGCAGAGAAAATCATATCTGAATTTAACTCTAAAGATACAAAGCAAACTCTTGTATTTTATACTTGCGACTGGAAAGATGAATTTGTTCCAGTAACAGAATTAGGTAGAATACTTAAATATTATAGAAATAAAGCAATAGCTTCCGGAGAGCTTGTTCTTGATTCGGATGATTCCAACGTTACCACTCAAGAATAATCATGATTTTTTTACGGAGTTAACTTAATATAAACAAGAAAAAATTGGAACTTTTGTTGATTTTGATATTATCATGAACGCTTTTCGCGGTAAAGGAATAACCCCCGCTCTTCATTTAGGAAGATCGGGGGTTTCGTATTTCCAGGCTGGGGAATATCCCCTTCCTTTGGCGGAGGCGGGGCGGCGGGTCTTTTTTAGAAAAACTTACCCAGAATCCCCTTCAGGACGCCGGCGGCCTTCCGGATGACATCCTCGTCCGGAAGGGTGAGGGTGAGTCTGGGGCGCCCCTCCCCGTCTTTGTCCAGGGAGTTTTTGAAGATCTCGCCCAAAGCGTCCAGAGGCGAGGCTTTTTCCTTTTTCTCCTCCGCGGGCAGCCCCTCGCCCCCCGGGAGTTCCATCTGGGGAGCGTCGGCCGGGGCTTCCGCCTCTCCGGCGGGGACGAGTTCGCCGAGGAAGTCGAAGAAAGCCGTTAAGAGCTTCCCGCCGGCCTCGGAAATCTTCTCTTTTTTAGCGGAAGACCTTCCGGCGGAAGAGGATTCCCCCTCCCCGCCAGCCTCCGCCTCGGCCTCCGCCTCAGGCTCGGGCGGCTGGTCCGGTTTCCGGCCCAGGAGGATCTCCAGGCGGTTTTTAAGGGCGTCGATCCCGGAGGTCATCTCCACGAAGTCCACCCCGCTCTCCAGATCCAGGCAGGCCAGGGCGAGCTCGCTTTTGGCGCCCAAGAGCGAGAGGAGCCTCTCCTCGATGGTGTTGGCGGTGACGAGAAGGAAGGCCTGGACGACCTTCTTCTGACCGATGCGGTGGGCGCGGCCTATCCGCTGCTCCAAAAGGGCCGGGTTCCAGGGGAGATCGAGGTTCACCACCGTGTCCGCGGCCTGGAGGTTCAAACCGGTGGAGCCGGCGTTGGTGGTGAGGAAGAAGCGCACCTCCGGATCCTGGGAGAAGGCCTTGACCAGGAACTTCCTTTTCTGCTGCGGGACGCTCCCGTCGAGCCTGGCCCACTTCTCCCCCCATTCGCCGAGCTGCCTCTCCACCAGGTTCAGCATGGTGGTCCACTCGGTGAAGACGATGATCTTCCTGTCCTCCTCGCCCCGGAGCCGCGTTAAGAGCTCCCAAAGCTCGGCGAGCTTCGAAGAGAAGCCCGGCTCGGCCTTGTCCGCCAGGAAGGTGGAGTTGGCGGCCAGGCGGCACATTAAAAGATGCTTTTGGAGGCGCAGAAAGTCCATCTCGGTTAAGTAGGGCTTCCCCACGATGCGCCGCACCGCTTTGAGGTGGTAGTTGTGGATCTCCAGCTGTTCCTGGGTGGGGGGTATCTTTATGATCTCCACCTGCCTGGGCGGGAGCTCCTTCATGACGGTGGCGCGGGTGCGCCTGAGAAACACCGGAGCCATGGCCGCCTTCACCTCGTTTAGGCCCCGCCAGGCCAAAAGCTTCCCCCTGTCGTCCGTCTGCTTGTGGGCGTTAAGGAAGCGGAAGGCCGGGCCCAGCACCTCCCTGTCCACAAGTTTCACCAGGGTGTAGAGCTCGCCTAGGCTGTTTTCCAGGGGGGTGCCGGTTAAAATCAAAAGGTGACGGCTTTTAAGATCCGCCACCGCCCGGTGTGCCTTGGTCTCCCAGTTCTTGATCCTCTGGGCCTCGTCTAGGATGAGGAGATCCCACTTTTTTTTGCCCACGTGGGCCTTGTCTCTCGGGATCTGCTCGTAGTTGCAAATGGTGAAAAAGCTGTCGCCTTGGTACTGGAGCCGCCTGGCGGCGGCTCCGCCCAGGATCTGGATGACCGAGCGGCCGCAGAACCTTTTTATCTCCTCTTCCCACTGGGATTTCAAAGATGCGGGGCAGACCACCAGAACCCTTTTCACGTCCGCCTTTCTGGCCAGAAACTCGGCGAGGCCCACTCCCTGGATGGTCTTCCCCAGACCCATCTCGTCCGCGATTATGGCCCGACCGGCTCCGGCCGCGAAGGCCACGCCGTCCAGCTGGTAGGGGAGAAGCTCCACGTTTAACAGAGTCTTCCGTAAAGGGTGCGAGGCCGGGTCGCTTCTTATTTCAGCCGTGATTTTGGCCATGCGCTCCCGGTGCAGCCTGAGCTCCATATGCTCAATGGCGTCCGGGAAGATGAAGAAAGGGACGTCCCTTTTCGCGAAGAGCGAAAGGCACCTTAAAAGGCCCCTAAGGTCATCCACCGCTCCTTTCAGGAAGGGAGAAATGGCGCCGGCGCTCTCCAGGTCTTCTCGTAAAAGAGCCGAGGGCGCCGCCACTTTTACTTCAAGCGGCCTCCGGCCGTAGTCCAGGAATACCTCCACCGCCTCCGGCTCCCAGGGGGGGAGGTTTTGAAGGTTAAGCCGCTTCTTTTTAAGATAATCCTCCACGGCCAGGGTGTGTTTGCAGAGACCCAGGGTGTTCACCCGGAAGTCCGGGCACTCGCAGACGATCTTCCCCTTCTCCCAACCCCGTACGGTTACCGTGTAGCTTTTTCCGGTCTTGGGATTGTTCACCCGGTAGTTCCCCCAGACCGCGCCCTTGGGAGCGTCGCTCACCCTCAGGCTGTCGGATATCACCCTCTCCCTTCTCTCGCTAACAGCCCTTTCCACGAGCTCGCTTTCCCCCAGCATCTCCAAAGGCACCCTTTCGGGCGGGGGGGCGGCGAGACCCAGGGCGGTCTTCTCCTCTAAAATAAAAGAAAAAGCCGCGGCGGCGTGCTCGCAGCCTGAGAATCTTCCGGTAAGGCACTCCGAGCAGCCGAAGTCCACCAAACCGTCCGGGGAGAGGAATATGTTCACCTCCGCCCCGTCGAACTTGATTCGGAACTCGTCGTCCGAAGGGAAAGCTATCTCTTCCGGTCCGTTGGAAACAAAACGCATGGCCGCGTGGGATCTTAAGAGATTCTTCCCCTCCGGCCCCAAAAGCTTGGCCGCCCCGGCGAAGGTGAGTCGGGAGAGGCGGTCCTTCAAAGTGAGGGCGCCCGCGCCCTGGCTTTCGCCGTTTCCAGAAGCCCCGGAGCCGTTTCCAGGCTTGCGCCCGCGTTTTTTAGGGGGACTTTCGGAAATTTCCCCGGCGCCCGGCTCGAAGATTGCGGGTAAAACCGTGGATTGTTCCGGCTCCATATTAATGTCGGCCGGTTCGGATTTCGTCATCTGGTTTTTCTCCTAAAGATAAGGTTTTATTCAGCCGCGTCTTTAGTGATGGAAGCTCCGGCTGGAAATAGTCGCGTAAATTCAGCGGGTATAGGGCGAAACTCCGTTTCCGGGTCCGTTCGTCTTTAGATGCGTTCTTCTCCAAAAATAGGAATAGACGCTAAAGTCTTAGATCCAAGGGTCGGAATCCGTAGTCCAGGGTGTAAGATCCAAAATCTAAAATCCGTGATCCAAGCTCCAGGGCTCAGGAACCAAGGTCTAGAATCGAGGGGCATATGATCCAGGATCCAACCAACGCGCGTCTTTCCGGACGGACGGCCCTTGGACTGGAAATCAACTCCCCGGGACGCGCTTAAATCCGTTTCCGAGGGAAAACAACCATTATACGGAAAAAGTGGCGTCGTCTCCGGAAGGGGTAACAAACGGGCCGCGCCAGGGAAAACTCCAAGCCCGGGAAACAACGGATCGGAAAAGCAACGGATAGGGTAATCACCGGCCCGCTGGAACGCCGGCTGGGGAAAAGGAGGGACTGGAAAACGGCGGGGCTAAAAAAGCGCCAATCCCGCGGAGAAAAGGATTTTCCCCGCGGAATGCTCCGTATTTTTAAAATTTCCAATCATGCTGGCAAATATAGCCTTTTTTTGTCGTTTTGTCCATACATGTGGTAGAGATTTTAGGATGGAAATAACTGGAAAAAATCCTTTTTCATCTATCTATTATCAATATAATGGCTAAAATTAATATAATTTACTCAATATATATGGTTTTAACTATTTTTTCAATTTTTTTCGAAAAGGAGTCTTGGAAGCCCCCGGCGCTCTTCTTCAGGCGCTTTGAGATAGTTTTTTGTATTTTCGGTTGGGCGCCTCCATGAAAAACAGAAATTATTTTCCCGCAACCTTCGCCCCTCCATCGCACGGTAAAAGACGCCGGCTCAACCAAGCCCCGCGCGCCCGGACCCGCCCCCAGGGAATCCATTCCGGCGGTTGGGAGCGCGGCGCCGGAACATCCGGGGCCAACAATTCCGGCGCCTCATCCGTTTCGGCAGGGATTATCTCCGAACGTCCCATCCTCGCCCGACGCGGCCCCGGGACCGCGCTCGCCCCCGATTTTATCTTCCACGCTCCGAAGACACTCCTTGCGGGTTTCGCCGGAGACGCCCCCCGCTTTTCATCGGCCTCAGCCCGTAGATTTCATACCCGGCGCCCGCATTTCGGCCGTCAGGATCCCATCCTTAAGAGCTCTTCACCAAGCTCGGGGCGGAACGTCAACGCTCGTTTAAATCGGCCGGGCTTCCCTCGCCGAGGACGGATCCGTTACTCCCACCCTCCCGTGACTCCCACTCAAAGGGAACAAGACGGTCATCGAAGCCAGTCCGCCTCGACCCGCTTCAACCTGAAATCCGCTTCCAGGTGCCTGAATCCGGCCGCCGGAGACGACCGCGCGAGAATATACTAATGATGTAGACGGAAAAGGCGTCAGGCGGAAACCCTCGAGCTCTGGTTCTCATCACCTTAAGAGCCGTCCTCAAGGTCGTTTTTTTTCCGGCGTCCCCCGCGCTCCGGAACCCCCGCCACCTACCGCCAAGGGCTTTTCTTGCCCCGCGCCCGCGAGCGGGGCGGGGCGGGGCGTACTATGCCGCCGCCATCGAACTCAGGGCGAATACCTTCCGCTCCCGGGCCTTCACCAGTCTTCCGCGCGCGAAAGACTGGCGGATCTTTACAGCCGGAGGAAAAATGCCGCGCCACGGCTGTTCCGATCAGGACGGCCCGGATCCATTTTCTTCCTCCGCCATCTTCGCTCTCCGAGCCTTCTCCATCGTCCGCGCCCTCTTTTCCCTGGGTCTCGTCGGCGTTTCGTCGGCAGGCCTTTTACGGTTGCGGGAGGGAAAGAGTATTCCGGCGATGCGTGAGGCCCCGGCCCGGGGACGCCTTTCTTTCCGGTCCCGGATTATTCAGTGGATCTGGTTTCTACGCCCTCCTAAAGTATCTTGATGTTTCGGCTGCAGGACCGGGGGGTCTTCCCGAAGATGTTCGCGGGTATCAGCCTTTTATCGGCTCGATTTTCACCCTGGACTCCTCCGGAAGGACGCTGGAACGAATCGAATTTGAAAAGCACCCCGCCCCCGCCCCCGCCCTAACGGAACCCCCGCCCCGCGGGAGAGCGGCCGGAAGGCGTGAATGAATTTTTCCCCGAGAAAAGCTCCGGTACGAGCTTATCCTGACCGACAAATCCCGCTGGAAGACCCGCATCCTCCTCGGAAAACTCGACGAGGAGCAAGTAAAAAGCCGCGGGCGAATTCGGTTCGGGCTTGTCGAGACCTTAAAGGAGGCCGTAATCAGGAAATAATGCCTCTAAAATACGGAGGATCATCTTTTCGAGTATTACGAACGCGGGAATGGAGTGGAGACCGAGGGAAAAATTTAGTCGCTGAGCCCTGTCGCGGACAGACGGAAAGCGCGCGAGGGACGAATTATTGACGGAGATGGCTGCGGAAACGCGCCCCAGCCTAAACTGAGGCCGATGTTTACGCTGAAACGGAAAGGGGTTTTACCGGCGCGTAAAACCGTAAAACGCGGGAAAAACAATGAAAGCCACGTCCGCGGCCAGTTTCCAGGATGCTTATTTTTTCGCCTTCCCGAGTTTATTTGGTTTCGAAAGGTTTTTGAAGAATGTTTTCGAGAGCGTTTTTGCGAGCTCTTTTGAGAGGGCGGATTAAAAGAAATTATGAGAGGTAGAGAGTTGTAAAATTTAGCGCCATAAAAATCCAGCTTTTATAAAATAATTTTTCAAAGGTGAAAAAAATCTTGTTAAAGAGTCCAAGAGTTGGTATTATCATATTATTTTCATCGCAATAGCTAGTTGATATCTATTTTTTACAGAGTATTCTTTAATTTTTACACTCTTAGCCTCTAAATAACAAGCTTTGGATCCCGGTATTATGAGACTTATGTATGCTTCTATTACACACTAATATTATTAAAATATATTATTAAAATGATAAAGATTTTAATACTACAATTTAAGTCTTTATTGTTATAAATTATCAACCCGATTTTATTTCATTTTTTCCAACCCAGAGGCAACCACGGAGGTCGTTCCATGTCAAAAAAACACAGCAGGCTCTCTAGGAAACGCAAAAAATTTCTCAATAAACTTAAAGCTAAACCAGCTCTTAATCAGCCAATCCAGGAAGAAAAACCGATGGCTGCCGAGCCTTCTTCTCCCGGAGGCGACTTATCAGGCGCCCAGACAGCCGCCCGCCCGGCGTTTGAAGACATTTTTTCCGCCGCTTCAATTGAAAATGAAGATTCCCCCGGCCGAGAGGGCCCGATAAGCCCCGGATTAGCGACTCCCTGGATTAAGGAAAATTGGCGCGCGCAGATCAAATTGCGCTTGTGGCATTTCCTAGGTATTCTAAACCAGCACCACGGAGCGTTTCGCATGCTTCCGCCTGATACCATCTTCACGACCGGCTCTAAAAACTGGGCGAGTTTCGACCCCGCCGATTCAACGATTTCTCTCTCGGAAGAACTTATTCTTCGCCACCCTTGGCACGTAACCGAAAGCTTCATCGCCCATGAAGTCATCCATCACTACCTTTTCAAGACGAGCGGAAAGACCGGTGACGAATATGGTACTCACAGCGATGAGTTCAGGCGACTCGGTGAATTGTTGGGCGTCCACCCCTTTTACCTCACCGACAGCGTGGAGAGCGTGGAATCAACGCCTTTCCCCATGGCGGACACCGTCAACGGTAATTTTGACCCCAAAGTCAGCGCCATTCTTTCCAAGCTTGATAAGATCATGGCCCTCGCCTCCTCCGCGCAATCTGCTGAAGCCGAATCCGCCCTAGCGGCGGCGGCCAGACTGCTGGCAAAATACAATATCGAAGCCCTGGAACTGGAACAGCGGAAAACCCGGCTCGGATATTTAATCATTCCCTTGAACAGGTGCCGGGTTGCGGGGCAAACACTTTTAATAGAGGCCATTTTACGCGATCATTTCTCGATCTACGCCGTTCGAAAGCAGACATATCATCCAGTGCGGAACAGGCACGAATGGACAATCGAGATCTCAGGAAGACCTGAAAACATCCTTTTCGCCGAACATGTCTACCATTTTTTAAACGAAAGGATTGACACGCTCTGGAAAAAATACAGTTACAAAACAGGCGCCACAGGCAGAACTTCGCGCTACTCGTTTCAGATCATGCTCTTAAACGGCTTCGCGCGTAAGCTTGAAGAGGCGTCCAAAGCATTGGAAAACAAAGAGCTTACCGGAGGCGCTGGAAAGCACTCGGAGCTTATTCTTTTGAAGGATCAGGATTTCGCCGCCTACATAGCCAAACGCTACAAGAACGTGGTTGTCAGTAAAGTTAAATTTACCAAAGTCAAAGACTATGAAAGCGGCAAAGCCGGTCTTGAGATGGGAAAGCGGCTTCAGGTGAGCAAACCCTTAAGAAATGGATCGAATGCGAACCCCTCATCAGGGATGGACAGCAGACTGCTTCCCGGATCGCATCATCACGTTTGAACTTCGTAGAAAACATAATTCAATTTTCCCCTACGAAAAACCCTTTCCCCGCTTTCGCGGAGAAAGGGTTTTTTATGACGATTTGAGCCGGCGCCTCTTAAAAAATATCCCGGGATAATAAGTTGTTCAAAACCTAAAGCGAACACATCTATCAGTTCAGGTGGCCTCCATAATTACCTTTCATTGCGTCATCAAAAAGATTAAGCAACTCCCCGTAACCCTCATCTTTCATTTTATCTTTTGGAATAAACCTCAAGGAACTGCTGTTGATGCAATACCTGAGGCCTCCGCCATCTTTAGGACCATCGGGAAAGACATGACCGAGATGCGATCCGCTCTTACTGCTCCGCACCTCCACCCTGACCATTCCATGTGAAAGGTCGCTTTTTTTCTCCAGGGAAGCATCCTCGATGGGTCTGGAAAAACTCGGCCAACCGCATCCGGACTCAAATTTCTGAGTCGATAAGAACAGGGGGGTTCCGTCCACAATGTCCACATACAAACCAGGCTCGAAGTTAGCAAAGTATTTGTTGCGGAAGGGAGGCTCCGTGGCGGCATTTTGGGTGACTTCATACTCCAAAGGACTTAATCGGCTTCTCAGGTCGTTATCTTGTTCCTTACCGGAACTTTTGTAATATTTAGCCATGAGAAATCTCTCCCTGGGAATGTGGCAATAGCCGCCAGGATTCTTTTCCAGATACTTCTGGTGATACTCTTCAGCCGGATAGTAGTTTTCCAGAGGCTTAGCCTCCACGACCAGAGGACGGTCCAAACTCTTAGCCAGCTCCTCCAAAGACGCCGAAATGAGCGACAAATCATCTTGGTCCTCAAAGTATATACCCGTGCGGTATTGTTCGCCAAAATCGTTTCCCTGGCGGTTAAGGGAGGTGGGGTCGATTATCTTGTAGAATAGGTTCAATAGCTCGGCCAGGCTGATTTTGTCGCTGTCGTACTTGACCCTGACCGCCTCGGCGAACCCTGTATTCCCAGAGCAAACCTCACGATAGGTCGGATTTTCCTTTTTTCCATTAGCGTAAACCGCCTCTGTTTCAAGCACCCCCGGAATAAGCCGAAGGAATTCCTCAACTCCCCAAAAACATCCCCCGGCAATAAAAATTTGCTTTAAATTACTCATATTAACCTCACATATGCTCTTTAGATCAGCTAGAGATGAGCTACCGCTGTAAGAAAAATTATCAATTTACCAAGCAAGAACGTCACCTACTCATAAATTATACTTATAACCCAGAGGATAAAAGTTAGATATTTATAGCTCAACCCCCCTTACAACTTTTTCAACCTCTGCGATTATTCTAAGGTTTAATTTAAAGCGCGATGCTAAGAAAAGATTAAACAGTGATACCAATTACAACTATAATAAGCGTGAATTTTGCTAACAACTTATAAATAACTAGCATCTTTGACATAAATCCGATATGAACAGATTACAAAAACTGGCATCAATTTTAGGTAGTTGTCACCAGATAAAACCGTACTCCTTTTAAACATTATAACATAGTTTTGATATAATAAACATTATAAATCGACATGCGCTCGAAGCACCGGGCATTTCAAGCAATATAACCATCGGTTTAAACCTGCATTATTTTTTTTGTGATTAAGCTTTTGAACATAAGCTTGTCAGCCCACAATAGAAATTTCCTACTTTTGACCACAGTAGAAATTTCCCATGGGGGGGCACAACCCCACAGTAGAAATTTCCTTGGCCCAGGACCCGGAGGATGATGAAACCACAGCCCCCCCCAATGCCTGCCCTGGTGGCGCTGCGCCACCAGGGCAGGCATTGGCACTGTTTTTGCACATCAGTATATATGACATAATATGAAAATGAAATGCAATATATAGCGTTTTTATCAGCTTCATGGAAACCAATGGGTTGGCTTAAATGAAGCTGTGAGCTTGGGCTCTTGCCTGATCTTGAGTTCGCCTCTGCTTGAAAGAGAAGGGGGGGTTGAAAAAAACTCCGCAAGCTTGCCTTCGCTGGCTGCAGGGGGGTTGCCCTGCCGGATGTGCGGAGAATGGAACCGGCTCTTCCATATACAGTTTTTGGCATGATTATTGCTA
>JAISMF010000052.1 GCA_031276865.1 Deltaproteobacteria bacterium | reverse complement strand
AGCTCCCCCGTTTAAAACCCGAATATATTACCCCGGCGGATAAAAACTAGAACTGTAAAATGAAGTTGTTACCTTGAATACATGTTATTTTTCCAATATTTAACCGCCGGGGTAATAACATACAATATCTCCTTGAGGTGATCCCCAATTCCTAGACCATTTTTAGGGGAAAATAAGCCATGATGATTATCTACATAATAGTAAACCAAACTTGAGGTCTTTGAACAAAGATTCCGTAGAAACAAATGGTCGAAAGAAATCGAAAAAGTCGGGGAAAAGACTGTCTATATTGATTTAATGAAATTGACACGCTATTTGCTAGAGCTGCCAACGCGGGGATTGGAACTCATGAACCTCTCCGGATTCATCTTGATCGGATCTATTTATCTTTTCCCGTGGTCCGTGAGACATGAACCCGCCGCCGGTGGAAAAGAGTGAAAATTAACGCCCCCCTTACCGACGATGCGGCCCTCGGAGAAGAGTCCTCACCGGGGATTGTAAACGCCGGAGCATGATAATATAACTCCGGCGGTTCAATATTAGAAAGACGCCAAATAACGAGGGGAACCTCTGCATTCCAATATTCAAGGCTATCCCAGCCGGGGTGATAACGGCCGAGCTTCCAGCGCCCGAACCCGTTTGGACGCTCTTCCGGATAAAGCCCCTTCCGACCGCGTGGCGGCGGGGTTTGTTTTCAGGTCTCGTAAAGTAAGAATGGATCTCTAACGGAAAAAATACAGAGCGTTCCCGGCGTTTTCTCCCCGCGTTTTTGGCGATGTAGTGTATTTTGCGCCGCGTTTTTCGGAAAAGCGGAGAAGAATACGACCCTGAAAGGAAATTCGCGGGTTTTTCTTTTTTTCTATAAAACGGCTTGTATTCGCGCTTGGAATAATTTTAACGTTTTTTATCGAATCATATTTTTAGTCGGATGGTGGCTAGGGACGGATTCGAACCGCCGACACCCGGATTTTCAGTCCAGTGCTCTGCCAACTGAGCTACCTAGCCACTGGTGGTTTTTTACTGAAAATCAGTCCCTTTGTCAAGTCTTTTTGGCTCTCCGCCTCTCCTGAACTAAAGGAGGCCCCCCCTCCGGATTCCGAGGCTACTTTCCCAGGCAGAAGCGCTTGAAAACCTCGGTTAACAGATCCTCGGTGAAGACCCTACCCGTCACCTCCCCCAGCCGATCCAGGGAGCGCCGCAGAAGGACGCCGCAAATCTCCGGCGGCTCGCCGGAGGAGAGGGATGCCACCGCCTCCTCCAGGAGGCGGTGGCTCTCCTCTATGGCCTTTTCCTGGCGTAGATTGGGGACGATGTCCGGAATCCGGGCCCCCTGGATTCCGAGGAGCTTCAAGGCCGCCTCTTTGAGCTCCTCCAAGCCGTCTCCGGTTTTGGCCGATATTTTGAGCCCCGGGGGAAGCGGGCCCCTGTCGGTTGAGACCAGATCCGTCTTGTTCCAGACCTCGAGGCCGGGGATCCCCTTTTCCGCCTCCGGCGTTGGAATCCTTTCCGGATTTGTTAGATCTCTTAAGCGCAGCACCAGATCCGCCTCCCCCATCTGCTCTAAAGCGAGCGCCTGCCCCATCTTTTCCAGCTCGTCGCCGCCCTCCTCCCGCAAGCCGGCGGTGTCCACCAGCTCCACCCTGACGTTTCCCCAGGAGACCGCGGCCGTGAGGTAGTCCCTTGTGGTTCCGGGGACCGGAGACACCAGGGCCCTCTTTTTCCCGAGGAGGGCGTTGAAGAGCTCGGATTTGCCGGCGTTGGGAGCTCCGGCCAGGACCACCTTGAGGCCGTCCCGGTAGAAGCGCCCCCTCTTCCGGAGATCTATGAGGCTTTTTAAGGATTCCCGGGCCTCTTTGAGGGCGTTTAGAAGGTCGTCCGCGTCCTTCGGGGTCCACTCCTCTTCGAAGTCCAAAACCGCCGTGAGGCGGGCGTAAGCCCCTTTCATGGCCAGGAAGATTGCGGAGACCTTCTCCTTTAAGGCCCCGTCCAGGGTCCGGGCCGCTATTTTGGCCTCGGCGGCGGATTCCGCCGCCACGATCTCGGCCACGGCCTCGGCTTGATCCAAGGAGAGCTTGCCGTTTAAAAAGGCCCTTTCGGTGAACTCCCCGGGTCGGGCGAGCCTGGCCCCCTCGTCTAAGAGCAGCCTTAAAACCAGTCCGGGAATGAGGCTTCCGCCGTGGCCCTGGATCTCGGCCGAGTCCTCGCCGGTGAAAGAGGAGGGGCCCGGAAACCAGACGGCCAGGGCGTGATCCGCCGTGCCGCCGTCCCGGGGGTCCACAACCCTCCCCCGAATCAGGGTCCTGGGATTCTCTTCCAGGGATTTTTTGGAGCGGAAGACGCGGGCGAGGGTGTTAAGCGTCCCCGCGCCCGAGAGGCGGACGACGGCCAGGGCCCCCGGGCCGGGGGCCGTGGAGACGGCGGCGATGAGATCGCCGTTGTTAGGCATCCTCCGCCCCGCTTAAAACCATCTCCTGGCGCTTGATGGCCCCCGGGGTGATGATCAAGGCCGTTTTTTCGAGGTTCACGTCCACCAGGATCTCCTGGCCGTCCAGGATCTCCCCGTTTAGAAGCTTCAGGGCCAAAGGATCCATGAGCTCGGTCTGGACGGCCCGCTTCAGGGGCCGCGCCCCGTAGACCGGATCGAAGCCCACGGTGGCCAGAAACTCCTCCGCCGCCGGGGTGAGGGAGAGGGCGAGCTTCCTCTCCTCCAGGCGTTTTCCGAGGCGTTTAATCTGCAGTCTCACGATGCGGCGGATGTCGTCCTTGGAAAGCGAGTGGAAGACGACGATGTCGTCCACCCGGTTTAAAAACTCCGGCCGGAAGCGGGCTTTTAAGGCCTCCATGGCCTTCTTCTCGGAGTCTTTGCCGTTTCCGGAAAAGCTGATGAATTCGGATCCGATGTTGGAGGTCATGGTGATGACGGCGTTCTTGAAGTCCACCGTGCGGCCCTGGCCGTCGGTGAGGCGGCCGTCGTCTAAGATCTGCAACAGGGCGTTGAAGACGTCCGGATGCGCCTTCTCCACCTCGTCGAAGAGGATGACCGAATACGGGCGCCGCCTGACGGCCTCCGTGAGGTAGCCGCCCTCCTCGTAGCCCACGTAGCCCGGAGGGGCGCCGATCAAGCGGGCCACCGAGTGCTTCTCCATAAACTCCGACATGTCGAGGCGCACCATGGCGTTTTCGTCGTCGAAGAGGAACTCGGCCAGGGCCCTGGCCGTCTCGGTCTTGCCCACCCCCGTGGGGCCCATGAAGATGAACGAGCCCACCGGGCGGTTGGGATCGGCGATTCCGGACCGCGAGCGCCTAATGGCCCGGGAGACGGCGGAGACGGCCTCGGCCTGGCCCACCACCCGATCGGCGAGCCTCTCCTCCATCAGCACGAGCTTCTCCCTTTCCCCTTCCAAAAGCCTTCCGGCGGGGATGCCCGTCCACTTGGAGACCACGTGGGCGATGTCGTCCGCCCCCACCTCCTCTTTGATCAGCCTCGCGCCGGAGTCCTTCTGGAGGGAATCCAGCTGGGATTCCAGCTGGGGGAGTTTGCCGTACTGGAGCTCGGCCGCGAGCTCCAGATCTCCCTCCCGCTGGGCCCGCTCCATGCTCCCCCGGATGTTCTCTATCTCTTCCCTCAGGGCTCCGGTCCTGGCCACCACGGCCTTGTCGGCCTCCCAGCGGGCGCTCAAATCCCCGTCCTTGCGGTTTAAAATCTTGAGCTCGTCTTCGAGTTTGGTGAGGCGGTCCCTGGCGGCCGGATCGTGCTCCTTTCTGAGGGCCTCCCGCTCGATGGAAAGCGTCATGATCCTCCGGCGGGTCTCGTCCAGCTCCGCGGGGAGGCTGTCGATGTCGAGCCTGAGGCGGCTCGCCGCCTCGTCTATTAGATCTATGGCCTTGTCCGGCAGAAAGCGGTCGGTTATGTAGCGGTGGGAGAGGGCGACGGCGGCCACGATGGCGCCGTCGGTAAGCGTCACCTTGTGGTGCACCTCGTAGCGCTCCCTTAAGCCCCTTAAGATGCTGACGGAGTCCTCCACCGAGGGCTCCTCCACCAAAATCGGGGCGAAGCGGCGCTCCAGGGCCGCGTCCTTCTCGATGTTTTTGCGGTACTCGCTGGTGGTGGTGGCGCCCACGCATTTAAGCTCGCCTCGGGCCAAAGGGGGTTTGAGCATGTTTCCGGCGTCGAGGCTCCCCTCGCTTTTACCGGCCCCGACCAGAAGGTGCATCTCGTCAATGAAGAGGATGATGTCGCCGCTCGCGGCCTCCACCTCCTTAATGACGGCCTTGAGCCTCTCCTCGAACTCGCCCCGGTACTTGGCCCCCGCCACCATGGCCCCGATGTCCAGGGCCAGGATCCTTTTGTTTCTAAGCGTCTCCGGCACGTCTCCGGAGACGATCCTTCGGGCCAGCCCCTCCACGATGGCCGTCTTCCCCACCCCGGGCTCTCCTATCAGGACCGGGTTGTTCTTGGTGCGCCGGGAGAGCACCTGCATGACCCTCCGGATCTCCTCGTCCCGGCCGATGACGGGGTCGAGCTTCTGGCGCCTGGCCTCGTCGGTTAGATCCCTCGTGAACTTCTGGAGGGCCTGGAACTTTTCTTCCGGATTCTGATCCGTCACCCTCTGCTGGCCCCTTAAATCTTTCAAGGTCTTGAAGACCAGCTCCCGGGTGAGGCCCCGATCCAGGAATATCTTCGCGGCCGGATTCTCCTTTTTGTCCAGGATCCCCAAGAGAAGATGCTCGGTGGAGACGTAGTCGTCCTTCATCTTCTCCGCCTCGGCCACGGCCAGCTCCATAGAGGTCTTGAGATCGGTTCCGGTGTAGCTCGTGACCCCGGGCCCGCTGATGCGGGGGAGCCTCTCCAGCTCGGCGTCCAGGTCGTTTGAAATCAGGGATTCCGAGACCCCGGCCTTGCTCAGGATGGGTCTTATCAACCCGTCTGGCTGTTGAATAAGACTAAGCGCCAGATGCAGGGGGGTTATCTCCTGGTGGTTGCGGCGCTCGGCCAGGCTCTGGGCCTCGGCCAAGGCCTCCTGGCTTTTCACGGTGAATTTGTCGAATCGCATCTTTTCACTCCCGTCCCAAAGTGGAATCGCTCTGATCAAAAGGTAAGTCCTTTTCGCGGATTGTCAAGACGGGGGAGGCGGGATTTTTCGGGGCGGGGGGGGGCGGAAAGGGGCGGAAAAGACCGCGGAGGCGGGGGGGCGAAGGGCGGGTGACGACGGGGGGAGGGGGATGAAGGAGGCTGAGGACGGAGGGCGCGGAAAAAGAGGGATCGAGTCCGTATCGGGCCGCCGGGGCCGCTGGGAAAAGCACCCGGATCTCCAGGCTGACGAAAAAGGCGCCGGGCGTTAAAATGGAGGGCGGCCGCCCCCCCGCTTGGGGGAGCGGCCGGATTCCCCGTCCCGGACGGGGCGAAATAAGGAAAGCGGCGGTTTTGTCATGGCGCCAGACTGGAATGAAATTAAGGATAAGGCTTTAAAATTCGCTTCTAAGTACGCACAAATAGGTAATAAATCATATAAAAGCGTCAATTTTATAGATGAATTTATGCAAGTCTTCGGGCTTTCCGGGGTCGAGTCTGCGGACGGCCTGTTTTTTCGCCTGGACGGGGTCCTGGCGGCGGAGATGTCGGCGGAGGAATCGGGGAAAGAGCTTCCGGGCGGCCTGGAGGAGGCCTCTCTAAGGCTGAAAAGACGCCTGGAAAAGCTCCCCGCCGGAAGGGTTCCCGTTTTGCCGATGGCCTCGGATTACGAACGCGTCAGGGTTTTTTCCCCGGGATCGTTAAAAGGGTCGCGCGCCTTTAAAACGACGGATCTTCATAGGCGCCTCTCGCTTTTCGCCCCGCTGTTTTCCGCCGGGGGGGGGATTTTAAAACCCGATGGGGGGTTCGCGGGCGAAAAAGCCAGGGAAAAAGCGACCCGTCTCCGGGCCGCCCTGGAAAAGCGGGGCTGCCGGGGGAGGGATCTGGAGCTGTGCCTCTCCCGGGTTTTATTCTGCCTGTTCGCGGGAGGAAGCGGGATATTCCCCTCCGGGTTGTTTTACAAGTACGTGAGGGATTCGAAAAGGGACGGCTCCGATCTCTCTTTCCGGCTGGCGCGGCTCTTCGGGATCCTAAACACCCCCTTAGGCGCCAAAGGGGAGGACGCGGGCGCCCCCGAGGGGCTTAGGGCCTTCCCCCGCCTTCAGGGGAGCCTTTTCGAAGGCGATCCCGAACTTCACGATTTCGACGGAAAAACCCTGGACGCTTTGGCGGAGTGCGCCGCCTTCGACTGGAGCGGGATAAGCCCCTCCCTGTTCGGCTCCATGTTCCAAGCGATCATGGACGAAAAGCGCCGCCGCGAGCTGGGGGCGCACTACACTTCCGAAGAGGATATCCTGAAACTCATCGGACCCTTGTTTTTAGACGAGCTTAAAAGCGAGTTGGAAAGAGCCGGGACGAACCCGGTGGCGCTTGGTGAATTCAGAAAAAAACTAAAAAACATGACATTTTTAGATCCCGCCTGCGGCTGCGGGAATTTCCTCATCGTCACCTACCGGGAGCTGAGGAGGCTGGAACTTTCGGCGCTTAAAATCACGAAAGTTCCGAAAACTTCGATTGTTAACGCGGGCGATAGCCTCATGGTGAACACCGGGCAGTTTCACGGCGTGGAAATCGAGGATTTCCCCTGCCGGATAGCCCGGGCGGGGATGCGGCTGACGGATCACCTTATGAACATGGAGGCCGCGGAATATTTCGGCGGCGTAGCCGTTTTTCCGCCGGAGAACGCCGGGGTCGCGATCCGAAGAAACGCTCTTCATATGGACTGGATGAAGGCGGCGTCCGGCGGGGGAGGGGGGAGGCTCACCCACATCCTGGGAAACCCCCCTTTCGCGGGATCCAGGCTCCAGACGCCCCAGCAGCGAAAGTCCATGGCGCGCGTGTTCAAGGACGCTCCGGAAGGGGAGGTCAAAGGCTGGAAAATCCTGGACTACGTGTGCGCCTGGTATCGCAAGGCCGCCTCGTGCATGCGGAACACGGACGTCGAATGCGCCTTCGTGTCCACCAGCTCCGTTTCCCAAGGCGAGCAGGCGGCGGCTCTATGGAAACCCCTCATCGAAGATTTCGGAATGGAGATAAACTTCTGCCGGAAAACCTTCAAGTGGAGCGGAGAGGGTCGGGGCAAAGCGGCCGTCTTCTGCGTCATCATAGGCTTCTCCCGTAAAACCCCCCAAAAGAGGAAGTTCATCTACTCCGGAGACGAGAGGGCGGAAGCGGAAAACATCAACCCCTATTTGGTGTCCGGTCCCGACGTGTTCATTATGACGAGGCCGTCCCCCATCTGCCGGGTCCCGCCCATGAGCGTCGGAAACCAGCCCATCGACAACGGCCGCTACCTTTTTTCGGAAAGGGAGAAGGACGAATTCATCCAGCTTGAGCCGGGAGCGCTGAAATGGTTCAGGGTGTTTCTCGGCGCGGATGAGTTTTTAAACGGGCGCCGCCGCTTTTGTCTGTGCCTGGCCGGCTGCCACGGAGGAGAGCTTGGGAGGCTTCCCGAAGTTTCAAAGCGCGTGGACCAAGTGAGGCGTTTCCGTTTAAAGAGCGGAAGGCTCTCCACTTTGAAGCTGGCGGAAAAGCCGGAACGTTTCCAGGTGGAAAACATGCCGGAAGAACGGTATCTGGCCGTCCCCCGGGTGTCCTCGGACAGGAGGCTCTACATCCCGGCGGCGTTTCTTCCGCCTGGAATAATAGTCAGCGATTCCATGCTGATTCTGCCCCGGGCCGGCCTTTATCATTTCGGAATTCTCACGTCCGCCACGCATATGGCGTGGGTGAGGGCCGTGTGCGGACGCCTCGGAACCTGCTACCGCTACTCCAAAGACGTCGTCTACAATAATTTTCCCTGGCCGGACGAGGATGAGAAATTAAAAGCGGAGGTCGAAAACGCCGCCCGAAAGGTCATATCCGCGCGGCGGAGCTTTTCCGGTAAAACCTTGGCCGATCTCTACGACCCCCAAACGACGCCGCGCGCCCTTAGGGACGCCCACGTCACGCTTGACGAAATCGTCATGCGGGCCTACGGATTCGCCTACGAGTTCATGACGGAGGCGGATACGGCGGCGGGACTCATGGAGCTCCACCTGAAGAAGGCGGGGGAAAGCCGGGAAGGCTGAATAAACGGGCGGGAAAAGAGGGGCGCGGAAAACCGGATCCGAAAGCCGTCGCCGCCGTCCAAGGCGCGCGAAGCCAGGGCGGGCCTTACCGAAAGATTCCTCTTCCGACGGAGGATGTTTTTCCGGCGCGGTCTCAAAAAAAAACCTAAACAAAATAAAGCGCGGTCAATCGGTAGGAGAGTCTATTTTTTTGGAGCGCCCGACAATTTTCAGGTTAGTTGGCCGCGTTTTTTCCCGAAGTTGAAAGCTCAGTCGAAGCGCGAACCGCGGTGTATTTTGAGCATGAACAACCATATTTATCGCATCTTAAGTTCCAGTCGCTAAAATAGACGGGCGCCAAAGGAGAGGGGAAATGGGAGGAGACCTGGCGCCCTTCAACCAGCGAAGAGGTCCTTCGGGGTTCGCGAACGGGGGGGCGGGGAAAGGAGGAAAGCCTGGTGAAAACCGGCGGCTGGGGGCGGAGGGAACGGGTGGAGACCCCCCCAAAAAAGACCGCCAGAGCGGCCGAACGGGACCGCCCTGGCGGGATGTTTCACGGGTGAAAAGCGGTAAAAAGACGCGTCCCCCAAGATGGGACCCTCTCAGGGTCGGGAGCCGGAAAGCAGCTTTTGAAAGGCCAGGCTGGGGCGAGGGACCTCGCCTGTTCCAGAGTCAGGCCGGCGAATTTGGAGATTTTCCACAAGGACCAAGCTTTTCAGCTGGTAAGCCTGAAGCGAGATCGTTTGTTGAAGCGTCAAAACGGTCAAGGATTGAAATAATATATTCTTGCTCTTGAATTGATGGAACTGGAATAGTTTTTGATGATACTAGAATTTAAATCAGATCGCGTTCCATGGCCTAACGCTTTAAGGTGTTCATTTTGGCAACCGACCCGATGAAACACGTATCGATATTTAGCTAATTTTGGATTTACATAAAAGCGACAACAGTGTTGATTAGTTGCCAAAGGGATTTTGTTAATCGCGAAACGAGCCGCTGTAGCTCCTGAAATAGCGACTATAAAACAATTTTCAGGAATAATTTTTGTAGATGAATTTTCTATGGCGGGAGGTGTGATTTTTATTTCAGCATCATAAATGTCGATAAATCGTATTTCCCGCGAGCGTAGCCAAGGAATATCTCCTCCATAGCATTCCTTCCGAGCGACAAGCGGAGTTCCACCAGATGAAACGTTTAAAGAAATATCGCCTAAAGTCATCCATTTAACATCATCGCGACCATCAAATGATAATAGTTTACCGGGCGATCCGCTCCGCTTAGAACCGGCGGCGCGGCCTTATTTTATCCGTTTATAAGCGTAGACGCGCCAACAAACTATTATGTTGGTGACTTGTGTGTGAATTATTCTCACTTCTTAGCAGTACAATTAGCGGCCAAAATTCAGATCCGAGCCTCATTTTTCAGCCGATAAATAGCCGCCGGGGGAATCCGCCTCTTTTCGGAGTTCCGAGCCCTCTTCCTGGCGCCGAAAAAGCCGGATTTTCGGGAAAAACTCTTATCCCCCCTTTTTTGGAAAAAAGCCCCTGAGAGGGCCTTTTTTAAGCGCCGGGCGTGGTTTCCCTCCGTTTCCCCGGGATAACGGCGCGGAGGCCGTCAAAGCGGAAGCCAAAAAGAGCTTCCGGCCGAAAACGCCCGGCCCCGCTCCGGATTCGCGCTTAAAAAAGCCGCCGTGTCCGCGCCCGCCTCCAAGGCTTCGAAAAAAGCCGCGCGCGGCTCTTAAAAACTCCCTGGAAACACGCGCGGCGGAAAGGGGGAAGCCAAGGCCGGAAAAAACTGGCCTTCCCGCGGCTCCGATCGGGGGCGGCCTTTTCCGCCTCCCAGCGAAAAAGCTCTAGGCCGGAAAAGGCAGGGGCCGATTCCGCCTTACTTTTTCCGCGGAAAAACTTCCAGCCGCGCGGCGCCTCCGTCTCCGTGGTTTCGAACATCGGTCAGGGAAGTTATTTTGCTCCTTTCGCGTTCAAAGGCGGATTGGAAGCCCCGCCTTAAGGCTGGAAATGGGCGGAGACTGGCCGTTGGCCCATTGCCTCGATCGGCTAAGGGAAAAAAAGGGGTTCAGCGTTCCGCAACTCGGACGCAATATGTTGTGGCGAATCAACAGAAGAAACTATTTTTTGGAGCGCCCGGTGAATATCGGATGAGTCGCCGGCGTTTCGCCCCGATGTTGAACGCTTTGAAAAAATACATAATACGGTGGTATTGAATATAGCTCACCATATATATTGTATTTTACGCCCCAGTTTCGAAAACAAGCGTGAGTATATCTTCGTGAGTTTTTAGAAGGCGCGGGCCCCTTCCGCGGCCGAAGGCGCGAAAGAGGCGGGAAAAATAATCGAAGAAAAAACTCAGACGCTGAGCGCTCCCCTGGGCGTCTTTTTTTTCCGGTTTTCCAAGATGGCGGCGGCCGCCGTCTCCTCGTCGGCGCCGCTTTCCTCCGTCGCCTTGGCCGCGGCGGCTTTCGTCTTGGTGGCGGCCTTGGTCGCCGGGGCCTTGGCCGCGAGGGCCTTCGTCGCGGCCGGGGCGGGGTTTTCCTTGGCCGGAGCGGCGTCGTCGTTGGCCGCGACGGCGATGATCTTGGCCGGTTCGGCGGCGATCTTGGGCGGGAGGGCGATGATCTTGGCCGGTTCGGAGGTGATCTTGGGCGGAAGCGAGACGATCCTGGCCGGAACGGAGGCCTCCTTGGCGGCCTCTTTGTGGGCGGCGGCGTTCTCCCTGGCTATGTTCTGGGGCATGGTCTGGAGATCGAAGCTGTCCACGAGTTTCCCCATGTGTTTCACGTTGTCCTTATCCTCGTTTCCGAAAAAGAGCTGGCTTAGGGCGTTTTTGTCGAGGGGAAGGTCGTAGCTTTTGAGGACGTAGAACATGCTGTAGTAAAGCCGTTCCATGAGGTTGGGTTTTTTCTTGTAAAAAACCGAAATGACGGGGTTGTTGTTGAAGAGGTCGAGCACGGGCTCGTCCGCCTTCTTTTTGGGCTTGCAGAACACGCCCGTCATATAGAGGGCTTTAAGGAGCTTGAAGAGAACCGAGTCGAAGGGATCGGTGGAGCGCCCGTTGGAGGTGATGGCCGCGAAAAGGGGATCCGAAAGAAGCTCCTGCATGACCAGGTTTTTCAGCTCCACCAGCTTGATGTCGGCGTCCTCCGCGGGGTTTTCCAGGACCTCCTTCGTGAAGATGTTGAAAATCGCCTCGCAGCACCTCTCGTACTGGGCGTTGGTCAAAAGGGGGCAGCGCAGCTTCCTTTCCAGGACGGCTTTGTATTCCTCGGGCAGGGTGAGGGGGACGTGCTCTTTCGGGGTTTGGGGTTCGGGGGGAGTCTTGTGCTGGGACGCCCCTCCCAACAAGGTGTCGTTCAAGGTGATGGTCATGTCCCCGGAAAACTCGGGATGGGGGTTCACGCTTAAGGCGTTGGTCCTCAGCTCCACGTCTTTGAGGAAGTCGATGAACTTCTTGAAGCCCAGCTGTTTGTAGTCGAAATCCGACTGCAGCTGTCTAATTTTGTGGAGGAGGGCCGAGCCCTGGAGGGGGGCGCCCTGATCCACGATGCTCTCGGCCGCCCGCAAAACGAGGTGGCTGTAATGGCCGGAGACGGGCTGGGCGGCGGACGAAAAGGAGGTCTGGCTTACGAGGTTCTGGTAGTAGAAGAGATAGTCCGCGGCCTTGGTCAGGATGGAGGAGGTGGCCTCCTGGGTGACCCCTATGATGACCACGGTTTTACCCCTCTCTTTGAGTTTGGTGTAGAGGGGCACGTAGTCGGCGTCCGAGGAGAAGATGGCGAAGACCGAAATATCCTCGTTGTCGAAGGCTATGGACAGGGCTTCGGTGATGATGGTCATGTCGGCCATGTTCTTGTAGCCGCCGAAATTGGGAATGTCGTTTATCTCGATTAGGTTGTCGTAGAAATTTTTCCTAATCGCCCGGATCCAGTGGTGGTTGGCCGTTTTGGAGCAGGAGTAGGCGATGTCGCCGTAGGACTTCCGGCAGCGCAGCGGGCCGAACATCTCGGTGAGCTTGTCGCACACCGGCTTGATGTCGATATCCTCTAAAACGCCTTCGGATTTTAAATTGTTGCACAGTCCGATGACGTTCTCCACGTCTATTAGAAGGACCGCTCCGTTGCTGCTGGAACTCATCTGTCACCTGTAATACGGTTTAACCCGCCGGAATGAATCCGGGAAAAAGCCTCGCGGGTGAAAGAGGCTGGAAAAAATTGTTTTTTTTCCGGTTTTAAAGAGCGTTCGTTATCCGGAGACGGCGTCTTTACGCTTTCCGGCTTTTGAAACCCCAAGACTAGGGGAGTTTTTAAAATTCTACACAAGGACGCCCGGCGCTTGCAAGGGAAAAAGGGAGGGCTTTATCCCGGCGTGTTTCAGTTTTTCAGGCCGTCCAGCCAGTCGTTGAAAAACAGGGGGGCCCTCTCCGCGAGGAGGGGGGCGTGGGCGCGCGCCTCCTTTCTTAACCGGGCGGGATCTAGGTTGTGGCGGGAGAGTTCCGCCGTATGCCCGATCAGCCACTGCTCGAAGCGGGAGAAGTCCGTCTCGGGATGGAACTGCAAAGCCAGGATCCCCCCCCCCCTCCTGAAGGCCTGGTTGGGGGTTCCGGGGGTGGAGGCCAGGCGCTCCGCTCCTTTCGGGACGTCGAAGGTGTCGCCGTGCCAGTGCAGCACCGGAACGTCTTTAAGACGCCCAAGGGGCGAGTCTAGCGCGGCGGGCGTGAGCTCCAGGGGTCCGAAGCCGATTTCGGGTCCGGTGTTGGGATACACGGCGGCCCCCATGGCCGCGGCCAGGAACTGGGCCCCCAGGCAGATTCCTAAAACAGCCCCTCCGGACTCGACGGCCCGCCGGACGAGGTTTATCTCGTCTTCGATGTACGGATACGAGGCGCGGTCGCCCACGCCTATGGGACCTCCCATGACGATCCGCAGATCCGCCTCCAGCCACTCGACCGGTCCGGGGAGATCGACTCCCGCCTGATGGTACTCTATCCCGTAGCCCCGATCGGCCAAGACGCCGGAAAAGAGTCCGAGGTCTTCGAAAAGGACGTGCTGGATGACGCGGCAGAGCATGGGGGGGCCTCGGGGGGGAAGGATTTAAAAAAACGTCGCTCGCTTTAATTCTGAAAGAAAAAAAGCTGAAGCGCTTAAATACTTCAAAAAGGGAAAAAAAGCAAGGATTGATTTTATGTTTTCAACGCGGGGCTTTTCAAGTCTCCGCCTTATTCAAGGTGGAGTTGGCGTTTTCTTTCATGTCGGCGCTAAATTTATGGCGAATTGGCGGTCGTTTTTCAGGCGGGCGCTAAATTTACGGCGAGATGGAGGTTGTTTTTCAGGATGGCGTTTATTTCTTAGGCGGAAAGAACGTTTTTATCAAGTTGGCTATTTATTTAAGGAAATAGATCGGATGTTTTTTTATTGAGCGTTTAATTTACGGCTAGATGGCGGCTGTTTTTTAATATGGCGTTTCTTTCTTAGGCGGAAAGAACGGTTTTATCAAGTTGGCTATTTATTTAAGGAAATAGGGCGGATGTTTTTTTATTGAGCGTTTAATTTACGGCTAGATGGCGGATGTTTTTCAAAATGTCGTTTATTTCATAGGCGGAGGGAACGTTTTTATCAAGCGGGCTGTTTATTCGAAGGAAACGGGCGGATGTTTTTTTATTGAGCGTTTAATTTATAGCTAGTTGGCGGATGTTTTTCAAAATGTCTTTTATTTCATAGGCGGAAAGAACGTTTTTATCAAGCGGGCGCGGTGTTCTAAGGAAAGGGAGCGTGTTTTTTCCCAGCGGGCGCCGTAACCGGGGGGGGGAAGCGCGTTTTTTTAGCGGGCGTTTTTCAAAGGGGCCCCCCCGGCTTTTTTCCGGCCGGCGTAGGGGGGGGTCCGCGGAGGCGCGGGGAAACGGGGCCCGTAAAGGACCCCCGTCAGATCCGGGCCACGCCTATTAGTTCCAGGAGTCTTTCGGTCTCCTCGTTTTGGATCCTCTCCTCCCGCTTCCCCCGCTCGTGGTCGTGGCCCAGGAGATGGAGGATGCCGTGGACGGCGTAGAAGTACAAAAGAAACCGGGGATCCCCCCCTCCCTCTCCGGCCTCCCTTAAAATGGTCTCGGTCGAGACGGCCAAGTCGCCCAGGTATTTCTCAGGGATCCGCGGGTCCCCTTCCGGGGGCGGAAGCGGCGGGGGATCGCCGGCGGGAAAGGCCAGGACGTTGGTGGGGGAGTCTATCCGGCGGAAGCGGCGGTTGAGTTTCCGCAAAATCCGGTCGTCCGCGAGAAGGAGGGTGAGGGAGGCCCCGGGTCCCTCCAAGTCCCTTAGGACCCGGGAGAGGCGCCTTTTCAGCTCCCGCCTTTCAATGGGCAAGACGTTTTGACGGTTCCGGAGAAATATGGCCATAGACCACCTGGCTCCTGGTCTGCCGCTCCCGCTCGGCCTCCTTGCCCACGGACGGGTAGGCCACGCGGTGATGGTAGATGCCGGTCAGGATGCTCACGAAGACCCTTTTGATTTCGGTCAAATCCTTCAAGGTGAGTTCCGAGGCCTCCAGCTGGCCGTCGTCGAAGAGGCGGTTCACCAGGGTTTTCACGAGCTCCTGGATCTTCCTAGGCGTGGGTTCGGAAAGCGAGCGGGTGGCCGCCTCGCAGACGTCCGCGAGCATCACCAGCCCCGCCTCCTTGCCCGCCGGCTTGGGGCCGGGGTAGCGGAAGTCCATCTCGTTTATCTCCGGGGAGTTGGGCCCGCGGTTCTCCATGGCCTTGTGGTAGAAGAAGGACATGAGGCTCGTGCCGTGGTGCTGCTCCACTATGTCCACGATCCCCTGGGGGAGCCCCGCCTCCCGGGCCATCTCGCCGCCGTCTTTGACGTGGGCCACCAGGAGGAGGGCGCTCATGGTGGGGGTGAGGGCGTCGTGGCGGTTCTCCGCCCCCTGGTTCTCGATGAAGTAGAGGGGCTTTTTGATCTTCCCGATGTCGTGGTAGTAGGCCCCGGCCCGGGCCAGGTGGGCGTTGGCGCGCACGGCCTCGGCCGCGGCCTCCACCATGGACCCCACGATGACCGAGTGGTGGTAGGTGCCGGGGGCCGTCACCATGAGCTCCCGCAACAGGGGGCGGTTGAGGTTTCCCAGCTCCATGAGCTTGAAGTTGGTGGTGAAGCCCGTGAGGAGCTCGATTAGGGGCACCAGCCCCGAGGCGGCCACGCCGGAGAGGAGGGCCGAGGCGCAGCCGGCCGCGAGCTCGGGGAGGAGGATGGCGGAGCGCGGCGATCCGGAGGCGAGGTTCAAACCCAGGATGACCAGGGAGTTGGCCGCCAGGGTGGCCGCGGCCGCCGGAATGAAGCGGCCGCGTTCGGAGAGGTGCCTCAAGACGGGGACGGCCGCCAAGGAGCCGGCCGCGAGGTAGACGAAGGCCGCCAAGGTGTCCACCGGGGCCGCCGCGGCGGCCATGAGGGATCCCAAAAAGCAGACGAAGGCCGCCCGGCCCCTGTCCAGGAAGACGGCCGCGAGCATCGCGGCCGCGGGCGCGGGCATGGCCAGAAAGAGGGTGCGGTTCTCCAAAAAGTCGAAGCCGCGGTTCAAGCCCCGGCCCAAGGATACCGAGGCCCAGGCCGCGGCCAGATATAAAAGGAGGATGACGGCCGCAAGGGCCGTCTCGGCCCGGGAGCGCTTGACGCCGTCCACGGCGGAGACCGCGCCCGCGAACCAGAGGAGGGCGAGGAAGACTAAAAACAGCCCGAAGGCCCGGGTGAGCCACATGCCGTAGGAGACGTCCCGGGCCAAAGCGTCCAGCTTCAAGCGGGTCAGGCGGTCCACCCGCTCGCCCGCCGCGACCAGGACGTCCCCCCGGCGCACCTGGTGCCGGGCCTCGGGAACCGAGGCCCTCGCCTCGGCGCGCATGAGTTCCAGGGCCGCCCCGTCCAAAACCAGATTGGGGCGGATGACGCTTAAAGTGAGATCCACGGTGAGGGCCCCGTCCGCGCCGTCCAGAGCCACGCTTAAAAGACCCGCCCGGGGGGCCACCAGGGTCTCGGCCTTGGCGATGGTCAGAATGGAGCCGTAGGTCACCACGGCCGCGCCGGTGCCGGCGCGGGTGATCTCCACGTTCCGGCCCTGGTAGTCCTGCAAGAGCCCCTCCTCCTCCTCCCTGATCCCCAAGGAGAGGAGCTCCAGGCTCAGCCAGGTGACGGCCCGCTCGAGGGAGGTCGAAAAACCCTGGGCCAGGGTCCGCTCCAGAAGATCCCCGCCTTCGGGGTCGTCCCCGCGGCGGCTGAAGACCGCGCTAAAGTCGTCCGCGAAGGCCTCCGGAATCTCCTCGGCGCCGGAGGCGACGAGCTGCCTTCCCCGCTGGAAGACCGAGCGCACCCCGGCCAGGGCGACGGAGGCCACGGAGTCGTCCAGGATGAAGACCGGGGTCACGCCCAAATAGGCCTTCTCCCGCTCCCTCTCGGTGAGATCGGGGTCCCGCACCGAAAGGTCCCGATCCGCCCGCACGGTGCGGGAGGCGACCTCCCCGACGTCGTAGCTTTCCGGAAAGGGGCTCGCGAGCAAAGCCGCGGCCGCCGACACCAAGACCGCGACCAGGAGCCGGGACCGCAGATCCCCGGAGAACCGGGCCCGGGGGAAAAGGGGGGACCCGGCGGCCGCGGAGCTCTTGCCGTCGCCGCCCCTTAAAGCTTTCTTGTCGGTGGGGAATTTCGTCCTGCGCAAGGTTGGGTCCTTATCACGCCTAGCCGCCGGGCCCTTTTCAGCGCCCCCGGCCGGGGCTCTGGTAGGCCTCGAGGATCTGCCGCACCAAGCGGTGCCTCACGGTGTCGCGGCTGGAAAAGAAGCTGAAGGCCACGCCTTTGATGCCGGGAAGGATCGCCATGGCCTCTTTCAGGCCCGAGGACTCCCCGGGGGGGAGATCGCTCTGCCCCGGATCGCCGGTCACCACCGCCTTGGAGCCCGGACCCAGGCGGGTTAAAAACATCTTCATCTGCTCCCGGGACGTGTTCTGGGCCTCGTCCAAGATCACGAAGGCCCCGGAGAGGGTGCGGCCCCGCATGAAGGCCAAAGGCGCCACCTCGATCAGGCCCCGCTCGTAAAACCTTTGGAACGACTCCCGGGGCATGAGGCTCCGGAGGGCGTCCCTTAAGGGTTTGAGGTAGGGGTCGATCTTCTCCGAGAGGTCCCCGGGGAGGAAGCCCAGCCTCTCGCCGGCCTCCACCGCCGGACGGGTGAGGATGAGCTTCTCCCTCTTTTCGTTTAAAAGCTCCTCCACCGCCGAGGCCACGGCCAGATAGGTCTTGCCGGTGCCGGCCGGCCCCAGCCCGAAGGTGAGGTCGTTGCGGCGGATGTTTTGGAGGTACTGCTTCTGGGCCTCGGTGCGGGGGGTCGCGGCCCGCCCCCCCCGGGGGGGGGCGGGCTCGCGGAAGAACTCCGCCAGGTCGATCTCCGGGTTTTCGGCCAAAAGGAGGCCCAGGCACTCCACCTCCCATTCCGAGGGGGTTTCGGTGGCGGAAGGCATGATCTCCAAGCCCTCCAGGGCCTTGAGGCCCAGGGCCCGCAGATTGGGGTCCTGGTCGGTGAGGAAGAAGTCCGTCCCCCTTTGGCCCACCTTGAAGCCCAGGGTCTCCGAGAGGATCTTGAGGTTCACCGATCCCGCCCCCAGCCTGGCGCGGCGGGGGAGCGGCTGGTCGCCGAAATCGGCCTTCCGCGCCTTGGGGGCGGAGGCGGCCGGCGCCTCTTTGGGATTGTTCCTTTTGGGGGACACCTAGACCACCGCCGTCCCCACCGCCGTGTAGATCAAAAGGCTCACCACGTCGTTTATCGAGGTCACCACCGGCCCCGAGGCCAGGGCCGGATCTATGCGCACCGCGCGGAAGAAGACCGGGGTCACGGCCCCGAGGAAGGCCGAGACCAAAATGGCCGCGGCCATGGAAAGCCCCACGGCCAGGCCCAGCCTGGCCGCGTTGTGCAGCGAGCCCGAGATGAGGGCGATGGCCGCCCCGAAGCTCAAGGCGATCACGAGGGTGATCTTTTGCTCCTTACCCAGGTTTTTCCAGACGGCGCCGCCGGAGAGGCGCCCGGAGGAGAGGCCCCGCACCGTGATGGTCGCGGACTGGGTGCCGGCGGCGCCGGAGATGCTCAGGACCATGGGCACGAAGGCCACGAGGGCCATGGTCTTCTGGAGCGAGGCCTGGAAGGCGCTTAAAATGAAGCTCGTGAGCACCCCGCCCCCCAGATTGAAGAGCAGCCAGGGGATGCGCAGCCCGGCGGTCCGCACCGGGGATTTCACGTAGAGCTCCTCTTCCGAGGAGCCCGCGAGGCGGTAGAAGTCCTTGTCGGCCTCCTCGTGGACCACGTCGATGATGTCGTCCACCGTGACCCTGCCCAGCAAGCGGTTCTGGTTGTCCACCACCGGGGCGGCCCGCACGTCGTATTTTTGAAACTTCCGCGCGACGGACTCCTGGTCCTCGTCCGCGCGCAAAACGAGCCCCGGGCTTTTCACCAGCGCCCTCATGGTCTGGTGCGGGGCGGCCAACAGCAAATCCTTTAAAGAGACCTCGCCTAAAAAACCCCCGTCGGCGTCCACCACGAAGAGGTGGCCGATGTCGTCCACCTCCTCGGTCATCTCCCGAATTTTGCCAACCGCCCCGGGCACGGTGTCGTTTTCCAGGACCCTCACCAGCTCCAGCTGCATGAGCCCCCCGGCGGTCTCCCCGTCGTACAAAAGGAGCCGCCTCACCTCCTCCGAGTCTTCGGAGTCGATGTGGGAGAGGACCTCGTCGCGGGTGTCGAGGGCGAGGTCCCCCACCAGGTCGGCCGCGTCGTCCGACTCCATTTCGGAGACCATGCCCGTGAGACGCTCCACGGGAAGCCCCTGGACCACCAGGTCCCGGGCCTGGGAGTTCAACTCCACCAAGACGTCCGCCCCGGTCTGATCGTCCATGAGCGAGACCACCTTTATGATCTCGTCTAGCTCCAGGGGCTCCAGGACGTCCGCCATGTCCGCCGGATGCAGGCTCTTTAAAAGCTCGGCCAGCTCGCTTTCGCGGCCCTCTTCCAGATAGGGTCTGACGGAGAGGTTGGAGGCGGTCATGGGGGTGCCTGCTCGTGAAGGCGCCCTATCCCGCCAAGGGGACCCTTCAAGGGGATCCCCTCCGGAGGGAGGGCGGCGGGGCGTCAGCGGGGGGGGAAGCGTCTCTCCATGGGACCCTCCGGCCCCAGCTCCTGGTAGACCACCCCGTTCCACTCCGCGCGGAGGGCGCGGCCGTTTCCCGCGGTGATCACGACGCTTTTAGCCGCCGAAAAGCGCCGCGACTCCCCCTCCCGGAAGTAGACGTGGATGAGCGGCCCGTCGTCCACCGTGAGCTGGGCCCAGGTGCCGGCGCGGGCGTTCAAAACGAGGCTGCCCCCCTCGGCGGGGGCCGGGGCGGCCGGGGCCGCCCCGGCGGAGTCTCCGGCGGCGTTTTCCGCCCCGAGGGCCGCGGCCGGAGCCGCTCCGGCGGCCGGAGGGGCCTGGGCGGGGGAGGCGGAGTCGTTGGCCGCGGCCAGGGACGCCCGGGCGGGGGCGGGGCTTTCGGCGGCGGAGGATGAGGCGGCGTCCGGTTTAGGCGCGGACGGAGAATCTCCGTCCGGGGCGGAGCCCTCCGGGGCCTCGCTTTCTAAAAAGGGGAGGTACCGGGCGGCGAAGGTCCGCGCGTGGGAGTTGAAGAACACCAGTAGGGCGAGTGCGACGACGACGGCCAAAAGCGCCGCCAGGATGGCGCCCGGGCCTAAGCCGTCCTCGCTCACGATGTCGGATTCGCGGTATTTGGAGGTGAGGGGCTTGTAGGGGTTGGCCCCCAGCTCCCCGGTGTGCCTTTTGTACTCGGCGACTATCTCGGCGGGGTTGAGGTTCAGGGTCTGGGCGTAGCTGCGCAGAAAGCCCTTGGCGTAGACCGGGGCCAGCCCGGAGAAGGTTCCGGCCTCCATGTTGGAGAGCTGGTCCAGGGTTATCTTGGTGCGGTTGGTGAGCTCCGAGCGCGACAGCTGGGCCTTTTCGCGCTCGCTCTTGAGGTAGGCGCCCAGCTCGGCCAGGCTCTGGAATTCCAGGGTGCTTTTGGGGCCCGCGGCCTCCCTCTGCCCCTGGTCTCCCGGGTTGTTTTTAGTCTTGGGAAATATGAAAAGCGATTGGAATATCAAGGAGACGACCCGTTTCGTGTGGAAAACCGGAAAAAAGCCCAGGGCGGAGGAAAAGGCGGCGAAGGAAAAAAAGCCAAGGGGGCGTCAAGCCCCCGCCGGGAGAGCCCGAGCCGCGGCGGAAAAAAACCAAAAACCAAAGGGGGGGCCTTCGGGGGAAAGGACCGGAGCCGAAAAGGGAAAGGGCCTAAAGGGTGATCTTGATCACGGCCTTCTTTTTCAGATCCGCGAGGTAGCTCTCCATTTTGCCCCTCACCTTCATCTGCTCGAGGGAGCGCCGGGCGGTCTGGCGCTGCTCCGGCGTGAACTCTTTCACGCTTTCGCCGCCCTCGCCCTTTTTCGGGGTGGGGGAGGGCGCCATGGTGGGCACCACGGATACCAGGAGCACCACCTGTCCGGCGTAGAGGGGCTGGCTCACCTTCCCCGGGGCCAGATCCCGGGCTATGGCCTGGAGCTCGGGCTGGAGCTCCCTCACGGTGATGTTGCCCGGGTTTCCGCCCTCGGCCGCGCCCGGGCCCTGGCTGTACTTGCGGGCGGCCTCCTCGAAGGTCACGCTTCCGGACTCGATCTCGCTTTTGATGGCGGCGGCCTTGCGCATGACGCTCTCCGCCGTCCGGGGGTCGCAGGTTAAATAAATCATCCGCACCCCGTCGTAGTCCGAGACCCCGGAGGCGCTCATGAGGGGCTCCACGCCCGGGGGGAGGTTGCCGTTTAAAAAGTCGGTGACCTCGTTTTCCGTCACCACCATGCGGTTCACGACGGTGGAGCTCACGAGCTTGTTCGTGAGGATGTCCCGGCGCAGCTGGAGGCGGAAGGCGGGGTAGCTCATGCCCCCCTGGGAGAGCGAGCTTTTGAGCTGGCTTTCGTTTATGTGGTTCTCCTCCAGGATGGATTTCACGGCCTCGTCGATTTCCGCCTCGCTTACCCGAATGTCGTACTGGGCCGCCGCCTGATTGAGGAGCTCCTCTTCGATCATCATGTTCAAGACCATGGACTGGACGCTCCCGCCTCCGGCGGTGAGGGCGGCCTTCTGGGCCGGGGACATGACGGCGATGCGGGCCTCCAGTTCCGAGAGGGTGATGACGTCGCGGTTCACCTGGGCCACGATGCGGTCGATCTTGGGGGCGGCGGCGAGGGGCGCCGCGGCGCAGAGGATGGCCGCGGCCGCTAAAAGAAGGGGCGCCGCCGGCCTGGAAAAGAGGGGCATGAGAGTCATTTCGCGCTCCATGAGACGGAGATGCCGCGGGGAAGGAAAAGTCGCTTTTTCCCCGTCCGGCCGAAAAGTGGCCTTCGCCGTCCGGAGAAGGGGGCTTTCGCAACGGCTGGTCGTATATCTTAGATCCGTTCCGGCGCCGGGTCAAGGGTTCCGAAACCCCTGAGGGCGGGGCGGGGGCGGGAGTCGGGAAGGGCTCCGGAACCCCGGGGGAGGGGGGGGGAGGAGGAGGGGGAAGAGTGAGGAGGCGGGAGCGGAGAGGGGGAGGGGGAAGGGGTCGGGAGAGGAGGCCGGTTTTTTACATGGGCCTGGAAGTATATTTATTTAGCCTTAATGTGGTTAATTTATTGTCAATTAAAAAAATGTTTGAAAAAATTCTCCCCGCGGTGCATAATGGGACGCCCCGCCTTTCGCCCGCGCTTCCGGCCTTCGCCGGCCGGGGTTCCCGCGCGGCGAACGCGCCATAGAAGATCACGCTTAAATCCTCCCCGGGGTTCGCCCGGGAAAGCGGCCCCCGGGCCTCGCCTTTCCCCGCCCCGCTTCAGGAAAGAACATGAGTTTTAGAAAAGTCCTTTCCGGGGCCTCCGCCTCCCCGCGGCCCCTGGCCTTCCTTCCGCTTTTCCTTTTCATCCTCCTCCAGGTCCCTTCCCCGCCGCTTTCCGCCCAGAACGCCCGGGAGGCCGCGCCGGATCGGGGGCGGGAGAGTTTGGATCTGAACACCATCGCCACCTTGAGCGTGGCCGTGCTCTTCCAGTCCTTCGGCTACATCGGCACCTACGCCGATCTCCTGGCGACGGGCGTCTACGACGCCGAGCGGGTGACCACCATGTTGAAGGAGACCACCTTCTACCTCCGCAACTCCCGGGATCAGCTGAAGCTCTTCCAGAGCTCGGCCGCGGGTCTGCGCCGGGGCGACCAGAGGTACCTCTCCGAGGTGGTGACCACCCTGGAGCTTTTGATCACCGAGGCCGAGAGCCTCTCCGCCTACGCCCTGCGCCACGAACAGGACGACCTCAAACGCTTCGAGGCCAGCAAGGATAAGGCCTGGACCCATCTGAGCGGTCTTTTGAACTGGAACTGAGCCGTGCCGGGTCGTTTCGGGAAAAGTTCCGCGCCCCTCCCCGCGGGCCGCGCCTCCGAAAGGGGCCGAAAGGGCCGGAAGGCCCCCCGCGGCCCCTCCGGCCCTCCCTTCGCCCTTCCCCTCCTCCTTCTTTTTCTCCTCCTCCCCCCGATTCTTTTTCCGCCGCCGGCCCGGGCCCAGGATCCCCCGGCCGAGCCCCGCGTCAGCGACACCCCGGCGGGCCGGGAGTTCGTGCACCTCTCCCGCATGGGGACCTTCAGCGCCGGATTCGTCCTTGAGAGCTACGGCTTCATCGGGTGCCTCGCTGACCTTTTGCACCACGGCGTCTACGAGCCGGAGACCGTGCGCTCCATGCTGGGGGAGACCAAGGTTTTTCTGGAGAAGTCGCTCGCCAACATGAGGATCTACCAGGACAGGACCATAACCGTCTCGCCTAAGGATTTGCAGTTCATCAACGGAATTTCCGAGATCACGGTCTATTTGATCGCGGAGGCGGACTCCCTCGCCTCCTACTCCGAGACCTTCGACATGGAGGACTACCGGCGCTACAAGGACTCCAGGGAAAAGGCCTGGAGCGGCATCAAGGAGCATCTGGGGATCAAGTGATTTTTTTTGAAGAGAGAGCGCGTTTTTTGTCAAGGACGCGCGTTTTTAGAAAGGCGGCGGCGTTTTTAGAAAGCGGGAGCGTTTTTAGGCGCGCCGGTTTTCGATTCGGCGCGGAAAGACTCCCGGCCAGCGCCGGGTGGCGTTAAACGTTTTTTTCCCTCTTTTGGTTTTTCGCTTTTTTTCAAGTTCTTTCACGCCCTCTTGCCTTTTTTCCCCCCCGTTCGTCTTTTCCCCTTCAAACGGCCCACCGTTTTTCTCCCAACCGGAGGGCGGAAAAAAAAAGAGTTCGCCCGCGCTTTTTTGATATTTTCCGCGGCGGAGCGCCTTTTTTTGTTATACTTTAAAGGCGGGGTTGCTTTTCCCCCGGGGCCCGGCCCCGCGGATCGTCTTTTCCGCCCCGCGCCCCGCGCCCCGCGCCTTCCGCCTTCCGCCTTCCGCCTTCCGCCCCGTCTTTTCCGCCCCGTCCCTTCCGCCTCGTCCCTTTCTCCCCGTGGAAGGCCCCTAAGGCGCTACGGCTTTGAAGGCCCTTGTTTCCCGGGTATAATCGAAGGGGGGGCGGAGCCGTTTTTTCCCGCCGGGACGCAGTTTTTAAGGATTTTCTTTTTTCCCCCTTTTTTCCGCTTCCGGCTTCGACCGGAGGCGGCCGGAGGCCGTCCAGGGCCGTTCGGGGGGGGCGCGCGTTTTTCCCCCCGCTTTAGGCGGGGGGAAGCGCTCGGCGGTTATTTTTCCGCGGACGGCGGGGGGCGCCCCCCGCCCGGAGGCCGTTTTTTAGGCGCCGGATGAAAAAGGCGTTCCGCGTCCGCGGGACGGAACGACAGATACGGGTTTTCGGCCCCTCGGGCTTCCCAGAGGTAAGCGATGGCAGAGATTCAAAGACGCCGCTCCACACTTTCCAACACCGTGAAGGATCAGAAGTCCGACAACTACAAACTGATCCTGGGGGAGTACCTCCTCAAGGCGGGCCAGATCACCCGCGGCCACCTGGAGGAGGCCACCAAGTGGCTGCGCCAGCATCCCGGGGACTTCCTCTCCCGCTTCCTCCTCCGGAAGAACTACGTGGAGGGGAACACCATCCCCAGCGTGCTCTCCCGCCAGTACAGCTACCCCATGGTGAACCTCTCGGATCGGGAGGTGAGCCAGCAGGCCCTGGACCTCGTCCCCTTCGACAAGGCCAGGAAGTACATGGTCTTCCCCTACCAGGTGAAGGACAACCGGGTGATGATGGCCATGCTGGAGCCCACCAACAACAAAGTGGTGGAGGAGCTCACCTCGCTCACCAAGATGCAGGTGGTGCCGGTGGTGGCGAGCGAGAAGGATCTGGTCGCGGCCTATAAGGCCCACTACCACATATCCGACGAGGAGGAGGCCGCCTTCTTCGCTCCCTTGGACCCCAACGCCGTGGTGGAGGATACCGGACCCCTCACGGTGGACAACCTGGGGGCCCTCATCTCCGACGCCCTGGACGACTTCAGCTTCGGGGACAGCAAGGAGCCGGGGGAAGAGGCCGGATCCGACACCTACTCGGCCGAGAACTCGGCCATCATCAACCTCGCGAACCAGATCCTCATCCAGGCGGTGCAGAGCGGGGTCTCCGACATCCACATCGAGCCCTTTGAAAAGCAGTTCTACGTGCGCTACCGCATGGACGGCTCCCTCTACAAGCACACCCGGCTCCCGCTGGAAATCCGGAACGCCCTTATCGCCCGCCTCAAGATCATGAGCAGCCTGGACATCACCGAGCGCCGGGTGCCCCAGGACGGCCGCATCAAGCTGCGCATAGGCAAAAACAAGGAGATAGACTTCCGGGTGTCCTCGCTCCCCACCCTCTTCGGGGAGTCCGTGGTCCTCCGCATCCTGGACAAATCCGGCCTGAACGTGGACATGACCAAGCTGGGCTTCACCCAGAAGAATCTGGACCAGTTCATGCGGGCGGCCTACCGCCCCAACGGCTTGCTTTTAGTCACCGGACCCACGGGTTCGGGGAAGACCGTCACCCTCTACTCCACCCTTTCTTTGCGGAACACCGACGACGTGAAGATCCTGACCGCCGAGGATCCGGTGGAGTTCAACTTCCCCGGGGTGAACCAGGTGAACGTCGTGAAAGAGGTGGGCATGACCTTCGCGAAGGCCTTGAAGGCCTTCCTCCGCCAGGACCCGGACATCTGCATGATCGGCGAGATAAGGGATCTGGAGACCGGCGAGATCGCCGTGGAGGCGGCCATGACCGGCCACCTGGTGCTCTCCACCCTCCACACCAACGACGCCCCCTCCACGGTCACCCGTCTGGCCGACATGGGGGTCGCGCCCTTCAACGTGGCCGCGGCCTTGATCCTCTGCTCGGCCCAGAGGCTCTTGCGCCGCCTCTGCCCCAACTGCCGCCAGCCCGTGCCCAAGCTGCCGGCGAACAAGCTAATCGAGGTGGGCTTCGACCCCAACGAGATATCCTCCGTGCAGATGTACGAGGGCCGGGGCTGCCCCACCTGCAAGGGCACCGGCTACAAGGGCCGCCTGGGCGTCTTCGAGGTCATGGAGAACTCCCAGACCCTGGCCGACGCCATCGCCTCCAAGGTGAACGAGGGGCAGCTGAGAAAGATCGCCTTGAAAGAGGGCATGCTCACTTTGCGCCAGGACGGGCTTTTAAAGGTGCAGCAGGGCATGACCACCCTGGCCCAGGTTTTGGAGAAGACCGTGGTGCAGAGGGAGAGCCTCCCCCACTACCTTTTGAACCCCGACGAGCAGATCTTCGAAAACGGGGACATCATCATCAAGGAGGGCAACACCGACACCTCCTTCTACAAGCTCATCCAGGGCTGCCTGGAGGTCTACAAGGGCGCCAACCTCATCGCCGAAATCTCCCAGACCAACACCTACTTCGGGGAGATGAGCTCGCTCGTGGGCTCCAGGCGCTCGGCCACCATTAAAAGCCAGGGCCGCAGCATCGTGAAGGTCTTCCCCGGGGACAAGCTGGGGGAGGTTTTGGACAACTATCCGGACATCGCGAAGCAGATCATAAACACCCTGGTTTTGCGCCTGAACGAGTCGGGGAACCGCCTCTCGGAAATGATGCAAAACAGGATAGAGTTGGAGCGCACCTACGTAAACCAGCTCGCGAGCCAGATGGGCACCTCCGGAGCCCTGTTGTCCGGCGCCAGGCCCATAGCCTCCGCCCCCAAGGGCGGGGCCCTGGGCGCCAACCTCGCCACCGCCTCCAAACCCTCGGCTCTGGCCAGGCTGGCCGCCAAGAAGGCCCAAATCGAGGGGGCCCAGGCGGCGGCCGCCCCTCCGGCGCCCCCGGCGGGCGCCCCCAGACCCATAGCCCAGTCCAGGCCCGCCCAGGCGGCGAGACCCGGCTCTCCCGGAAACGGAAGCCAGGCGGCCGTTTCCGGGGCTCCGGCCGCCGCCGCGGCGGCCTTCAAGGCCGTGCCTCCCAAGGTGATGGGCGGGATCCAGGCGGCCGAGCGCACGAGCCTGGCCCGGATCCTGCTTCCCGCGGACCAGACCCAGCAGATAAAGCACCTGCCGGGAAATTCGCCTTCGGCCAGGCTTTTACGGGAGGTCTCCTCTTAAGGGCGCTTTTTTCTAAGGATTCCGCGTGGGGGGGGGCGCCGGAGGCGGCCCCCCCCCCCCTGTGTTTTGGCCCCCGGGGGGGTACGGGGGGGGTTTTTTTTTTTTTTTTGGGGTGTTTTTATATAAA
>JAISMF010000105.1 GCA_031276865.1 Deltaproteobacteria bacterium | reverse complement strand
AGGCGGAAAAAAGCCTCCGTTAGGCGGAAAAAAGCCTCCGTTAGGCGGAAAAAAGCCTCCGTTAGGCGGAAAAAAGCCTCCGTTAGGCGGAAAAAAGCCTCCGTTAGGCGGAAAAAAGGGGGCGAGGGCCGAAAAAAAGGGGGGGATTTTTCCGCGGGGAAAGCCCCGCGCGAAGACGGGGATGCGGGGACGGATGATCCGAAAGCGCGGGCGGAGGAAAAACGGGGGGATGGGCCCCAAAAAGGCCTCCCAACGGATGAATTGGGGGGTGGATGGAGGAAAAAAGGGGGGGGAAGGGAAAGGAGGGGGAAAAGGGAGGCCGGCCGCGGGAGGGGGGCGAAAACAAGGCCCGTGAAAAAAGCCCCCCTCCGGAAGGGATCCGGAGGGGGGCGCGGGGAAGAAAGGCGGGGCGAGCGGGGCTTTTAAAACGGAAGGCCCGTCAGATGTCCAGCTCCCTCACGTTCAAGGCGTTGTCCTGGATGAACTCCCGGCGCGGCTCCACCTTCTCCCCCATGAGCACGGTGAAGATGTCGTCCGCGTCCATGGCGTCCGAGACCTTGACCTTCAGGAAGGTCCTTTTGGCGGGATCCATGGTGGTGTCCCAGAGCTGGCCGGCGTTCATCTCGCCCAAGCCTTTGTAGCGCTGCACCTTCAGGCCCTTCTGGCCGGAATTCACGAGATCGTTTAAAAGCTCCTCCTCGTTTAAGAGCTCGTAGCGGCGCTCCTTGTGCTTCACGATGTAGGGCGGCCGCACGGAGGAGGAGAGGATCCGCCCCTTGAGCTTCAGGTACTTCCGGAAGAGCTCGCCGTTCACGAAGTCGTGGTTCAAGGCGAGCTTCTTGCGTTTGTCGTGGGCCGAGGCGAGATGGAGCCTGAAGCCTCCGGGCTTTTCCCCTCCCGGGCCGTTTGGATCCTGATCATCCTCTCCGGAGGGAGGGTTCGCGGGTTTCTCCTGCACGAAGGGGCCGGTCACGTCCAGGCCGCGCTTGACGAGCGTCCGGCCCAGCTTTTCCGTCCACTCCTTACTGAAGAAGCCGTTGGAGTCGGTCCGCCAGGCCTCCTCCACCAGGGGCCAGAGGCGGGAGGGGAAGCCCCGCCTGAACTGCCTCTCCTTGAACTCGCTTTCGGCGATGAGGTTTTCCAGGTACCCTTTGAGCTCGTCTTCCTTGAGCTCGGTCTTCCCCGTTTCGTCGGAGACGGTCCTGTCCTCCAAATAGCGCGACAGGGTGAAGCTCTGAAGCGCGCCCTCGTCTTTGAGGTAGAGCTCCTTTTGACCGCTTTTGAGCCCGTAGAGGGGTGGCTGGGCGATGTAGAGGTGCCCCCGCTCGATTAGTTCGGGCATCTGGCGGTAGAAGAAGGTTAAAAGGAGGGTGCGGATGTGGGCCCCGTCCACGTCGGCGTCCGTCATGATGACCACCTTGTGGTAGCGGAGGTTCTCCATCTTCACCCCCGAGGCCCCGCTGGGGCCGATGCCCGTGCCCAGGGCGGTGATGATGTTCCTTATCTCCTGGGAGCCCACGATGCGGTCGAAGCGGGAGCGCTCCACGTTTAAAATCTTCCCCCTCAGGGGCAAAATGGCCTGGAACTTCCTGTCTCGTCCCTGCTTGGCGGAGCCGCCGGCGGACTCCCCCTCCACCAGGTAGAGCTCGCAGATGGTGGGGTCCTTGGACTGGCAGTCGGCGAGCTTGCCGCAGAGGGAGTGTCCGGCCAGGGCGCCCTTCTTCTGCACCATCTCGCGGGCCTTGCGGGCGGCCTCCCGGGCCCGGGCGGCCTCCACCACCTTGCTTAAAATCTTCTTCGCGACCGAGGGGTTCTCCTCGAAATAGGTGGAGAGGCGGTCGTAGACCAGGGTGTCCACCAGGCCCTTGACCACGGCGTTTCCCAGCTTGGCCTTGGTCTGGCCCTCGAACTGTGGTTCCGGCACCTTGACGGAGATGACCGCGGCCAGGCCCTCGCGGACGTCGTCGCCGTCCAGGGAGGAGATCTTGAGGTTCTTGGGGATGTTGTCCGAGGAGAGGTACTGGTTCACCGCCCGGGTCAAGGCCGTCTTGAAGCCGGAGAGATGCGTTCCGCCTTCGGAGGTGTTTATGTTGTTCACAAAGGAGAGGACCTGCTCCGAGTAGCTCTCGTTGTACTGCATGGCCACCTCCACCAATACGCCTCCGCTCTCGCCCTCCAGGTAGATGGGCTTGTCGTGGAGGGTGTTTTTTTGGCGGTTCAGGTACTCCACGAACTCGATGACCCCCCCCTTGTAGAGGAACTCCACGTACTCCGAGGAGCGCTCGTCGGTCAAGCTTATCTGGAGCCCCCTGTTGAGGAAGGCCAGCTCCCTTAAGCGTTTAACCAGGATCTCGAAACTGAACTCGGTGGTCTCGAAGATGGAGGCGTCGGGCTTGAAGTGCACCATGGTGCCGCTCTTTTTCACCTCGCCTCCGGTCACGAGGCCGGTCACGGGCGCGCCCTTCTCGAAGCGCTGGCGGTAGCGCCGCCCGCCCCTTTTGACCTCCACTTCCAGCCATTCCGAAAGGGCGTTCACGGCGGAGACGCCCACCCCGTGCAGTCCGCCGGAGACCTGGTAGGTCTTTTTATCGAACTTGCCGCCGGCGTGGAGCTTGGTCATGACCACCTGGACCCCGGGCACCTTCTCCGTGGGATGCGTGTCCACGGGAATGCCGCGGCCGTTGTCCTTGACTTTAACGGTTCCGGCCTGGGTGATGGTCACCTCGATTTTGTCGCAGTATCCGGCCAGGGCCTCGTCGATGGAGTTGTCCACCACCTCGTAGACCAGGTGGTGCAGACCCGCGGAGGAGACGGAGCCGATGTACATGGCCGGCCTTTTGCGCACCGCCTCGAGGCCTTCCAGGACCTGGATGTTGTCGGACTGGTAATCGTCCAGACCGTGGGATTTCGTCATCGATAAAACCGTTTCCTTTCGTGAAATAAACGAGGCGCCGCGGGGGTTTATAAAAAACGCTTCCCGTGGCGGGCGATTTCCCCCGGCGGCTTTTCGAAAGCGCCGGGGAGCGAATCTTGTCCTTCAAAGGCCGGGGGGACCCCAAGGGGCGCCGGGATGAACGCCCGAAATGGTTTTTTGGAACTCCGCGGCCTTTTTTTCGGCGCCCTCGAATCTATTTCAGGCGTCCGAATTGATTTCAGGCGACTTCCGAGGAGGCTTTCCTCTTCTTTAATCGTCCCGGGGGGTTATGGTCGTGATGATGCCCGTGTAGCCCGGATCGTTTTCTCCGGTTATCACCGCCGGCCGGGAGTTGTCTATCAACTCCAGCTGGATTATCTCGCTTTTCAAAGAACCCAGGGCCTCCAAAAGGTGCCTGGGGTCGAAGCCTATGTCTATCACGGGACCCTCGTAGTCCACGGGGATCTTCTCTTCGGCCTGGCCCAGCTCCGGGTTGCTGCTGGTGAGGATGAGGGAGTCCTGGTTCACCTGGAAGTAGACCACCCTGAACTTTCCCGTGGAGATGAGGCTCATGCGTTTCAAAGATTCGGTGAAATCGCGGCGGTTCAAGTTTATGGAGTGGCCCTTCTGCTGGGGGATGAGGACTTGGTAGTTGGGGAACTTGCCCGACAGGAGGCGGATTATGAGGAGCGAGTTCTCGGTCTTCGCCACTAGGTTGTTGGCGTTCACCCCCAGGGATATCTTGTCGGCGGTCTCGGCCAGGTTTTTAAGCTCGGTTAGGCCCTTGCGGGAGAGCAGCACCCCCGTGTCCAGAAGGAAGGCCTCCAGATTGTCCACGGCCAAAGTGGCGATATTGAGGCGGTTGTTGTCCGTGGAAACCAGTTTCAAGGTCTCCCGGCCGTCCTCCAGGGGTTCCTTCACCCAGAAGATTCCGGCCAGGTTGAAGTTGGTGTTGCCCACCGCGACGGAGTAGATGGTCTTGCTGACGGCGTCCGCCACCTGGGCGGAGGGGAACTCGGTGTAGGTGACCGAGCCCGTGTCCGCGGTCTTGGGAAACTCGTCCGGGGAGATGCCCAGGAGATCCGCCGTGAAATAGTCGGTTTTCACCTTGAGAACCAGATTTTCCAGCTCTTCCAAGGTGGCCGAGTTTCCGCTCAAGGATCCGGCTATGTCGCTTAAGGCTTTGGCGGGGACGGTGAAGCTTCCCTCCTCCAGGACGTCCGCGTCGTAGGAGGCCTGGAAGGTGATCTCCAGATCGGTGGCCGTGAGCGTGAGCCTGCCGCCGGAGGCGTCCAGGCGGACGTTGGCCAGGATGGGCATGGAGGTGAATTTTCCGGCGATGGAGGAGGTCTGGGCCAGGCCCTTCTGGAGATCCGCGATGTTTGCCGTGGCTTTTAGCATGTTTTTTTTCCTCAGGAAAAAATTATTTGAAATATCCTCCGGATCCGGTTCTCCAGGGCGATGTCCTCCGCCGCCCGGCGATCACGTCTCGCATCCGGAAATTTAAAAAGACAGTGTAGCACATCCGCTCGGGGCAAGCTAGGAAAAAAGCGCGTCCCGGCGCGCCTCGGGCGCTGTTCGGGCGTCCATTCCCGCCCGGGGGAGGGGTTCGCGGGCGCCTGGGGAGGGCTCCCTTCCCGAAGGCGGAAAGGCGGGGCGAAAAGGGGGGTGAGGGGTGGCTCCGGCGGCGAAGGCCCTTTTAAAGAGATCTAATTGATATCGTATCGTATGGTTATATACGCTAATAATTATAAATTAAAAAAAATAAGCGTTACGATATTGAATTTACGGCGCCTTTAAGAGGCGCCCGGCCGTTTCCTTCGCCCCGCCCTTTTCGGGGCCTCCGCCCTTGGAGGGCCCGGAGGGGATCCCTTCCCGCCTCCGCGGGGCGGCGGCTAACGGGGAGGCCCGTGGAACATGCTTATGTCGCGGGCCTGGTCCGGTGGCGGAGCGCGGATTCCCGCACCTTCTCGATTATGAACTCCGCCTCCTCCATGGTGTTTTCGTGGGACAAGGTGAGCCGCAGGGAGCCGAGGGCCTCCCTGGGGGAGTATCCCATGCTTAAAAGGACGTGGGAGGCCTCCTGGGAGGAGGCGGAGCAGGCCGAGCCGGAGCTCGCGCAGATTCCCGCCTCGTTTAGGCTGTTTACAAGACGCGCGCTGTGCCCGATCCCCTCGAAGACGAAGGAGGCGTGTCCGGGAAGGCGGTTTACCGGATCGCCGGTTAAAGCCGCGCCCTCGATTTCCAGTATTCCGGAAATCAGCCTGTCCCTCAGGGCCTCGAGGGCGCCCGGCGCTTCCCGCGTCCGCTCCGCCGCCTCCTCCAAGGCCGTGGCGAGCCCCACGGCCCCGGGGACGTTCTCGGTTCCGGAGCGCCCGCCCCGCTCCTGGCCTCCGCCGGTTAAAAGCGGCGGGGGGAGCCGCGGTATCTTCGCGTACAGGACGCCCACGCCCTTGGGTCCGTGGAACTTATGGGCGGAAACCGAGAGAAGGTCGACTCCCAGGTCCCGGCAGTTTACGGGGACGTGCCCCGCCGCCTGGACGGCGTCCGTGTGGAAGGCGACCCTCCTTAGGGAGGCCACCCGGGCGAGCTCTTTCACGTTCTGGATCGTTCCCGTCACGTTGTTGGCCGTCATGAGGGAGATTAGGATGGTGTCCGGACGGATGGAGCGCTCCAGATCCTCCGGGCTTATCCGCCCCAGGCGGTCGGGTTCGAGATAGGTCGTCTCGAAGCCCTCGCCCTCGAGCTTTTCCAAAGTCTTCAAAACGGCGTTGTGCTCCGCCCTGGAGGATACGATGTGCCCGCCTTTTCCGCCCTTTTGTTCCGCCACGCCGCGGATGGCCCAGTTGTCGCTTTCCGTGCCCCCGGAGGTGAAAAAGATCTCCGTGCTCAAGGCGCCGAGGACTTTGGCCGTCCGGCGTCTGGCGTCCTCCAAGGCCTTTTTCGCCTCCACCCCGTAGGAGTGGATGGCGGAGGGGTTTCCGAACTCCTCCCGGAAATAGGGGAGCATGGCCTCCAGGGCCTTTTCGGAAAGCCTGGTGGTGGCGGCGTTGTCGGCGTAGATTCTCGGGGGCATGGAAAACATTCCTCTTTTTTCTTCCCCCGCGATTTCGGGGTCGTTTACGTCCGGAAGATCCGGCGGGCTTTCATTTTCACCGTCCGGCGGCTGTCGCGGCCCTTGGGCCCGGCGGGTTCGAAGGTGTCGCCGGAGCGGAAGGCTCTTTGAAAAAAACTAGCGAAAAACGAGCCAAAAAGAACGATTTTTTGAAAATCAAGGCGTTTTTTTAAACCAAGGCCATAGCGCGCCTGCCGGTCGAATGTAATCATATCCGGCGGAGATCGCCGTCTGACAAGGATTGAAGAGGGCAAAGCGCGCGGATATGTTTGGTGTCGGCGCCAAACGAAGGGAGACAGGCGAACGGAGAGCGACCCTTGGTTAAAATACGCTTCGCCGTATTTGACTCGTCTTAAGCGGCATTATGGGAATTTTTCCATAATCCCGCTTCTGTCCGGAAAAATGCCACCCCGGCGGATAAAAATTAGAATAACGTCGGTCGGCATCGCCGGCGTTATACTTGGCTCTTTCTAACATTCAACCGCCGGAGCGATACTTTCTTTTATTTCGATATATGGGAAAAATAGTTCGGAAATATCGAAACGACGTTTGAAAGCCATATAGACGCGTTTTATCGATGACAACTAAGCGTTTTGGCGTTTCTAGGCGTTATAATCAAAATCAATCTATATCCGTGGCGGATCATATCGTAATTTTAAAGCGGCGCCACCTTTTAAAACAGGCGAATCTCCAAAATCGCTTGTCACGCCACTGGCGATACGCGGAAATACCGCGGCCAATGATCATTTAACGAGGGAGATGGGCGTGTTGTAACAATCATTGCACAGATTCTATGATAATCGCCTCTTTTTCCAATCCGATTATCAAGGCGAGGGACGCGTTCCCTAGGCGAATATGGAGACATCCCTCCAATCTTATCCTGCGGGTAATTGCGTTTTTCGATTTCAACGATGTTAGACGCCACAATCCAGTTAGAAAAAAACTAGAACCATGAGCTTTAACGCGATTTAACTTTCCCTCCCCTTGTTATATCCCTGTGCGCGTTATCGCGAATGGCGCGGTAATGGTCGGCGAAACGCGCCTTTTTAAAGTCATGCTCAAAACCGGCGCGCCGCAAAACATTCCCATAATCGTCATGGATGACGCATTTTCCATATATATGCGGGGTATTGCGAAATCATTCAGACACGCCTCCCCATAACATCGAACGCGTATATCAATCTAATCTCGTTTATCGGGCCGCCGCCGTGATCGCTTATGGCGGTGATGGGTGAATTAACGTCGTTTGGCGGCCCCGCGCCGTCAATCAGGACCCCGACTGATTGTTTATCAGGGCGCGTCATAGCGATATAACGCCTGTGAAAGTCCATCCCAGCCGCGTCTTGTCCAAGTTTTTCCAGGCGCCCGCCAACGCCTTGGGAAGTCGGATCGGCTTTAGGATGCAAAATACTCGTGTAAGTCCGCTCCATAAAAGCGCTGGCGCGCGAGTCGTCGAAATTATCCAACAATCCGCGCGTGAGTAAAGCTAATAAAGTATCCGGGCGGCTCGTTTCCGTCTCTCTAAACAAATTAAGCGAACCCGTCCTTTCAAGCGAAACGCGGACGCGATAAACGCTACCAAGAAGCGACCCTCCCCTAGCTTTGGCGATTCTAATCGTGTCTTCAGGAGTCGCTGGAGGGTAGGAGCGCCCTTTTTCAAGGGAAAAGAAAAACTCCCCTCTCGCCTTACGGCGGAATCCGCCCTCCTTCAGGTTAATGACGCGACCAAGATAGACCGGATGTTGACTTTCTTTCCATCCACCATTTTGGGGGGCGCGGACGGTGGCGTATTCATAACCTTTACCGCGATCTGCCGCTATAAAAGGCTCAGCCATCATGACACTCCATCCAGCGGATGTTTCTGTGGTCACGACCGGTTGCCGGTTGCCGGTTACAGATTATCGATTACATATCGCCGATTACATATTACAGATTATTCGTTTCTTTTGACCTGTCGATTGTCGTCTTCTCTTTTACCGGCTTCGCTTCGCCGCCGGGCTTTTTAAACCCGTTTTCGGCCTTTAAAACGTTTACGGGAAAACAGTCCCTTCGGGCGGAGGCGCGATAGGCGGCGAAACCGAATCCCGGGCGCCGGGGCGTTCGTCTTAACGGCCAACGATTCCGGATCTTTGTTCCGCCCGCTTTTGACAACGGTGAAATCCGGGCTGATAGAAATTCGGGCTAAAAGAAATCCGGCACCCCCAGGCTGTCGGCCGAGAGCTCCCTTTTGGCCCAGACGGAAAGCTTCTCCCGGGAGATCTTGGCGTTGTGGCGGATGTCCAAGGGAAAGCCGTGCTTTTGGAGGAAGTTGGTGATGGTGCGGGTGCGGGGGTTGGCCCGGGCCAGGGCCAGAAGTTCCGCGACCAGGGCGTTCCACTTGCTTTTCCCCAGCTTCTTTTCGGGCTCGATTATCATGACCGGGATCATGCGCCCCTTCTCCCCCACGCCCACCAGGGCCGCCCGTTTGGTCTGGGGGTGGTTTAAAAAGACCGACTCGCAGGGAACGGTGAAGAGGGTGCCGTTCTCGGTCACCACCCTTTGGCTTTTGCGGCCGCAGAACCACAAAAACCCCCTCACATCCCGCCAGCCCACGTCCCCCATGCGGCGCCAGGGCCCGCCGTCCGGGCCTTTCACCATGGAAAGGGCGCTCTCCCGGGGGCGGTCGAAATAATTTTCCGCGACCATGGGGCCTCTGGCCACGAGCTCGCCCACCTCGCCTTGGGGGAGGACGTCCTTTTCGCCGAAGCTCTCCATGGGATCGTCGGTTATGCCTATGACCTTCAGCTGGCAGCCGGGAAGGGGGCTTCCCACGCACATGCCGAAGCCCTGCTCGGTCATGCCCCGGGCCCGGGCTATCTCCTCCGCGTCGACGATGGTCAAAGGCATGGCCTCGGTGGCCCCGTAGGGGGTGTAGAGCTTGGCCTCCGGATCCATGGCGGAGCGGGCGCGGGCGATTAAGGCGGGCTGGGCCGGGGCTCCGGCCGAGATCACCACCCGCACGCCGGAAAGGGCGGGGACCTTCCCCGGGGCGCGGGCGGAAAGGCGCGAAAGCAGGGTCGGGGAGGCGAAGAGGCTTTTGACGCCCTCCTCCCGGACGCTTTGGAGGATCTTGTCGGGATCGGCCTTTCCCGGCCGCGACGGGTCCATGTCGGCTATGACCGCCGAGAGGCCCAGGGCCGGGGTGAAGAGCCCGAAGAGGGGGAAGGTCACGAGCTCCTTGGTGCCGGACACGTGCCCGAAGTTTTGCCGGATGGCCTCCACCTGCGCCCGGAACATGCCATGGGTGTAGACCACCCCCTTGGGGGGGCCCGTGGCCCCGGAGGTGAAAAGAAGGGCCGCCGGATCCGACGGCCGGGTCGCGGCCGGAGCGGGGAGGGTTCGCCCCCGGTTTTCCAGGATCCCGGAAAGGGCGGGGCCGCTCCAGCCCAGACGCCGCCCGACCGTCACCCGGGCCTTGAGGCCCTTGAAGTAGCCGGGGAAGAGGAGGCTTAAAAGATGGGCCCGGGTGATTCCGGCCAGAGCCGAGGGTTTTCCCTCCTTGAGGCAGGCGAGCATGCGCTTCAAACCCATCCCGGGGTCCACCATCACCGGCTGGAGTCCGGCCGCGAAGAGCCCGAAGACCGTCACGTAGAAGTCCAAGCCGGCCTCCACCATCAAAAGGACCCTCTCGCCCGCCTCGAGCGAAAGATCCTCCCTTAGGGCCGCCGCGAGGATGAGGGAGTCCCGCTCCAGCTCCTTGAAGCTCAGCTGCCGGCGGCCCAGGCGGTCGGGCCGGGGGGATTTGACGGCCGCGGCCTCCGGCCGCTCGGCCGCGGCCGAGCTTAAAACGGAGAAGATGTTGTAGAGGCCGCCCGAATCGGTGGAGGGAGCGTCGGAGGAAAGGGTGGGGGGGGGCATGGGGAAGCTTTTTTCGAGGGCGCGTCCGCCAGGGGGCCTGGAGGCCCCTGGCGGAAGGGGGGGTTAGGCGGAGCGGGAGAGGAAGTCCCGCAGAGACGAGACGATGAGATCCGGCTCGTCTTCCAAAAGCCAGTGGCCGGCCTCCGGAAGCGCGAGGACTTGGGAGCGGGGCAGGCGTTTTTTCAGGCGGTAGAGGAACTCCGGGGTGAAGACGAAGTCTTTGAGGCCCCAGATTAAAAGGCAGGGCTTGTCCCGGAGCTTCCCCAGGCCGCGGTCGATGGCGCGCAGGGTCTCGCGGCTGGGATGCCCCGCGCTTAAGGGGATGTCGGAAATGAAGTCCGCCACCCCTTGGCGGTGGAGGGGGCGGGCGTAGGGGGCCCGGAAACCCTCCCGAACCCGGGGGCTCAAGGGTCGGAGCGTGGCCCGGGAGCGCAGGCCCCCGGCGAAGAGGTCGAGCTTTTCGGCCAGCAAGCGACCCCAAAAGGGAAAGGCCGTGAAGAGCCTCAGCCTCCAGGGGAGCCTCGCCCCCTCCGGCAGAGCGGTTCCGGTGTTCATTAAGACGAGGCTTTTCACCCTTTCCGGGTGCCTAAGGGCCCAGCCCAAAGCGATCGGGCCGCCCCAGTCGTGGGCCGCGAGCGTGAGGGGGCCTTCCGGGAGAAGCCTTTCCAGGAAGGCTTCCAGATGGGCGATCCTGTCCTTAAGGCGGAGAGGGGAAAGGGTTCGGGACGAAAGGCCCATGCCCGGCTGATCGTAGGCCAGCAAGCGACGCGAGTCCCTGAGGCCGGCTACGACTTTCCGGTACATGAATGACCAGGAGGGGTTTCCGTGGAGGAGGACCAGGGCCTCCCCCCGGCCCTCGTCCAGGTAGTGGGTGAGCCCCTCGGGAAACTCCAGATAGCGGGAGCGGAAGGGATATTCCAGGCGCCAGGGCCCCTCCGGGATTCGGGGGACGCCCAAGGGCCGGGCGCGGGCCGCCGGATCCGGCCCTTCTTCGCGGTTGGTCTCCGTCATGGATGCAGGGGCACGATCTCGAAGCGGTCCACGTCCACCAGGCCCCGGGAGGTGAGTTTAAGCGAGGGAATGACGGGAAGGCTCATGAAGGCCAAGGTCATGAAGGGATCGCAGCCCTTGGGGAAGCCCAGGAGCTCCGCGTCGGTTTTCAGCTTTTTAATGTCCGCCGCGGTCTCCTTTAAAGTCTTGAGGCTCATGAGCCCCCCCAAGGGGAGGGCCATTTCGGCGACGATGTTTCCGTCCAGGGCCAAAACCAGGCCCCCTTCGAGTTCGGCCGCGCGCCGGGCGCACAGGAGCATGTCGCCATCCGCGGCGCCGCAGACGCAGAGGTTGTGGGAGTCGTGGCTCACGGTGGTGGCGAGCGCCCCCCTCCTGAGCCCCAGGCCCTTGATGAAGCCCACCGCGGGTTTCGTCCCGGGGCGGTAGCGGTCGTAGACCGCCATCTTAGCGACGTCCCTTTCCGGATCGGCTAAAAGATGCGACTTTTCCCGGGGCAGCTCCATCACTAAAGAGTCGGTTATTATCTCCCGCGGCCGCACCCCTATGACCCGGACCTTCCCCCGGTCCTTCACCAGGAGGTCTTTTTTATCCAGCTCCCCCAGGCGCACGCTGTTGCGGACCAAAGCGGCGCTTTTGCCGTAGGAGTTCTTGGGGGGTATGAGGCACTCCCCGTCCCGGGCCACCAGGGCGCCGTTTTTCCAGACCATGGAGGGCCTGAAGGACCAGAGGTCGTGGTAGAGGGCCATGTCCGCCCGGTAGCCGGGGGCCAGGGCGCCGCGGTCCCTCAGGCCGTAGTGCGCCGCCCCGTTGAGGCTGGCCATGTTTAAAATCTCCGGCAGCCCCGCCGTCCCGGAGGAGGTGGCCACGCGCACCAGATGGTTCACGCTCCCCTCGTCTATCAGATCCCCGGCGTGGCGGTCGTCGGTGCACAGCGCGCAGAAGCGGGAGTTGAAGTGGGTGACGCTCGGAAGAAGAGGCAAAAGGTTTCTGGCGGCCGAGCCTTCCCGCAGAAGCATGAACATCCCCGCCGAGATCTTCTCGGAGAGCTCCCCCGGGGTGGTGGCCTCGTGGTCGGTGTCTATGCCCGCGGCCAGATAGGCGTTCAGTTCCCGGGCTAAAAGCCCCGGGGCGTGCCCGTCCACCCGAATGGGCCTGAGGTTTTCCGGGCGGTTGGAGGCGAGCTCGAGCTTCTCCATCACCCCGGGGGCGCGGCTGATGACGCCCGGGTAGTTCATCATCTCGGCCAGGCCCAAAACCCCGGGCCGCTCCAGGTAGGGGGCCAGATCGGAGGCCGTGAGCGCGGCGCCTCCGCGCTCGAAGGAGGTGGCCGGCACGCAGGTGGGGAGCATGAAGAAGATGTCCACCGGGACGTTTCCGCTCTCCTCCAGGAAAAAATCCAGCCCCGCGAGGCCCGCGACGTTCGCGATCTCGTGGGGGTCGGCCACCACCGTGGTGGTGCCCGAGGCCGCCAAGGCGCGGGCGAACTCGCCCGGGGCCGTCATGGAGCTCTCTATGTGCACGTGGCTGTCCACGAAGCCGGGAAGGAGGTACAGGTTGTCGGCGTGGATGACCTCGATACCGTCGTAAGAGCCCACTCCGGCTATGTAGCCCTCCTCCACCGCGAGGTCGGCCACGCGGAAGCCGCCGTTGAAGGAGTTGTAGATCCTGGCGTTTTTAATCACCAGGGAGGCCTTTTTCCGGCCTAAAGCGGCCTTGATGAGGTGTTCCAGGGGTTTTCTAGCTGACAAGAAGTTTATCTCCTGGTTTTTTCCGGTGGAGGGCCTGGGGGCGCTCCGCTTGCGGGCGGAGGGGGGAAGCGGAAGGGGGCCGGGGAATTTTCAAAGGATTCGAAGAGCCGCGAATGATCGTAAGAGGCGCGAGTGATGTGAGAAGTTTTGAAGTGATGGAAATGTTTCTAAATAAGTGAAAAATTATAATATAATTTAAAAAATTATAATATAATTTAAAAAGATTTGATACAATTAAAAAAACTAAATAAGTAAAAAAGTTTCGAAATGATTAAAAAAGTTTCGAAATGATCGGAAAAGTTTCGAAACTCCCGGAAGGTCGAGGGAAGCGCGGGGGAAGGCCGAGGGAAGGGCGGGGCGACTGGAAAAGGGGTTTCATCCGGACGGGCGAAAAGAAGTCGATTTAGTATAGCATCCCGAGGGGCCCGGGAGACTTTTAAAAGGTGAAAAAAGCGGCCCCCTCGCTTGAGTTATCGGGAAATCCCCCCTGTCGAGGGGCGGAGCGGGGCGGTTTTTTTCTTTTCCTTCCGGGTTTTTTTCCCCGGCTTCTTTCCCCCCAGCGTTCTTTTCCCCTCTCCGGGGCCCCCTTTCATCGGATTCCTCTCCGGATCCCACCCTGGTCTTTTCCGGCCGCCCCCGTTTTCGGACTAAGGTCTCCCAATCCTCTCCTAATCCTCTCCCGTTTTCAACACGGCGATGAAGGCGCTTTGGGGGACCTCTATCTGCCCCACCATCTTCATGCGCTTCTTGCCCTTCTTCTGCTTTTCCAAAAGCTTGCGCTTCCTCGTGATGTCGCCGCCGTAGCACTTGGCCGTCACGTCCTTGCGGAAGGCCGAAAGGGTGCTGCGGGCGATGATCTCGGACCCGACGGCGCCTTGGATGGCTATCTTGAACTGCTGGCGGGGGAGCTCCTCTTTGAGCCTCTCGCAGACGTTGAGGGCCCGCTGCCGGGCCCGGTCCTTGTGGACGATGATCGACAGGGCGTCCAGCCTCTCGCCGTTTAAAAGGAAGTCGAGCCGAACCAGGCGGTTGGGGCGGTAGTCCAAAAGCTCGTAGTCGAAGCTCCCGTAGCCCTGGGTAGCGGATTTGAGGCGGTCGTAAAAGTCGTAGACCACCTCGGCCAAGGGTATCTCGAAGGTCATTTCCGCCCGGCCCCGGGCGGGGTACGATATGTTGGTCGACACCCCCCGGCGATCCAGGGCCAGTTTGAGGATCGCGCCTATGTAGCGGTCCGGGGCCAGGATCACCGCCCGGATGTAGGGTTCCAGGGATTCCTCGATTAAGACCGGATCCGGGTAGTCCTGGGGGTTGTCGATGAAGAGGTCGTCGCCGTTTTTGAGCTTGAACTCGTAGCGCACGGAAGGCGAGGTCATGATGATGGACTGGTCGTACTCCCTTTCCAGGCGCTCCTGGACGATCTCCAAATGCAGAAGCCCCAGAAAACCGCAGCGGAAGCCCAGGCCCAGGGCCAGGGAGCTGTCCTTCTGGCAGACCAGGGCGGCGTCGTTTAGGCGGTACTTGTCCAAGGCGTCCGCGAGGGACTGGTAGTCCTCGGTCGCGACCGGGTAGACCGACGAGAAGACCACGGGCTTCACGGTTTTAAAGCCGGCCAGGGGCTCGTTCGCCGGATTTCCGGCGTGGGTCACGGTGTCGCCGATGGCGACGCCGGAGACGTCCTTGATGCCGGCCACGAGGTAGCCCACCATGCCGGCCGAAAGCTCTCCGGCCGGAGAGCGGCGCAGACGGAAGAAGCCCACCTCCTCGGCCCGGTAGGTGGTCTCCTTGCGCATCATGAGGATCTGATCCCCGGGTTTCAAGGTCCCCTCGAAGACCCTCACCGCCGCGACCGCCCCCCGGAAGGGGTCGTAGAAGGCGTCGAAGATCAGGGCCAAAAGGGGCTTGTCCTTGTCTCCGGAGGGGGGGGGCACCCTTTCGATCAAGGCCTTTAAGACCTCCGGCACGCCCTCGCCCGTCCTGGCCGAGACCGGAACCGCCCCCGCCGGATCCAATCCCAGCTCGTTTTCGATCTGCCCGCGGGCCCTCTCCACGTCCGCCGCCGGAAGGTCGATTTTGTTAATGACCGGGATTATCTCCAGGCCGTGCTCCATGGCGAGGTAGAGGTTGGCCAGGGTCTGGGCCTCCACCCCCTGGGCGGCGTCCACCAGGAGCAGCACCCCCTCGCAGGCGGCCAGGGCCCGGGAGACCTCGTAGGAGAAATCCACGTGCCCCGGGGTGTCTATCAGGTTTAGGCGGTAGTCCTCCCCCGCCAAAGAGACGTCCAGGCTCACGGCCGAGCTCTTGATGGTGATGCCCCGCTCCCTTTCCAAATCCATGCTGTCCAGGATCTGGTCGTGGAACTCGCGGCTCGCGACCAAGCCGGAGTCCTGAATGAGGCGGTCGGCCAGGGTGGATTTGCCGTGGTCGATGTGGGCCACGATGGAGAAGTTGCGGATCCGGCGCATGTCACGTTCCGGCGGGGGGCGTGGCGCCGGAGCCTTTAAGGCTCCGGCGCCGGGCGAGAATCGAGGCGGCGAGCATGAGGAGGAGTCCCAGGATGTAGAGGGAAAAGACGATTATGAGGATTTCGGGCATGGTGAAGTCCCAAAAGGACCACGCGGAATCCGCCCCGCAGGTTCCCAAGGCGCTGAAATGCGCGGGAAAAAGCTTATCGGGTTCGAGCCCGAAGGGGAATTTCACCCTCCCGGAGGCGCAGGGGCTGAAAAAATCGGGATCCATGGCCGCCAGGTTGATGAAATCGAGTTTGACGGAGAGGTGAAGCCCCCATAGGGACGCGGAGAGGCTTAAAAGGTAGCCCGGGAGCTTGGCCGGGAAAAAGGCCGGAACAATGGCCCCCAGAAAACCCCCCAGGGCCAGCCCCAGGACCGCGAACCTTATTAAAACGCAGTACTCGCAGGGTTTGAGGCCTAGATGGCGCTGGAAGTAGAAATACGAGAAGAGCTCCACAGCCAGGGCCGAAAGCCCGCCGGAAAGCCAGAGAGCCCTCCCCCGTTCCCAGCCGCCCAAAACGCCCCAGAAGTCGTCGAGAAGCTCGCCGGGCAGGCGGAGGATGGCCTTTGGCGGCTTCCGGACCCCCACCCTATTCGTCCCGGGCGGCCTTTTCCCGATTTACGAGATATTCGGCCGTGGCGAGGAAGAAGGAGGGCCCCCGGCGGGACAAGGAGAAGGAGTAGCGGCCGTTCACCGCCATGGAGGGGACGGAATTGACGTTGAGGTTGTCGATGAAGGCCAGAGCCCGATCCATCTCCGCCGCGACCTCCGGAGAGTCCCAGGCCGTCATGAAATCCTTGCGGTTGATCCCTTGGCCCTCGACGAAGTTCAAAATGGCCCCCAGGGATTCCAACCCGCCCTGGGAGTGATCGGATTGGCCCGTTCCCTGCACCGCCTCGAAAACCGCTTGGTGCAGCTCCTTCTCCTTTCCCATGAATTCCAGGGTGAAGTAGAGCCGTCCGTGGATCATCCAGTAGGGGTTGGGGGCGTAGAGGGCGGGGATCCGCCGGAACTTCACGCCGGATCCCAAAGTGGATTCGTACTGGGTCATCACGGGATCCAGATTGCGGCAGGATCCGCAGCCGAACCAGAATATGTAGACCAGCTCCACGTCCTCCTTGGGATCCTTAAAAAGCCTCTTGGGGGAGCTCGCCTCAGTGTAGTCCCGGCCGGGAAGGATTTCCACCGTTTCCGTCGCCCCGGAGGGGCCGGCCGGAGCCGTCCCCTCAATGGGCGGGCTTTCCTTCGGGGCGGCCGCCCCTTCCGCGGGCGGGCTTTCCTTCGGGGCGTCCGCCTTTTCCGCGGGCGGGCTTTCCTTCGGGGCGTCGGAGTCCGCCTTGGCGGCGGCGCCCGGGTCCGGGGTTCCGGAAACGGCCTGGGTCTGGGCCGGAGGGCCCGCGGCGGAGTCCTCCGTCCCGCCCTGGGAATCGCAGGCGGAGGCCAGAAGGAGCGCCGCGAGCATCGCTAGCGGCGGAAAAAAGCCTGGGATGAGGCGTCTCATGGTCATGGAAAAACAACTCCGAAAAGCCCCGGACCGGGGAAAAGGGCCTGGGGGGAGGGGGGATTCTTCTGGAAGGACGCCGCCCGGGACGGGCGGCGGGAGTCTGGCGCTCCGATGGATGATAGAGGGCGGAAAAAGGCGGAAACGGGGCGGAAAGGGGTCGGGAAAAGGCGGAAAAGGCGCCGGGAGGGGATCTTTTCCCTCCGTCCGGGGGCGCCCGACCCGTGGGCGGGGGCGGTTGGGCGCGGAGGGGCTCAGTCTTTGTTTCCGGGGAGCTCCCACAGCGAGGCCGGATTGGGGTGGTAGGCGGGGGAGGGTTCCCGGGAAGAGGGGTGGAGGACTTTGAAGAGCAGGAGCTCTTCCAGGCTGGCATCCGTTTCGGCGGCTCCGAGGTTGAAACGCCTTCCGATCTCCTCCCGGGTGGGGCGCACCCCGTGTTCGGCCAGGTCGCAGACGAGGATGTAGAGGGACACGGCCGGAACCGACAGCCCCAGGTTGAATATCTGCCTGTCCATCATGACGCTTCGGGACGCCTCCTGGTATGGATCGTCTTTTTAGACCCTTTTCCCCGCGCTCGGCTTTTTGACCTCGAAGTCGAGGCCCAGATCGGCGTAGGGGGCGGAGTGGGTTATGGCCCCCACCGAGACGAAGTCCACGCCGCTTAAGGCTATGTCGCGGATGTTTCCCAGGGTTATCCCCCCCGAGGCCTCCAGGAGGGTGAGCCTTTGGCCGGGGTAGTAGAAGGCGGCGGCGCGGTCGCAGGCCTCCTTTAAGGCCAGGGGGTCCATGTTGTCCAGAAGGATGATGTCCGCCTCGGCCTGGAGGGCCTCGTAGAACTGCTCGGAGGTGTCCACCTCGATTTCGATTTTCTGGCGGAAGTTTTTCCGGGCCAGCTCCAAGGCCTTCCTCACCCCGCCCACGGCCGCGATATGGTTGTCCTTGATGAGGATCCCGTCGAAGAGGGCCAGGCGGTGGTTGAAGCCGCCGCCGTGGAGGACGGCCTTCTTCTCCAGGGCCCTCAGGCCCGGAGCGGTTTTGCGGGTGTCCAGGAGTCTTGTTTTCAGCCCGGCGAGCTTCTCCGCGTGGAGCCTCGCGGAGGTGGCTATCCCGGAGAGGCGTCCCAGGAAGTTTAGCGCCGTCCTCTCCCCGGTGAGAATAGAGGCCGCCGGGCCTTTGAGCCGGGCCACGGCCTCGCCCCGCTCCGCCTGTTCGGAATCCTTCTTTAAAAGCTCCACCTCCACCAAGGGGTCGAGGATCCGGTAGACCTCCCGGAAGATTTCGAGGCCGGAAAGGGTCATGGGCGCCCGGGCCGCCACCCGGGCCTCGGCTTGAAGCTTCGGGTCCACCAGGAGCTCGGTCGTCAGATCTCCGGGACCAATGTCTTCCTCCAGGGCGATTTTTATAAGTCTTTCCAGGCAGTCGAAGCGCATCTCTTTCTCTCTTTCTTATTTTTTTTTTTCTATTTATTTATCTTTTATTATTTTTATTATCTTTCTTTTCTTTTCCATGTCTTTTATTCTATTTATTATCTTTACTTTTGTTTCATATCTTTTATTTATTTTACTTATATTTTATTAATTTTGCTTATCTTATTATCTTTTTGTATTTTTTATTCATTTCGCTTATCTTTTCTTCATCTCCGGCGCCGAGCCGCCCGCCGTCGGATTTTCAAGGGGTCCTTCGGGCGCCAAGGCCCGCCGGAAGCGGGCTTTGGCGGGGTTCCTTTCTCAGTCTCGGTTCCGGCGCATGCCCTCCATGAGCTCCAGGGACTTTTCGGCGGCCTTGAGCTTCTCGATCATCTCCTCCAAGCGTTCGCGGGTCTCCTCCACCACCTCCGCCGGAGCCTTGGCCAGGTAGCCTGGGTTTTGGAGCTTGGCCCGGGCCTTTTCGGCGTCCTTTTCCAGCCTCTCCTTTTCGGCGCGGATCCTTTCCTCCTCCTTTCGCAGATCCACCCGGCCGCTCAAGGGGATCCAGACCTCGCCCCAGGCGAAGGCCGTCCGGGCGGCGTCCAGGGGGGGGGCCTCCGTTTCTTTGGCGATCCTGATGGAATCCGCGCCCGTGAGCTTTAAAAGCAGGCTGGAGTGCTCTTCGATGAGGGCCGCGGTCGCCGGATCCCTGGGGCGCGCCGCCGGGCTCAGCTTCACCCCCGGGGGCACCCGGAAGTCCGCCCGGGCCTGGCGGACGGCCTTGGCCAGATCCATGAGGCGGCCGATCTCCCTTTCCGCCTCTTGATCCTCTTTTTCGGGATCCTCCCGGGGAAACGCGGATAGCGTTAAAAGAGCGTCCGCGCGGGGGAGCTTCCCCCAGAGCTCCTCGGTCACGAAGGGCGTGAAGGGGTGGAGGAGTTTGAGGGCGGCGGAGAAGACGCCGTATAGGCTTCGGGTGACGGATTCGCGCGCCTCGCCGTCCTTTCCGTAGAGGGCGGGTTTTATCAGCTCCAGGTACCAGTCGCAGAACTCGTCCCAGAAGAAGCGGTAGACGCGGTCCGCCGCCCGGTCGAAGTGGAAGGAGTTTAAAAACTCGCCGACGTCCTTAGCCGCCGAATTGAGGCGGCTCCTTATCCAGCGGGAGGGGAGGTCTAAGGAGAGGGGGCCGGGAATGGTTGGGAGGTTCGCGATGTGCGAAAGGCTGAAGCGCGCGGCGTTCCAGAGCTTGTTCACGAAGCGGGAACAGCCTTGGACCCTTTCTTCCGAAATTTTAAGATCCCGAGCCGTGCCCGCCTGCGCGGCCAGGGCGAAGCGGAAGGCGTCGGCGCCGTGGGCGTCTATCAGGGTCAAAGGGTCGATGACGTTTCCCTTGGACTTGCTCATCTTGCGTCCGGAGGCGTCCCGGACCAGGGGGTGCAGCACCACCGTCCGGAAGGGAACTCTTCCCGTCATCTTGAGCCCCATCATCATCATGCGGGCCACCCAGAAGAATATGATGTCGAAGCCGGTGACCAATACCGTGGTCGGGTAGTATCTTTGGAAATCCGGCGTCTTGTCCGGCCAGCCCAAGGTGGAGAAGGGCCAGAGGGCGGAGGAGAACCAGGTGTCTAAAACGTCTTGATCCCTTTCCAGCCCGCCCCCGCAGTCCGGGCATCGCGAGGGATCCCCGCGGCTCACCACCGTTTTTCCGCATTTCACGCAGTACCAGGCGGGGATGCGGTGCCCCCACCAGAGCTGGCGGCTCACGCACCAGTCTCTGATGTTGTCCATCCAGTCGAAGAAGGTCCTCTCCCAGCTCTGGGGGACCAGTCTTATCCGCCCCTCCTCCACGGCCTCCTTCGCGGCCTTGGCCAGCGGGGCGGTTTTCACGAACCACTGTAAAGAGATCAGGGGCTCTATGAGGGTCCGGCAGCGGTAGCATAAGCCCACGGCGTGCCGCAAAGGCTCCGTTTTAACCAAAAGCCCCCGGGCTTCCAGATCTTCCGCGACCTTTTTCCGGGCGGAGGCGGCGTCGAGCCCCTGGTAGGGGCCGGCCGCGGCGGTTAAAAGCCCCTCTTGGTTCACGCAGCTCACAATGGGAAGATTGTGGCGCTTTCCGATCTGGAAGTCGTTTAGGTCGTGGGCCGGAGTCACCTTGAGGGCGCCGGTCCCGAACTCGGGATCCACGTGGGCGTCCCGGATCAAAGGAATCACCCGGTCGGTCAAGGGGAGTCTCACCTGGAAATCCCCAGTTCGCGGATAGCGGGAGTCCTGGGGGTTCACCGCCACGGCGGTGTCCCCGAAGAGGGTTTCCGGCCGGGTGGTGGCGACGGTCAGGGAGGGCCCGCCGTTCACGCCTTGATATAATATATAGTAGAGGGAATCGTCCCGGTCCTCGTGCTCCACCTCGATATCCGATATGGCCGTGCGGCAGCGGGGGCACCAGTTGACGACGTAGTCGCCCCGGTATATGAGCCCCTCCTCGTGGAGGCTCACGAAGACCTCCCGCACCGCCCGTGAAAGCCCGAAGTCCATGGTGAAGCGCTCCCGGGACCAGTCGCAGGAGGCGCCCAGGCGTTTCAGCTGCCCGATGATCCTTCCCCCGTACTCCTCCTTCCATTTCCAGACGCGCTCTAAAAACTTCTCCCTCCCCAAGTCCAAACGGCTTACGCCCTCTCCGGCCAGGTGGCGCTCCACCACCGCCTGGGTGGCTATGCCGGCGTGATCCGTTCCGGGGACCCAGAGGGCGTTGTCCCCCAGCATGCGGTGGTAGCGGGTGAGGATGTCCTGGAGGGTGTTGTCCAGGGCGTGTCCCATGTGGAGGTTTCCGGTGACGTTGGGCGGGGGTATGACGATGACGAAGGGATCGCCCCCCTTTTCCGGATCCGCCCGAAAGGCGGCGCTTTTCTCCCAGAGGGAGTAGATTCTCCCCTCGGCCTCATGGTGGTCGAAGTTTTTAGTCAGGGGATCGGAGGAGGAACACATAAAAAAAACGCTCGTTTAATAAGTCTTCCGGCCCGGAAGAGCCGGGCCGGCGCCCGGCCGGGTGGCTAATTATAGAGTTTTGCCTTCCTAAAGGCAAATGAGAGCGCGTCCCGGGCGTCCGTCCGGAGCGGGACCGGCCGGGGAGGGGGCCGGGGGGAGGGAAGGGTCGTCGAAATGCGCGGCGGAGGGGACGCGGAGGCTTCGCCGCCTTACGCGGGCCAAGCTAAAATCAAGCCGTCAAATACGGGGGAAGCGGGCGGTGAACCGGTTTTTTGAAAGAGGAGTTGAGTAATAATGAGAGATCTTGAGCGATTCCGAGAGAGATTGAAAGATTTTTCATCGATCTTGAATATATTGAAATATCTTAATCGATCTTAAAATATATTGGAAAATCATAATAATATTATAATATATTAAATTTTTTAAAATATAGTAAAATAATTTAATCAAATTTAAATTATTATTATAAATATATATAAATATATTATAGTAAAAGTTAAAGATATTAATATGATTAATGCGTATTAAGCTAGATTGATAAAGAGAGGCGAAAACAATAGAGGGAGGGGATGAAGGCGAGGAAACCTGGGAGGGAAAAGCGGACCCCGACATGGACGAAAAGGATCCGGGATCGTGACGAGGTCCGAAATCGGTTCCAGGGCGAACCGAGATGGAAAGCCTCCGGGCGCTAAAGGCGTAAGGTTTACGGATCGGCGAAGGCGGGGAGCGGGGGGTTGAGGGAAGGGAGATTGTTTTTTTCGGGGGGGATCGCCTCCGGGTGGAGAAAAAAGGCGGCGAATCCTTAGGAAGGCGCCTAAGCGTCGCGGCGCGGGAAGGGCGCGGCGTGAAAACCGGAATCAGTCGAAGGTTGGGGAAAAACGGCGGATGCTTTTTCCAGGCGGCGATTATGGAAAAGAAGGAAGCCGAGAAAAGCATCTCCGAGAGGGGGGGGATGAAAAACGAAAAAGCCGCGGTGACAAGAGGCGCCGAGCTTTAAGAAAGGGAAACGCGGGCGGCGCGGCGCGGCCGAGGGTTCGGCGGCGGGAAAACAGCGCTCCCCGGTTGTTGAAGACGTCCGGAGGGCGCTCCCCCGTTTACCCGGTTTTCCCGAACAAAAACTATACGGAAAACTTAAGGGAACTTACGGCGCTTTGAATCGTCTCCGTCGTCTAGACGACTTGGAGGAGGGGGTGGAAGCCCGAGGGAAAAGCGGGCGGAAAAAACATAAGTATTTTTTCCCAGGCGCGCTTTGAGGAGCCGTTTTCCGGAGGAAGCCGGGGGCGGAAAAATTTTTTCCGGTGAAAAACGAGCGGCCGGACGCGTTGTGAAAATTAGTCCCGCGCATGCGATTTTATACTCTATAATGATGTATAAAAAAATTTTTCTCTATATAGTGGTGAAAATTGAATTTTCAGCTTGTTGACAGGATTCGATAATTACTATAGCATGACGACTTCAACCTGACGAGCGAACACCCAGCCGTAAATCCGCTTTTTTCAGCTTATTTCGTCCGCGGAAAACGGCTTTTTTTCGAAAAGTTCGAGTTTTTCCAATAATCCGCGGACCCAAGGGCGCTCAAAAAAACTCGTTTAAAATGTTTTCCCGGCGAAGTTTCTCTTCTCCGGCTGAACGTTTCCGGGAGATCGCTCTCCCGGGGGAAACCTTAACGCCAAGATTTCTCGTTCTAGCCGGTCGAAGCCGAAAGACGGACTCCGCCCCGTTAATCCCCCCCGCCCTCCCCGGGGTGAGGAATCCCCCGGAGAACTTTTTTCCCCCGCCAAGTCACTCCCTCCACCTCACGGCCCCTGGAAGTTGGATATAATGTCCCTTAAATTGAAAATCACCTTGGGAATTCTAGCGATCTGCGGAATTTTTATAATCATCTGCGCTATTTTCGCCGTCAACCTCACCAAGATAGAGGTTGAAACCGAGGATCTCCGGACCATCGTTCTTCCCGCGAACGAGCAGGCGGCGTTCCTCAGGTACTCGCTTGTGATGGAGAGCCTGAAAATAACCGATTACGCCTCAACCGGAGACAGGATCCTCTGGGACGAGGCCATGGACATCCGCCAGTCGTCTATGGAGCGCTTCGGCGGACTGCGTTCGTCCATGGATATCATCTCCCGCTACGACTCCCAGGCTAAGGCCGTCGAACAGGACGCTTTCAAGGCTTATCAGGATTTTCAAGATATTTCCAAACTCGTCCCCGATATCAACTCCAGCACCAAGGACTCCTGGGATAAAGTTTACAAGTCTTACGAGGATTACCTGCGGGTTTTCGAAGAGTACCAGACTCCCATGCTGCAGCGCATGGAAAACTACGTAGCCAACGGAGCTTCGCTGGAGGATTACCAGCTGGCCTACGACAGAGTCAAAAGAGCCGCGCTTCTCTCAAACATGAGCTCCACTTTTTTTCTGAACATGGTGTTGGGACTGTACCTAAACGACATCACCCGCCTGGACGACGCTCTTCGGCAAAGCGAGGTGATTAAAGCGGACGTCCAGAAGCTTCATGACGACAGCCGTCAGAAGGTGAACATCGACCGGCTTCAGAAAATTATAGAAGCTTTCGTGGTGTGCTCCGAAAATCTAGTCGTCCTCAGAAACAATATCGTCAATTCGTCAAACAACCGTCTCCAGAGAATAGACGCCAGAAACAAGGCGTTGTCGGGCGTGACCAGGCTAAACGAGTCTTTAGGCTCGGTCACGTACAAATTCGCCGACGAGAATATCGGCATGGTGAAAACGACGATGATTATTCTGGGTATCGGCCTCGCCGTGGCCGCCCTGTTCGGAGTTGTCATCTCCTATCTTCTCATTAAAGGCATCGTCGTTTCGCTTAACAACGTCATAGAGTCCCTTTCCGACGAGGCCAAAAAAATCGAGGACGCCGCGCATCATATCTCGGATTTGTCGGATCGAGCGTCAACCGGAGCCTCGGCGAACGCTTCCTCCATCGAGGAGACGAGCGTCGCCTTCGAAGAGCTGTCTTCCATGGCTAAGAGCAATTTGCAAAATACGCGAAAAGCCAGAGAGATATCAAATGAGGCGAAAGAGACCGTCTACAAATCGGATAAATCCATGAACTTGGCGACCGACGCCATGAACAACATCGCCGCTTCGGGAAACGAAATAAGTAAAATCATCAAGACCATAGACGAGATCGCCTTTCAGACCAATTTGCTGGCATTGAACGCCGCGGTCGAGGCCGCGAGAGCGGGAGACGCCGGGGCGGGTTTCGCCGTGGTGGCCGAAGAGGTGAGAAATTTGGCCATAAGAAGCGCCGACGCCGCCAAAAACACCGCGAGCTTGATTGCGGAGACGATTCAAAATATATCCAAGGGAACCGAGCTAATTAACGCGACTTCGGAAAATTTCAAGATACTCACCCGGGATGTCGATGAGATATCCAAGATTATAAACGAGATAGCCGAGGCGACAAACGAGCAGTCCCAGGGAGTGACCCAGATAAGCACGGCCATAACCGAAGTGGACAAAGTGACCCAGGACAACGTCTCCGCTTCGGAGGAAAACGCCACCCAGTCGAAAAGCCTCTTTGATTCGGCCGAAAATCTTAATGAGAAGGTTTACAGCCTGGTGAATCTCATAAACGGAAAAGCCGCCGGATAAATAGGGCGAGTTTTACCTGTGGACGCTTAATAAACGTGTTTTTCCCTCTCCGAGGTTCTTTCGCTCCGGCCGCGTGAACCTCTGCTCGGCCTTTGGTTTTGGTAAACACGGCCCCTTTCTAAAGAGAGGGGTGGATCCAGGGTACTCTTACGAAAACGCTAGGATTTTCCCAGGAATTTGAAGTTGGAGTCGAATTTTCGCCGGTGATGGTCGATGTCGCATTTGGCGGTTCCGCCTTTTTCGTTCCGGCACGTCAGTTTAGACTTGTAATATCGGTGGTTGCCGCATCGCACGCCGTTGTCCTGAATGACAACCGCGTCGCCCCTTCTTTTGGCGGTGGTGTTGGATTCGCATGTGCCCGTATGCTTTCCCGCTTTGTCGTATTCCTTGAGCGTGGCCGTGCCTTTGCCGGTTTTATTGAAGCAGTACACGTAGACCACGGGAAGGTCCGTTATCGAATTAAACAAATTGGACACCGACTCCCAGCATCCCTCTAAAAACGAGAGATCGTTTGGATCACCGCCTTCGGGTATCACCAGTCCCTGCCCCGGCTGTATTTCGGGTTCATCTTTTGGAGCGTTAACCGATAGGATAATTAGATCCTCCGCCTCCTCGTCTTCCGTTAAAATATCTTCTTTAGCCAGAGGTTCGAGCTCGGGCTCCGGTTCAATTCGAACGCAGGCTTCAAGAGTTTGGAAATAGTTGTTTTTAAGGGCGAACAGTTCCCTTTCCAGCCGCGGCTTCGAATCATCGATGGGGAGGGCGTTGTTTGAAGTGAATAAAAAAGCGATCCCGCCCCTATTGAGCGCGAAAAAAAGAGCCGTCGCCAGCATTACTGTTAGAAGGGCGGAAATTATAACCCGCGCCCCGTTCCACAAAGCGGAATCGCCATCGTCCGGAGTCGGTTGATTAGGCGTCAGCTGCCCTTGTCCTGGAATGACGCTCGAACGGGCTAATCCTTTTATCCGGGCGAGTCCCCATCCGGTCACGACGGGAACGTTTCCCGCCAGGAAGATTTTTATTTCCGTTTCCTTCCCTTCCAGAAACCCTTGAATCGAGTCCCCTATTTTTTTTAGAATAATTCCGCCGACGCGCGTTTTCGGGGACTCGGCGGGATTTAAAACTGCGGAGGCGGTTGAGATCCTCAGGGAAAAATCATGAAGGAAGGCGTGAACGATTTTTTTATCCTCCGGAGTTAAATATTCATACGGCGCGTAAGGGCCGGACAGAGACGTGTGCCATTCGATAGCGTCCCCTTGAGCGTTTTCCACCGGTTTCGCGAGAATAGTGGACGCGCCTGAAAAACCGCCTAACATCTGGGAAACGAGATCGTACGTGCGGGTGATCTTTATCCCCTCGACTACGTCGTATGAGTTTTCAGAGAGATAGCTTATAGTTAGCGGTTGGAAAGTCATAATTGAGTTTTCAGGTTATCTGATTTCATCGTCTTGGGCGGGATGGGGTTTTCCGCTTAAGCGGATCGAGCGATCGGAACAGCGCGCGGCTAAACCATGGAAAAATCGCGTCAACCTCGACAATAAGCCGGCGCCTGGAGAAATGTCCGGAGTTTTCATCCCCCCGGCGGATGAAGCCGCGGTTTAATCCGCGGAGGAGGCTCTGTATTTCCGGGCGTCGGTTTCATATTAGCAGAAACGCCGAATCGGCGCCATACGGCGTTTTTCCGCCTGAGGACCAACGCCTGGAGGGTCCTCCCAACTCCAGCGGTTAATTTTCCGGGCGGAAATCTTAACCATCATTGTTAGTTCGGCTCGCTTTTGGCCGTGTTTTCCCAGGCGGGGGATCGATTTTTATATTAACGTAATTCAAATTAATTTGTTTTTTTATTTATTTTAAATTATATGATTGTTTTTTATCTTTTTATTTTTATATTTATACTCATATTATAATAAAACGTCTTTTTTAAATTATTTAGTCCTATAATTAGATTCTTAAAATGATATTGTGACTGAGTGGATTTATAATTATCATATTATAAATATAATATGCTAACTATTTCATTTCGCGTATATTATTCTAAAATTCTATTAAGTAAATGTTTTTCACTGTTTTTAAGTAAAAACATGGAAAAACAATCGGAATTATTTCCCATTCGCTTGACAAGTTCAAATCCGGGGCCTAAAATTATTGTAGATTATCAGCCTCCTAGTCTTTACGGAGGCGCCTGGGGGAGCGGGTCTTTTTTTCGTTTTCGGGGAAATCGAGTCTTTTTGGACTAACATCTCGTTTTTTTTAAATCGGCTTTCCCCGGGCGGGCGAAAAACGTTTTTCACATTTTTTGTTTTAAAATCTATTCCAATCGCTGAGCGGTATGACCGCAGGCTTTAGGTTTCGGCCTAAAGCCTTTTTTTTTAGGAGTTCAAAGTGACGCGCAAATCATTCGTTCCGTTTTTAACATTATTCATTCTGGCTTTGACCCTGGTTATCGCCACGACTTCCCTGAAAGCCGCCGGAGAACTTGATAAAATCAAGGCCGCCGGTAAAATTAGAATCGCCGTTTTTTCCGACAAGCCTCCCTTCGGTTTCGTGGATGAAAACGGCGTGAATCAGGGTTACGACGTCTTTCTGGCCCACCAGGTGGCCAAGGACCTCCTGGGTTCTCCGGACAAGGTGGAGTTCGTCTTGGTGGAGGCCGCGAGCCGCATACAGGTCCTCACGGCCGACAAGGCCGACCTCGTTTTGTCGAATTTCACCGTCACTCCGGAACGGGCCGAGCAGGTGGACTTCGCCAAGCCCTACATGAAGGTGGCCCTTGGCGTCGCCTCCCCCAAATCCGCCCCCATCACCGACGTGAAACAGCTCGCCGGAAAAACCCTCATCGTCAATAAGGGCACCACGGCCGACGCCTACTTCACCAAAAATCATCCCGAGGTGAAACTACTTAAGTTCGATCAGAACACCGAGTCCTTCAACGCCCTTAGAGACGGCCGCGGCGTGGGCCTGGCGCACGACAACACCCTTCTTTTCGCCTGGGTTAAAGATAATCCCGATTTCGTGACGGGCATCGATCTCCTAGGCGATCTTGACGTCATCGCCCCCGCGGTCAAGAAGGGGAACGGCGAGCTTTTGTCCTGGGTGAACGACGAGATAGTGAAACTTACGGCCGACGGCTTCTTCGAGAAGGATTACCAGGCCACCCTTCTTCCAGTGTACGGCGACACCGTGGATCCTAAATCCGTTCTTCTAACTTCCGAAGAGCTGAAGTAATCCGGACTCTCATTTTTTCCATTTATTTATGAGCGGGAGCCCCTCCGTGAGACTATCTATTATTCCGCGTCTTTAGGAAACGGATCGTGAATTACAATTCACGAAGGGGACTCCCTCTCTTTCGCCATTCGTTCTTTTCAGCCTCCGCCTTTACCCGCGCTCTTCGGTTAGTCCCTGGTAAAACATTTAAAATTTTTATTTATTCACCGGCGAAACAAATAAGAAGAGAGAAAAGTGGACATCGATTTCATACTTAAGGTGCTGCCTTTCTACGGAGCCGCCACCTGGGTCACGTTAACCCTCGCCTTTTACGGAGTTTTGTTTTCATTAATAGTCGGCACGATTTGCGCGGTTATAAATTTTTACAAAATTCCCGTTTTAAGGCGGATAGTTTACGCGTATGTCGAGATGGGGAGGAATACCCCTCTCATGATACAGCTCTTCTTCCTCTACTTCGCGCTTCCCAGGCTGGGAATCATGATAGACGGAAAACACTGCGCGATCATAGGGCTCACCTTTCTAGGCGGAGCCTATATGTCGGAAGCCATCCGCTCGGGGCTTTCCGCCGTGGGGAGGATCCAGGTGGAAACGGGCATGTCTTTGGGTTTCGGTAAATTGAAGCTCTTACGATACATCATCATGCCCCAGGCGGTGGCCGTCGCGCTTCCCGTCATCGCCGCCACCACCATTTTTTTAATGAAGGAGACGTCGGTCGTGAGCATCGTGGCCATGCAGGATCTAGTCTACCTGGCCAAGGATCTTTTAAAAGAGGGGCACAGCGCCGAGTCCAACTTTCTATTGGTCGTTTCCTATCTGATCATAATCCTCCCCGTCTCCCTTGTTTTCAGCTACCTGGAAAGGAGGTCCCGCTTTGCTGGATTCGGCTCTTAACGTCCTCACTTCGGGACGCAATTTTTCCAGGCTCATGGACGGCTTGGGCATAACTTTGTGGATCTCCTTCGTCTCGGTGGGGCTCTCCATCGTTTTGGGGATTCCGGCCGGCCTTCTGATGGCGTCCAAAAGCAAGATCTGGAATTTCATTTTACGGATTTATCTGGAGTTTATCAGGATCATGCCCATTTTGGTCCTGCTCTTTCTTTTCTACTACTCCCTAAGCCAGGCCTTTGAAGTGAACCTCAGCCCCTTTTTCGTTTCGGTTCTGGTCTTCACCCTCTGGGGCGTGGCCGAAATGTCGGATCTGGTGCGCTCGGCCGTCACCTCCATCCCCGTCCACCAAAGGGAGTCGGGTCGGGCTCTGGGACTAACGGAAATTCAGATTAACTTCCACATCATCATTCCCCAGGCCGTGCGCCGGCTCCTTCCCGGCGTCATCAACCTCGCGACCAGGATGATCAAGACCACTCCCTTCGTGTTTTTCATAAACATGCCGGATCTTATGAAGGTCGGCCAGCAGATAGTGGAGGTCTCAGGCATCCGCGATCCAATGGCCAGCGTCTGGGTGTACGGCTTCATCTTTCTAATCTATTTCATCATCTGCTACCCCGTATCGCTTTTTTCACGCTACCTCGAGGGAAGATGGCAGAGCGCCTAGGGTGAAAAACGGTTGGAATTCCCCTTAAGCGGCCTTATCCGTGTTTTTTGAGAATACGGAAACTTACGGGGACAAATTAAGGAAAGAATCTTATGGAACAGTCTAAAATAGAGATCAAGCTTTTAAAAGACGAGAAATCCGAGGACGATGGAATAGATTCCGAAAGCCGGAAGAAAGGGTCCGATCCTAAAAGCGGCGATCAGCCGGACGGCCAGGGGGAGGAGAAGTTCATTCTCCGCATTAAAAACCTCGTGAAATCCTACGGCGAAAGGCTGGTTTTAAACGGCATATCCCTGGATCTGCGCCCGGCGGACGTTTTGGTTTTGGTGGGACCCTCCGGTTGCGGGAAAAGCACTTTGCTTCGCTGCTTAAACGGCCTGGAGCCGATAAACTCCGGAGACATCGAGCTGGACGGAGAGCTCATCACGACCGGCGACATTAAATGGACGGAGATCCGCCAGAAGATCGGCATGGTTTTCCAGAGCTACGAGCTCTTTCCCCACCTGACGGTCATCGAGAACATCCTTCTCGGGCCCCGCAAGGTCCAGGGCCGCAAAAAAGAGGACGTCCTCCCCGAGGCCAACTCCTGGCTCGAGAGGGTCGGACTTTTGGACCGGGCCGACGCCTATCCCCGCCAGCTGTCCGGAGGCCAGAAGCAGAGGGTGGCCATTGTGAGGGCGCTCACCATGCAGCCGAAAATCATGCTCTTCGACGAGGTGACCGCCTCTTTGGATCCGGAAATGGTGCGGGAGGTCCTGGACGTCATTTTGGAGCTGGCCACCCAGGGCCTCACCATGCTCATCGTGACCCACGAGATGGCCTTCGCCCGGGCTGTCGCGGACCAGGTCATCTTCCTGGACAAGGGAGTGATAGTCGAGGCCAGCCCCCCGGAGAAGTTCTTCAACAATCCGGACAGCGATCGGGCGCGGAAGTTCTTAAACGTCTTCGAGTTTAACGAGATCCACAAGGTGCAGTCGCTCTAAGACGCGTCTTTTTCGGGAACTGTCGGGTGTTTTTTTGGGCGTTCATCTCCGCCAGGCCAATGGGAGCCTGGGGGGCGGGGGGCGGGTGGCGGATTTTCAGCTAAAATAGGCGCTCCGTCGGCCCGCCTTTTAATCGCCCGAAGTTGGGAATTTTATCCAGCAAACCCGCGGATGGCGTTTCAACGTCGTCTTTTTGTAATTTTCGTTTTCGCGTTTTTTTAACGCCTTAAAACTTCCTCCGTTTAAATTAAAGATGGTTTCAACGGCCGCGCGCGGAATGTCTCTAAATAAGGTGGTTTACGCTCTAAAGAATCATTCGGGAGTTTTTTCATAACTAACCAAGACGATATCGCCTTCCCCGAACTCTTCTTTGAACGCGCGGTAACCGTGTTTCCGGTACAGATTTTCCGCCTTGTCGTTTCCCCGTCTCGTGCGGAGCTCGTAGCGGGCGGATGGAAGTTCTTTCTCCAAGGCGTCAAGGAGAAGGCCGCCCGCTCCTTTTTTGCGCCGTTCCGGCTTCACGGACAGTCTGTACACGAACACGGTTCCGCCTTCCTTTTTTCCTCTGACCGATCCGATGATCTCGCCGTCTTCGTCCACGGCTTTGAGAATCGTTAATTTTTTAAAATCCGCCTCTAGATCCTCCGGTCCCTCGACCAGGGGGCTTATGGGGATTCCGCCCGCGGCCCGCCCCTCGTCTAAAAACGCCGACTTTTGAATTTCGAGGATTTTTTGCAGATCCGGAGGCTCCGCCTTTAAGATTTCGATATTGGCCATAATTTTCGACCGCTTAGGAAGGCTCGTTTACTTCCGGAAGAAGCACGAACTCCACCCGGCGGTTTTTGGCCTGCCCTTCGACCGTCGCGTTGTCCGCTATGGGGTTGTTGGCGCCGTAGCCCGAGCAGATGAGCCTTTCCTGGGCTATGCCCATGTTTTCCGTGAGCCAGAGGCTCACGGCGTTGGCCCTCTCGCGGCTTAGTTTTATGTTGTAGCCGTCGGAGCCGTTGTTGTCGGTGTGGCCGGCTATTAGCAGGCTGGAGTTTTTAAGGGCCGGGGAATTTAGGGCGCGGCCGAAGGCCTCCAGCACTTTTACGGAGTCCGCGTCTATTTCGGTGGAGTCGTAGGCGAAGTTTATCGTGGCCCAGACCTTCAAAGACACCTGGATTATGGCGTTTCCAGCCTCGTCGTAGTCGAGCCACTTCTGGCCGTACTCGTCCGTCTGCACGTCTAGGGTGTTGTCCACGAGGGTGTAGCCCCCGTCGGGGTTCCGGCGGTAGAGTTTGTTCTCCCGCCAGACGAGAAGGCCGCCGGATCCCTCCACCTCTCCTTCCAAAGGAAGGCTTAAAACCTCCTCCACGTTGTCGGCCGTCACTTCCCTACCGGGGTTGTAGGGAACCCGTATATCCTCCGCGCCCCGTCTCGAGGCCGGATTGGCGGGGGGCGTCCCGGCGGGGACGCCGGGCGCCGCGGCTTGATTTTCCCTGACGGGAGCCGCTTCGGGGGTAGCCGGCGAAGCCTGAGCTCCCTTGGGGGACGGGGAGGGAGGGGAGAGGTCGGCGCCCGGAGGGGTCTTGGGAGACTTCGGGGCTCCCCCTTTGGCCGGGGGGGCCGGGCTCGCCGGAGGGGCCTGGGCCGGAGCCGGAGCGGAGCCGCGGGGCGCTTGGGGCCGGAGCTGGCTTTTGGGGGCGCCCTCCTGGGCGGAAGTCTCGGAAGCGGCGGGGGGCGCGGGAGCCTGGGTCCGGGGGGTCGCCCGCGGGGGAACGGCCCCGTAAGTTCCAGCGGGCCCTTCGGCCGGGGTCCGGAACGGGGCGGCGGGGGAGGGCGGCGGGGGGAGGGGAACGGAGCCCTCTTCGTATCCGCCCGCCGGCGCCTTGGGCGGGACCGTTCCGCCCGGCGCGGGAAGCGGCAGGGGCGCTCCGGGGTCCCGGGATCCCGGGGCCTTTCCGGGCGCCTCCGGGCGGCCGGAAAGGCCCGGGGGTATGGTCCTCACGCTGATGGGGGGCGGGCTTTTGAGTTCGGAAGGGTCGGAGGGGTCGGCCGGGTCCTCCGGCGCGGCCGGGAGCCGGTATTCCGTCACCGCGTGTTCGGGGGGCCGGGCGGGTTCCCCGCCCGGCTCCTCTTCCTCCGGCTCCAGGAAAAGGGACTCCCGCTCCTCCTCTTCAAAGGAGAGGGGGTCGCTCTGGGCGCGCAGTCCTTCCGGAAGACCCGCCGTTAAAAACAGCAGGACCGGTAAAATAAGGCTTTTCAGTCGCCAGGGCGGGGTCGGTTTGGGAGGCATGATTTTTTTTGGCCTGGTTTTGGCAGAAGAAAAGGAAAGGTTGCCATATGGTACCATAGTCGCGCTTTTTGAGTGAGAGGTCTAGTTATGAATACGGCCGAGGCGTCCTACCGCAGCCCCACCTACCACGAGTTGGCGGCCCCCCCCGAACTGGACTGGCGGCCTTTCCGCCCGGAAAGCTACTTCGCGTATCGCCGGGAGTGGGAGAGGAGGGGAGCCGAGGGGGACCAGGGGGGCTTCCCCCTGCACCTGGATTTGGACCCCACCAACCGCTGCAACCTCTCCTGCGTCATGTGCCCCCGCACCGTCTATCTCTCCCGGGGCCGAAGCGAGTGGGCGCCCGGGGGGTTCGGGGACATGGACTTCGGGTTCTACCGGGAGATTATCGAGGGCTCGGTCCCCCTGGGGCTCAAATCCGTGAAGCTCAATTTCCTGGGGGAGCCTCTGCTGCACCCCCGGATATGCGAGATGGTGGCCCTGGCCCGGGAGGCGGGTTTATGGGTCATGATCAACACCAACGCCGTCCTTTTGGACGCCTCTATGAGCCGGCGCCTGTTGGAGGCCGGAATCACGGATCTCTTCTTCTCCTTCGACTCCCCCTATCCGGAGGAGTACAATAAGATCCGCCGCGGGGCGGATTACCGCCGGGTGCTCGAAAACATCCGGGGCTTCATGGAGACGTTGGAGCGCTCTGGGATCCGCGGGACGCAGACCCGGGCCAGCATGGTCCTCCCCGAGGATCCCCTAAATAGGGACCGAATCAAGGCGGATTACCTCAGGCTTTTTCGGGATCTGGGCGTGGCGGAGATAGGCTTCGGGCTCCCCACCGTGGTGGACCGCGACTACGAGGCCCTGGGAAGAAACCCCGGCTTTCGCTGCCCCGACCTTTTTCGCCGGGCCTTCGTCTTCCACGACGGCGTCGTGGGCCCCTGCTGCGGCGACTGGGAGAGGCGCCTCGTCATGGGGGACGCCCGGAAAAGCTCTCTCGAAGAGATCTGGAACTCGGAAGCCTACCGAAACCTCAGGGAGCCCCACCTCCGCCAGGCCTACGGGGAGGTCCCCGTCTGCCGGAGCTGCTCGGTTCCCTATCTGAGCATGATCGAGGCCTGAGTTTTTCCCGTCGAAGCGAACGGTCTTAAACGGCCGCGGCGGACGGTCGGTCCGCCGCGGCTTTTGGAAAGGAGCTCCCTTGACGACCAGGGTGGCGCGCGTCGGATCCTTAGTCCTGGGCGGGGGAAACCCCGTCGTGGTGCAGACCATGACCAACACCGACACCCGGGACGTTTCCGCGACTCTGGCCCAGATAAAAAGCTGCGCGGCCCTGGGCGCCGAGATCGTGCGGGTGGCGGTGCCGGACCGGGCCGCGGCCCTGGCTTTAAAGGAGATCGCGGCCGAAAGCCCCGTTCCCGTAGTGGCGGACGTTCACTTCCAAGCCTCCCTGGCCGTCGAGTCGTTGAAAAACGGAGCGAAGGGGGCGCGGATAAATCCCGGAAACATCGGCGGCCCGGAAAAGATCAGATCCGTGGCCGAGGCCGCGGGAAAGGCCGGGGCCGTCTTGCGGGTGGGCGTGAACATGGGCTCCCTGGACAAGGAGATGCTGGCCAAATACGGCCGCACGCCCCGGGCCATGGCGGAAAGCGCCTTAAAAGAGGTCGGGCTCGTTTTGGAAACTGGTTTCTCCAACCTCAAGGTCTCCCTGAAGGCGTCTTCGGTCCAGGACACCGTGGCCGCGGCCAGGCTTTTCCACGAGCTCTCCGACATCCCCCAGCACCTGGGCGTGACCGAGGCGGGTGACCTGATTGCCGGCGTGGCCAAATCCGCCGTGGCCCTGGGCGTCCTCCTTAACGAAGGCATAGGGGACACGGTGAGGGTGTCCTTGACCGGCCCTCCGGAAGACGAGGTGCTGGCCGCCTACGCGATCTTAAGGGCCGCGGGGAAAAGGATGAGGGGGGTGGAGTTCATATCCTGCCCCACCTGCGGCCGCTGCGAGATAGATCTCTTAGCCCTTTTAAAAGAGGTCGAGGGGAGGATTTCCGACATAAAAGAACCCATCAAGGTGGCCGTGATGGGCTGCCGGGTGAACGGCCCGGGGGAGGCGGCGGACGCCGATCTGGGGATAGCCGGCGGAAAAAACAAGGGGACGCTCTTCGTGAAGGGGAAAAAGATCAAGGATCTACCCTACTCCGCGCTCGCGGCCGAACTGGAGAGACGGGCGAGGGAGGTCGCCCGGGAAACGCGGCTGGAAGCTGAAAAGACGCGCGAATGATTTGTTTTAACGAACGCGGCGGGGTATAATCTCGTCTGGAAGGCGACCCCGGGCGTCTGAAATTTTGCGAGAAAAAACTCCGACCCTCGAGGCGCGCGTTTCGGCGGCTACTTCGCGGTTCAAATTTCATTTTTCACGCCACCGTATGGGCCGCCTTTTCCGCCGATTTAGGCGAACGGAACTCTCCCAGCTTCAGGGTCGAGTTCCCGATCAGGCGCTCGCGGATTCGGAGCGCCCGGAAAACGATGGAGTATCCCGTCTACGTCGGCGTCGTTAGAGGACGGTATGCGGTAATCTTCCAGAAGATTTCAACCGCTGAGACATTTGGCCATTAGATTTGGTTGGACTGTGGCTCGCGACGCGTCTCATAACGGGTTACCCCTAAAGGCTTCAACCTATGGGATCTTGCGGATAAAAAGGGGAAACCTTGGCCCATACGGCTGCCATCGGAGACAATCTCCCCAAAGGTTTCATCCAGTGTTATCTTAAGGACAACAACGGGAGAACCGTGACCCATGTTTCAACCAGGGCCTGTCGCCTTTCAAAATGGCCCTCTCCCGGGATCTATGGGACAAAAACGGCTGGATCGTCTCCCATGAGGCCGTAAAATGGGGCCGACACGGCAGGTTTCATCCAGTGGAATATTTTAGACAAACAAGGAAGGACCGTTGTTCAGGTGGCCGTAGAAAACGGCGGAAAGATTGTTGAAGTTGAAGGCAAGTTCTCTTTTACGGAGAATATACACAGCGTTTTATCTAAATTTCCTCGCATCGCTGAGGGTTTTAGGGTTGAACACAGGGTTCTAGGATTGAACACATGGAGAGCCGCGCTCCACAAGGGCCGGTTAAGGGCGATAAAGCGGTAAAAAGGGGGAGATTTGAGAGAAAAATTGGGTTTTGATAAAAAAATCTCATCTTATCGTCAAAACTACATTCGGCGGGCAGTTTTATTTTTTATTGCGAAATTTTCTCAAGTAAGTTGGAAATTTGAAATTTTGAGCTGCCAACTGGTTCGGCTGGCCTCCGACTCCTCGAGATTTTGAGAGGTCTTTTTTCGGTTGGATCAAATATTACTGAGCTTCCTTTTTTCAGACTTGCGGCCGAACTGGAGAAAAGGGTCGAGTGACGGCCGTGGAAGCGCGTGGGAAAGATGAAAAGCGGAAAAATTGAGTTGTTTCTAATGACACGTTCCGGTAAAATTGATTTAGGAATGTGACTTGCTCCCCTGAAATTCCATTGGAGGAAATAGATCCTGATCTTCGGATGAGCGTCACGACGTCATCTGGGCGGACAAAATTCATTTTCGATTTCTTTCGGCGTTCCCGGGAGCCTGACTGCTTCCCCTAACACCGTTATAACCACAATATATTTATCGTAATATGGCCGTTGATAAATTTGTACTAGATAATTACAAGTAGATTATATTTGTAAATATTTTTAGGGAATGATTTGGTAATAATATTTTATTATGATGAATAAGCAAGAAAAATTTGATCATTGGTTAAAGATTGCTAACGATGATCATAAAGCGGCAGATACTTTGTATAAAGGGGGGCGCTGGCTCCATACTGCATTTTATTGCCAGCAGGCGATAGAAAAGATTGTCAAAGGGTTGTATATTCTATGTAATGATGACAATTTTCCTTATTCACTTGAAATAATAAAAATTTTAAAGTTATTTGAAGATAAATTATCTGTTTCTTTATCCTAAGAAAAATTTAGTTTTTTTGATGAACTTACATCGTATTATTACCCCGGCGGATAAAAACTAGAACTGTAAAATGAAGTTGTTACCTTGAATACATGTTATTTTTCCAATATTTAACCGCCGGGGTAATACATAAAAGGTCGTTATAGAAGGTGTAAAGATGAAATAAGCATGACTCTTAATAAAGAAAAAACTCATTTACTTTTGACAAAACTAAAGAGGAATTCGTATGGCTCTTGACATTGAGAAAGTAAAAGCGACTGTAAAAATTTACGCGGACGAAGTTCGTCAAACGATGTCAGTTGTTAGAGTTTTCTTGTATGGTTCTTATGCAAAAGGTACCGCAAATGAACATAGCGATGTAGATGTGTGCTTTTTTCTTGCGGACTATGAAGATAAAAATTGTATTGATATTCTTAAAAAGCTTTTAAAATTATCCCATAAGTACAAAATAGCTATTGAGCCTAATGTTGTGGAAGTATCTGACATCGATGATGAAGATGATCCATATGTAAAAGAAGTTCTTCGTACTGGTATTGAAATTTTTTAATCTGTTTTATCTTGTAATTATTTATTGTATTAACATGCGTCATTCATCGTGCTTATCTTTTGCAATGCATTAACTTAACTTTATATTTGATTTTCATCTTTCTATTCTTTCGCAGGGGATAAACCTTTGTAAGTCAATTTTGAATTAATTTTATCATGGAAAAATGAGCAATTGATATATTTTAAAATTATGAATTTGAATGTTTGATAAAAATCACAGCCATACTTAGTAATTTCAAAAAAAATTAAAATTATTACATTTAGGTGCGTAGACATGGATAGATTTGAATATAAAATTTTTTCTAAATTAGCCGATAAGCCAATTTTTACTAATAGTGATTGGATTGATTTACATACTATTTGCCAAGAAAGCGTCTCTTCAATAAATACTGATTTACCATGTACATAATGTCATATTTTAAAAACTTTTATTGGGTATGAATATAGCCATAAATATGTGAATTATAATAAATCCTAATTCGACAAATTTTTAACGTTATAACTTGTGCGCCGTGTAAAGGTGCACGTACCTAGCGGGCTGAGATGCCCGCCCGGCAACTGGGCTGGTCCGGCCGGTAGTAACCTTGAAAGCCATGGAGGTGACGAAATGACTTAAGCTCA
>JAISMF010000047.1 GCA_031276865.1 Deltaproteobacteria bacterium | reverse complement strand
TATCCGTAGCTAACCACCTTCCGGCAGATTGTGAGGGCGTGCGCCGCGGCGAAAGGGCCGTTAACGGCTTTGACGTCTTCCAAAATGGCGGAAACGTCTTTCGGGCTTATTTTGGCCGTTTCAAGGTCTTTAAGCCGGGGGAAAAGGTGAATTTCCAGCATCCGTTTTATACCCATGAAAGTGATCGGCTTCACACGGGGCATAAAATCCTTTAAAAAGTTTTCCGCCAAAACTCCGAAAGTGAGGGGCGGTTCTTTGTCCGCTTCCGGCGGGGCGCCCGGGTCTCTGCCTTGTTTGAGTATTCCCCTAGCCAGATTGTGGGCGTCCCTTGCCTCTTTAAGGCTTATTTCCGGAAAATTTCCGATCGTCAAAGTTTTCTGTTTCCCTTGGAAACGATAGGCGGATACCCATGTCTTAGATCCGGCCGTGCTGACCCGGAGGCTTAAGCCGCCGCCGTCCGATATTTTATAGGGTTTGTCCGCGCTTTTCAGGTTTTCAATCGTCTTCGTTTTCAAGTTAAGAGGCATTTTTCAACCTTCCCTTTCTCTTTGATGTTAAAATCCGTCTCCCGGTCTTTCGGGACTGAATTTAACCTCAATTTAACAGCATTTTGGGGAGGTTGTCAAGGTAAAGGGAGGGGAAAAAAGGTAACTTCTGAAAATAATTTTAGGCCGTATGTGCGAATAACTATTTGATTATTTAGGTTTTTTGGTTAAATAGGAGTCTTTTTGGTTTTTCTTGAATTTCTTTTGTGTGAGTTTTCTCGCGACTCATCTAACGAATTTCCGCGGCGCCGCGGATAATTCCGCCGCCACCGGAGAAACCGCCTCTCTCATAGTGGCGGAGGGGGGCGTGGTTTTCCTCGACGGCGGAGGGGACGATCGTAACCGCCTTTCGGTGGGAGCCCAGGGAAACCCCACGGCCGCCTCGATCCATCTAGAGGAGGGCGCCTTTCTGACCGTCTCCGGCTCCGTCGCCCCCAGGCTTGGCATCAACATGCTGGACGGTGGGGCCGTGGCGGTTTTGGACGGGAGTTTTCTGAGCCTCACGGCCGCGGACGTTGATTACGACGACGGAGTATACCAGTACAATTTCTTGAACAACAAAACCTTCGTCGCCAACGCCGGCTCCGCCATGGGCGGCGCCCTTTATAACGACGGGGGCGAGGTCTACATCGAAAGCGCCCTTTTCCAAGGAAACATCGCCCTCTATTCCGGAGCCATACTTAACGACGACGGGCTCATGATCCTCGAAAACACCGAATTCAGGGAAAACGGCAGGCCCCCGGACAGGGAGGGGAGCGGCGGCGCCATCAGAAACAACGGCGACGGCATGATGCTCGTAACTCATTCCAAGTTCATCGATAACGACGCCGGCGGAGCGGCCGGAGCCATCGAAAACACTGAAAACAGCTATCTGTACGTTTCCGACTCTCTCTTCGAAGGAAACAAAGGGGAATCCGGAGCGGCGATCGCGAACAGCTCCACCGTAGCCGGCGGCAACCAGGTGCTGATTGAAGACTCCGTTTTCCAATATAACGACAGCATCTCCCTAGGCGGCGCCCTCTTCAACGACGGCGCCCGCACCGCTATGGCCGTTGGTAACGGCGTATTCACGGGAAATCGGGCCCGGCTCACCGGCGGGGCGGTCACGAATTTCGGAACCATGAGCTTCACCGGCGATACCGTTTTCACGGGAAACCGGATCTACCAGGATCCCGGCACCATGGTGGGAGGCGGCGGAGCCGTTGACAACCGGGGAGTTTTAAACTTCGAGGGTCCCGTCGCGTTTTCCCAAAACTCGGCCCTCGGCCGAGGCGGGGGGGCCATCCACAACATGACCTACACGGACGATCAGGAAACCCCCTTGGCGGCCGCCGGAACGATAAATTTCAACGCCCGGGCGGAATTCACCGGAAACCAATCATCCTTCCAGGGGGGAGCCATAGTCGACAGCGGCGGAACCATCACTTTCAACGCTGAAAGCGTTTTTACAGAGAACACCGCCGCCTTCCACGGCGGGGCGCTTATGGCGCACACCCTCACAAGGGATCTGCTGCTAAACAAAGTCGGAACCTTTATTTTCAACGCCGCCGCCGAATTCACGGAAAACGACGCCAACATGGGAGGAGCGGCGTATCTTAAAAGCGCCGAGCTTTACTTCACCGGCGGCGGTCACCGTTTCACGCGAAACACGGCCGCGGCTCTGGGAGGCGCCATAGGGGCCGCGGACGGAAGCGAAATACACTTCGATCTAACATCCGGAACCACCCTCTTTTCCGGAAACAAGGCCGCGGGGAACTACAACTCCGTGGCCCTGTACGACAAATCCTTGCTTTCCGTGAATCCAAGCGCCGGCGCGGTTTTAGACATGCTGGATCCCATGTCGGGGAACAGTTCGGATCCCGGCTACCCCGTGGAGATCGTAAAAAAAGGCCAGGGACTCTGGAATCTCGGAGGAGAAAGCGTTTTCACCGCGGGCGATCCCTCGGTCCATTACACGCGCTTCAGCGTGGAGGAGGGGACATTGCGCCTTCTCGGGGAAAATTCGGGTATTGAAAACGCCGACGGGGCGTCCGTCCCGGCCGGAAGCGTCGTCATGTCCGGCGTGAAATCGCTTTTCACCCTGAAAAACGGAGCCGTCCTCGTCGCGGGGGGCGGAAACAAGATAAGCCTTCCCGAGGGGAAGATCGTCTTTGAAAACGGCTCCGTCCTCTCCTTCGACGTGGCGAATTACGTTCCGGCGGGAGCCGACGGCACGGTGGGCCTCGCCTTGGACGCGGCCCAGATGGACTTAAGCGCCTCCGATCAGCTGAACTTCGCGGTGCGGCTCTCGTCCTACAAGGCGGGCGTCTTCGATCTTTTAACCGCTCCGGGAAAACTAGCCGGAATCGATCTAACATCCTTGAACGCCGCCCTCTCCATAGACGGGTACCAGGCGCCAGCGCGCATGTCTCTTTCCCTGGAGAAAAAAACGTCCGCGCCAAACGACACGCTCCAGCTCCAAAGCTCCATGATTGGCGACAATATGAATCTCTCCTGGAACGGAGGAAACGGAGAGTGGAATTACCATAATTCAACCTCATGGCTCGATGAATCGTCGAATCCGGTGAATTTCATGCCCGGTGACGCCGCTAAATTTTCCGGTACCGGCGGACAAGTTAGCGTGGCCGAAAGCGGAGCGGAGGCGACGTCTATGCTCATATCGTCCGGAAACTACGTCTTTTCCGGCGGAAGCCTCAATTCCGCCGAAAACGTCGCCGGCTCCGACGTGGCGCTTTCCCGGATCCTCCGAGTGGAATCTTCGGCGTCCGCCGCGTTCCTAAACGAGGTGGATTTCGCCCAGGGAATGGAGATAGATTCCGGAGGCGAGGTCACCCTGGGCGGAACGGGGAAATTCGCCGACTCCATGGAAATACGCTTGAACGGCGCTCTAATCTTCGATACGGACGGCGACTACGTCCGGACGGGGCTGATATCCGGCGCCGGATCCCTCGTCAAAAAAGGCGCGGGCTCGCTTACCTTGGACGCGGTGAACACCTACGCCGGAGCCACCACCGTGGAGGCGGGACTACTCATCGTCGGCTCCCAGGGAGCGGTGGGAGGCGGGGTGGAGGCTTTAAGCGGAGCCGCCTTGAACATCCTGGGCCGGACGGGAGGGAGCGTCGCGATTAGAAACGGCGCCTCCCTTTTAGCCGGTTCCGGCGGCCTGATCGAGGGAGGCCTGACAATGGAGGACGGCTCCACGCTTAGGGTGTCCAACGGCGATCAGGCGCTCACGGCCCTCGGTACCACCTCGCTCGGGTCCATCAACCCGGTTTTGACGGACGTCATGAGCGGCTGGGAGCGTAGGAGTTACGAGATTCTGAGGGCGGGAAATCCGAACGACCTCGCCTCGTTCGCGCCCGTGGAGCTGAGCGACGCCTTCATAACCTACACCCTCGCCCCTGGAACCGGCGAAAAGAGCGGCTTTTTGCTTTTAACGGTGGAGTCCAGTTCCAGCATCCAGGATTACGCCCTGAGCCCCAACCAGCGGAGGCTTTCCGCTGTTATCGGAAACCTGGATCCCGACGGAAGGCTCTACGGCTTTTTAAGAGACTCGTTTTCCTCCATGAGCGCCGAGGAAATCAGGATGGGCTTAAACGAGCTGTTCGCGCCCGTCCATCATGAGGCGCTTCACGCCGCCGCGACAATCAGCGTGAACTACAGCCAATCCATTTTGGCTCACGCGGCTCAAACGCGCGGCAGCGCTTTCGACTCCGGTTCGTACGTGTCAAGCCGTTCCGGCGGCGCCGAAGCCCCCTCGGCCGGATCAATCGACGGCCTCTCCCGTGACGCCGGAAGCGGGCTGTGGGCGTCCGCGAGCGGCTACAAAGCCAATTACGACGGAGAGCACGGTATATCCGACGCCGAGGCCGACGGCTACGCCTTCCGTCTTGGCTACGACGCTCCGCTCCAAAACGGCTGGATCCTCGGAGCCGCCCTGGGCTTCGACAAAGGGAAGCTCAAGATGGAAAGGCCTCAGGCCCGGGCGGACGTCGCGAGCTTCACCCTGGGCGTTTACGGGGGGAGGAACATTTCCCTCGAAGAAAGCGACTTGCGATTCATCCTGGGACTCGCCTACAGCGCCCACCGGGTGGACAGCCGCAGAACGGTCACCATCGGGCCCGAGGATCCGTCTTTCTCCGCCTCCTACCGCGGCCGCACTTTTCAGGCCTTCGCCGAGGCCGCCTGGAACGCGCTCGTGGGAGAAAACTCCTATCTGGAACCCTTCCTGAACTTCACCTGGGAGAATACGAAAACCGACGCCTTCAACGAATCGGACGGTATAGTGAGCCTGCGCTCCAGGAAAAACTCCCGATCAAACAGCTTCTCCAACCTCGGTCTGCGCTTCTCCACCGGGTTAAACGGCAAACTCGCCCTCGGCGGGCATCTCGCCTGGAAACACTCCTACGGCCCCTTGAGAGGGGAAAGCGTCATGTCCTTCCAGGAGGACGGCGAAAGCTTCAGAGTCGTGAGCCCCGCTTTGAGCCGTGACGCTCTCAACGCCGGGGCGAATTTGAATCTGAACTTAACGGAGAAGGCGGCGCTCTCTCTCGGCTACGACGCCCTCCTGAGCTCCAAGGCCAGACAGCACAGTCTGACGGCCATGTTCAGTTACTCCTGGTGAGGCGTAAATAAAACCACCCGCGCGGGGATTTCACTGTTAGCGCGTTGAAAAGGGCGGCGGAAACTTTGATTTCCGCCGCCTTTTTTTTGTTACCGCGGCGCCGGTGATGGAGTCCTGAGGACGGAGGGGGACTGAGACCGTGGGCGGTAAGTGGCTAAGCCGAGAGGATGGTTCACGCCGGCGTTGAAAAACCGCCGCTAATTTTCGGAAAACCCAAAACAGGGCGTCAGGAAAAACGATGATTTCGGCGTCAGTTAGGATACGCGCGTGAGAAAATCTATCATTTTTACCATCCCCTTCTAACCCGTGGCCGTGACCACGATGTTGGTTTACGTTTATCTTATAATTTCAATTTTTTTTGATGGCGATCTCTTCGTCAATACTGGCGATTGACCTGAATCCATACGCAGGAATCTGGAGATGGCGTTGCAGGTGATATGGGGATTGCCATTGACCCATTACGCCATCCGGCACATGATATACAAGGATGCGAGAAAAGGACTTGGATCCGGATAAGCTGAGTTTCGTGAACTCGGCGCAGGTGATAAAACGAAAACCGCCGCGTAAAGCGGCTCTCCCCTCCATGAAGTCATAACAGGCATGATAGTGGAAATTATTGAAGAGATTGGCAGGCGATTATGCTTTAACAGCGGGGGGGAGGGAGCAATCCGAGGGGAGTGAAACAGAAAATGAGCCCCTTTGCGGTCAGGCGAAGGAATCAGCGGCTTGGTCGGAGAGTCACCCCCCTCGTAATGGTCATTACTTGAACATTATTGATGTTAAAGTGTTAAAGAGTTTGTTGTTAACACATATCACTATAAGCTGCCATTATTACCCCGGCGTATAAAAGTTAGCACGGTAAAAGGATGAGATTCCCTTGAATACGTGACTGTTTTCCAATAATTAAACGCCTGGGTAATATTTGAATTATAGCTGCGCAACCGAGAGCGGGCCGCGGCCGTTCCGAATCGAATGCGGAAAGGCCTTTAAAAGCCGATTCCATGGGCCATCCTTCCAGTTTTCACGGACGCGGTTTAAAACGCCCGTTATTATTTTTTTTGGAGTTTCGCACCCTTAATGAGGTTTTTCAAAAGGAGGACGACAGTTAGCGAGCCCACCCCGCCAGGGACGGGGCTTATGTGGGAGACCACCTCGGCCGCCCCTTTTTCCACGTCTCCCACGATCTTCCCGTCGGGAAGAACGGTGATGCCGGCGTCTATCACGATTTGGCCGGGGGAGAGCATGTCCTTTTTGACCAGCCCCTTCTGACCCGTGGCCGTCACCACGATGTCGGCTTTTTTAACCTTTTCCGTTAAATCCTTGGTTTTGGAATGGCAGACGGTGACGGTCGCGCTCCTTTTAATTAAAAGCACCATAAGGGGGAGTCCCACGGTCTCGCCCCGGCCGATGAGCGCCACGTCTTTACCTTTCAGATCCGTTCCGGTGGAATCAATGAGGGCGACGCAGGATTGCGGCGTCACCGGAAGGAGGCTCTCTTCGAGCCTGCCTAAAAGAAGGAGGCCCCGGTTCACGGGAGTCACGCCGTCCACGTCCTTTTCCGGCTTGATGGCCGCTGACACCCTTACCGGGTCGATGGTTTTGGGAAGCGGAAGCTCCAGCATGATCCCGGTGACTAAGGGGTCGGCGTTAAGTGAATTTATGGTATTGAGGAGAATATCCTCGCTCACGTCATCCGGAAAGGTCTCCAAGGAGAAGCTGATGCCCAGAGACTCGCAGGCCTTCTTTTTCGACATGGCGTAGGCCCGTGAGGGTTCGTCGCCGCCGGCGAGTATGGTGGCCAGTTTGAGCTCCGTTCCCCGCTCCTTTAAGGCCAAGGCCTCGGCCTTTATCTCCTCTTTCAGTTTCTGGACTATTTGTTTGCTTTGAAGAATCTGAGCGGTCATATTCCCTCCGTTGCGAGTCTAAATAAAAGACGCTTGGAAAAAAAGTCCTTTTGAAGATTAATTTCACCTCTCCGGAGGAACGCTTTAAAGAAACGACCTCCGGATAAAAATAGGTCCGGATTGAAACTAGCGCTTACTTGCATTTTTTCCGATATTATATTAAATGGAGGCATGGGAAAGTTTTCTCATGCCACGTGTCGCCGAAAAATCACAGCGTTCTCCAGAAGACCTTGATATCATCAAGAACTGAGCGAATAGTCGTACTTTAGAATCACGGATGGTAGAAACAGCTAAAATAGTGCCGATGTCGATTGAAGGGAAGCCAGATGCCGCCATAGCCAATGAACTATGGTTGCGCCCCAATAAGGTGGGAATGTGGCGTTTAAGATTTATTGAGCACTGGATTGAGGACCTTTTCGTTTTCCCTCGCCCAGGCCCTCCGCTAAAATACGACCCGATAGAGACCAGAAAATGCTGTTTTAAAAATATCGGAAACTCCAACGCCACTTAGCCAAGATACCTGGGATGATAAATCTGTGGCAGCCGCTCTTAACATATCGGTTCACAAGGTTTGGCGCCTTCCACGAAATGAGGATATTTGTCTTCAAAGACAAAGAAGTTTTCGCTTCAGTATAGATCATGAATTTGCCTCCAAAGCGGCCGATAAAATAAGTCTATACCTAAACCCGCCTGAAAATTCCCTTGTTTAAAGCTTGGATGAATAGTCAAGTATTACTCCGGCGTATAAATATTAGAAACAGCCAACTATGAGGCCAGTGAAATTGACCGACATTATTACCCCGGCGGATAAAAGATAGAAAGGAAAAAGGAAGAGATTCACTTGAATACGTGATTATTTTCCAATATTTAACCGCCGGTGTAATATTCTAACTTTTATCCGCCGGGGTTATATTCAAGCTATTGAGCGTCCTATTGGCTAAGTATATATTTCAAATAAGAAAATCGTTCAGGCTTCAAAAGTACATACCATAAGCACGGAATTTTCAATTTATTTGCCGCATTAACCATCGCTACTATCGAAAGAAACGCCACAATAACCGAAAGAAAGAGACGTTGTAAGTTTCTTGAGTTTATGGATCGAATAGTCGCAGATTACTTTGATACACAAGAAATTCATGTGATAATGGATAATTACCGCATTCACAAGAAATGTGATGAATGGCTAGCAAGCATCAAAATTTCTCTTTTCACTATACACCCACTTCTGCGAGTTGTCTTAATATGGTGGAAAATAGGTTTGGCATTTTAAGCAGAAAAGCCCTTAAAGGGGCGTTAGGCAATTGATTGTGTTTATTCCGCATACGAAATAAACACAATCAATTGCCTAAGCGCCTGAAATGAGGTAATTTTAAAGGTTGTGAGGAGTGATTACCCCGGCGGATAAAAGTTAGAACGGTGAAATGAAGTTGTCCCCTTGAATAGATGGCTGTTTTCCAAAATTTAACCGACGGGGTAATATCAAAGGATATCATAAATTCATATCGGTTTATAACACTAAGGTGGAATTATTCGTGTGGCGAACTGGAGATGAAAGGTAGCCAGCGAAAAAGTACAATCGTGAATTTATGCAAATAAGTACTAGAGCTTGACCTCCGCAAAAATCATCTTAGACTAATTATCTGAAATCTCAGATAAATTCTTTTTCCAGGTAAAATAATTATCCAATTCATTTTTAATAAAACTATATTATATATGTCAACAACAATATATTACTCATGTAATTATTTTTTAAATTTTATCTGAATATTCAAGTCCTTCGTACATCAGAGTATTTGTAATTTCGGAAAAAATGCAAGTAAACACTAGTTGTAACGGTAATAAGGTAATAAGGTTGCGGAAGATATCTTCACCGCCGGTGATAGACAGTTAAAATGAGTTACATGCGAGGTTTCCAAGGATTGGAATCATCTGGAGACTCATCTTGAGCTGGCTTTGACAGCTCGACATCCTTGCTGTTGTCGGAGGAGTTAAAGATTTCATTTATCAAATGAGGAGTGTCAGCGTCATTTGATATCATTTTATTGTACAATTTATCAACCAAATTAAAAAAATCATCAACCAATAATTGTTCATCCAAATTTTTGAATATATGGTTATTATCTCCAGTTGACTTTTCTTGCTGAAATAAATAACATAAATGGTCTTTGTCAGAATTATCCTTTCTTTTTTTTAGTAAATGTAATACTTTTTCCGAGACGTGCTTTTCATATGAAGTTAAAATATGCACAGCATCGAAAAAATCTCTTAATTTAGTTCTTGGCGAGGCGTATTGTCCAGCAATGGCGTTTAATTTTAAATCTACTAACCTTTTTATATTGTATGTGCAGATGCCGTTTTGAAAGCAGATATCTTTTCTGAACTCATGGATTATTTTTCTTAAAGAAACATCTATAGATAGCGGGGTGTAAAGTATTTTAAGATTTTTATCAAGTGATTTCCAGTGAATAGTACAATGGTAACCTGTTACACTTTCTTTTATTTTGATAAATGGGAAAAATTGTTCGGAAATATTAAAATGCTGTTTGAAAAAAAAATAGCTGTGGTTCATCAATGACAGCTCTATGTTTTGATATTTCTCTGTATCAAAATCCAAATCAATTTAAATCCGTGGCAGATCATAGCATAATTTTAAAGCGGTACCACCTTTTAAAACCAATAAATCTCCAAAGTCGCTTGTCACGCCGCGGGCGATATGCAGTAAATATTGCAACCAATGATCATGCAACGAGGGAGATGAGTGTATTATAGGAACCATTATGTAGATCCTATGATAATCGCCTCTTTTTCGAAATCAATCCAATTATCAAGGCAAGGGACGCATTCCCTAGGCAAATATGGAGACATCTCTCCAATCTTATCCAGCAGGTAATTACATTTTTCGATTTCAATGATGTTAGACGCAACAATCCAGTTAGAAAAAAAATTAGGACCATAAGCTTTATTGTAATTTAACTTTCTCGGTCCTCCCCTTGTTATGTCTGCATACACGATATCGCAAATGGCGCGATAATGGTCGGCAACATACACCTTTTCAAAGTCGTGTTCAAAACCCGCATACCGCAAAACATCCGCATAATCGTCATGGATGCCCCATTTTCCATATATATGCAGGGTATTGCGAAATTTTTCAGATACATCTCCCCATAACATCAAAGGCACATCTTCATCGGGAAAACAAAAAAAATTCTCCATAAAGTCGGTTCCGCCCAAGGTGTCGGTGTGACGGGATTCCAGATTCAGTGCTGTGTTGCCACTTATATATTGAGTATAGCTTGTAGGAGGGACGGAGCGGTACACAAATTCATATCCATCCAACATCATGGTGCTAATGAAGTAATAATTTGGTAAAACATTTTTTTTAAATGGTTTGTGGGTCATCAGTCGAATTGCTTTCTCTTTGATTGAATTTATCCGCTATACAGGTGTATAGATTGTGAATTATACGCAATGGATAGGCATATGATTCCGTACTTTGATAATTTTTCAATCGGAAAGGAATACATAAAGTATTCTTGAAATCAGAAACATAAGGGAAATAAATTCCAGGGCTATAGTCCATCGGAATTTGACAGTTCCATGACTAGAGGCTCCTCGCGACGTGGTGAATTCAGGACTGAATTCTGGACAACGTGGTCTTCAAGAGCGGAGGTGATGTACATGCCGAAAGGATAACGATTTGATCCGCATCCGTGAAATAATTATAGCATTGAGCATCGCCTGAATTCAATTGAAAACGACAATATTAGATAATATTTTTTGGGCTAACTAAAAATTTAATTTAGCAGTTATTTGATAATATTTAATCTAACTAACATATAATATATTTATTTTATTAAATTAACAGCTTTTTGTCTGGCAATCGTTCAGGCTTATATTTTTTAAAAAAACAGTCAAAACTATTAATAATAATCATAATTATTGCAGATTTAGTGGTCAATAGCCATTATTCAAGTCCAGTAATGCATAAAAAGACTTAATTTGGCAAATTCGGCTTGATAATGCTAATTTTAGATTGCTTTTATTGTATCTGCCTGAGACTGTATGGGTTTCATCAATTTGACGCTTATTATTCGTTTTTATTCTAAAGTATTTATCCTTTATGCGGTCTAGTACTACTGATACGATTCAAATTTACGCCCATATGCCGGCTTCAGCGAGACATAATCATTTCGTCTTCAGATACAACCGTAAATTTCCATTTGCACGCCATCTCCGCTGTAATTAGCAATGAGGACGGCTGTTGGGAAAGCAATGCCTCGCCACTTAAAAAAACTAAATCCGGCGCGGTAAAAGTTTACCTTTATGTGCCGGATTTAATGAGCTTATCTCAAAATTGAATATGATTCTTTTGGAAGAAGCGACAGGCCATCCATCTTTTTGCGGTTGGCTATTATACTCTCTGTAGAGAAAGGAATGGGCTGATTTTGTTTCGCGCGCGTTGCTATGACTGTCCACAGGCGTCCGCAGCGAACTCGTCCTCTCAAGCTCCTCGCGCCTTGAGCGATGAGTCTGTCGATTACAGCAAAGCGAACAGCCTGTTCAGCCGGTTATGCGAAATTTCGCATAACCGGCTGAAAGAAGACCGCGCAAGCCAGTAATTTTAGAAAAAGATCAACCAAGGAATACAGAGTCCGACAGGGAACCTGGTCTGGGAGGCTAAGCGGAATGCGGTCGCCACCATGTCAAAACAAGGTAAAAAATCAGGTTCTTCGGACTTTTGCGTTTTATGTGGTGGATACTTTATATTAAAATAGTGATAAAACCAGTTGTATGTTGTAAACATAATTCATTAACGTTACACAATTTACGGGGTTTCTCATGACAATTCGGGTCTCTATCAGGTCGTATTTTGGCGACGGTCTGGGCGGGGGAGATCGAAAAGGCTCTCAATCCCATGCTCGATAAATCGTAAACGCCGCATTCCCACCTTATTGGGCGCAACCATAGTTCATTGGCTATGGCGGCATCTGGCTTGCCTTCAATCGGCGTCATCACTATTTTTGCTCTTTCCGCCACCCGCGCTTCTAAAGTACGAATATTCGCATAATTCTTGACGATATCAAGGTCTTCTGGAGAGCGCAGTGGTTTTTCGGCGACACGTGGCGTGAGGGAACCTCCCCATGCCACAATTTTATATACTATCGGAATAAAACGCGGGAAAGCGCTAGCGGGCTAAAAAAGATATTTTAGCTTTCCGGAACGGTTTTCGGCCGGGAGGCGGCGTAGAGGTAGGCCAGCCCCACGAAGAAGGCCCCTCCCACGATGTTTCCCAGGGTGACCGGCACCAAATTGTCGATAAGAAAGGTCCCCCAGGTGGCGCTCAATTTCACGCCGCTTTCCGCCACCGCCTGAAACGAGCCTAAGAAAAGACCAAGCGGGATGAAAAACATGTTGGCCACGCTGTGCTCCATGCCCAGAGTCACGAAGGCCATGATGGGCGGCCACATGAGAATGGTTTTCGAGACCCCGTCCTGGGCCGCGAGGCTCATGAAAATGGCCAGACACACGAGCCAGTTGCAAATCACCCCGCGGACGAAGGCCGTGAAAAACGGGAGGGCGGTTTTACCGTTGGCGAGATTCACGGCGTAGGCCGCCAGGGGATATGTTCCGTCGCCTTTCGGAGCCATCATGGCGCCGGATTTAAAGATCAGCCAGGCCAGAAACAGCGAGCCTAGGAAATTTCCAAGGTAGGATAGCGCGAGCACCTTTAAAACGCCCGCTCCCCTCACCCTTCCGCCGGCGTACGAGGTAAGGAGGTACATGACGTCTCCGGTGAAAAGCGAGGCCCCGGCGATGAGCACCATGAGGAGGCCTATGGGAAAGAGCATGCCGAAGGTGAAATTCAGGATGTTTCCCCACGCGGGGTTCATATCGCCCGCGACCCGCAGGGCCAGAGCCGCTCCGAACCCGATGTAGACGCCGGCGAGGATGGCCAAAACGACGTGCCGGCCGAAATCGAGCTCCGTTTTCTTTTTTCCGATGGAAAGAACCGCCTCGACCGTTTCGGCGGCGTTTTTGAGCGCGCTCATAAATCATCCCCGACGTTTGATTTAATTTTCATCATCCCTTTACCCGAAATCGACCGCGTAAACTTACCGCCATCGGAAGGAAAACGGCGGAAGGGGCCTTTCCCAAAAAAAACACCCCTTACCGGACGTGAAAAAAGATTCCTCCATCCGGAAAGTTCCGCTTACGGCTTAAAATCTGGGAAGTGAAATCGAACGTTATTTAGCTGGCCTTCCGCCCGGAAAACAAATCCCGCTAAAAACGTTTTCCCGGATAACGGCGTTCATGTGTTCCCTGAACGCCGTTATCCGGATGAGCCTTTGAAAGACAGACGAAACCTAAGATCAGATCCGGGGCCGGGGAACGAGCCCGGCCTGCTTCACGATCCTTGGCACCATGTGCTCCCACTCGACCAGCATGAGGTGCACCCCGGCTAAGCCCTTCATCTCCTTGAACTCCTGGATCTGCTCGCAGGCGATGTTTACGCCCTCGTCCGGCTGCTTCTCCTTGGGCACGCCTTTGAGCCTGTCGATGTAGCTATCCGGCATGGTGATGCCGGGCACCTTGTTTTTCATGTATTTGGCCATGCCTAAAGACTTCAAGGGGGTGACTCCGGCCATGAAGTAACATTCTTCGGTAAGACCCATGTCCACGGCCCTTTCCATGAACTTCCTAAACCTCGGCATATCGTAAACGCACTGGCTCTGCATGAAGTCGGCTCCGGCCTTCACTTTTTTGGCCGCCCTGATCACCCGGTAGTCCTCGGGATCGGCGAAGGGGTTGTAGGCCGCCCCGATAAAAAGAGCCGGTCTTCCGTCCGGGGGGAGCTCGTGGCCGCTTAAAAGCCGCCCCTCGTCGCGCATGAGTTTTAAAACGCGGATGAGGTTCACGGAATCCAAATCGTAGACGTTTTTCGCCTCGGGGTGGTCGCCGAAACACTGATGATCGCCCGAGAGGATTAGTAGATTTTTGATTCCCAAAGCCGCGGCGCCCAAGATGTCCGACTGCATGGCGATGCGGTTGCGGTCCCGGCAGACCATCTGCATGTTGGCCTCCAAGCCCTCCTTTTGGGCGAGCACGCTCGCGGCCATGGAGGCCATGCGCACGACGGCGGTTTGGTTGTCGGTGATGTTCACGGAGTCCACGTTTCCCAAAAGGTGATGGACCTTTTCCCTCACATCCTCCGCGCGCGCGTGTCGGGGGGGGCCCAGCTCGCCGGTCACGGCGAAATGCCCGGCGGAGAGGACTTTTTCCAGCCGGCTCCCGCTTCGTAGTGGTCTAGTCATTTTTCACAAGCTCCTCGCGCGTGATTTTCCTGGGTCCCCCGTCCCTGGACGTCCTCCAGTCCTTTAAGAGGTCCACCTCCAAAAGCCTGTCCAGAGCGCCGGCCTCCATGTGCTTCGCGACTATGAGGTGCCAGACGCAGTCTATCTGATCGGACACCTCGCATTTTCCGCCCGCGGATCCGCCGCAGGGCCCGTTTAACAGGCTTTTCGCGCAGCGGGCTATGGGGCAGAGTCCGCCGAAAAGGTGAATGACGCAGTTCCCGCAGGCCTGGCAGTGCTCGGCCCAGATCCCGTGCGCCATGGCGCCTCCTAAAAAGCAGGTGTTTAAAACGGGGTAGACCTGTTCCCCCGGGTAGCGCCTGGCTATGAACTGCGGACCGATGGAGCAGGCCATGGAAAGAATGGCGTCGTACTTCCCCCCCGTAAGCGAGGCGAGCTCCTCGATGTACTCGGGGTCGCACTGCCGCTCCAAAGTGAGCTCGTCCACCGTCAAATCGACGTCGTCCTTCTTCGCGTCGAGTCTAAGCAGCGAGGCGAGTATCTCCACCTCCTTAACGCCGCCGGCGTTGCAAACAGTCACGCAGCCGCGGCAGCCTATGAGGAGCGCTCTCTTCTTGTCCCGGATGAAACCCTTGATTTCCTCCACGGGTTTTCTTTCGGCGATGATCATTTTCCCACCTTAGCGTTTCGTTTGAATTGACATATCCTGGCTTTTCCGGCCGCCGTGACCTATACAACCCGCCCGGAATCCCAAAAAAAGCGCCCGGATCCCGGTTAAAGGTCCGGAAAAAACTCCCCCGGAGCGAAGTTGTCCGGAATTTTCCAAGGTTTTCGATCTTTACCGGTCCTTCATCAAGCCTTAAAGATGTCTCCCCCGGGTTCAAGGGTTCTTATGGAGCGGCCCCAGATCCCTCACGCGGCCGTAAAACTCCGCCGCTATCTCCGCGAACCTGGGCCCCTGGGACGCGGAGAGGTTGTACATCTCCAGCCTCCCGGGATCTATCCCCACGGACTCCAGCTCCTTTTTGAGGTAGTTCACCCTCTTTCTGGCTCGGATGTTCCCGTCCAGAAAGTGGCAGTTCCCCTCCAGGCAGCCCGCCACGTAGACTCCGTCGGCCCCCTTCTCCAGGGCGCGCAAAGCCAAAATGACGTCGAAGCGGCCGGTGCAGGGAATGAGCACGATCTCCACTTCGGGGGGGTACTGCAGCCGCATGGACCCCGCCATGTCGGCGGCGCTGTAGGCGCAGTACTGGCAGCAGAAGGCTATTATCCTCGGCTCCCGCCCGGGGGCGGGGGCGTTTTCAGCCGTTTGGGTCGTCATAGGCCACCATCCTTCGTCACTTCAGGGAAAGGGCCCCGCGGCCCTCCCCTTCCAGGGAGTCCCCGGAGAGGGCCCCCACTTTGGCCAAGAGCTGCTCGTCGGAGAAGAAGCAGAGCTTGATGGCCTTTCCCGGGCACTCCCCCACGCAGACTCCGCAGCCCTGGCAGATGGCGGGCTCCATGAAGGCGTGGCCCGGAAGGGCCGGATCCTTCTCGTTTCCCACGATCTTCGGAACCCTTAAGGGGCAGGCCCGCACGCAGGTGCAGCAGGCGGCGCATTTGTCCGGATCCACCTCCGCCACCACGCCGCCCACCATGACGTAGGGCTTGGCCAAAACCCCCGCCGCCCGGGCGGCGGCGGCCCGGGCCTGGGCGATGGTCTCCTCCACCGGCTTGGGATAGTGGGCGAGTCCGGCCATGTACTGGCCGTCCGTCGCGAGGTCCACCGGGCGCAGTTTCAAATGCGCCTCCAAAAGGAAGCCTTCGGCGTTCAACTGCCCTTTGAAGACCTCCACTATCTCCTCTTTCATGGGCGCGGGATCCACTCCGCCCGCCAAGACGAGGTAGTCGGTTTCGATGGAAAGAGGCCGATGCAGCACCTGATCCTCGGCCGTCACCACTATCCCGCCCGCGGAAGAAAGACTCACCTCGGGGAGCTTTTCCAAATCGTAGCGGATGAAGATCACCCCCCGACGCCTGGCCTCCTCGTATTTCTTCTCCCTGAAGCCGTAGGAGCGCATCTCCCTTATAAGGAAGAAGATCCTGGCCCGGGGGTTCCTGTCCAGAATGGCCAAGGCGCTGTCCAAACTGTGGGAGCAGCAGACCCGGGAGCAGTAGGGGCGCTGTGGGGTGCGGCTCTCCACGCACTGGACGAAGGTCACTATGGGAGCTCCCTCTTTCAAAGCCGGATGGTCCTCTTTAAGCATCCCGTCCATGTCCAAAGTTAAAACGATCCGGGGGTGCTCGCCGTAGCGGTACAGGGAGGGGACGTGCTGCTTTCCCCCGGGGGCCAGAATGGCGGCCCCGTGCTTGATGACGGACTCCCCCTCCGGACCCTTCACCCGGGTTTCGAAGTTTCCCAGGAAACCCGTGGAACTCACCGGATACGAGGAGAGCCTTAAATCGATTAGGGGGTGCTTGGAAACCATGTCCACCAGATCCCGGGCGTAGGCCTCGACGTCCTTGTCCCTGGAAAAGACCTTGAAGGCGTTCCCCCCCAGCTTGGCCTCCCTTTCCAACAGGCTGGTCTTGAAGCCCAAATTCGCGAGCGAGAGGGCCGCGCTCATGCCGGCCACGCCGCCCCCCACCACCAGGGCCTCGGGGGTTAAATCCATGCGGGTGAGGAACATGGGCTCCAAAAAGGCGGCCTTGGCCACCGCCCCCCGCACCAGATCCTTGGCCTTGGCCGTGGCCCGCTCGGGCTCCTTTTGGTGCACCCAGGAGTCCTGGTCGCGGATGTTGGCCATCTCGAAGAGGAATTTGTTCAAGCCCGCCTGGGCCAGGGTCTCCCGGAACATGGCCTCGTGGGTCCTGGGCGAGCAGGAGGCCACCACCACCCGGTTTAAGGAGCGCTCGACGATGGCGTCCCGGATCTTGGCCTGGGTGTCCGAAGAGCAGGTGAAGAGGTTGGTGGAGCTCAGTTCCACGAAGGGAAGGGAGCGGGCGTACTCCGCCACGCTCTCCACGTCCACCACCGAGGCGATGTTGATGCCGCAGTGGCAGACGAAGACCCCGATCCTGGGCGCCTCTCCGGAGCTGTCCCTCTCCTCGGGGTAGAAGCGGGTCTTGGTCCGGGTGAACCTGACCTCGGCGACGCCCGAGGCCGCTGCCGCGGCCGCGGCCTGGGCCTCCACCACGGTCGCGGGTATGTCCTTGGGCTCGGTCGCGGCGCCGCAGGCGTAAATTCCGCTCCGGTTGGTCCGGACCAGATCGAAGTCTCCGGCGCGGACGAAGCCCTCCTCGTTTAAGTCCACCCCCAGAATCTCAGCCGTCTTTTTGAGTCCCCCGGGCGGCTGGATCCCGATGGAAAGGACGACCATGTCGAAGGTTTCGGAAATCTTCCCGCCCTTTTCATCGATGTACTCCACCCGCAAATCCCCGTCGGGGAGCGGCGTCAGGGTGTGGATCCTGGAGCGCGTGAAGCGCACGCCGCTTTCCTTGGCCCGGTTGTAGTACTTCTCGAAATCTTTTCCGTGGGCGCGGATGTCCATGTGGAAGATCGTCCCCTGGAGCTTGTCGGGTCCGCCGGCGTGCTCCATGGCCACCACCGCCTCCTTCATGGCGTACATGCAGCAGACGGAGGAGCAGTACCCGCGGTCGCAGCGGTTGGCCTCCCGGGAGCCGACGCACTGGATCCAGGCGATTTTACGGGGCTCCTTTTCGTCCCCGGGCCTCACCATGCGGCCCTTGAAGGGGCCGGAGGCGGAGAGGATCCTTTCGAACTCCAAAGCGGTCACGACGTTGGGGCTGTCCAGGTAACGCCAGGAGGCCTCCGTTCCGGGTTCGAAGGGAGCGAAGCCGGAGGCCAAGACCACCGCCCCCACCTCCAGATCCAAAATCCGGCTCTCTTCGAGGTGGGTTTCCCGGGTGAGGGCCCCGGGGAGGCAGGCCTTCACGCACCGATAGCAGTTGCAGCAGGCCCCGCAGGCGGCGCAGCGCCGGGCCTCGTCCGTTCCAGCCTCAAGGGTTAGGCCCGGATCGAACTCGTTAAAATCCTTCACCCTCTCCCTGGGCGGTCTTAAAACGACCTTGTTCCGGTAATGTCCGCCCTCGGGGAGTTCACGGTAGCGTTCGTCTCCGGTAAATTTCATCTCCTCCCGGCCCCGCCGGAGATCCTCTCCGGCCAGATGACGGGAAATGGAGAGCGCGGCCGCCTTGCCGGCGGCCACGGCGTCTATGGCCAAGGCCGGTCCCAAAGAGAGATCGCCGCCGGCGAAGACCCCGGCCCTTCCGGTCTCCATGGTCAGGGGATCGCTTTCCACCCGGCCGCCCCGGCCGAACCTTATCCCGGACTCGTTTTTCAGGGCCTCGCTTGAAGGGAGCTGCCCCGTGGCGCCCACCACCAGATCGAAGGACTCCCGTAAAACGTCCCCAAGATCGTTTTCCAAAGCCGCCCGCCTATCTTTGGGGTCGCCCCCCGCGGCCCGGGTCCGGACCAGGGAGGAGTAGATCCTCCCCTTTTTCTTTTGAAACTTCAAAGGCGCCCGCCAAAAGAGGAGCCGAACGCCCTCCTCCTCGGCCTCCTCCACCTCCCAGGGCCAGGCGGGCATGGCGTCCCGGCCGCGGCGGTAGGCCAAAGTCACCTCCGCCCCCAGGCGGACGGCCGAGCGGGCGGAATCCAGGGCGACGTTTCCGCCGCCCAACACCAGGACCTTTTTCCCTTTAAGATCCGGAAGCGGCTCGCCATCAAATTGATCCGGGAGGTTCACTTTCTTCAGAAAGGAGACCCCGGAGACCACGAGGCCGGGATCCGATCCCGCGAGCGTCAGACCCTGGTCCCGATGCGCGCCCGTGGCCAGGAAAACCGCCTTGAAACCGTCCTGGAAAAGGGAGTCGAGAGTGAAATCCCGGCCCAGGGCCTTTTCGAAGCGGATCTCGGCTTCGGAGAAGCCTAAAATAAAGTCTATCTCCTCTTGGAGCTTTTCCGGCGGCAGGCGGTAGTCGGGGACGCCCAGGCGCAGGGCGCCGCCGGCCACCCTCTCCTTTTCGAAGATCACGCTTTTAATCCCCAGCCTTCTTAAATGATAGACGGCGCTGAGGCCCGCGGGCCCGGAACCCACCACCGCGCAGAGGCCCTCCTTTAAAGGCTCCCGGAAGATTTCTTTTCCGGCCGCCTCCAAATTTCCCCGCTCGGCCGCGAGGCGTTTGATGTTTTTTATATCCAGGGGTCCCTCGAGGAGGCCCCGGCGGCATTTCGCCTCGCAAGGGTGGGCGCAGATCCTCCCCAGGGTTCCGGGGAGGGGAAGGACGTCCAAAACGACCTCCAAAGCCTCCTGGAAGCGGCCCTGGCCCGCCAGGGAGACGTAGGCGTGGGCGTTCACGTGGGCGGGGCAGCTCACGACGCAGGGGCTCACGGACTCCTTCGTGAGGGAAAAGGAGTTAGGGTACGCCTGGGCGTAGGTCTTGTAGGCGACCTTCCTTTCGTTTAAGCCCTCGTTGAACTCGTTGGGGAGATCCACCGGACAGACCTTCAGACAGTCGCCGCAGGCGGTGCACTTGTCGCCGTCCAGATACCTGGGCCGCTGGAGGATCCGCGCCTTGAAGTTTCCCGCCTCGCCCGAAAGCTCCAAAAGCTCGGCGTTGTTCAGGGGCTCGATGTTTATGTGCCCGCCGATGTCGTTCAACTTCGGCGAGATTATGCACATGGAGCAGTCGTTGGTCGGGAAGACCTTGTCCAGCTGGGCCATGCGCCCGCCGATGGCGGGGTTCTTCTCCGCCAGGTAGACGTAGAAACCCATTTCGGCCAGCTCCAGGGAGGCCTGGATGCCGGCGATGCCGCCCCCCACCACCAGGACCGCGCCGATCTTCTCTTTCTTCTCCCCCATACGTGAAACCTTTCCCCGCCTCGGGCCGAGGCCCGGGGCGGGCTTTTTCGAACGCCCCCTAAATCCGGGAAAGCGGCGGAAACGCCGGCGCTCCCGAAAAACGGAAGCTTCGGAAAAAAGAACCCCCCTTAGGCGCCCGGCGGATTTTACAATCTCTTTTCCAATATCAAGTAATTATCCGCAGGCCCGTTAAAAAATCGTCAAAAATTATTATTCTTAAAAGTATATAGCCGGGAAAGGCGGGGAAAGTCAACGACCCTCTTTTTCGCCGCGGAAGCCCTCTTGGCTCGCGGAATCGATAAATACACCATATAGTGTATAAATTAAATATATTTAAAGACATAAAGGGTAATCAAAGCATTTTCAGCGAGAAAAATATTTTTGTAAATATCCACGTTTCCCCCGCGGAGAGGGGTGCGGGGGTTTTGTTGACAAAAAAATCTTAATCCACACCCAAATTTTGCTTTCCCGCAAACACGCTTTGCCGGGAAGGGAGGGCGGCCCCGAGGGGCCGCCTGGAAGCTGTAAAGAAAGCCCGCCGGGCGGAAGCGGACCCAATCGCCTAGGCGAGGGCGCCAAGCGGAAAGCCCGCGCCGAAGGCGAGGGATCGGTTCGGCCGGGAGGGCGGCGGGCGGAAAGCGAGTTTTGCGAATATAATTTATTGACGTTTTTTTGAAACCTTTCGCCCGGGGAAGACGGAAAGCGGGGAAGCGTAAAAAGCGAAAAAAACGACCAGGACGCGGCCGCATGGCGGGGAGGCTTCGGGAGGCGGCCTTAATAAAGAACGGAAAACGGACCGGGCGGGACGCCCGGGGAAAACCCGAAGGACGGGCTCCAACACCCTCTCGAAAGGCTCCGCCGGCGACGCCTCCTTTCCGGGAAAGGGGGAGAGTTTTTTAGTCCCAACGCCCGTTTTTCTTCAAAGCGGCGGAAAATGGCCCGAAGGGGATTCCGCCGAAAAGGGGCGAGGCCGATTTTCGTTTCCGGAAGAGCCCGGAAACCGAAAAAGCGCTGGAGATCCATATTACTTCGTCAAAGCCCGGTTTTCCCAAAGGGAAGGCCTTTAGAGCGAAACTATTTTATTGTGGCAAATATCGCTTGAGAGTGTCAATAAATTGTTTTCCAAAAACGCCCCTCCCCGGCCTGGAAAACGGGATCCTCTCCGACGGGAGGGATTCGTGGCCATTTTTTAGGTTCCGGCTTTAAAGATTCCACCGTCTTGAGCCTTTTCACCGGATCGTTAATTATTAAGCGCCCGGGCCTTCGTTTCCGCGCTCCGGCGATGTTTTCCCGAGAACCCTAAAGGATTTGAACTTTCAATAATTCCGTCTGAATCCGGAAAAACGCCGTGAAACGGTGCTTTTCCGGATTCAGGAAAAAAATTTTTGCGCGAGGCGCGGTTATTTTCAAGCGAAAATATCGATTAAAAACCTTCCGCCGGCCGCTCAAACGGCGCTTTTCCAGCCGGATCGAGTTTTTTCGAACCATGATTTCGGGCGTGCGGAAAAAATCATCAGAAAATAATACTCAAATGTTTATAGGGCGAACCTCGGGATAATTTGTTCCGCCAGGAACAATCGAGGCGTCGGCCGGAGGGATTGAAGGGAGGCTGGAAATTCATACGCCTCCGAGAACTATTCCAAACCCCCGGGGAGCGAAAGTGCCGGGTGGCTTCGATTAGCCCTCGACGAACGGAAAAATTCTCTTTTCAAGCGCGCGTCCCGAATCAGGCTTATCTAGTATAGTCCTCTAGCGTATTTTTAGCCGAATTATATTTCGATAAAAAATAAGAGGCGATTTTTCGTTAAAAAATTTAAAACAAAATTAGTTGTAATATTTAAGCATAATATCTAAAAAAAATTTTTTTCGCCGCGGATCAAAAGCGACCCTGGGAAATAACGCGGCCTTAGGAGCGTTTCTTTCAACCGGGCCGCGGGCGGGAAAATTTTAAAAAAAAATCTTGCCTTTAAGGGCTTCTATTTGTATATTTAGTTTGTTGACTTTACAGCCGCCGATAATTTTTCGGCTTTACGCCGTAAAGACCGGAAAGCGTTGAAAACGCTTAACTTTCCTAAAAACATTAAACCTAGATTTAACGGAACGCCGCCTAAAGGCGAATTCGACTGACGCGAGACGATTTCGTCCGCGTCCCCCTTCAACGCCCAAATCGGATAAACGCCGGCTCTTGAAGCGGCGGCGAAACAATTTTGTTGAAACTGAATTTTTCAAGGGAACCCGTTCAGATAACGGGCGATAGGAGTGATTTTGTGAGCGAAGACAAGCCGGAACTGGAACAACTTAAATCGGAGGCGCGGAAGGCCGAAGAAGATATAGCCAAACTCGAGGCGCTCCTCCAAGAGGCTAGGGAAAAACGCCGGAAGGCGGTAAACCTCCTGGAGAAGGCGGAGAAACCCGCCGCGGCGCAGGATCCGGCGGCCGCAGCGCCCAAAGCGGAACCGGCCGACAAGCCGGCGGAAACGGCCGGGGCCGCCAAGCCGGCGGAAACGGGCGATTCGGAAAGCGTGAAGATGCTGAACCTGGCCCGGGAAACAGGCCGGAGCACCATCTTCGACAGGGCGATCAAGATGAAGCCCTGCAACATCGGCGCCGAAGGGATCTGCTGTAAAATCTGCGCCCAGGGGCCCTGCAGGCTTCCCCTGACCAAGGCCATCAAGGACGGATCCGAGCCCGACAAAAGGCTCGGCCTTTGCGGCGCCACCCCCGAGACCATCGCGGCCAGGAACCTCATCCGCATGATCTCCGCCGGATCCTCGGCCCACGCCGACCACGGACTGGCGCTGGTGGAGACCCTCCAGGACGCGGCCAAGGGCGAGGCCGGTGACCACCCCTGGAAGGCCGAGGATAAATTAAAGGAGATCGCCTCCAAGCTGGGCCTTTCCGATTCCCTTTCCAAGGACGCCCCCCAGCTGGCCGCGGACGTGGCGGAAAAGTGTCTTTCCGAGTTCGGGAAGCAGACGGGCGAGCTTTAGTACTTGAAGGAGGCTCCAACGGCCACCTACGAGCGCTGGAGCAAAACGGGGGTCGTTCCCAGGGGCGTCAACCGCGAGGCCGTGGAGATAATGCACCGCACCCACATGGGCGTGGATCAGGACTACCGCAACCTCCTCTTCCAGGGGGTGAGGCGCGCCCTGGCCGACGGCTGGGCGTCGGCCTCCCTATCCACCGACATCCAGGACGCCTTCTTCGGCGAGCCCGTTCCGCGAAGCGCGGACGTCAATCTAAGCTCCCTGTCCCCCACCTCGGTGAACATCCTAGTTCACGGCAACTACCCCATGTTCGCGGAAAAAATAGTGGAGGCGGCGAAGCTCCCCGAAATGCTGGAATACGCCAAAGGCGGGGGAGCCGACGGCTACCAGGTCTTAGGCGTCTGCTCCACCGGAAGCGAGCTCCAGGAGCGTCACGGAGCGGCGGCCGCGGGCGACTACCTCCAGCAGGAGCTCGCCATCGTGAGCGGAGCGGTGGAAGTTCTGGTGGTGGACGCCCAGCGCGCCATGGAGGCCCTGGGTAAACTCTGCGAATGCTACCACACCAAACTGGTGACCACCTTCCCCCAGGCTAAAATTCTATCGGGAAAAAACACCCAGCACCTCAAGGTGAGCGCCAAAAACGCCCTGGAGAACGCCAAGGAGATCCTGAAAAGCGCCGCCGACAACTTCAAGAACAGAACCCAGACGGCCATCCCCGACGGGACGCGAAAGATCATGAGCGGCTACGGGCTCGAGTCCCTGGGGAAGATCCTCAAAGGAAACGGCGCCGGCGCAGCGAATCCCTTGGCCGAGGCCATTAAAAACGGCGAAATCAAGGGCGTGGTGGGCATCCTGGGATGCAACAACGTCCGGGTCCTTCCCGGCCCCAGCGGAAACGACCCCCACGTGGATCTGGCCAAAGCGCTCATCCAGGACGACATCTTGATTCTCTCCACCGGCTGCGCGGCCATGTCCCTGGGAAGGGCCGGACTGCTCAATCCCGAGGCCGCGAGCGAAGCCGGATCCGCCTTGGCCAAATTCTGCGGGGCCAACGGACTACCTCCGGTATTGCATATGGGCTCCTGCGTGGACAATTCCAGACTCCTCATGCTCCTCTCCGGGCTTTCCAAAAGCGGCTTTCTGGGAAAAGAGATGGCGGAGCTGCCCGCGGCCGTGGCCATTCCCGGCTGGACCTCCGAACAGATCGTCTCATTGGCCTTCTGTTTCGCCGCCTCGGGGCTCTCGGTCTACCTGGGCTTCACCCTTCCCGTCCAGGGGGTTCCCACCGTGGTGAAATACCTCGAGGAGAACTTCAAAGAGCTCTACGGGGCCTCCTTCGCGCACGATCCCGACCCCGTTAGCCAGGCGCGGAGGATCGGAAAACACCTCTCCGACAAGAGGGCCTCCCTGGGGTTCAACTAATCCCTGTGGCTCAACTAAAAGGAAAAGCGCCATTCCATTGAACCCCGGAAGATTATAAATCTTCCGGGGTTTTTTTCGCCTTCCTTCGCGGCCATGAAATTGTGAAACTCAATCGTCTCCGCTCTAAAAGTCGAGGCTCCCCTGGGAAAAATTACGGCTCAGGTGATAATCCCAATAAAATCATAACCATCAGCCTCCCGCCCAGGGCGCCGGATGATAGTATCCTGAAATCAAATTTTGAAAGCGAAGGGATAATAAATTGATGAAAGCGCTCAAGGCGGTAAATAAAACGCCATACGGCAGGTAAAACATGATGGCTCCGTTTTCAAGCCAGCTAGACCTCTCTCTCTTTTATGCGCTCATGCTACCGCGTCCTGACCGCCCCTTAGGTTCAGGCGGGAAGCGTCTCCATGATCCGGATATGGTTTGTCCGCAATATGATGTGGGATAATTTATGCGAAGTATTGTTGTTTAACGGTAAATTAATTTTTAAAACTTTATGTGAATCTATTTATATCTGAATTTTAGTCTTTCGATCGTATTGATTTAACATTTAATTTACTGTGTGATATAGGTTAACACTTAAAATTTAATACTGTATCTTTTCCACTACATCATATTGCGGACAAACCCTTCCGGATGAGTAGAAGTTCAATGATGATGACTTCCGTTTTTTTCATCATCCGCATTTTAGTTCCAAAAGGCTAGGCATACGATACGTCCAGCGACGCGGACGCGATACGTGATGATCGGAGAGTTAATTACTAATTTTGGAAAAGAAACTATTAAACGCGTATACGATCCGTCTAACTCATTACGCCTCTGAAAATTCTTCCTTATTGAATGACACTACATTATTATGTGGAAGAGTTTTTTTATAATGGTTAAACAGCCTGTCTCCACGCTTAAATTAGTCATTCGCCACTCTTATCGGCTTCAGCCCGCCTTCACTTAAATTATTACCCCGGCGGAAAACTATCAACCCGGCGATTAAATATTGAATAAAAGTCACGGATTCAAGGGAAACTCTTCCTTTTTCCTTTCTAATTTTTATCCCTCTGGGTAATATAAATCAAGATATATGAGTTTAAGGAAAGCTAATTTAAAATATTTAGCATCCGGCTATATGAATAATCTTTCCTTCGTATTTTATTTTTTTCCAGGTTATCTTTTTATCCATATCTTTTTCTCTGTTTCTATCAAAAATGACTAACCAACCATCTGATGCGTTATTTGACTTAAGATAGCCTACTAACTGACTAATACTCTCTTTTTCTGTATGGTTTCCTTTGATTTTAACCTCTATGATGTATTCCTTATCTTTATAAAGTATGCCGAGATCAACAGCCCCACGTCCTTCGGCTAATTGCCAAAAAACTGTTGCCTTGCTGTTTACTAATCTTTGAAGAAAAGCGAACAAAATGAAAGAGTATAAAGCTTCGTCATAATGAGATGCAATGTAATTTGAATCATGAAAAGGAAACGAAAGAGATCCTTTACGCCAAAATTTTTGAAACTCCTTTAAAATTTTATCCATGAAGATTATTTTACCGTCAGTCCATGGTGTTTCAGGTAGAATTTTATTAAACTTTTCTTGTATTTGATCTGTAATTACTCTAGAAAATACTTCTTTATATATATTATTCGCAACACGAAGTTCTTTTTTTTCATTATTGACTACTAACCCAAGATCAATACAATATTGGCGATCATCATTGTTTGATGGAATATTGCTAACGGTTGAAGCAAAGACTGAATCCATGACTTTTGCAACCCTTGGATCTTTGAGTCGTTCCAAAAGAGAGTCAATGTGCGTATCCCTGCGCTTGATGAGTCTCTCTCCCGCTTCATCAATAAGCTCTTTGGTTACTGGTTTCTGGTAGTCATTCTTTAGAATTTTTACTACAGTTTCATAAGCCAAAGCGTTAACAAGCCATGGTTGCCCTTCAGTCCAATAGAATGCTCGTTGTATCGATTCATCATCAAATACTTGTCCGCTAGCTTCCGTATGCTGATGGTAAAGAAATCCTATCTCGTCCTGAGTGAAATTCGATAAAGTTAAAGCGTCTTTTTTAACATTAAACGGACTTGCTAAAATTCTTGATTCATAATTTGAACGTGTTTTTTTGACGTAATCTCTGAAGTCCCTCATTCCAACCAAAGCCATAGAGCGAGGGAATTTTGAGTCTATAGAATCATACCGATTGATGTATCCGGTACGTATTTGGTGTAAAAAAGTGATAAGAGGATCTTCAGAAATACAATCGGCTTCATCGAAAAAAACGATCAATTCCTTATCAAGATTTTTGCACAGAAAGTTTAAAAGGTTTTTAACAATAGAAGTACTATTTAATTTCAGTGGTGGTTCATACTCTTCACTAAGTTGTTTAAATATCTTAATGCCAGAGTTAATTAAAGCATCGTGAATTTGAGAAATTATGCTGTTTATGGCATAATCTCTATCTGCTATCCCATCTAAAGATTCTAAAGGACAAAGTAAAGCGTAATAGTCGTTATTTTTGTTAATATGATTAGTTAAATACTTAAGATAGCTTGTTTTTCCACTCTGTCTAGGAGCATGAATAATAAAATAATATTCTCCATTTATCATTTCATCAACATCGGGAATACGTGGTAATACAGGCAACATGTAATGCTTTGAAGGAATACATGGACCAACGGTATTGAATACTTTTATTGAAGTTTTAGGCATAGATTCTTTCATAGAGTTGGATAAAAATTTCACTTTGTAAAAAAAACTCCTCATTGATGAAACTTAACTGAGCTTATTATATCGTTAAAAATATACACAAAAAATTAACAAAGTTAAAATCATTTATATTTTACTTAAAATGGATACTTATGTCAACTGTTAGGTGGTAAATTAAGGTATCCGTTCTCGGGGTTAACGGTTCTAAGGCGCCTCAGCCCACTTCCGCCCCCTTCAAATGTCTTTTCGCGCCTTCTTAGCAACCCGAGCAAAAAATTACTTCTTTCATCTCTTTACTAGCGACTTAATCTCTCCATCTTGAGATTAATTTTATAGAAAAATTACGGTATTATTTTAGCTAATAAATATCATTTTTATATAATTTTTCAAAAAAATTTGATTTTAAGTTCTATAGTTTATAATTTTGGATTTATAATAGCCCCAGAGTTCCAAAATAAGCGTGCTAAAGAGTCTAATAACTATGTTCTTGACACTAGCGCCCGAAATAAAAACCCATCTTTTTAACAACGCAATATACAAATAGTTAATTACATTAATATCGGTAAGTATAAAACGAATTACGTCACTTGCCAACTCTCAGATAAGGTCTTTCTACGCGGTTTGGGTGATGGAACTCTGAAAGCTTGAATATACGCGTTTTTCAGCAAATTCTTTGAAACGTTGAACCCGTATTTAAGACATGAGTGCGTTCTTGACTACTATACAAGTCCATAACAGCATAATTGCGGCTATATTTGTCAAAATGGCTCAAAGCGAAGAGAATATAAAAAACTATGCCGTTAACGCTACCCCTAAGAAAACCAACCCGCCGCGGAGACTGATGGAAACGTTGGAGATTAACTCGCGTCTGGAAGAGGAGTGGGCTCTTGCTAAATAAAATTTAGACTATGCAAAAAAAGAATTAGCTCTTTCCAGCGGCAGAGAAGAGGAGATGAGAGGCACAAACCGCTTATTAGAGCGGTATAACGAAGGTTCGCAGTCCTTATTGAACGGCTTTCCCAGATCTCCGCTTTGGTGAAAAGAAATCCATCGGTAGGAGCCGCGCCTTTCTTCCGCCTTCGCCGACCGCCTGGAGGCGGATGGTGGAAGCGGATCATCCTCCGCCGGAGGATTAAGAAGCTCCCTTGGCGGCTTCCTTCGGGATTTTGTCCTTGAATTCAGATTAATGCGATTTTATAATTATATCAATAGGTACGCAATTCTTTTGCCGCCACGCTATGTGGTATAATTTCTTTCGTTATCTAGTCCGCTTAACGGTTCAAAATTCAGGCGCCCCAGCCGCTTCGCTCACCGGTGAAACCGAAACGAAAACATGTGGCCTGCCGCCGTTTATAAAAGGCTATCCTGGGGATAATCATGGAAAACAAAGAGAAAAATTCCGAAACGCCGCGTCTCTTCTTCGCCGTAGCTGTGCCGGAAGTTATCGGCGCCGAACTTGAAAACCTCAAAAAGAGAATTCACGAGCTAAAAAAACGCGATTTCACCAAACTGCATATCACCTTGAGATTTCTAGGGGACACTCCGGCGGATCTCATAGCTCCCATGGAAAGTCTTGTCAGGGAAAGCCTGGAAGAAGAAGCGGATCATTCCCCCTTCTCACTGACGGCTAAAGGCCTCTTCACCTTCAGGAAGAGGCCTCCCGCCGCGCTTTTTGTAGGCCTGGCGGAAGAAAACCCCTTGGAAAAGCTGAGAGGGGTTCTCGACTCCGCCTTGAAAAAACTCCCTGGGACGGAACTGAAGGATGATGTTTTCCGGCCCCACATAACCCTGACCCGCCTGAGAAGGCCCTTTTCCAACACTCTTACGACCGCCCTGGCCGAAGAGCCAAGGGTTTTCGGAACCTTCGAGGTGAGGGAATTTTTTCTTTTTAAAAGCGAACTGTTGCCGGGAGGGGCCAGGCACACGGCGCTGGCCCGCTTCCCGTTGAAATGAAAGTAAGGTCTATTTGTCGTATTCGTAGGCCGGAAGGGTGGATCCCTCGAACTTCTCCAGGATGAAGTCGGCCACCTCTTTGGTCTGATAAGCCTTCACGAAGCGAAGATAGTCGGGATTTTTAGCGTCCCCTTCCCTGGCCACGATCACGTTGATGTAGGGGGAATTGGCGTCCTCCAGAAAGATGGAGTCCTTGGACGGGTTGATCCCCAGAGGCTGAGCGTAGTTGTTATTGATGGCGGCGGCAACCACGGCAGGATCGTCTAAGGTGGAAGGAGTCTGGGCCGCGTCCACTTCCACGATTTTGATCTCTAAAGGATTCTCGACTATGTCGAGCACCGTGGGCGTGATCCCCACTCCCTCTTTGAGCTTGATTTTACCGGCCTTTTCCAGGAGAAGGAGGGCCCGTCCGCCGTTGGAGGCGTCATTGGGTATGGTCACGGTGTCGCCTTTTTTAAGCTCGTCTAGGGATTTGATCTTTTTGGAGTAGAATCCCAGAGGGGAGACGTAGGTCTTGCCGATCACCACCAGCTTGGCGTCCGGGTTGGCCTTGAGATACTCTTCGAGGTAGGGGATGTGCTGAAAGGCGTTTAGATCGATTTCTCCAGCCGCTAGAACCGGGTTCAGCTGGGTGTAGTCGCTGAACTCCTTTATCTCCACCTTGAGGCCGTCTCTGGCCGCGATCTCCACGGCCTTTTCCAGAATGTCCACATCGGATCCGGAGGTGGTGCCCACCACTATGGTCTTCTGAGCCAGAAGGCCCGGGGTGAGGGAGAAGAGAAAAAGAAGACTGAAAAGAAGAATTTTTTTCATGGATAAATCCTCGCTGTTATTTTAATCGTCCGAGCCGAAATCCGGAATAAGATTCCGAAGACTCGAGACATGGTTAATGGAGGGCGGACGCTCCTAGCGGCCGCCGGAGCATTTTCTAACCAGATAATCCCCGAAGCTCTGCGCGCCCTGGACCACTATAACCAGAAGAATCACGGTCACCCACATGATGTCCGTCTGATACCTCTGATAGCCGTAGCGTATGGCCAGATCTCCCAGGCCGCCGCCACCGACTGCCCCGGCCATGGCGGAGTAGCTTATGAGGGTGATGATGGTGATGGTGATGGCCATGATAAGCCCGGATCTGGCCTCGGGAAGCATCACCCGCCCCACGATACGCAAGTTCGAGGCCCCCATGGACTTGGCGGCCTCTATCACCCCGTGGGGCACCTCCAGAAGGGCGGTTTCCGTGAGCCGGGCCAGAAAGACGAAGGCGGCCAGAGTGAGGGGCACTATGACGGCCGTCGCTCCGATGGAGCTTCCCACGATGAAGCGGGTGAGCGGGATCACGAAAACTATAAAAATGGGAAAGGGGATGGAACGGGTCACGTTGACAACGAAACCCAAAATCCGGTGGACGGCCTTGTTCGCCCAGATATGCCCGGGTCTCGTCACCACCAGGAGGATTCCCAGGGGTATTCCGGCCAAGGCCGTCAAAAGGGTGGTGACGGAGACCATGTACAGCGTCTCGAGGGAGGCCGTGGTAAGCATTTTGAACTGCTGGGCCGTAAGTAACATCTTATTTTTCCTCCTCCACCTTGACTCCCCGTGAAACCAGGTAGGCGATGCTTTTCATGATGTTATCCTCCTCCCCGACGAGATCGACTAGCATGGAAGCGAAAGGCTGATCCTTGATATGATCCACCTGCGCCTGGAGGATGACGGCGTCAACCCCGAAGAGCTTCACCATGCTGGAAAACAGCGGTTCGCTCACGCTCTCGCCCAGGTAGCGCAGGCGCGTGAGCTTACCCCGGGGGCGGTAGCCTCTTTCCAGAAAACGGCTGTTCTCCTTTAGAACCATCTCCACGAAATTCCTGGTGTGCGGATTTTGAGGGTTCGTGAAAACATCGATCACCGGTCCCTCCTCCACCACGGTCCCCTCGTCTAGAACCGCCACCCGGTCGCATATCTCGGTTATCACCCTCATCTCGTGGGTTATCAAGACGACGGTCAGATCCAAGCGCTGCTGCAGCTTGAAAATGAGCTCCAGAATGCTCATGGTGGTCTGCGGATCCAACGAGGAGGTGGCCTCGTCGGAGAGGAGGATCTTCGGGTTGTTGGCCAGCGCCCGGGCTATTCCCACCCTCTGCATCTGTCCGCCGGACAGCTGACGGGGATAGGAGTCGGCCTTGTCCGAGAGCCCCACCAGCTCAAGAAGCTCGGAGACCCTCTCGGTAATCTCCTTTTTCTTAAGCCCCCTCACCTCCAGGGGGAAAGCGACGTTCCCGAAGGCCGTCCTGGAGGACAAAAGATTGAAGGACTGGAAGATCATGCCCATATCCATGCGGGCCAGACGCAGCTCCTCCTCCGAGAGACCAAACATGTCGCGGCCGTCTATGAAAATTTCCCCCGAATCTGGGGTTTCAAGGCGATTGAGGCAGCGGATGAGGGTGCTTTTTCCGGCCCCCGAAAGGCCGATTATCCCGTAGATCTCCCCTCGGTTGATGGAGAGATTAACGCCGTTGAGGACGAGCTGACTCCCCGAAGCGGTCCGGAAAATCTTGGTGAGATTGGTAACTGAAATGTAGGGCGGCAAAAGCTCCTCACCTCTTATTAACGCGTCAAGGATCCCCCCCCCGAGATCCTGGAAAAACCCGTCGCCACCCCGCGGCTGGAAGGGTCGTTCCCCAAAACCTCAGGATCAGCCGGAACGGGCTTCCGGCGGTCGATGAACCACGGCCGGTAACCGGCGGGCGTGAAACGCCTGAAAATTAGAAACGGAACAATCCACGCCCGTCCCTCCTTTCCGGCGGTCAAATTACGCGCCGAACGCGGATAGACCCATCATCCCGATTCACCATTCTTCGCCACCCCGGCGTCGTTTAGACTCACGTTGCGACTCCAAAAACGTTTCCACCTTTAACTGAACGCCCAAGACCGGCGCGGCGGCCGATGCCGGCGCGATAAAACCCTGGCTCCCGTCCTTTCGCCGCCTTTTTAAACGGCTGTTTACCGAACTTTGAAAAAACAGAGGATGTCATGGATTTTTCAATCTCCTTTTCTCCCTGGGCACCTTTCATCCGTAACACAGCTGAGGGAAAATGAAAACCGACTCCTCGGCGCTTTACGGAACCGTGGCGAGAAAATAGTTGAGGACCCAAATTTAAGCATTGAAAATCCTCAAAGATTTCTCCGTTCCCGCGACTTAAAAAAAACAGGCCGGAAACGGCCGCGGATGGCGACCTATTCTCCGGCCTTAAGTTGAAACTTATCAGCGGCGAAACCATGGAACCACTTGAACTGACAAAACTCGGTCTTGTGAAAATTCACGTAGCGGGAGCGCTAGCCTCAATTTACCAAAAAATTGACTCTTTTGCAACATTTCCCAGGCTGGCGCGGGCTGGCACCGGGCTCCGGCCACCGGCTTTAAAGGCCCTCGCGCGGGCCGCATCCAGCCCCGGGGCGTCCGAGGCCTCCGACCGCAAGCTGCCGCCTGGCGTTTTTTCCCGAACGCGGAGGCGGCGACTCCCGGTCCCTCCCACTCTCTTTAGGAGCTCCCCGATTTCCGGAATACAAGATGAAGGATGGTCCGTTATCTTGAGCGGGGCGAGGAAACCGCGCCGCCAACCGCCCAAGTAAAATCGCGGCCGGAGTTCCCCCGCTGGAATCGTTCCGACGCTCTGTTAATCCGGACGCGGACTTTTTTTCGCCTAAATCAAAGAAAAAGAGCTTCTCCGGCCTTAAGTCGCTCGGGAATCCTTCCGGCCGGGGCTCCAGCCCGAACGGAGGCTCCGGAGCGGGCTTGGTCCCTGAAAGCCGTTGGGGCGAAAAACTGATTCGCCGTCTTAGACTTACGGCTTGACACGCGGCCCAGCCGAGCCGAGGCCGACCGGGATCGTTCTAAATTCCTTTTTCTTCGACTCCTGCGCCTTTCGATCGTTACGGCGTTCTTTTACTTAACATATAATCATAATATTAAGGTAATAAGTCAATCTACGGCGAATCTCTTCTTGAACAAACTCGCATCGACTTTCTAAAACGACCAAACCATATTCGGATCATGATTTATTATTTGGTCTCTCCGTGGTGATTTTTTCTCCATCTATGTTCAGAAACTCATCAGGAACGAAAAAGACGCCGCGCATCCTCCAAGGTTTAAGTCAATAGTCGCGGCTGAAGATTTAAGCGGCCGTTACATTTTGGCATAACTACGCGAAAAAAACCATCCCTCTGAAATATCACCCAGGCGGATACAAGTTAAAAACGTGGCGGCCGATTTACACGTTATTTCCCTTTCTTTTTCTAATATTCACCCGCTTAAACGCGATTAAACTTTAGTCAATCGTCGCCGAACAATATTTTCACTTCACCGCGGCCAAAAACACCCATGCCAATGGTGACGACCCTATCACCGTCATTACCGTACTTGGCTCCGTACTTTTTTTTCTTGATGGTTTCAAGGGCGTTTTTCGCTAAAGTATCTAAAATTACGTCAATATTTTTTTGGCCGCTGTCAAAAGCGTATTTTACTTCCATAATCGCATGATTTCTCTTCGGGTAATGCAACGTAAAATCAGGATTGCCGTATTGCCATGGTTCATCCTGGACAACGGATTTTCCTAATAGATTATATAAATATATGAATATAATACTATTATAAAAAAATTCCGTCCGCCACTCACTTATGGATTCACCGTATTTCATGGTATGACGAGTATGGTTATCCGTTTTAAGTTTGGAAAAAATTTCCTCAAAAATTTTTGATAAAGCGGCGGCATCGCGGTTGAAGATACTTGATTCAAGGATTGTTCTTTCCTGTTCTAAATTGTCAACTAAATATTTTTCCGCCGCCGCGGATAAAACCTTTAAATAATCCTCACTAACTTCATAGTTCGGTATTTTAAAGGAATAAGGAATTGAATCATCACCTTCCACAATTGTTTTAACCGTGATATATCCTGTCTGAAAGAGCAGAGGCGCGGATTTAACCGTCTCTAAATTAACACTCACAATATCATCCTTAGGCACGTTTTCAAGTTTATCTTTTGTGAATTCAAACGGATTGGAACTAAAAATTTTTTCTAAAAAATTTTTAGTTGTCGCTGTATATCTCCAATATGCGTCGAATTTACTTTTGTAAAAAAAATTGTTTATTGAAATCGGATTTAATACTCTGGTTTTACCGTCCCAAGTATATCCGTCATACCATTTTAAAATTTCAGCGCGCAGATCTGATTCATTTTCAATTACTGATACAGTCGGCTTAGCCGACGGATTGGGATATAAACCTTTAGCGAGTTTCTGTTCAATTATTCTAGACTCTGTGTATTGTTTCGAATTGATGATGTTTTTCAAAACCTCGGAATAAAAGCCTCCATAATAATAATCCATCTCAACATGGGTAAATCCGCAAATAGCCGCGTATTTTTCATCCAAAGATATGTCCGTAAGGATATTGAAACCTGAAGAAACTCCAGACATAGCGTAACGGTTAACCCCCGTGATGAGAGCGAAACGCAAAAATTTGTTTGACGACTTAAAAGAAGAATAGAAAGTTCGGAGAATGTCGGCATTTTGCTTGGCGAGCTCGGCATTGTCAATTTTCGAACTTACAGCGTCATCATACTCGTCAATAATCACCACCACATTTTTGTTATATTTATCTCTAACCTTTCTAATCAGTTCGCCTAGAGCCGTGTCGTAATGATTTAATTTTAACTCCACTTTTTCAATATCGGCTAAGCCTATCAGTATGTCCATAAGCCTGGACTCTAAATGCTCCGGACTTCTGGATGCGACATCCATATTGAAAGTAAGTACAGGATGCGGATCAAAATCGTAGTCGGTATCGGCAATTTTTAAACCTTTAAAAAGTTCTCTATCGCCTTTGAAAATTTCAGCCACAGTGTCTAGAAGGAGTGATTTCCCGAAACGTCTGGGGCGGGAAATAAAGTAATTTGTGATAGGGCTGGTGATGAGTTCGTGAAGATAGCCCGTTTTATCGACATATACATACCCGCCCTCAATAATTTTTCTAAACGTGTTAGTATCTATTGACACGAATTTATGTTCATCCGCCACGTGAAACCTCAATTAGCTTAATAATAAGAAAGACGGAATTAGGAATATGTTATTTCACCTATCAATTCCGCGAAGAGCTACGGGATCAACCATGTTTCGAAGTGATGAGTAATTATTGACGCGCGTCATTCCTTAAAACTATATTTCTCACGCTCTAACTGCGGCCTTAAGCGAAAAAGAACTAACCGCCACCGACTCTCTCCGATTCGCTGAATACCAAATTATAACTAAGTGGTTTCACACCCGCCTTATATGAGTCGCGTCTAGCTCCGTATATATCATCTCCGGCTTTCTTCAGTGTGACGATTTGGATAATTTCCGAAGATTAGGCGTTTAGGCGAAGCTATAATCAATTTTTAGGTAATTAGCGCTCTTCAGCGAGAAAAAAAAGAACAACCCGCCGCCGTCCCTGAAATTTTAGGATTCCACCTAAGGTTTTTATCGCTTTTAAATATCCCGGTTAAAGACATGCCGGCGAGGGCCTTTAAAAAATCAATCCAAATCCGCCGTTTATTTAGTCGTTTGACGCGGGATCGTGACAACGCGGCTGGGACTTCCGAGGAAACGTTTTAAAATAAAAAAAGGCCGAAAGCCGTCTTATGTCTAGGCTTCCGGCCGCTTACGAAAACATTCGGATTACAAACTGGTGGAGCTAAGGGGGCTCGAACAGTATTTAAAAGCCATGAAACATAAGACTAATATAATAATATAAAAGATATTTTACCCTTTTTATTACCCTTTTTATCCAACGTTAAACAACGGCGCCGCCCTCCCCACGAATTCCACCGCCCGGGCGTAAATGTCCGGCTGGATTTCCACGCCTATATAGTCCCGTCCGGTTTCCACACACGCCCGGGGAACCGCTCCGCCGCCCATGAAAGGGTCGAGCACCAGGGTGGACGGAGCCAGAATCTCCATCAACGCCGTTATAAGCCGGACGGGTTTCCCCGTCAAGTGGTTTTTCTCCGCCGGATTCACGGGCACCGAAAACACCCCCGGCAGACATACGGGAGTCGGAGGCTTCCAGGCGTCCTTGGTGGCGAATAGGACGAATTCCGCCTGATGCCGAAAATAACCCTTGTTCGGCCTGGCGGCTATGGTTTTATCCCACACGACGGTCGACCTCCAGCACCAGCCCCCCGCCTGGAGGGCGTCGGTGAATAAGGGGACTTGCCGCCAGTCGGAAAAGAGCAGAAGAACGCCGTTTTCCTTGGATATCCGCCAACATTCCGCCAGCCATAGCGTCATCCACGCCAATTGCCCCCTCTGGTCGCGGGACATCCCCGCTGGGAGGGGGTATTTCGTTCGGCTATCGGCGTCCTGAATCTTATGCGCCGCCGCCACGCCTCTAGATATGGGGGAAGCTCCTCCGGCGCAGTACGGCGGGTCGGTTATGACGGCGTCCACGCTCCCCATCTCAAGGGCGGGAAGAACGCGCAGGGCGTCGTCATTGTACAGGGTCATAAAAACGTCTCAAGGCGGCCTTGTCCAGGTTGGACTGCCGAACGGCGTCCCTCAAATCCTGGATGTAATGGATTAAATCTTCGTTGGTGCTACCCCTAAACACTGGCTCCGGAACTTCCTGCAGACGGATGGCGGGAGGCGGTTCGCAGGGGAGGTACTCAGTTTTGGCACAGGAACTCAAGCACAGGGCCGGGAATAGGAGTAGCGCTCCAAGCGCAGACATCAGGATCGGTCTTTTTAAGGTCTTCATATTTGACGTCATCCGCCTCCCTTTCGGCCCGAACGGCCTCTATTTCCGCCTGCCGCTCGCTTAAGGCTTTATACTGGCTGGCCAGGCTCTTTCGGAGGCTGGTTATTGCGGCTCGAGCGGAGTCTAAATCCGCCTCAAGGCGGGAGTTTTCTCGGGAAAGAAGGTAGGAATACCCGGCCAGCGCTATAATAATGATAAGGGGGAGGGCTAAAATCTTTAGATGCGTGGTCATACGAAAAGCCCTTTTTTACCGGATATAGCGGCGGGGTCGTAGTTAGTCCACAAGCACTCGGTTCTTTTCCCGCCGCCGTGAACGGTTTTCTCCCGTTCTTTTGATAAAAACCATTTATCCGGCGGGAACATCTCCCGCATCAAGGGGTGGTCGTATCCGCTCAAGGCCACTTTTCCCACACACGCGTTCAACTTTTCCGCTAAAGCGCGGTGGTCGTCTAAAGTCATCTCGTGGGCGTAGG
>JAISMF010000104.1 GCA_031276865.1 Deltaproteobacteria bacterium | reverse complement strand
TTATGTAAATGCCTGATTTTACGGTATTTTTTCAATTTAAAGCATTCAAAACGGGCCAAAAAGATAGCTCTTGGGGCCAAAAATACCTTGGTGAGTAAATTTTCAGTGGAAATCAAGATGATTTCAAGAGGTACACTGTTATCTGTATTTCCCAGTTTTTCTACCTACAAAACTTCCTCTCTGACCATTTGACTGTTGCATTAAACTTCTAAAATATACGTAAAATGAAATATTAACATTTATTTAGTATAAATAATATTAATTATTGTCATATAAACATCAATAAAATGTTAAAAAATAGGAAATCTAATAAAAAAAATGGCTCTTCGGGCTTTAGCGTGTTCAGGGCTAAAATCCGAAGACCCCTCAAAAGTCCTTTCGCCTCAACCTCTTTTAAAACCTCCGGAGTATTTACCTGTAATTCTCAAAATTTACATAAGCGTTCACGGGAAGGAGGGAAGCTGTTGATAGTATAGAAAATTATAATTTTAAACTTAATGCGTGGCAACGCTTCCTGTCGGCAGACAGAATTGCCGCAGGCCGCAAAAACCCAGTATCTATCAGGATTTTAGGCCTTTTGTCAAAAGACGCGAGTCAAATCAAGAACTTATTGATTGACAAAATTCCCACTCCAGAGGCAGCCCTGACTTTTGAGCCGGCAGACCATGCCGTTGCCGGGGTCTTGCTCTTCATTTGGGATGTAATGAGGGAAGTAATGGGGATGGTTAAAGGAGTTCTGAGGCTGGATTGAGGGCGCACTTCCCCGTTACCTTCGAAAACGACTGATCTTCGTAGGTTCTGCCTTACGCCAAGAGGAAGTGATGTACTCAGAAGATTGCTTTGTATCTGAGCTCTTCCTTTTGTTTTCGGCTTTCCTTTGAGACAATGATCCTGTCATGGGCACTGGATCGTGTCTGTCCGGAGCCGCGTAAGCTCTTCCGAGGAAGCTATGGGACCCGTCGTTCGGGCAGGCCTCAGAGTCGCTTTTACGAGACCCTGAGACCTTTCTGGGTCGTCGGTGGGTTGTATCTCGGAGGGGATGGATGGAAGGTTTAGAGGCCGGTTTGGCTACTTTACCGTCTTTTTCGGAGGGTTGAAACGAACCGCGTGTCAGGTCTTTTAAAGGAACGCCCGCACCCTTTTCGTTTGAGGTTTTGTCTATTAGCGTTGTTTCCTCTTTTCCGCTGTCTGGAGTCCTCCTTTCGAACTGATTTTTTTTGAAATTCGTGCTGACAATATCGACTTTTTCCTCGTTATTCCGATGTATCTTCCTGACTTTCTTCTTCTTTGATTTAATTTTCTGCTGATTCTGGTTTGTTAAGTTGTACTTTGATTTAGTTTTTTTCAACCTTTTGTTTTTATTTTTTTGCCTAGCTGATGCCATCTCTGGCGGAGAGAGAGGCTCATCTTCGCATGCGAGTTCATTTTGCGTGTCTGTCGCCTTCTTACCGTCTTCAGCCACTTTCAGGAGTCCGGAAGGTATTTCTCCGCCCGTTGTCTCATTGCGTGGTTCGGATTCTTTATCCTTGTCTTCAGCCTCACGCAGGTGTCCGGAAGGGGTTTCCTCGCCCGTTGTCTCACTGCGTGGTTCGGATTCTTTATCCTTGTCTTCAGCATCCTTCAAAGGCACGAAAGGGGTAACCTCGTCCGCTATCTCATTCCGCCGCGCGGAGACGTTATCCTTGCCTTCCGCCTCCTTCCGAGGCTCCGAGGCTCACATGAGTTGTTATCACCGCTGATGTCATCTCTTTCGTCCGCGTTGAAGGGCTTCGCTACCTCCGGTCTGGCCTGACAGGGCAGCCCGGCCTTTCTGGCTTTGATATTCTCTTTCTCTAAACGCCTGAGCTGCTCCCGCTCTTCCTTAGCCAGTTCGATGTACTTTTGAGCCACGGGTTTTCCCGGGTTTAAGAGAGAGGGAACGGGTTTGCCTTCAAAATAAGAGTCGAATGTTTCTTCAAGAAATGGTATAATTTTTCTACCTTGTTTTGACAGGGTGGCGACTGCGCTCCACTTAGCCTCCCAGACTAGGTTCCCTGTCGGACTCTGTATTCCTTGGTTGATCTTTTTGAAAATGACTGGCTTGCGCAGACTTCTTTCAGCGTGGTTATTTGTGGGTTCGACTTCAGGGTCGTCCATAAAAGTGAAGTAAATTTCCGGATATTCCTCAAACCTCTTTTTGATTCCCCTTGACTTGGAGGAACTGACAGGCGCATTCCTCCCCAAGTTTATTAATTCTTCTTTAATTTCATTGAGCTTACAATAAATCCGTATTCCTTCTAAACTATTCCTATCTTTCACATTTTTAAGTAGGTGGTAGAAATGGAATAGGTCATTGAGCAATTTAAACCCTCTAGCGCCGAATTAGCTGACCTCTTTATTCAGATACTGATAGCAGTGTTTGAAGTCCCTTTTTAGGTGCGTGAGACACCCCTGTTGCTTGACATCGGGATTCATTTTGGCATACGAGATGTATCCCGGATACATGTCTGAAGTTATCGTCTTTTTCACACCGTTCTCGCTCCCCACTACCTTGTCCAACATAGACATGGAACGGGTTCCAGTCGCGAAAACGGTAAATTCCCGGCAGCAGAATCCCCAGAGATAACCTTGCTTCCTCATGATGGACAGAGGGGTTTCGTCAATGTTCATGTAATTTTCAAACGGGACGCTATCCAGCAACTCCAGGTACGCCGCCCTCAGTAGTAACGAATACCTGTTCAAAATCTCGGAGAGGTGGCCTGTGCTGATTTCTATCCCGTGGTACTCCTTATATTAGGATACCATACTTCTTATAGACGCGTTCATTAGCGACCGTAGCAGGAAAGCTTCTTTCAGAAAGTTGGGATCCAGCAGGCCGCACTCTTGAACTTCCGGAGGCAGAACGCCTTTATGGACTTTTCCGCAGCACGGGCACATATAGGCGAGCTTGAGGTGGATCAACTTCAGCGGTGAAACTCTTCGCATAGCGTACTGGTCATGATTCTCGTTCTTTTCAGGTACCATGACAAGCTCGGTGCCGCGTTCGGCGCGGCAGCAACCTTCAGGCAGCCCATAACTGATGACCTTATCCGCATTTTCCGGAGTGAAAGGTGCATGGAAAAAAGCTGTATGATTTTTCTGACCTCCAGGCCGTCTCTTCGGGGGCTCAGTGCCTTCCAGGGGCTCGAGATCATTGTTTTTCTTCCGGTCCTGTTTATAAGCTTTTCCGGGATCCGAAGAAGGATTTATGCCCGAGTTCCCTGAATCGGCAACCGGCTTGTCGGCCTTTTCCCTCAATTTTTCATTTTCTTTTAAAACACTTTTGAGTCCGGTTTCGGCTAGATCTAATTTTGATAAAGCATCGGCAAGTTCAGCTTTTAATCTTTCATTTTCATCAATGGCGAGCCTCAATTGCTCCATCAGGTGGTGATGTTCCATTGATTTCGGAGACATGAACCCGGAACTGGCAGGAGAGCTGGTCAAACCGTTCAATAAGGACCGCAAACCATCGTTATCCCGCTCTAATAAGCGATTTTTACCTCTCAACTCCTCTTCTCTGCCGCTGGAAAGAGCTAATTCGTTTTTTGCGAGATCTAGATTTTTTTTAGCAAGAGCCAACTCCCCTTCCAGACGCGAGTTAAACTCCAGCGTTTCCATCAGTCTTCGGTGCAGGTCGGTTGGCTCAGGGCTATCGTTTATGGCATAGTTTTTTAAATTTATCTTCGCTTCGAGCTCGTTTTGACTATTTTGGCCGCAATTATGCTATTCTGGACTTGTATAGTAGACTAGACAACTGTTATTAGGCTCTTTAGCATGGTTATTTTGGTACTCTGGGGCTGTCATAAGCCAAAGATTACAACCTATAGAACCTAAAGTCAAGTTTTTAAGTGATATTATGTAAAAAGTAGATGAATTTATACTTGAACTAAAGGAAAATCGTAAATTTACTATAAAATTTAGCTTGAAAAGAGAGAATTAGTTAATAGTAAAGTGAAGAAATAAATGCAAATATATGCATGGGTTGCTAAGGTGAGGGAAATAGATAGTTGAGGGGGGTAGAAGTGGGCTGAGGCGGCCTAGAACCGTTAGCCCCGTGAACGGATACCTTTACACGGCGCACAAAATAAATTATAATATTAATATATAGTCTATAATATAAATTATTTATAATATTTAAAATAATAATGATTTTTATAGATAAATAACTTATAATTTATATAAATTAATATATAATATATCACTAGCGTCCTAAATAAAATTCCGCATTTTTTCTAACTCAATATATAGGTCATTAGTTACATAAATTTCGATAAATAGTGTGATATCAGATATTATCGCTGCCAATTCTCAGATAGGGTCTTTCTGAGTAGTTTTGGTGCAGGACCTCAAAAAGCTTGAATATATGCCGGCTTTAGCCAATACTTTAAAGAGCTGATCCCGTGTTTAGGACGCTAGTGATAATATATTTGCATTTCAGATTTTATACTAGTATTGCTTCCTCAATTTGAGAGTGCTATGATGGTTTATCATAGAGTGCTATGATGACCTAATCATATGGAGGTTTTCAAATGACTACTTTTGACCAAAAAATTCAAATCCCCGAAAACAGGCATGTAAGTTTAAAGTTACATGTGCCTGAAAATGTACCTATTGGTGAAGCAAATATTCAGGTTACAATTACTCCAGTAATTCCTCCAAAGAAGGGATGGGATGCATTAATGAAATTTCACGGAATCTTTAAAGACGATCCAGCATTTCAAGGCAATTCTGTCGATATTCAAAGGAAAATGCGTGATGAATAATTCCGCAATTCTTGATACTAACATTTTGATTGATCTATTAGCTGGCACTTTAGATATGAGAAACATCAAAAAAAATTTTCCTAAATATATTGCATACGCTAGTTTTATGACTAGAGTAGAACTTTTATCATATCCTAAAATTACAGTTGACCAAGAAAATACTATTGAACAACTATTTAAAGTTATTAAACTAATCCCTTACAATGAAGATATAGAAAATAGCGCAATACTGTTAAGAAGAAAGTTTAATATAAAAATTCCGGATGCCTTTATTGTAGCTACTGCTTTAGCTCATAATGCAATTCTTATTACAAATGATAGCAAACTTATTACATTAAATTGGCCTGCACTTGACGTTCGCTCAATTATTACCCAGGTGGATAAAAATTAGAATAATTTCAGTCGGAATCCCCGTCCTTAAACTTGGTTGTTTCTAATATTTATCCGCCGAAGTAATAGATGATCGCGCGTTTCCGTTCAATCGCCGCGTATCCAAAAATCGGGGGCAGTTATTCTTTCGTCTAGTAGAGCGGTCCTTGCGACGCCCTCCTATAACGCGGAATGGCTTGAAGTCAAAAAAGGCGGAGGATTTCACTTTAACCGAGGCGGCTGATTACGATGAGGATGCGCCTGTGTCTTAGCGAAAAAAACATGATAATCTATAAGTTTATAAGTTGTTGAATAGTAAGCGTTTTCGTAAGAAAAGCAATATTATTACCCCGGCGGATAAAAGTAAGAAAGGCGAAAGGAGGATATTCCCTTGAACGCGTGACTTTTTTTCAAATTTAACCGCCGGTTTGACGGATGGAAAAAGCCCGCTTTAGCTTATTTCCGGCGATCGCCTTTGACATAAACCCCGCGACCTGTTTTTCGCCCCCGCTAAAACTCTCTCCAGGCCAGAATAACCCTGCCTATGACCCGGACTTCTTTCGGCTCCCTATAGACGGGCGGGTATTCGTCCCTCTTTTCCGACTCCACCGCCAAAAGATGGGGCTTCTTCGCCCAGGATAAGTATTTGACCTCGCGTATTTTGGTTCGCGAGTCGCGGCGCAGCACGTATACGGCCTTCTTTTTCAGCTTCGCTAAATTGTTATCCCGAAGATCCGCCACCACGATCCCGCCTTTGGCTATGACGGGCTCCATCGCGTCCCCGTCCACGAGGAAGGCCTGGAGGTCCCTAGACGATTTTCCCAAACCGTCCGCGCGCGCCACCACCTTGGAGGTCGCCAGCTCATCGGCGCGGGGAATGAAAAACCCGTTCCGGTTGGGGGATAGGCGCGCATGGGCGCTGAACGGCGCGGCTACGAATCCCCGTTCCCGAAGCTCTTCTTCGCCCAAAAGCGGGAGGCCGCCTTGCGGAACCGCCCTGCCTTCCAAGACGGCCGCGCCCGCGGCGAGGTACGAATCGTAGTCGTAGCCGAAGTATTCCGCCACTTTCCGTCGGACGTCCTCCGTCACCGGCCTCAACCCGTAGAGTTTGCGATAGGCGTCCGTGGGGTCCAATCCAAGCCCCCTGGCGATGGCGGACACGGTGCCCTTGCCTTTCTCCTGAATGAAATGTTTGGTGGCCGCCTCGAACTGGAGGCTGATTTTAGATTTAGGCGAAGTCATATTTTAAATTGAGAAAATTACGCGCCAATAAAAAAATTACGCTTCAATGGCATTGAAATAAAATTAATTTCCTCTTAATTGGGCCGCGGGAATAAACCGGCGAGCGGAAAGGTTCAAAATGAAAAAAAACCGATACGCCGTTAACTAATCCGCGAACGCCCGGCTCCGCCGGCTCTCCGGCAAGCCCGCCCCTCGCGGCCGCTTAGCGGCGGCTTTAAGAAGGATAAGGAGCCCGAGCCCCATCCTCACCCTTGGGCGTTTTCCGGAACTTCGGGAAGCTAGAGTTTTTTCGGCCGGAAATCCCTGAAATCTATCTTGTACTTGGCCATGCGCAGGCTCATCTTGCGTTCGGTCAAACCCAGTTTTCCCGCGGCCAAAGTGACGTGCCCGCCGGTCGCGTCCAGGGCCTCGTTAATCAGCCGCCGCTCCAGTATGGCCACGGCCTCGTCTAGGGTCCTTGGCTCCTTGTCCTCCTTTTGGATCTGCAGCCAGGCCGGAAGGTGGCGAGCCTCTATGTAGCCCTCTGGTCCGCAGAGCACCACCGCCCTTTCGATGATGTTTTCCAGCTCGCGGATGTTTCCGGGCCACTCGTAGGCCATGAGAAGCCTCGAGGCCTCGCTGGAGATGCGGATCTGCCTGTCGGGGTAGGGGCTGAACTTCTGGGCGAAGCTCTCGGCCAGCTCCATTATGTCGTCCACTCTTTTACGTAGAGGGGGGAGCGACACGGGAAACACCGAGAGGCGGTAGTAGAGATCCATCCTGAAGAGCCCCTCCTCGGACATCTTCTCTAGATCGCGGTTGGTGGCGGCCACTATCCTCACGTCCACCTTCAACGTCTCGCCGCCGCCCAGGCGTTCGAACTCCTTTTCCTGAATGACCCTCAAGAGCTTGGCCTGGGTGGCCAGGGACATGTCGCCCACCTCGTCTAAAAACAAGGTGCCGCCGTGGGCCATTTCGAAGCGGCCCTTGCGTCCGGCGATGGCTCCGGTGAAGGCCCCCCGTTCGTGACCGAAGAGCTCGCTTTCCACCAGGCCCTCGGGGAGCGCGGCGCAGTTCACCTTGATGAAGGGCTGCCCCGCCCTCTGGGAGTTCGCGTGGATGAGGCTCGCTATCATCTCCTTTCCCGTCCCGCTCTCCCCCCGGATTAAAACGGTCACGTTGGTGGCGGCCACCTGGGCCACCTCCTCCAAGATGTTTCGTAAGGCGTTGGAGTGCCCCACGAGTTGCCCCAGTTTGAAATTCTGGTTCAAAATGGCCTGGAGCCGCCTGTTCTCCTCCAGCATGGCGGCGTGCCTCGCGGCGAAGTCCCGGCGCACGGCGACGGCCCTGGCGATCAAAGCCGCCACGATGGTCAAAAGGCGCATATCCTCTTCCAAGAGGATGGAGTTGGAAAACAGCCTGTCCGCCGAAAGCGCCCCGATGGTGGCGCCGTCCAAGATGATCGGCACGCAGATAAAGGAGATGTTCTCCTTTTTCAGATCCCTCGCCCCAGTGCGGTTTAAAAAGAGGGGCTCCTCGGAGACGTTGGGCACGACCATGGCCTGTCCGGTGGACGCCACCCGGCCTATGACCCCCTCCCCCGCCTTGTAGCGGGCCCTCTTCTGCTCGTTTTGGTTCAATCCGTAGGCCGCCTCCATCACGATCTCGCCTTCGGCGTTCACCAGGTAGAAGGCGCCCCTGATCATGGAGGTGTAGCGGGCCATTAAATCCAAAGTCTCGTCCAAGTGATCGGCCAGTTCGGCGGATGTGCCGTTCAAGGCCTTGCTCACTTCGAAAAGAAGACGCAGCTCGTTTGTCTGTTCCTTAATTTCGGGTTCGACCGCCGCCTCGGCGGCGTCCGGAGATATCCGTCCGCGGGAAAGTTTGTCAGTCATCATGGGAAAACAATAAGATCCAATTAGCGAAAATGTTTAAGATTCGGTTTGAATGAGTGATACGGGCGAAAATGGTTGACACGGGTGAAAACGATTGACGCGGGAGGGCGCGTTTAACAAAGGGTCGCGCTCTTAACGCGGTCGCGCGCTTAACGCGGGCTTAAAACGATTATCTTCCTAAACGTTGGATTTTCGACCAGCCAGGCCGTCTTTGAAGCGCCGCGAAAAAAATTCAACGGTCGCGCGAAAAAATAATGTCGCAAGATAATTTTTAATAAATCTTCGCTGGATTCTAAAGCGTTAGAGCTTTCGAATCATGGACGGGATTTTTTTTAGTCGAAAGACGCCATGGGCGCTCTCGAGCGCCGCTACTTCTTCTCGGCTAAACCGACCATGGTTTTAACAATTTGATCCTCGTATTTATCGAAAATTTTTTTCTCCGCCGGGGTGAAGAACACGCCCTTCCCGTACTCCAAGGCGAGTTCGTCGGCGTTGTCGCCGATTTTCGCCAAGGTGTTCACGGTGATTTTCGTCAACACGTCTTCGGAGTATGTTCTGGTCACCTTGAAGTCGTCAAAAAACTGCTCCGCGGTCTCGCCTTTTTCGATGTATTTCATCAGATTAAAAAAAAGTTCAAAATCCTTTTCCTGGAGGATGGGGTATTGGTAGTCCAGGCTTCTTTCGGGCTGGGCCGCCGCGGTCCCGTTTAAAATCGTCCAATCCGAAAAAAGCGCGGGGACTGAGGCCGTTATCAGAATAAGGCCGATTAGCTTGATGGAGGCGAAGCGTCTAAGCATATTGGGGAAACCTCGATTAGCGCGTTTCGGGGTGGGAACCGCCGTTATTCAATGTTTATATGGATTTATCAGAAATTACGTTCATTTATAATTAATAGGTTGTCAATAATCGCCGGATTTAGCTTTCAACCCTTCCACGCGCGACGCCAACTCGGGGGCGGGAAAAGGGCGGACGGCGTTCAGCCCTGGCGGGCGGAGTGGTACTCCTGGAGGGGGGCCACGGTCCACTTGGATTTCCTTAGGGAGACCAGCCCCTCCACCATGGCGTTCAAACCCGCCAGGGTGGTCATGATGGGGACGCCCCGGGAGATCGCGACCGATCTTAAAACGCTGGAATCCCTAATGGAGCGGGCGTCCTGGGCGGTGTTGACGAAAAGCCTCACTTTGCCGGTTTTGAGGTACTCCAAGACGTTGGGCTTCCTGGGGACGTTTATGTTGTAGAGGGTCTTGGACTTCACGCCGCGCTCCTTTAAAGCGCGCACGGTGCCCGGGGTGGCCAGGAAGGTGAAGCCCATGTCGCTTAAAATTTTAACCGGCGCTATGAGCTCTTCCTTGTCCCTGTCGGCCACGGTTAAGATAATCTCGCCTCCCAAGGGCACATCCGTGCCCGCGGCGATGGAGGCCTTGAGGAAGGCGTGCCCGAAACTTCGGTCGAGGCCCATGACCTCGCCGGTCGAGTGCATTTCGGGGCCCAAAAGGACCGTGCTGCCGGCGAAGCGCCCCCAGGGAATGACGGCCTCCTTCACGGCGAAATACTCCGGCGGCGCCTCGGGGAGGAAGTTCTCCTCTTCCAAAGAGTGTCCGGCCATGACCCCGGCCGCGGCCTCGATTAGGGGCCTTCCCGTGGCCTTGGAGACGAAGGGCGCCGTGCGGGAGGCCCGGGGGTTGGCTTCCAGGACGTAGACCTTTCCATCCTTCACCGCGAACTGGATGTTCATGAGCCCCTTCACGCCCAGCTCGAGGCCCAAAAGCTCCGTCTGCCTTTCTATCTCCCTTTGGATCTCCTTGGACAGGGTGAAGGGGGGGATGCAGCAGCTGGAGTCTCCGGAGTGCACGCCGGCCCGCTCGATGTGCTCCATCACCGCGGCTATGACCACCCGGCGGCCGTCGGCCACGGCGTCCACGTCCACCTCCACCGCGTCGTCTAGGAACTTGTCCACTAAAATGGGGTTGGAGGCGCTTAAGTTCAGGCCGCTCTCCCTAAGGCTCCGGACGTAGAGCCCCAGATCTTCCGCGTTGGATATTATGCGCATGAAGCGGCCGCCCAAAACGAAGGAGGGGCGCACTAAAACCGGGTAGCCCACCTGGTCCGCGACCTTCAAGGCCGCGGCCTCGTCCGCGGCCATGTCCCCGGGGGGCTGGGAGAGGCCCAGCTTCTCCACCAAGGCGTTCCAGCCCTTCCTATCCTCGGCCCGGAAGATGGCCTCCGGCGGCGTCCCCCAGATGGGGACCCCCGCCTCCTTGAGGCTCATGGCGAGGTTTAAAGGGGTCTGGCCCCCCAGCTGCACGATGACGCCGTCGGGCCGCTCCAGATGGCAGACGGCCAGGACATCCTCCAGGCTCACCGGCTCGAAGTAGAGCCGGCCCACGGCGTCGTAGTCGGTGGAGACCGTCTCGGGGTTGGAGTTCACCATGATGGTGCGGAAGCCCATGTCCAAAAAGGCCTGGGCCGCCTTCACGCAGCAGTAGTCGAACTCTATGCCCTGGCCGATGCGGTTGGGCCCCCCTCCTAGGATCATCACCTTGGGGGGTCCGGGATCCGCGGCCGGCTCCGGCGCCGGAGCCAAGGTGTCGTAGCTGGAGTAAAAATAGGGGGTCTCGGCTAAAAACTCCCCCGCGCAGGTGTCCACCTGCTTGAAGTGCGGCCGGACTCCGGCGTGAATCCGCAGGCGGGCCACATCCAAAGGCGAGAGGCTTTTCCCGCCTTCACCGGGGCGCGAATTCTCGTTTGCTATCTTGGCTATCTGGGCGTCGGAGAAGCCCTGGGCCTTCACCCGGATCCACTCGAAACGTTTCGGGTTTTCCCCCCGCGAAAGCCTCCTCCCGAAATCCCCGGCGATGAAACGCTCGGTTTCCAAAATGAGCTCCATCTGGAGGATGAACCAGGGATCCAGGCAGGTGATCTCCCGGGCCTCGTCTCGGGGGAGGCCCAGCTTCAAGGCCTGGTAAAGGACGGAAAGCCTTTCCGGCTCGGGGAGTTTCAGCCTCTCCTTTAACAGGCGGAGTTTGGCGGCGGGGCCTTCCGCGGCCGCGAGGGCGGGGTCTTTCAATTCCAGACTCAAAAGCCCGGTTTCGAGCCCCCTCAAGGCCTTCTGGAGGGCCTCCCGGTAGTTTCCGCCCAAGGCCATGGTCTCGCCCACGGCCCGCATCTCCAAGCCCAGAATGGAGGAGGCCCCCTGGAACTTCTCGAAGTTGAACCGGGGGGCCTTCACCACGCAGTAGTCCAGGGCGGGCTCGAAACACGCGGACTTCCCCGTTATGCCGTTTTTCAATTCCGAGAGAAAATAGCCCACGGCCAGCTTGGCCGCCACCCGGGCGATGGGAAAGCCCGTGGCCTTGGAGGCCAGGGCCGAGGAGCGGGAGACCCGGGGGTTCATTTCGATGACCACCCTCCGGCCGGTTTTCGGATCCACCGCGAACTGGATGTTGCAGCCGCCGTTAAGGCCCACCGCCGCCGCCACCCGCAGGGCCTCGTCGCGCATGGCTTGATACTCCACGTCGGTTAAAGTCTGGATGGGGGCGACGGTCACCGAGTCGCCGGTGTGCACGCCCATGGGGTCCACGTTCTCGATCCCGCAGACGATGACGGCGTTGCCCGCCTTGTCCCGGATCATCTCCAGCTCCATCTCCTTCCAGCCGATTAAGGACTCCTCCACCAGGATCTGGTGCACGGGGGAGGCGTTCAAACCCTTCCAGGCTAAGAGCTCCAATTCCTCCGCGTCCCTGGCCACCCCGCCGCCGGTGCCGCCCAAGGTGAAGGAGGGGCGGATGATGGCCGGAAAACCCGTCTTTTTCGAGACGTCCACCGCCTCCTCCACGGTCCCGGCCAGCTGGGAGACGGGCACGTCCAAGCCCAGCGCGGTCATGGTGGAGCGGAAGTGCTCGCGGCTTTCCGCGATCATGATGACCTCCGGATCCGATCCGATCATCTCCACCCCGTACTCTTTTAAGAACTCCTTGGCGTGGAGCTCCATGGCGAGGTTCAGGGCCGTCTGGCCCCCCAGGGTGGGGAGCAGCGCCTGGGGCCGCTCGCGCCTGATGATCTCGGCCGCCACCTCCGCGGTCATGGGCTCCACGTAGGTGCGGTCGGAAAGACCCGGATCCGTCATGACGGTGGCCGGATTGGAGTTCAGAAGGACGAGCCTCAAGCCCTCCTCTTTCAAGGCCTTGCAGCCCTGGGTGGCGCTGTAGTCGAACTCGCAGGCCTGGCCTATGACGATGGGACCGGAGCCGAGGATGAGGACGGTTTCCAAATCGACGCGTTTAGGCATCTGGCTCCTTTATCATCCGCCGGAATTTTTGAAACAGGCCGCGGGAGTCGTGGGGCCCGGGGGAGGCCTCGGGATGGAATTGGACGCAGAAGGCCGGAAGATCGCTCCATTCCAGGCCCTCCACCGTCTGATCGTTTAAGTTCCACATGTTGGCGCGGACGTTGCTGGGAAGCGAATCGGGGTCCACGCAGAAGCCGTGATTCTGGCTGGTTATGAGCACCCGGTTCTCGTCTACGAGCTCCACCGGGTGATTGAGGCCGTGGTGCCCGAAGGGGAGCTTGTAGGTGGTTCCGCCCGCGGCGAGCCCCATGATCTGGTGCCCCAGGCAGATGCCGAAAACCGGAATCTTTCCTAAAAAATGGCGGGTGGTTTTCACGGCGTAGTCGCAGGCGGCCGGATCCCCGGGTCCGTTCGCGAGGAAGAGGCCCTGGGGATCCTCGCCCTGGACCGCCGCGGGCGGGGCGTCCCCGGGCCAGACGGTCAAGTCCATGTTCAGGGAGGTTAACTGGTCCAAAATGGAGCGCTTCACCCCGAAGTCCATGACCGCCACCCGCATGGGGGCCTCGTCCGGAAAGAGCCCCTTTGGGGGACGCATTTTGTAGGGCTTCTTCGTAAAGACCCGCTGGGCCAAATCGAGCCCGTTCATGGAGGGCACGGCCTCCGCCCGGCGAAGACGCTCGATTGGGTCCTTGATTCTGGAAATGACGCCGTTTCTGGCGCCCTTGGTCCGCAGATGCAAGGTGAGGGCCCGGGTGTCCACCCCGGTCAAGGCCCCCACCCCGTTCAAACCGAGCCAGGCGGAGAGATCCCTCTCCGAGGCCCAGTGCACGGCCGGCGGCAGCCAAAGCTCGTGAAAAACCACCCCGGCCGCCTGGGGCCTTTCGGCCTGGTTGACGCCGGGGTTGGTGCCGTAGTTTCCCACGTGGGCCGTGGTGAAGACCACTATCTGCCCGTGGTAGGAGGGATCGGTCAGGACCTCCTGGTAGCCGCTCATGGCCGTGATGAAAATCACCTCGCCCTCGGCCTCGGAAACCTCCCCCACCGCGAAACCGGGAAAGACCGCGCCGTCGTCCAGGGTGAGGGTCGCCTCGCCGGTCGGGGCCGCGGCTTCCGCCCTCGGGTTAGAGCCTGTCATTGAAACTTCAGCCTTTGCCGGCGCCTATGAGGCGCCTAAATGGCGCCCGCGTCCGGAATGCGGAAAGAGAGTTTTGCCCGGAAAAACGCCCCGGAAGACTCTTAAAGCGTCCCGTCCGCCCGCGGGAGGCCTTTTTAGCGCACGAATACCACGCCCTGGCGCGGCTTGGCCGGGGATGAGGGCGATATTCTGCTGCCAAAAAACAGATTATAAAGGCGCGGGCGCCGGGTGTCAAGATTAAAATAATCGCATTTTTTAGCTAAAATTATTCTTAATTTAAATACCTTTTTTTCAATAATTAACACTAGCATCCTAAATATGGAATCAACTTTTCTAATTTGGTGAAACACACATATATTCAAGCATTCAAAGTTCCCGCACCCAAACTATCCAGAAAGACTCTGTCTGAAAGTTATACAGAAATATAATATATTCCATACTAAATATATATATTTATATAATTATTTATATATATATAATCACTAGTTTCCTAAATACGAGAATAACTTATCAGGGCTTCAGCTGAAACCCGCGTATATAAGACCTTTCAGACATTCATTCCCAAAAAAGCTTTGAAACACCCTTTTTAAAAATTCTACGGTAATTTATCTAACCACCTACTATTCATTGATAATGAGAAAACATCTTAACTATATATTGCTATAGGATGGACACCAGAAATTTATTTAGGACGCTAGTGATAAATAATATAGAAATTTATTTAGAATATTAGAAAATAATTAATATTATTTATAGATATATTATATTAAATAATAAATAATAAATATGATAATAATCAGCAGCGTCCTAAATACGGAAACAACTTGTCAGGGCTTCAGCTGAAACCCGCATATATCCGAGCTTTCAGACATCCAGTCCCAAAAATGCTTTGAAACACCCTTTTCAATAATTCTACGGTAATTTATCTAACCTCCTACTATTCAATGATAATGAGAAAACTTTTTAACTATATTTTGCTATAGGATGGACATCAGAAATTTCTTTAGGACGCTAGTGGATAATAATATTATAGTCAACGCGTTAAAATTTTTGACTCTGAAAATTTCAAAATAACGCAACTGCAAAAACCCCAACGTTTTTTTGATATCTAAAATCATCTACTACAAGTTTTAATTATTCAACAGCAATAGTCCATATATTGTATATTTTCTCTATTTTTCGGTTAACATCGGACTTTTCGGTCGGGATAGGGGACACCCTCACGGATGCCCCCTCCCACGGATCCCAGCGAGCGCAACTAACGCACTGGGCTCTTCTTTGAATATTTGGCGTAAAACCTCTCTTCAGGATATGGATGC
>JAISMF010000097.1 GCA_031276865.1 Deltaproteobacteria bacterium | reverse complement strand
GTGAAGCGTCAGCCAGAAAGCCTCGTGCGGGAAATCCGCTCGCGGGGTTTGGGGTGGAGGGGACTGGAAACAGGGCGGAATCAGATGACGAAGCCACTGCGCCAGTCCTCTACCCTACTTACATTTTATTGTATATTATTTATATATTTAATAAAGAAAAAATAAAAAAATATAAATAGATATAATAATAACTTCGCCAGCTTTCTTCCGCTCGACGGGGAACGGCCGGCCGGAATCCATGGCCTCCGTTTTCCGGGGGCGAAGACGGAGCCTGCCCCCCCTTTTTTTCGGCCCCGAAAAAATCCCCTGGCGCGGGTTTTCAGGGATTCCGCCACAAAAACAGCCGTATCCGGTAGGCGGTCTCTTCCACGTATCGGCCGTCTTCGCCCTTGAAGGGCGAAAGAAAGCCCTCCAGCTCCTCCGCGTCCGGTTCCAAGCCGTGGTTGTACAGGGAGCAGCCGGCGCTTTCCAAGATTTCCTCCCGGCTTAAAGAAACCCTCCAGACGCCCGAGACGACCGTGGAGGCGGCCTCCAAGTTCCGCTCCTTAAGAAGCGCGTAAAGGAGGCCAGGCCGGTCGAAGGGTTCGGGCTTTATTCCGTAGCGCTGGAAGAGGGCCTTGGCGATCCTCGAGGCGAAGTCGCCGTCCGGCAGGGTGGCGAAGACCCTGGCTCCGGAAAAGGTAAGGGCCTTTTCGCAGCCCTCCCGCGAGAAAAGAGCCGGACTCATGGAGAAAAAGAGCAGATCGAAAATCTCCTCCGTTTGAAAATCGAGCCAGTCGGAGAGGACCGCCGCGACGTTTTTGATGTGTTCCCTTTCCAGATCCAGCCGCAGGTAGTCGAGCATCTTGGGGGAAATGTCTATACCTATGACCTTTTTCGCCAATTTGGCCAAATGAAGCGTGAACATTCCCGTGCCGCAGCCCACGTCCAGAATAACGGAGTCTTTGAGGGAGAGCCCCAGCTCCCCGGCCGCGGCGAGGATTTTCTCCTCGTAATAGGCCGCGGTGGCGCTGTAACGGGGATAGGTGGAGGCCAAGCGGTTCCAGAAGGCCACCGGATCGGATTGGGATTTGCGCATAAATTAGGCCTAAGCTCTCTCAGGCGGCCTCCGGCCCCCGGCTCCGCTTCCCGGACGGAAGTCCGCGACTTCAGTTTCGGAAGCGAGGGTTCCCTTCAACTGGAACCAGGAGCGGAGGATGGCCCGTGATTTAAAAAGGGAACGGTTACGCTTCCGGCTAGAAAGTATAACGCGGATCGCTGGGGAATTTTGGTTTCAGCGCCGCCGGGGGCGCCTCCCCAGGGTCGGTTCCGAGGCGCTTTTTCCACCCGAGGCCGGCCTTGACGCCGCCTTGACGCCGGAAACGCGCCCGGATTATACATCCCCCAAGTTTTGGCTCCGCGACGGAAATCCATATATCGGGGGGCGGTCGCCGAGGGCCACAACCGCGGCGGCCCGCCCTTTTCGTAATAGTCGATGCGACTGTGAAAAGTCCCTGCTGATTGAAAAATTAGAAACAATCAACGTTATAGACGATATGCTATTATAATTTATTCTATATCCTGTATGCGGTCGGTTAATATTTTTCAACTTCGGACTTTTTGCGTATGCGTCATATAGTAGTTAAGGCGGCCCCAAAGAACTTCGGAGACGGCGGGGAAAATTCGCCTAAGCTTTCAAAGGGGTGGCGAAAAAAGGGCGCGGAAGCGTTCATTTTCGCTAAACCTTCCGCTATTTTTCCTGGAAACGCTTTCCGGCAGTTTGTAGGGAAACCGGTAGGGGAGAAAATTTATTCGTTGGTCGAAAGATTTCTCTTTATCGCAAATTGACAATATGGTATTTAGATAAGGTTGTATTTTATCATCGCGCGGAAAAAAATCTTCGTATGTTACGAAGTAAAAACATAAAAAAGAATGTCAAGTGGAAAGAAAATGTCCGAATCCAGAGAAAAAAAATCCAGCCAGGCGAGAACGAAAAAATCAGCCGCCCGCGACGCGGAAACAAACGGCGATCAGATAATAACAGTCGAGGCGTCCAGGATTTACCCCGATCCCCAGCGGCCGAAAAAATTTTTAAATCCCCTGAATTTAACCAATCTTAAAGACTCCATTGAGCGTAACTCCCAGATTGAACCCATTCTGGTGAGGATAAACGAGAACGTGCCCGGAACCTACCTGATCGTGGACGGTGAAAGACGCTGGCGGGCGCTTAAGGATCTTAACGTCAAGGAGATATTGTGCCGCGTCGTGGCGACCGACTCCGAAGCCTACGAGATTATCACCCTCACGCAGAACATACACAGAGAGGAGCTGCTGCCCATTGAAAAGGCCCTGACTCTTACCAAGCTTTTAAACAAAATGAAGGGGGACAACCCGAAAGTCAGGCAGAGACGGCTCATAAAGAAAGTTAATTTATCGGAGACTTATATTTCGGAGCTTCTTAAAATGGGCGCGGTGGACGACTATATCGTGAAAGAGGCACTCACCTCCAATTTTTGGTCCGGCGCCAAACTTTTAGCCCTGGCGAAGATTCAGGACCCCGAGGCGCGCAAAGCGAAATTCGAGGAGTTCAAGGAGAAAATCAGGGAAAATATCGAAAAGAACGTCTATCTAACCAATCTCGGGAACCAGAAGGTTATAAGAACGACGGATTACTTCATCGCCGGCATCCAGAGGCGCGCGGACATGCTGGTTAAATATCTGGAAAGAATTAAAAAGAAAAAAATCGAGCTGGGCGATATGAGCGCTTTGAAACCGAGTCTGGATAGAATCAAGAAGATTATAAAGGATCTTGACGATTCTTCCCGGTAGACCGTAAGCGTCGGGATAAACCGTTATCTCGCTATATGAGGAAGTTTTTTAACTAAACTAGCTCCGCCCGCTTACAACCGCTGGTAGGGTCTTATTTTTTCGCTTTTGACGATAAAATGACGAAAAAAAGGCCGTGGGGACGGTTGTAACTTATGTGGCCTTTTTAAATTTAAGCGGGCGTTCTCCGTGGCGTTCGGATTGTCCGCGTTTTAATTCAATTTCAGCGGATAAACCTGAAGAATCGTCCGTGGCGAGGGCGTCACAGCGATCCGGAATGTTTACTATTTTATCCCGCGACGGGCGTTGGGTGATTGATTGCGTTTATTCCGAAGGCGCCGCCAAAAAATCCAATACCCTAAAATATCGCCCTTTTTGAAAAAAACCCAAGTAAAACGTCAAGCTCCACTCGTTTTTGTCAAGAATAAAAAAAACGGAAAGCGTTTAAAGGACCGCTTTCCGTAAATCGCCAATAACGCGGCGCGAAAGGCGTAAAACGCGCTATCGCCCCGGCGGGTAAAAGTTAGAACAACGCCGGTTCAGCACCCCTGACTTTTCTGGCTGTTTCAAATATTTAACCGCCGGAGCGATGAAATAAAATTGGCTCCTCAGGACGGACTCGAACCGCCGACCCGGTGGTTAACAGCCACCTGCTCTACCAACTGAGCTACTGAGGAACAAACCTATAAGTTCCGTTTTTCCCGCCGCGGCGTTTCCGTCCGCCGGAGGCCTTCGGCGGCGCCGGGAAAACCAGGGAAATTCGCCGCCGCCCATCCGGCTTGTTCCCATGGAACGCCTTCCGCGGGCGGCGGACAAAAAGGGATTTAAGCAAAAAATATATTCCCTGTCAACAAAAAACGCCTAAAACGGCCTCAAGGCGCTGAAAGGCCGCCGGGGCGGGGAGGGGCCGCTCCCTTAAGGTTCGTTTTTTCGCCCCGGCCTCCCCGGGAAACGAGGGAACCGGGTTTTACTTCAGCCATCCTTCGCCTCCCGCGCCCCGGGGTCGCTTTCCGGAGCGGGCGCGTCCGCCGGATCCCCGGAGCCCTCGCCCGGGCCGCCGGACTCCGTGGCCTCTTTCAGGTCGTCCTTCTCCAAAACCAGCTCGGCGCTGTTATCCGGATCCGCCGGCGGGGCGCCCTCCTGAATACCGTCCAGCTTCTCCTGGTAGGCCAGGGCCTCGGCTTGATAGCGGCTGGCCTCGGAGGGGGAGGAGAAGTCCAGGAAGGCGCCGCCGCGATCCTTCTTCTCTTCCCAGCCAAAGTAGGTGACTATGGCTCCGACGGTGATTATAGCCAGGGGAGCGAGGGCCTTTATCAGGGCCCAGAGGTACTCGAACCAGACTACAAAGAGCACTAGTCCGCCTATCATGATGACGGCGCCGGTTAACAGTAAAGCTGGCATACGCTCTCCAGATGGTTTTTTAAGGCCTCCCCCGGGGCCCGGGGAGGGGGTGATTTTTCCACGCTTCCGACCTTACGGCCTTCTCCCGCATTCGGTGCAGACTCCGTTGGGTCCGATGATTCCAATGCAGCTTTCGTCGGAACAGAGAACGCGTTTCCTCACCTCCCGTACGCTCCGTTCCCGCGAGAGCTTCTTTCCGCAGTGGGGGCAGAATTTGGCCCAGAGGGGGGCCTCCTCTTTACAGGCGGGGCAGGTGTCCGAGGGGATCTCCGCGCCGCATTCCTCGCAATTAAGTTTCATAACTCCTCAAAAAAAGAGACGTTTCCGGCTTCGGAGGAAGCCTTTTTCCGGCGTCCGGAAAAGATCCGGCCGGATAGGCGGGGCCTTCCCGGCGATCCGGCCTCGTGAAAAGAGGCCGGAGGCCTCTTTTCCGAGGAGAAGATAAAAAGCGCCCCCGCCCCGAACCGGTAAAGGCCCGGGGGGGACCCGCCGGAGGCCGGAAATAGGGGACTTTCTGGAAAAAGGAAGGGCTTTGTGCTACCATGAGCCGCGGCGGGAGGCTGAAGTCCGGCTCCGGGTCGGAAGGGTCGGGGCCGGAACCTCCGGAGAGGCCCGTGAAGGCCCCTTTTTTTTCCCGCGCGGGGCCGGGGTGGGCCGCCAATCCGTCCCTCCCATTATACTGTATCCGTTTTTTTTATGCCACCACTTTCCCGGAAAATGGCGGATTTTCCTTGGCTCTTCCCGCCCGCGGGACGCGGCCCGCGGATGGTTCCGGCTCCCTTTTCGGCGCCCCCTTTTTCGGGTCGGACCCCTTTTTAGCCCTTCCGGAGGTTTTCGTGAAAAGGATCTCCATCGAGCAGGCCAAAGCCGGACAGATCCTGGCGGAGAAGGTGGCCCGCCAGGACGGGGTCCTCCTGGCCAACGCCGGATCCGAAATTACGGACGGCCTCCTGCGCATGCTCGCGCGCCTGAACGTCGACACGGTGGTGATCGAGGAAGACGAGGGCCGGAGCGAAGAGGAGATAAGGGCCCAGCACGGGGAGGATTTGGAGCGCCTCAACCGGGCCTTCCGCCGGGTGAACGGAAACGCCGTTTTGACGGCCTTGAAAAAGACCCTGGCCTTCCTCTCCCAAGAGGAGATGGAGAAGGCCGTCTTCGCCTTGAAGGAGTCTCAGAAGGACGCTTTGGAACGGGAGGCCGCCGCTCCCCCTCCCGCTCCCGCTCCCGCGGGGGAGGCCCCGGCCCCCGAAGATCCCCCCCCTCCGGGGGGCCCGGCCCCCCGGAGGGGATCCTCCCCGAAGAGTCCGGGGAAGAGCCCGGCGTGAGTCCCGGGTGAAAAGCGGCCAAGGCCGCGGGGAGGGCCTTATCCCGCGCTCTTCCCCCGGCCCCGCCTAGGGCTTCGGAGGGCCCTCCCAAAACTTTTACGAGCCTTCCCGAAAGGACGCCGGAAGAACGTTTCGGCGCTTTCGGGCTTCCGCGAAACGGCCCCCGCCGGGCCTTTTTCACCGCAAAGCTTGAAAACAGGTGCCCCCTTGACCGCCGATCCGGATATCTCAGACAGGATACAGGCCAGAAAAGAGGTGCGGAGGATCAAGAACCTCCCCACCGTTCCGGGGATCGTGGCCAAGATCTCCCGCATGGTGGAGAACCCCGACACCTCCGTCGCCGACGTGGGGCGCCTCATCTCCCAAGATCAGGTGCTCTCGGCCAAGGTTCTGCGGATGGCCAACTCCGCCTTCTTCGGCATGTCCCGCAAGATCAGCTCCATCTCCCAGGCCCTCATCATCCTGGGCTTCGAGGTGGTGAAGGGGCTGGTTTTGACGAGCTCGGTTTTCGACATGATCCAGAAGAGCATGGCCGGGCTCTGGGAGCACTCCATCGGCTGCGCCGCGGCCTCCGGGGTCATCGCCTCGCATCTGGGAAGGGAGGACGCCGAGGAGGTTTTGGTGGCCGGCCTTCTCCACGACCTGGGGAAGGTGGTCCTGGCCTTGAACATGCCCGACGAGATGAGCCTCGTCAGGAAGAAGGTGGAGGAGGAGGATCTCTACTTCTACGAGGCCGAGGCGAAGGTCTTGGACTTCGATCACGCCGAGATCGGCCAGTGGCTGGCCGAGCACTGGAACCTTCCGGAGAGCCTGGCCGAACCCATGCGCCTGCACCACAAGCCGGAGAAGGCGGTGTTGAAGCCCGAGTGGACGGCCATCGTGCACATAGCCGACATCATCGTGCGGGCCAAGGGCTTCGGAAACGGCGGCGACGACATGGTGCCGGACATGTCCCCGGCCGCCTGGGAGATCCTGGGGCTTCGGAAGGTGGACTTCCTCCCCATCCTGGAGCAGCTGGAGCCCAAGCTCAACAGCCTCAAAGATCTAACGGCCCTCAACTAGAAGGGGGCTTTGGAACTTGTCTCTGAAGAAACTCACCCCCGCCCTGTGGGCCGCCCTCCCCGTCTTTCTTTTGGATCTGGGCTCCAAAGAACTGGTTTTACGCGGCCTGCAGCTGGAGGAGTCCCGGGAGCTTTGCTCCTTTTTCAACCTCGTCTTGGTCATGAACAGCGGGGCGGCCTTCAGCCTCTTTGCCGGAGACGGCGGCGGACAGGGCCTGAAGATGGCCCTCCTCTCCCTTTTCGCCCTCGTCCCCTTAGGCGTCCTCTTTTATCTGGCCCGAAAAGAGGAAAGGCTCCAGATCGCCTCCTTGGGGCTCGTTTTCGGCGGCGCCTGGGGAAACATTCTGGACAGGCTGCGCCACGGAGCGGTGGTGGATTTTCTGGACTTCCACTTGGGCGACCGCCACTGGCCGGCCTTCAACCTGGCGGACGTGGCCGTGGTTTTGGGCCTCGCCTTTTTTCTTCTCTCCCTCGTCTTGACCCGGAGTCCACGGAAGTTTTCCGGCCAAGCGGGGGGGAAAAAGCGGGAAGGCTCGAGAAAGCCCTCCCGCTGAGCTTCCGGCGTCCGGTTTTTTCCGGCTTTCCGGCGCTCCGGTTTTTTGGGGGGGACATTTCCTTCGGTTACGTCTTTCACAATCGCCCCGGCGCTTGAATATTGGAACCAGTCAAGTATAAAAACCGGGATAGCGACCGTAATTTTTCCGATTTTTACCCGCCGGAACGATGTCGCCTTCGATTTCGTTCCGTAACCTTCGCTATCGGCCTTTTTTAAGCATCGCTATCGGCTTTAACCTTCGCTATCGGCCTTTAACCCGGCTTTCGCCTCGAACGCCCTCCCGCCTTGAACATCAAGCTTAGCCCGCTCCGGACGAGCCCCCGGCCGCCTTCGTTTCCACCGCCCCGCCGCAAACGGCGGGCCCTTTCTGGCGGAAAAGATATTGACGCTCATTTTGATAAACGAGGGAAACATAGTCTCCGCCAACTATATGGCGGACACCCTGCGCTCCGCGGGCTACGAGGCCAGAGCCGCGGACGGCCAGACCGAGGCTTTGGCCATCTACCAGGAGCGGCGGCCGGATCTGGTCCTCACCAACTATTATCTGGGGGACGGGTCCGGAATCAATTTTTTAAAGGCCCTGAAAAAACTCGACCCCGAGTCCTTGGTGGTTCTGACCACCGGCGTGGGAAGCGAGCGCATCGCCCGGGACTGCATTCTGGCCGGGGCCTTCGACTACGTGGTGAAAAACGTCGATTTCTACAAAAACCTCCCCGTGATGGCGGAGGATTTCCTCGCCCGGCATAGGGAATCGCTTAGGGAAAAGGCGAATCGGGACTTAAGGGTGCGTTTGGAGGGCCAGGTGGAGCTGGCCGGCTGGCTGGATCACAACTTTAAAAACATCCTCTCGGCCACCATGGGCTCTCTCGCCTTGATAGACTTTTCCAACCCCGATCAGCCCCAGGAGAAGAGAAGGGAGTACCTCGAAGACTCCCTAGACAGCGTGAAGACGGCCGTGAACCTTTTGGAGCGGCTCTCGCTTATGGACGGAAGCGGAGAGGGGAGCGCCGGGGACGCCGGGCGCGTCTTGGTCTCCCAGGTGGTGGACGCCGTCTGGGAGGCGGTCAAAGAGGAGGTGGGAAGGGCCCCGACGGAGGAGTCCGGCGCCCTCTCGGAGATTCTTCCCAAGGTGGGCTTTTCCAACGCGGCCAGGAATCTGGAGCCCCAGCCCGCGGTCTACGACGACCTCTTCACCATCTACCACGTCTTGATCATGAACGCCCTGGAGAGCCTGGCCCGGAAGGGCGACTCCCCCTCCATCACCGTCACCGCCGGAAAGGATGGCCCCTACCTGGTCTCCGCGGTGAGGGACAACGGCTGCGGCATGGACGAGCGCACCTTGAAGCACGCCTTCGAACCCCTGTTCTCCACCAAGGGCCAGGTGGGGGTGGGGGTGTCTTTGGCCATCGCGCGGTCTCTAGTTCTGAAGCACAAAGGCGAGGTGGGCGCGGTCTCGGTTCCGGGGGAGGGTTCCGTTTTCCGGTTCACCTACTTCACGGGAGAGTGAGACTTCCTTGCCCACGCCCCTCCTCATTCACGCCTGCTGCGCCCCCTGCGCCGTTTATCCCCTGAAGATCCTCTTGGGAAGAGGGGGGTTCTCCCCCTTGCGGCTCTTTTTTTACAACCCCAACATCCAGCCCGAAGACGAGTATCTCAGACGGCGGGACGCCTTGGCCTATCTCGGATTCGCCGCGCCCTCCTACTTCGGGAGCGATATCCCCCTGCTCTTGGATTTCCCCCCCCGCCAAGCGAGGGAGCATCTCCTGGCCGTGGGGGGGGAGCTGTTTTCCCGGAAGCGCTGCGTCCTCTGCTACCGCCTGCGTTTGGCGGCCGCGGCGAAAAGGGCTAAGGAACTGGGGTATCCGGCCTTCACCAGCGCCCTTCTTTATTCCGGACGCCAAAGGCACGAGGCGATAAAAGAGGAGGGGGGGCGCTTGGCCGCCCAATACGGCTTGGAGTTTTACTACGAGGATTTCCGGACGGGCCTCAAAGAGGGGCGGAGGATGTCCCGGGAGCTGGGGCTTTACCGGCAGAGGTACTGCGGCTGCGTCTTCGAGGGTATGGAGGCCGAAGGCTTCGAGCGGGAGGGCTCATCCGGATAAGCTATTCCGGAAGGGACAGCTCCTCCACCCGTATCCTTTTCGCCGGCGCCGTGAGGGCCTCGAACGCCGCGGTCTCCTCCAAGGCCTTCCGGATGTCCCTTTCCATGGCCCGGTGGGTGAGCAGCACCAGGGTGACGGCCCCGCTTTTGGGGTCCCTCCCCTTCTGTATGACCCGGGCGATGCTGATGCCGTGGCGGCCGAAGGCTCCGCTGATGGCCGAGAGCACCCCCGGGCGGTCGGAAACCGAAAAGCGCACGTAATGCGCGGTCCTGGTCTCCAGAACGTCCCTGACGCCTCCGGCCTTGAGGCTGTGCCAGCCCAAAGAGGGCCGAAAGGGGGAGGAGCCGTTTTTCCCGGTGCGGGCCACGTCCACGATGTCCCCCACCACCGCCGAGGCGGTGGGCATCATGCCCGCCCCGGCGCCCGAAAGGAAGATGTCTCCGGAGGCGTGGCCCCGGATCATGACGGCGTTCATGGCGCCGGAGACCCCGGCTAAGAGATGCCCCCTGGGGATCATGGCGGGGTGGAGGCGCGCCTCCACCCCGCCGTCCTCGGGACTCAGGGCGGCGGTGGCCAGAAGTTTGATCACGTACCCGAGCTCCCGGGCGAAGGCGAAGTCCGTCGGCTCCAAGCCGGTTATGCCCTCGGCGTGGACGTCCTCGACTTTCGGGAGCGTCCCGTAGGCCAAGGCCGTTAACAAGACCAGCTTGTGGGCGGCGTCCAGCCCCTCCACGTCGAAGGTGGGGTCGGCCTCGGCGTAGCCCAGGCGCTGGGCCGCGGCCAGGGCCTCCCCGTATGACGTTCCGTCCTGGGTCATGGCGCTCAAGATGTAGTTGGTGGTGCCGTTTAAAATGCCGAAGACGCTCTGGACGCGGTTGGCCGCCAGGCCCTCCTTTAAGGTCCGGATCACGGGAACGGCCCCGGCCACGGCCGCCTCGAAGGCCAGCTCCCGGCCGCTTTTCCTGGCCGCCTGGAAGATCTCGTCCCCCTTTTCGGCGAGCAAGGCCTTGTTGGCGGTGACCACGTGCTGGCCGGATTCCAGGGCCCGCAAGATGAGCGAGCGGGCGGGCTCGATCCCCCCCATGAGCTCCACCACCACCTGGATCTCCGGGTTTCCCGCTATTTTATAGGGATCCGTCGTGAGAATCCCGGGGGGAGGGGGGAAGGCCCTCTCGGCGTCCAAATTCCTCACCGCCGCCGCCTGAAGCTTCAGGGGCCTTCCGATCTTCTCCTTTAAAAGCTCGCCTTCGAGGGTGAGGATCTTCGCCACCCCCGACCCCACCGTGCCGTAGCCCAGGAGTCCGACCTTTATTTCCATAATTAGCCACCTTTTAGATGAATTCCTTAGGCGCCCCTTTTCCGGGCGGCGAAGGATCCACCGATTATAGCAGATGACCGCCCTTTGGGAGGCGGGGTTTTCCAGGTTTGCGGGCGTGGGAATCCGGAAGGGAGCCCGGGGTTTTCCCGGCGGAGCGGGAAAGGGGACGGAGGCTCTTGAGGGAGAGGGGGCTTTACCGGCGGAGCCGGGGAAGGGGCCGGAGCATCCTTAGGGAGTCCGGGCCTTTCCAAGTTTTTTTTTATGTGTTAAAACCTAATTTAACAAATCCCTTCCTCCGGCCGGCCCGCCGGAAAAGTTTGCCGGGCGCGGCGCGGTTTTGTCCTTTCCGCGGAAAATGGGGCTTTCCCCCGGGGCGGATACCCTCCGTTGGCTATCTTCCGGGGTGGACGCCCCTCCGTTAGCGATCCTCCGTGACCTACGCCCTCGGGACCGAACTCCCCCGGGGCGGAGTTTTTTCCCTTTTAAGGGCCACGGCCCCGGGGTTTTTCCCCGGACAACGGCGTTCCCGGGTCTCAAGGCAGCCCGATGCGGCTTGGAGGATTTAAGGATAGTTTTCGCCGGACGGCGGCGGAAAGCTTATCCCTAAACGCTCAGGCCTTTAAACGGCCTTGTTTATCAAGGTATTTCCAAGAGCCGCTTCCTTCGCGGGTTTTGTTTGAGTCGTCCGCAGCGGTTTCATACACGCGTCGTCGTTTCGAAATCTAACCTCCGCCCTTTAAGTTTTCCCAACGCTTTCCCGTCCTTTTACAAACGCTACGTTCCGGTTTTCAGCGTCTTTACAACCTCGCTTCGCCGCGTTTTTCGCACGTTTTCCGCGTGTTTTCGGCACCCGGCCGTCTCTGCGAACGGCCGGGCGGATTCCTTCGTTTTGGCGGGCGTTTACGTTGATAGGCGTTTTATCAACTCCGTCTGGTGAATTACATGTTACAGCGTTTTCCGCGGCTTATCCTTCTCTCTCTCTTAATCTTCCGCGCCGTCCTTATGTCCTCCCCGCCGCTTCAGGCGGCGGACGGAAATATAGGAAAAGTGATTGGGCTCGCGGGCGGCGCCGTCATCGTCAGGGAGGGCGCGGAGATCCCTATCGAGGTGGGGATGGAAATACGCCTATCCGATACCGTTCGGACCGGATCCGCCGGGAGGGTGCGGATACTTTTCAACGACGACAGCTTGGTGGCCGTTGGTCCCGGGGCCCTCTTTCGGATGGACGAGTACTCCGATTCGGGTTCCGATCAGAGTTTTAAAGCTAACGTGACGGAGGGTTTGGCTCGTTTCGTGACCGGAAAGATCGTGGAGGCCAATCCCAAGGGATTCCAGGTGACCGCCCCCGAGGCGGTGGTGGGGATAAGGGGGACCATCATCACCGTGAGGGCGGAGCGGGAGAGGAC
>JAISMF010000016.1 GCA_031276865.1 Deltaproteobacteria bacterium | reverse complement strand
GAATAAAAGTTTCTAAAGAAGAGTTAGACGATTTAAATTTGAAACCGGAAGATTTTCATGGAGAGTGGAATTACAAACTCTTGCCACAAATGTAAAGTTAATTTTGTAACGGCCCCTAATGGTATCGGGACCGTTAATGTAACCCAATCCGCAGCTCCGCGCCAAAAAGGAAACGTCCACGCAGTTGGCCTCAAGCGATCGCACGGCTTTATCCGGATGACGGCAGGGCTCCCCGACCGGAAACGCGCAATCGCCGCAGTAACGGCAGGGTCCGGCGCCCAAAAGCAGGCTCCTGGAAAGCTTGGGCCTTAATTCGTCCGCTATTTTGTAGCTTATCCGGTTGAAAGCCGAACCGCACTCCAAAACCCCCTTCCAGTCCATAGGGTGGGACAGTTTTCCCACCAGCTGGTAGACTAACGCTTTTTCGAAGCTTCCAACCTCCTCGATTAATGGAGCAAGCTCCCCCACCCGCGGCGGGCAGGTCCAGTTTTTGTCGTAGTGCCCGCAGTGGTTCGCCTCGCAGAGGGAGCGGAACTCCGGATTAAAGGATAGGGAGGAGAGATCCGTCACTTTAACCGCGGAGGGGTTGAGCGCCTCCACGAACGCGACGGCCAGCGTTTCAGGTCTTTCGGGCATTACGTTTAAGCCTCCTTTCAACAAATAAAGAGCCGTCTACAGGTTGATTGTTTCCTGAATGGCGCCGGAAACGTCGGGGAATTGGGCCACCCCGCTTTTGAGGGAAAAAAAGCCGATTGCTTTTTTCGAGCCCTTGGGGTACGTTTTACCCAGAGGCGGGCAGAAGTTCACCGCTCTGTCGTAGAGGGCGGGGTCGTCGTCGAACCGCGCGAAGCCCGTGTACCTGAGCCAGGGTCCGTCCGGCGATGTGGTCGCCAGCCGCGCTCGGGGGTTGTCGTTTATCTGGCGGTATACCCGCTTTCGGGTTCCGCAGCCGAATTAGATCTTTCCGTGGTAACCGAAGGCCAGGCCAAAGGGGCGGATCCGCGGCTCACGGTCTTTGAGGGTGGCGAGATATAAAGGGCTGTTTTTCTGTAAAAATTCCAATACCTTGTTCATGGGAGCTCGTTATATAACATTCATGGAAGGCCTGGGCCCCTTCCGCGAACGAGCACATGAAGGTTTCCCGTATCAAGAGGCCTTGACGACGTAACAACACTTATACTAAATAAATAACAATAGCGCAACAGGACGATTTTTTTTCGAATTCAATTCGGTTATAAAACTGTTCAGGAATTCTCCATCCGCGATCCGCCCCCAAAGCGGGATGCTTCGTCCGGAAAGACCATGAGGATGGACCGTCCCATTCTCGTGGTGGAAGGATATGATGGTCTTGGCGAACCGGAGAAAACCCCGTCCTCCTCGCCATCCTCGAGCCATTCGACGAACCCGAAGCCGTAGTTCACGCGCGGTTTCATCTTTGGCGAATAGAGGGACCTTGATGATTGTTTTCATGTCCGCGATAGCGCATGTTTATATGAAATAATTTATGGACAAGAAAAAGTTCGACGCATGCGCGAAAAGTCTGAGTTTGAATAATATTTTCCGACCGCATGCAAAATATAGGATAAATTAGAATAACCTATAGTTCATAAAGTATATTATTTCTATTTTTTTTAATCGTCAGGGACTTTTTGCATTAGCATCAAGCATGTCGTTATGCCAAGGAAAGGAGGGGTTTTGCGCCAGGACGACCAGGACGCCGATGATCCCGCCTCCAGGGCGGACGACGAGGACACCCTGGAACTGGTTCTCCCCCCCCTGGAGGAGGCCCGCGCCTCCGTGCCCATCGAATCGGGACCCGCGAGCGACTCCACCCTCGCCTTAACCGAGGCGCCCCTCCCCAGCGGGGCCTACATGAACGCCGACGGCGGCCCGGAGCCGCTCCTGGCGGTCTTTTCCGAGGCCGCGGAGGGGGAGCGCGGGAGGGCGCTCCCCCCTCCCTTCCTCTCCCGCCTGGCCGGCGGGGGGGAAGGGAACGCGGCGGAAATCAAAGTGGTGAAAGAGGCGCCCCTCACCTGGAGCCTCTTCCGGGGGGACGCCTGGCCCGTCTTCGCGCGCCGCCTGGTATTCACGGGACCCCCCTTCGGGCCAAGGCCTTGAAGGAGGCGGCGCTGGCCGCCAAGCGTTACGCCGCGAACCGCCTGGCTTTAAGCCCCCGGGGCGATCTGGATCTCTTCTTCAACGACCGGCACTCGCTCACCAAGGCCGCAGAAGATCTGGGGACTTTGGGCTCCGAGCTTCCAGGGATTCCGGCCCTGATCCGGAGCCGACGGGGACTCCTCTGCCGCCCCCGCGCCGCCGCGGACTCCCTCTTTCTGGCCGCCTCCCTCGGTGAGCGCCTAAAAACAAGCGGCTCAAGGCGGACGCCTCCCTTCCGGAGATCTCGATTTACGGCTGCCCGGCCGCGGGCGGCCTGGACTGCGGGACGCCCTCCTTCACCTTCTTCAGGATAATCGGCATGAGGGACAATCCGCCCCTGATGGACGCGGAACTCCTCAAACTCTCCCCCCGCCTCGACACCCTCGCGGCGGAGTGTCCCGGGAAGGCCCTCAAAGCCTCGGCCGGCGCGGATTCCCCTTTGGAGCTGGACGAGAAAAGGCCCGCCTGCGCCGCGGGCTCTGCCTCCACCTCGATCCATCTTTTTACGGGCCCTCCCCCCAGGGAAGCTATCTGCGTTTGGAGTTGTCGGGACGGCGAAAAAGGCTCGGAAAGGACGCCTTCCTCAAACCCCTGATCTTGAAGGAGAGGGCGGACGGAGACGGAAAGGAGTCGTTCCGGCGCTTAGGGGAGTTATCGGGCTCTGGCGGCGGGATAAGTTCCACGGCGAGCTTATCGGCGACTTCGCCAAACTAAGGAGCCTTCACGGGTTCTTCAACGACGCCTCCTGAACCTAAACCAGGCGGAAAAAACGTCATGAGAGGGAATGAAAGCGGTTCCTCGGCCCAGCTCTTCGTCTTTCACAGGAAAAAACTAAATACCTCTAAGAGTTTTTCTCTGGGTCGCTTTTTTTCACCGCGCGAATTTTAAAGGCGAAAGGTCTGTGAAATGGCCCCAGAAATAGAAATAACATTATATCGCATTCAATTTTATTATATTATCAATATATGGTATGATATTTTAAAGATTGAAGGTACGAACGATAAAATTAGAAACCATAACCCTCTCTAAAAACCTCAGCCTCCCTGAAAAATTGTTATTGCCGACGGATATAATATTTTTGTTTGAAATGAGAATGAATTTTTGTAAAATTAGGATGCTGGCAAAAGTCGTTTAGCTTTAGATCGCCAAATTGTTTATTTGATTCGGCTCAATTACTTAAGTCCTAAATTATTTTATCTCAAGGTCGTTATTAGCGTCGTCTTTTTAGAAAAAGTTTCTTTAACGACCAAATTTTTTCGATCTCCGCAAGTCTAATTTCTATTTTATCGCAATGTTTAATTTATATTTAACTATAATGGAAAGGAATATACAACATTTGAAAAAATTTTCAAAAAACGTTTTTCAAGTCTAATCACGCCGAAAATTCTCAATAGTGTGACTTTGAACCATAGAAGCGAGGAATGATGACCATGAAAGAACTGCCAGTCGCCGATCTTACTTTTCCGAAAATAATCGATCAAAATCTTTTATACGCCGACAAAACCCGATACATTTACGACCTCCTTAAGGGCCCGAAGAAAGACTTTTTTCTGTCCCGACCCCGTCGTTTTGGAAAAACTCTCCTGCTTTACACCCTAAATGAACTTTTTACCGGTAACCGCGGGCGCTTCAAAGGCCTCTGGATTGATGAGTCGGATTATAATTTTCCAAGGTTGCCTGTCATCTTTTTCAGCCTCTCCATGGATTCCAGCGATCCTGAAACGCTTAAGAAGAATATTATCGCGAAACTCAAAAGAATATCTGAAGATTACGATATTAAGCTTAAGTCGGACTCCCCTGATATTTTTTTGGGAAACCTTATCCGCGCCATACACAAAAAATCTAAGACGGAAGTCGTGGTGCTTATTGATGAGTATGACGCCCCTGTCACCAGGAATATGGCTTACCCAAAAATCGCCCAGGCCAACGCTGAAGTTCTCCATACGTTTTTCGCTTCAATGAAAGATGTGGATGTTCTTCCTTTGATCCGCTTTTCCTTTGTTACCGGAATAACCAGATACGCGCTAACTTCCATGGACTCTGGACCAAACCATCTCGCTGATATCTCCTTAAATCCCCAATACGCCGGCATCTGCGGCTTCACCATGGACGAATTTGAGTCGCTTTTCTCCGACAGACTGGAAACGACTCTGGCAAGTCTCAAAGATTCCCATAATATGAAACCTACGGATACCAAGGAAGATTTAAAAGACGCGATTCTTCGCTGGTATGACGGCTACAACTGGGGAGGGCGGATGAGAGTGCTCAATCCTTATTCCATACTCAATTTTTTTAGTGAAAAATCGTTTAACAACTACTGGATCCAAAGCGGTCAGCCTAGGCATTTAACAGCCATGATACGGGCTAAACCTGAAGATTTTATCGAGCCAAAGCTTAGATCGTTTCTCTCCACGGAATTGCGAAAATCAGATCTAAACCAGTTATCCGCCGTTCCGGTTCTCTTCCATAGCGGATATTTGACTGTGGATAAAGTAATACAAGTCGAGATAGAAACCATGGATACCAAAAAATCAGAAATAATAGATTCTTATACTTTCAGACTACCCAACCTCGAGGTATCAACCTCTTACCTTAATGTTTGTTTTTCATCCTACTTTGACCTAATAGACGTAAAAGATCTTATAAATAAGGGTGAATACTTAAAAAATGCCATACTTTCCAGAGATGACAAAACGGTCAGCGCTATTTTCAGTAATTTTTTTTCTACCATAACATATTATCAAAGACCAGCCAGCGAAAAGGAATTCCATACCGCCGTCCACTTAATCCTTGTCGCCATGGGGTTCAAGCTTTGGAGCGAACTTGCCGGAACAATTGGACGCATGGATTTGTGCGTTGAGCTTGACTCTCAGGTATTTGTCATAATTGAATTAAAATACTCTCCTAATAAGACAAAAATTTCTCCGGAAAAAGAAAACGATATTCTATCTTCTCTCGCGATGCGTTTACTTCCAATTGACTATGTGGATTCGGTTTTAGCCGATGTGGCGATGAAGATGCTTAAATCTCATGAAATCAAGCAGATTATCTATAAAAACAGGAAAAAAATAAAAACCGAAGCTGATCAAAACAAGTATTTAGCCATGTCCGCCTTAAAATTAATCCCAGAAAACGACTTGAACGCCGCCCTAGCCGAGGCGGCAAAAAAAGAACTGCCACGCAGTGAAATTAAAAAGATAATATTTGATAATTCTCCGAAATCAGATCTCGCTCATGAGCAAATTGACGATATTTTGAAAGATGCCGCCCAAAAAGCCTTAAATGACATAGCCCAAAGAAATTACCACGGGCCCTTAAAAGAATGGGCGAAAGAGTTTATAGATTTGGGACTTTCAATCTATGGATTTGGATCAGACGTCAAGGCGATTTTCGGTCCAATAATTACCTAACAGCAAATTCTGACGCGCTCCGGGATGAGTACTTCGGTGACGCGCGTCATGAAAAATAAATTTTTCAACTGGCCCGACGCAAACCCGCGGATAAGGATCTTGAAAGCGCCTTTCGACCGCGCTTTCAAGCCGACACGGCGCGGAAGGCGTATCGGTTGATATTGTTGTCACTGACAACAATTCTGGAAGCTTCTCGGAAGAAGGGCAGGGAAAATCGAGGCCGTCCGCCTCGATATGGGCCGCGCCTACGTGAAGACCGTGAGCGAGAACCTGCCCTCCGCGAAAATCATCTTCGAGCGATTATCCGAGATCTCGGATAATGTGTCGCACGTAACCATGGCGGACGTGAACACACTAAGTACTGCAGATATGAATGCGGGTGACATATCAATAACTACTTCTTTGATATTCTTTGGATCTCCACCATGTTTTACAAGATCATCACTAAAAGCGAGTATAGTTTATGAATCCTTGCCAGGAACGCAAATAAAAGACTCTGTTTATCCATATCTATAACTGTTGTTACATAGTCATGTCATTTTTTCTTAGATGTTTCATCAAATCCAACATTTTGAACACCAGACATATCCACTTTTTCTCTTGCTGGTTCAACGTGGGTTTTTATAACGTGATTAATTCGATCATATGATTCACCAGTTAATTTTGTTACTGTGGATAATGGGATAAATGAAGACGCGGCAAGTAATCTTTGCTGAAATTTTAAAGTTAATCCGGATCTTGGTGTGGACCAGCTTGGCAATACGGTTTTAAATCGGCAATTAGGACAATTAATTATTGGTAAATCTATATGAATATTGGCTTTATAATTCATTATATCTAAATCTCGAATTATACGATGCTTTTTGCTATGAATTTGTATATTAGATTGCCCACATTCACAATTGAATAAGCTTTTAGAATGATAGTCAATAAAAATGCTAACATTATATGAATTATGATCAAATTCAATATCACTAATATAATAAGGTAGTTCAATACCAATTATTTTTTCAAAATCATTATAAATAGGATTGATTGTAGGTTTCATGGCGTTGAGGGTTTTAGGGTTTTTAAGGTCCGGCGCATACACGATATACGCTCCTTGAGGTCAAATTTATCAAGACGCCTAATTATATCATAATCAACCACATAACTTCAACGCCATAATCAACCTCGTAACCACAACGCCCATGTATTCAAGGGAACAACTTCATTTCACCGTTCTAACTTTTATCCGCCGGGGTAATATTGGATTAGCCCAGGAATTACGGAGTCGCCTATCCAACGTTTTAAACGCTTAGTCAAACGCTTTATGGAAGGATTGAGCGTTTTCCGCTAACCGGCGTGTGAAAGTTTCACTAAGTTTTCGGGGGCTTCGATTCCCCGAAAACAACCGCGAAAAAACAGCCGCGTTAAAATCCCTAGGCGGCGACCCATCCGGGTGATGTCACCCCATCGGGTAAAAGTTAGAATATCGTCGGTCGGTATCACTGGATTTTAACTTGGCGGTTTCTATTATTTAACCGGTGGAGTAATGGCTTTGTCTTCCTAGTTTGCGAATTCAAGGATTTTCACGCTCGGAAGAAGATTGACAGTCTGAAAGATAAAGCGCGCGATCTGACCGCCGCCAACGCGATTGGTTTGGACGCCAGCCGCGTCGTGAAGAAACACGGTGTAGTTGATGGAGGATGAGCCAACCGCTTCAGCGTGGGGTTCGCGACTTCGGCGTATTCATGGATGAGTAAACATGTTATGGACCGGTCGCGCCATTGGTTGGGAAGGAAACATCGGTGGAAAACCATGAAACACAAATAACTCGCGGACGAATACTCGAAATGTATGGACTGGTTGACGTTTCGAATCTTCAACCCAAGCGCTCTTGAACGAAATTGTGAAGCGTCAGACAGATATCCTCGCGCGCGATTATGGATGGTTCGTCATAATCACGCTTATGTCTGGAAAAACATCATCTCCGGCGTTCCTGGAAAATTCTTGAAATCAAGACGTGTCAGCTTGACTACTGGATATGGCGTTAACTTTTCTAAAAAACCATAAGCTTGAAACGTTATTCCCCATCCGCCATCTATAAAACCGCCCTCAATATGAACCTCGAATTTTCTCGGTTACAGCCGTAATATACCGCGCGTGTTTTTCGATCATATGATTTACATCATGTATCGTCTTTTGGTTGAATAGGCCGAAAACCTGCTAACATTAGCCGTAAGCTAGACACGATGTTTCTCTTGACGCGAGCGGGAAACCAGCCCCTGGAGTATGGGGCGGAGGAGACGGGAAACAGGGCGAAGTCAGGTGACGAAGCCGCCGCGCCGGTCCTTCAACCTGTCGAGGCGCTTTTCGGGGCTTCGAGCCCTGGAAAACACGGGGAAACTATCTCGCGTTCGTTCGCGGACGGCGCCCGGGCCTCCCAGGAGCGTTTAAGGGGCGCGGCTGGAAAATTTAATGAGAATCAAGGATGATTTCGGGCGCTTATGGCTCTCTTAAATCATGACGCGCCGTATGGGCCCAAATAGCGATAAATCATTAGGCGCCGCCACGGCGGTTTCGGTTGGAATCACGTCGCTAAGCGTCACCGACCTCGCCAAGGCTTTATATAGCGTTTAACCGCCAAAGCGATGTGAAACGGGGATTTTAGGACGCGCCCCCCCGGGCGGGTGTCCGCCCCTCGTTTCGACGCGGAAAATCGAAGCCGGCGGGCCGCTTGCCGCGGAACATATCCGGGTCACGCTCATTTTACGGGATTTTCATTCGCCGCCGTTTTCAGGGCCTCGTCAAAAAGGCTTAAGGTTTCTTCCCCCACCTCGGCTTCGAACTTCTCCCTCACTCCGGACACCGCCCTCTTCCAGATTCCCCGGTCGATGTCGGAAATGACGGTCACCTTTTCCCGCAGAGCGTCCATGGCCGCGGGGCTGTCGAATTCGTCCAGGAGCTCCCTTTGGTAGAGGGCGCTCTCCCGGGCGCACTTCAAGATCAGGTCCTTCTGGCCCTGGTCAAGTTTGTTCCAGACGCTTAAGTTTATGAACACGGGCGAGGTCGTGTAGAAGTGGCCGGTGAGGCTGTAGTACTTCTGGGTCTCGTAGAGTTTTCCGGTCATGAAGATGGAGACGGGGTTCTCCTCCCCCTCGAGCAGGCCCTTTTTCAGGTGGTCGTAGAGCTCGGAAAAGGAAAGCGGCACGGCGTTGGCGCCCAGGGCCCGGAAGGTCTCCAGGTGTATCCTGGACTCCATGGTGCGGAAGGGGAGTCCCTTCAAGTCCTCCGGCAGGCGCGCGGGGATGTTCGCGGAGACGTTCCGCATGCCGTTTTCATAGTAGGCAAGCCCCTTGAGGCCCATGACCAGGGCCTTGTCCAGGACGTTTAAGCCGAAGGGGCTGTCCGTCACCTCGCGGGCGGTGCGGAGGTCGGGAAACACATAGGGGAGATCGAAGACCAGAAAGTCCGAGGTGAAGCCGTAGAGGGCCGCGGTGCCGGTCACGATCAGATCCAGCTCCCCCATCTGCGAAGCCTCGATCAGCTCCCTTTCCCCGCCGAATTCCCGGCTGTCCACGATGGAAAGCTCCATCTCCCCTTGGGAGCCCTCTTTGAGGAGCTCGCCTAGGCGGATCAGGGCCAATTGCGAGGGGTGATCCGCGGGAAGCACCTGGGAGGCCCGCAGCGTTACGCCGGCCTCCGCCGGGGCGGGGGGGAAGAGGGCGAGTTGGGCGAGCGGGGCGAGCAGGGCCAAGGCCAGGGCTAAGAGCGGGGGGCGTTTCATGGATGGTCTCGGAGCTTTCGAGCCTCCGCCGGGGGGGCTCTTTGGGGGGGGGTCAGTTCATGATGACAACGCTTTCGTGGCCGCATTTCCGGCAGCGGAGGATGTAGCGCCCCATGGGCGGGCGCCCTGCGCGGGCGGATTCCTGGAAACGGCGGAGGATCCATTGGAGGACGCCGGTTTTTCCCGGCCTCGCGGCGGGGACGAGCTCGGCGTCGGGGGCGCCGCATTTGGGGCAGTCGATGCCGCGGACGGGCATGGGTTATCCTTTTTTCGCCGGCGGGCCTTTTCGAGGGGCCGCGTTTGTTTTAGCCCGGGATCGAAAAGTGGGGCGGGGTCTTTCAGCCCTTTTCGAGTTTCGCCCCCGCGCCGTCTCCGGCACCCCCGGGGCCGTCTTCGTCCGGAGGGGGGCTTTTTACCCCGGACTCGCGGGAGGCGGCCTTCTCCGCCGCCTCGGGGGGGGGGGCCGCCTCCTCCGCCTCCGGGGGGGCGGCCTTTTCGCTCCCGCCCTTGAAGGCGTCCTCTTTGAGGAAGCGGTGGAAATACAGAAAGCCCGACCAGTAGGTGCTGGCAAGCGCCACGTAGAGTATGACCGTTCCCACCAGGTGGGCGTCCGCCCCGAAGAGGCGGTAGTGGTAGAGCAGGCAGAAGAGGGCGATATTCTGGGCCAGGGTCTTCTGCTTGCCCTCGGCCGAGGCGGAGATGATCAGCCCCCTCTCCACGGCCACGGCCCGCAGGCCGGTGACGGCTATCTCCCGGGCGATGATCAGGAAGGCCACCCAGGCCTCCACCCGCCCCAAGGGGATGAGCATGATTAAAGCCGAGGCCACTAAAAGCTTGTCGGCCATGGGGTCCAAAAAGCGGCCGACGTTGGACTCGTTTTGGAAGCGCCGGGCCAGGTAGCCGTCCAAAAGATCGGAGAGGGCCGCCGCCAGGTAGACCAGGGCGACCGCGGCGCAGACCGTCTTCCCCCCGTCCCCCAGGCGCAACCCCAGAATCACCGCCAGCACCGCCGCGATGCGGCCCAGGGTCAGGATGTTGGGGAGGCGGGGGGCGGACAGCGCGCGCTTGATAGAGGATCTCATGCCTTTCGCGGCTCCTGGAAGGGGGTTCGCCGTCCGGGGAAATTAGGCGGCGGGCGTTTTACGAAGCGTCGGAGGGCCCGGGCCCAACGGGCCCGGGCGGGATGGCGAAAGCGGGGAGGGGCCCGCCGGAGGCCCGGTCCCGTCTTTAGTCCCGGTGGTGGTCGGGGAAGAGGGGGCTCATGATCTGGAGGTTGGAGAAGACGGCGCGCACGTAGTTGCGCGTCTCCGGAATGTCCGGCACCCGCATCACCCTCGCCACCCTTTCCGGCCCGCAGTTGTAGGCCGCCACGGCCAGGGTCAGATCCCCGTTGAAGCGGTTGAGCATGAGGCGCAGATAACGGGAGCCGCCCAGGATGTTCTCCTCCGGATCGAAGCTGTCCTGGACCCCCATCTGGCGCGCGGTGTTGGGCATGAGCTGCATGAGGCCCCGGGCCCCGGCCCAGGACACCGCCTTGGGGTCGAAGGCCGACTCGCTTTTGATGATGGCCGCGATGAGGGCCGGATCCAGGCGGTAGCGCTCGGAGGCCTCGAGGATGAAGGGCTTGACCTTGTCCAGGTTCAAACGCCGGAAGGGGGCGAGCCCCCGGGAGACGGTGATCTGCACCGTCACCAAGCGGTAGCGGGAGTCCGCCGGGGCGTCCGTCATGTGGACCACACCGGAATCGTCCTTGAACATGTAGTAGCTGAGCTCCTCCACCACCCCCTCGGTTTCGGACGCCGCCCGGGCCTTGGGGGCCGGGGGTGGCGGAGGCGGAGGCGGCGGGGCGAAGACTCCCGCCGGAGGCGGCGGCGAGTCCGGGGAGGCTTCCGGCGCCGCCGGAGGGGCGCCCGAATCCGTCCCGAGGGGCCCCTCCGGTGAGGGGGACGCGGACGCGGGGCCCTCCCAGTAGGGCCGGGCGTTTTCGGGCCGGGGGAGCCAGTAGGGGGCGGACTCGGATTCGGGTTTGGTCCAGTAGGGGGCCGCGCCTAACCGGGAGGGGGGGGCGGCGTTGTTTTCGGCTTCCCCGGGGGCGGCCGCGGGCGCCTCCGCCGCCTCCTCCGGGGCGAAGGAGATCTGTCCGGAGAGCTCCCGGGACCCGGCGAGGGAGCCCAGGATCAGCGCCGGAAAAAGGAGGAGGAGCCAGTTTCGGGCGGCGGGGGGGCGCATCTTACTCCAGGTTCCGTCTGAGCCACAAGTCGCGGTTCTCCCGCGAGCTGAAATAATAAGTCCGGCCTCCGGTCACCACCGTCACCGCCTTGCTTTTCTCGAAATAGACGCCCGTCTGGGCGTCCGGCACCAGGACGGACTCCTCCGCCGGGGGCGGATCGCCTTTGCGGGGCCGGGCCAGATCCGTCACGACGCGGATTATCAGCAGGAAAAGGACGGCTATGATGAGGTAGCGGATCATGCGCTCCCGTGATTGGCGCGAAGCCCCCCTTCCGGCCCCTTCCGCGGCCGCCCCGAAAAAGAGGCCTAAAGCCTTCTCAAGGACGGCCCCCCGCGGGGGAGCCTGGAGAGGAGGTCGAGAAGAGCGAGCCCCGAAACCGGATGCGTCCAGCCGGGGGCGACCTCCAGGAGGGGTTTCAGGACGAAGGCCCTGTCCTGGAGGCGGGGGTGGGGGAGGGTGAGGGAGCCGCTTTGGGCCACCTCGCCGTCCAGAAAGATCAGATCCAGATCGATTATCCTGGGACCCCAGCGCTCCCGGCGCGCCCTTCCCAGGGCGGATTCGGTCTTTAAAAGGAGTTCCAGAATCTTTTCCGCCTCCAGGCCGGTTTCGTAGAGGAGCACCTGGTTGTGGTACCAATCCTGGCCCGGGGGTCCGCCCACGGGCTCGGTGAGCCACACTCCGGAGCGGGCGGCGAATCTGAGCCCCTCCTCCAGGCCCAGGAGCTCCTCGGCCAGGTGGAGGGCGAGGAAGGGTCTTTCCAGATTGGCGCCGAAGGCCACGGCCGCCTGCCGCGGCCCTTGGGGCGGGGGACTCATGGTTTCTCTAAAGGACGCGGCCGGAAGGCGGGGCGAACCGGCGTCGAAATCAAGGTTTAATTTCTAAAAACCGCGGCGGAACTTTATTTTCGGAGGCCTAATCCCGCGCGTCTCCGATAGTTTCCCCCGCTTCGGGACGCCTGGGGGGGGTATGAAAATGAAGAAGAAGACGCGGATGAAGGGAAAAACAACGAAAGCGAACCGGAAAGCCGGAAAGGGAGGTTGAAAAAAAAGGAAAAAACAAAAGTGAAGCCGGAAAATTTAAAAGGGAAGCCGGAAAAATCAGCGGCGAAAGCTTAAAAAAACGAGGCGGGCGCGAAGAGTCCGGCTATGAAAATTGACTAGAGAAAATACGCGACATAAGGGATAAATAATAATATTTTACGGACATGAGGCGTGGCGTGGCGAATTTTCACGACAGCGGGGGCTGTTTCCCCCGCGTCGAAAAAGAGAAGAAAAAGGTGGAACGGAAGCGCGGGGAAAGATTCGACGCCGAAGTCTTTCGGCGTCGTCGCGCGGGGGCGCGGGATGAATTTATCTATTTTCGAGCCCGCGGAAGCATGTCGTTTCTCCAATTCGCCAACCGCGGGGGTTTTTCCGCGCGGGCGTCCGGATGGAGGGGGGGAGGCGGAAATGGAACGGACCCCGAAAGTCGATGTTTCCGCGGGCGATCCCCCGGCGGGCGGGACGGAGGTCCTGGTCGGGAAAGGGGCGGGGGGACGGGACTGGGAGAGACTTTTTAAGTATAACATGATTGAGGGGAAAAATTAACAGTCAATTTGTGCGATTGTTTGAAAATTGATAGATTTTTGTTTATTTTCGCGTTCATCTCCACTTTTATTTTCAACAAGCGGGCGAGGGGACGCCGCCCATGGCCGCCCGCGGGGCGCCTTTTTCGGCGTCCGCCCGGAAAAACGCGGGCGGGCGCCCGGCGCCCCGAATTCAAGACCGGAAAAGCCCTTCCGCCCCGCCGGGTCCCGGCGGCTAAAAGAGGGGGGGGCCGAATTCAAACGACGGCCCCCGAAAACGGGAGCGGGGGCGGGGTTTCGCGGCTTTTCGGGCGCCTGGGGCTTTTCAGCCGCAAAATATCATCCCGGCGTAGCCCACGCTCACCGAGTCGTCTCCCGACACGTCGGAGCTCGCGTAGTAGTCCAGAAGGGCGGGCTCCGCGCCCGTCTCCCTGGCTATGGCCGCCACCGCGGCCACCGCTCCGCCGCAGCAGGCGGCGCGCTTTTCCGCCGCGAGCTCCAAAACCCCCCGGACGTCCGCAGCGAGGACGGCCTGGATGAAGGCCCGGTCGTTTTTCTCGCGGAACTCCGTTCCGGCCCTTCCCTTTCCGGCCGGAGCGAAGCCGTAGGGGGGGCCGTAATGGGTGAGATCCGTGGAGGCCGCGAAGAGGGTCCTCTTTTCGCCGGCGAGGGAGAGGAGGGCCCTTCCCAATTCCGCCGCGCCCGGGTCCGGGGAGACTCTGAGGGCCAGGACCGGGCTTTCGGGGAAATAGCGCTTCAAAAGGGGGAGCTCCACCTCCACGGTGTTGTCGTCCGTCCCCCCCCTCCACAGCCGCAGGGGCGGGACGCCCTTGGCGCCGGCGAGCCTCTCGTTTAACTCCGGGGCGAGGCGCAGGGGGGAAAGGGGGGTCTCCCAGAGGTCCTCCCCGTAGGCCACGGCGGGGAAGCCCTCCGGAAGATGCCCTCCCAGAACCACGATCAGTTCCGGCGGCCGCCCGCCGAAGAGCTTTCCGGCCGTCCGGAAAACCAGGGCGGCGAGCTTTCCCGAGTAGATCCAGCCGGCGTGGGGGACCACGGCCAGGACCCTTTCCGCCTCCCCCCCCCGGGGGGCCGGGGGGGGCGTCTTTTCCTTGAAATAGGGCTCCCAGCCGTCCAAAAGGGAGAGGATGTCCGCCTCCCTTTCCGGATACCAGGCGCCGGAAAGCTGGGCGCGTCTGATGGTGGGCATGACTCACTCCTTAGATTTCGGCCGGGGAGCGGGGCGGCCGGGCCCCGTCGACCGGAACGGATCCGCCGGGGGGTTCTGCCGCCGAAACGATCCGACTGCGGGCCGTTTCCCAACCCCTCGCCCCGGGGGAACGCTTCCTAAATTATTCCGGATGTCGCTTCCGCGCGCCGGGTCTTCGCCGCGCTTCGGATAAATATGCCATATCCGGCGCTTCGGGAAAAGATCCTAAAGGCGGATCCCGGCCGCCTCGCCGCCCGCGGGGGCCCCCCGTCGAGGCGGAGCCGAAAGGCGCGTCCGGAAAAAAAATTTTCCGTTCGCGCTTTTGAAAAGGCCTGTCCGGCGGGAAAAAGGCCCAGGGCGTCCCCGGGGCCTTGAACGGGCGAAAGCTCGGGGTCAAGGCGTCCCGGGGCCCCGTTTACCCGGGATGAAAAGGGGGGGAACCGCCCTTTCCGCGGGCCCGGAAACGTTTCCGCCCTTTCCGCGGCCGCGGGAACGGGGCCGGACGCCCCGGCGTTCCAGGGCGTTTGGGGGCGGCGAATCTTAAAGGGCCCCCCGAGTCCTATTTCCGGGGGCTTGATCTTGGGAGGGAAAGGCTATACAATCCGTCTGTAAAAAAAACAACCCTTATTTTAAGCGCCCGTCCGCTTGAAGCTATTAATATTTTTTCGTGAAAGAGGCCGCCAGGTGGTAAGCGTCGCCATTGACTGGACTTTGATCGCCCAGCTGATAACCTTCCTGATCCTCATGTTCGTCTTGAACAGGATCCTTTTCAAGCCCATCCTCGCCATCCTTCGGGAGAGGGAGGACATCTACGAGGGTCTGAAGCGGAAGGCCCAGGACTCCAAGAGCCAGCTGGAGGAAGGCGAGGCGGAGGAGAAGAGCTCCCGCGCCGGCGCCCTGGCCGAGGGGGCCAGGCTCCAGGGAATACTCCGGGGCGAGGGCCAGAAGAAGGAATCCGAGGTCCTCGCCGCCGCCCAGGAGGAGGCCGCCGGGAACCTGGAGAAGGCCCGCGGGGCCCTCCGCGACGACGTCTTCCGCGCTCGAAAGGAGCTGGAAATGGAGGCCGCCGTCCTGGCCCGGGAAATGGCCGCGAAGATTTTAAAGCGGGATCTCCCCCTCTCCGGCTGAGACCGCCCGCGGGGCGCCCGACTCCCGGCGGGCGCCGCCTCCCCTTCCTTCCGCCCTTTAAAATTCGAATTTCCGGCGTTTCCGCCGGGTTCCGGCCCGAAAAAAAAGCCCGGCCGCGGCCGTGACAGAGGAGACATCCAGGCGGCCCCCGCCTGTCCCGTTATGCGCACTATCTTCAAACACCCCTACGCCCCACCCGCGGCTTCCTCCCGCCTCTTCCTCCTCGTTTCCGCCTCCGCCCTCTTTCTCCTGTGCCTTTCCGCCTTCCCGCTCTCCGCCTCCGCCGGAGCCGAGGCCGGGGGCGGCTACACTTCCGATCAGTGGAAGGAGTTCGGGCTGAGGACGATGAATTTCGTCGTCTTCGCCGTCATCCTCTATCTGCTTTTAAACAAGCTCGTGCGGAACTTCTTCAAGGGCAAAAAGGAGAACATCTCCCGGACCCTGGAGTATCTGGAGACCCAGGCCCGGAACCTCGAGGAGCAGAATCAGGTCATGAAGCGCCGTCTTTCCCAGCTGGCCCAGGAAAGGGAGGGAATCCTGGCCCAATACGAGCGGGACGGCCAAAAGGAGAGGGACCGCCTCATAGCCGAGGCCAAGACGGCGGCCGACCTCATCGTGCGCAAAGCCCAGACCGCGGCCGAGCAGGAGCTCAAGCAGGCCCGCCGGGAGCTCGCCCGGAGCACCGGGGCGCTGGCCGTGGGCATGGCCGGGGATCTTATCCGGGAGAACATCACGGCGGAGGATAAGAACGCCTTGGTGCACAATTTCCTGGATCAGCTCGCCCGCCTCAACAACCAGCGGACTTAAAAGCCCTAAAAATTCCGACTTTCAAGGTGGACTATGGACAGCATACTGGCTAAACGCTACGCCGAGGCCCTTCTGGAATTGGGGCTCGCCGACGGGAACCACGCCGCCTACGGCGAAGAGCTCGCCCTCTTTTCCGCGGCCGTCCAGGGGGCCGGAGAGGAGGGACGGCTGCTAGCCTCGCCCGCCCTCCCCGCGGAGGCGCGGAAGAAGATCCTCTCCCAGATTCTGGATAAAGCCTCCCTTTCGCCTCTGACGCGGAACTTCGTGTCGCTTTTAAACGACCGCGGCCGCTTCTCCCTCCTCCGGGAGACCGCCCGGGCCTACGCCGCCCTCCAAGACGAGCGCGAGGGGATTGTCCGGGGCGTCGTGCAAACGGCGGTGGACCTGGACGAGAGCCAGCTGAACGGCATCCGCTCGGCCCTCGGCATCTACACCGGCAAGAAGGTGGAGCTCACCCAGAAGGTGGATCCCTCGATCATCGGCGGCGTCGTCGCCCGCCTGGGGGATCTGGAGGTGGACGGCTCGGTGCGCATGCAGCTGAACAAGTTGAAAGCGGCCTTCCAGTAGACCCCCGTCTCCGGAGGCCTTCCCCGAAGGCCCTTCCGGACGCCCGGCGCCCGGGCGCCGTCCGGAAAAACCACGCTCCGGAAGCGCCCCCGCCTTTTTCGCGGAGGCGCTCTCAAGCCCTCGGGGCGGGAGTTTTGGAAGATGAAAATATCAGACAAACGGGTCATGTTTGGAATCGGCTTTGAGATTGGCTGGGACGAAGGCCGGTACGAAGGCCGAAACGAAGGCCGGAACGAAGGCCGGAACGAAGGCCGGAACGAAGGCCGGAACGAAGGCCGGATAGAAGGCCGGAACGAAGGCCGGATAGAAGGCCGGGCGGAAAAGGCCAAGGAAATAGCGAAAAATCTTCTCGCCTTGAAACTGTCCGAAGATTTCATAGTTCAAGTCTGCGGACTTTCCGCGGAAGAGATTATCTCCCTGCGGGACGGCTCGTCGTCTTGAGTTTCATAGAGGTTTGACGGCGCCTTTTGAATGTCGGGGAGGTTGTTAATTTTTTGTTTTCTTGCTTTATTTTTTAGTTGAAATATTGTCAAATACACTAATTATTAATATATTTATGTAATTTATCAAACTCGGAGAGCCGCTCGCGGCTGGCTCCGGGCGGCGGATACCGGAGGAGGTATCTCGAGGCGCCGGGTTATTTCGCCATTTTTTCCTCCCTCCCCGTTTCGGGAAGCCTTCCATTTCGATGGAAACGCCGACTTCGCTTATTTTCCGCCGCGGGAGGGCGGGAGCTGGAGCCGGCGGCTCTCGCTTGATTGATGAGGAAAACTAGACGGGGGCGAAAGGGACGCGCCCGTTCCGTCGCTACTTAGAAATATGTGTTGGAGGTAAAATTCATGTTTTAAGGGCGCCCATTTCGACGGGATCGTATCGGTCTCCCCAAAAAGTCGGTTTCGCCGCCGGAGCGGGTCGGCGGATCCGTTCGCGAAAGGATTCAGAGGGAGGGCGGGCGCCTAAAGACGCTGGAAAAAACGGTTCCGGCGGTGGTATAATGCTAAACGGCCTTGAAATTCCGGATCCGCCGAATTTTAGGCTCGTACCGGCTCGAGGAGCCGCCGCCGGTGTATTCGGCCGCGGCCGCCGTCCTTTGGCTTGATTTTATGTTTCATCCAACGGAGTGATTGCGGGATATATGGACTTAAGCAATCCTTATCCGCGGACATACCGCGACGGAGCTTGGAAATTCGCTATTAAACGGAATCCCTTGCCATTCCTCCTTTTTTTTGTTCCTCATGTGACCAAGGACATCGATCTCGACCACCCGATAGAGGTGGGCTTAAACCAGCCTGTTCTCATGGGCGAGTCTCGCGGCGGGAAATTCGCCCGCATTCCCGATGTTCAGCTACTCATACGTTTACTTGACGGCGATGATTTCGGCATGCTGCTTTTCATCGAACAGCAGCATCTAAACGACCCGGATTTTCCGTTACGCTTCTTTGAAATCTATACACGTCTAAGGGCTAACAGGCCTAAGGGCAAAGTCACCGGATTCGTCTTCTACACCGGAAAAGAGAACTTCGCCCGGCCCGACGTCTACAGGGAATTCACTAACGAGATTGAAGTTGTTTTGAAATTTAAGACCTTTTTTCTTCCCGACTACTCGCTGGAAGAGTTAAGGAAAGATCCCCGCCCTTTCGCGCCTTACATGTACATAGGACGCCTGGAACTTGACACCGGTTCCGACCATTCGGCTAGGGAAGACGCGGCTAGGCATATCGAAAAATACCTCGCGGAGTTGAAATTATCCCCCGAAGAGGAAATAAACTGCCGCCATTTCACTTATATGTTGTTCAGACTCTATGATAAAGACATTGATCCTCGGTTAAGTAAGGAGTTTCGCATGATAAGGAAACAATCAGACAGCAGGGCCATGCTTGGAATTGGCATGGAAATCGGCTGGGACGAAGGCCGGTGCGAAGGCTGGAAAGAAGGCCGGGAGGAAGGCCGGGTGGAAGGCCAGGCGGAAAAGGCCAAGGAAATAGCGAAAAAGCTTCTCGCCGCGAATATGCCCGAACATCTAATAGTTCAGGCTTGCGGACTATCCGAGGAAGAGATTCTCTCCCTGCGGGACGGCTTGTCGTCTTAAGTTCGATCAATGTTTCACGGCGTTTTTTGACTGCCAGGGGGGTCGTCTTTTTTTTTATTTTTCAGTCTATTTTAATTTTAATTATTGTTATATATATTAATTAATATTATATTTATATATTTTAACAAGCATATAAACATATAAATTTGAACTATATGGATTAGATCTTGATAGGGTTAAGTTCGGTAAAATCTTCGAGCGCGGCCGGGATGAAGGCGCTGATAAAGCCTTCAGAAGAGTCTTTGAGAAGGCCTTTAAGAAACTTCCGCCTGAAAGTCTGACCGGCCTGAAAGTCTGACCGGAAAGAGCCCCCCACTCCCAGGCCGGCCGCCGCGGCCTTCCCCCGCGGGAAACGCCTCCCACCCTCCGCCGGAGGGACGACGCGCCGGACCCTTGGGGATCCGGCGCCGTTCTCCCCGCCTTCCTTGAAGGCCCGCCTTATTTGAACTATTCTTTTCCTCCTCCCGTTCCCAGTCGCGGGGGATTCCGCCCCCTTGGAGCCTCGACCGGCGGAAACGCCGTCGGCGCTTCCGCTCCGACGGGGGGGAGCGCGGGCGGGAAGGCGCCTTAGGCGCCCGCTAATCGCGATTTTTCAACCCGGCCGCGCCCGCTCACGGGCGTTCCGGCGCTGGTCCGGGCCGCCCCCGCCGCGGATTCGGCCCGCCCCCCGGGAAGTTTCCGCCCCCTTGGCGGCCGCGCGCGGCCCCGGCGCCGCGAAAATAAATAAAGGGCCTATCTTTAGGCCCCGGCGGAAAAAAACAAAGGTCTTTCGAAGGAGTTCCGGCAATGGCCATTAAAGCTGACGAGATAAGCCAAATCATCAAATCGCAGATCAAGGACTACGGGAGCCAGGTGGAACTCTCGGAAAAGGGCACCGTTCTTTCCGTGGGCGACGGCGTGGCGCAGGTCTACGGCGTGGAGAAGGCCATGGCCATGGAGCTTCTGGAGTTTCCCGGCGGCATCCTGGGGATGGTTTTGAACCTCGAGACCGACTCGGTGGGCGTGGCCGTCCTGGGAGACGTCGCCCACATCAAGGAGGGCGACGAGGTGAAAAAGACCGGCCGCATCGCCCAGGTGCCGGTGGGGGACGCCCTTTTGGGACGCGTGGTGGACCCGGTGGGGAACCCCATCGACGGCAAGGGACCGGTGGACGCGAAGGAGTTCGCCAACATCGAGGTGGTGGCCCCGGGCATAGTCGCCCGCAAGGCGGTCCACGAGCCCATGTACACGGGCGTCAAGGCCATCGACGCCATGACCCCCATCGGCCGGGGCCAAAGGGAGCTCATCATCGGCGATAGGCAGATAGGAAAGACGGCCATCTGCGTGGACGCCATCATCAATCAGAAGGGCCAGGATGTCGTCTGCATCTACGTGGCCATAGGCCAGAAGAAGTCCACCGTCGCCCAGGTGGTGGCCAATCTGGAGAAGCACGGGGCCCTGGACTACACCGTGGTGGTGGCGGCCAACGCCTCGGATCCCGCCCCCCTCCAGTACATCGCCCCCTTCGCCGGGGCCTCCATGGGCGAGTACTACCGCGACCGCGGCCGCCACGCCTTGATCGTCTACGACGATCTCTCCAAGCAGGCGGTGGCCTACCGGGAGGTCTCTTTGCTTTTGCGGCGCCCCCCGGGCCGCGAGGCCTACCCCGGGGACATCTTCTACAACCACTCCCGGCTCCTGGAGCGGGCGGCCAAGCTCTCGGACGACAAGGGGGCTGGTTCCCTCACGGCTCTGCCCGTGATCGAGACCCAGGCCGGAGACGTCTCGGCCTTCATCCCCACGAACGTCATCTCCATCACCGACGGCCAGGTCTTTTTGGAGCCCAACCTCTTCTTCTCCGGCGTGCGGCCGGCCATCAACGTGGGCATCTCGGTCAGCCGGGTGGGCGGCGCGGCCCAGACCAAGGCCATGAAGAAGGTGGCCGGCACCCTGCGTTTGGACCTCGCGCAGTTTCGGGAGCTCGAGAGCTTCGCCCAGTTCGGATCGGATTTGGACAAGTCCACCTTGAACCAGATAAACCGCGGCCAGAGGATGGTGGAGCTTTTAAAGCAGCCCCAGTACCAGCCCATGTCGGCGGAAAGGGAGGTGGTGGTGCTCTACGCCGGCACCCGCGGCTATTTGGACAAACACCCGGTCTCGGCGGTTTTGGACTTCGAGAAGAAGCTTTTGGAGTTCGTGGACTCCCGCCATCCGGACATCCTGGAGAAGATCAAAAGCGAAAAGGACATCTCCCCCGAGTTGGACGCCAGTATAAAGTCCGCCCTGGACGAGTTTCAGGGCGTCTACAAAGCCCCCGAGAACTAGAATATGGCCTCCCTTAAAGAGATAAAACAGCACATAAGCGCCGTGCGGCAAACGCAGAAGCTCACCAAGGCCATGAACATGGTGGCCGCGGCCAAGTTGCGGGCCACCCAGCACAAAACCGAGGCCTACGAGGAGTACGCGGACGAGAGCGGCCGGCTCCTCCATGAGATCGGGAAGCGCTCGCCGATTTTGGCCGAGAGGCTCTACACCCCCCTCAAGGACTCGGACAAGGTCCTTTTGGTGGTCGTGACCTCCGATCGGGGGCTGTGCGGCAGCTTCAACTTCAACGTCTTCCAGAAGGCCGACAAGGCGATTTTGGACGCCAGGGACCGGGGCCTCACGCCGGTGGTCCTTCCCGTGGGCCGCAAGGGCCGGGACTACTACAAGCTGCGCAAGGTGGAGACGGTGGAACTCCGGGTCCCCATCGAGGAAAAAAACGCCGCCCGGGGCGGGGACGATCCCAAAAAGGAGCTCATCCGGCCGGGCTACTCCTTCGGCGTGGCCCGGGGCCTCGCGAACTGCCTCATCGACTGCCACATGACGGGCTACAAGGAGGTGACCCTCGTTTACACGAGCTTCGCCTCCCTGAACCGCCACCCCGTGGAGGTGCTCCCCCTCCTCCCCTTGAGCGGGGGAGGGGGGGCCAAGGATCCCGAGGCTCCCACCGGAGACCAAGTCGTCCCGGCTCCGGCCGCCCCGGATCCGGACAAGGGCTCCCTCCACTCCAACCTGGACTACTCCATCGAGCCGGACGCCGAGGAGCTTTTGAAGTTCCTCATCCCCAACTCCATGGCCATCGGCCTCTACCGCGCCTCTTTGGAGTCGGTGACCGCCGAGAACGCCGCCCGCATGCAGGCCATGGACAACGCCTCCAAGAGCTGCCACGACATCATCCAGAGCCTCACCATGGCCTTCAACAAGGCTAGGCAGGCCTCGGTCACAAACGAGCTCTTAGACATAGTGAACGGCGCCGAGGCCTTGAAGGGCTAGGGGCGGTATTTTTAATTTTATCCAAGCCCCCCGCCCGCGCGCCTTCGGCGCCCGGGCGGAGGGGACTTGGCGGAACGGATTTTGTTCGCGAATTTTTTTTAGGAGGCGCATACGCTTATGAGCACGGGCAAGATAGTACAGGTCATCGGACCGGTGGTGGACGTGGCCTTTCCCGAGGGAAAGCTCCCCGGCATTTTGAACGCCCTTTTGGTCACCAACCCGGCGATAAACGCCGAGCCCGACAACTTGATCCTCGAGGTGGCCCAGCACCTGGGGGACAACACGGTGCGCTCCATCGCCATGGACATAACCGACGGCCTGGTGCGGGGCATGCCGGCCACGGACGCGGGCCGCCCCATCGAGGTGCCCGTGGGCAAAGGCACCCTGGGGCGGGTCTTAAACGTCGTGGGCCGCCCCGTGGACGGCCTGGGCGAGGTGAAGGCCGATAAGAAGTACCCCATCCACCGCCCCTCCCCCGTGTTCACCGAGCTCGACACCTCGGTGAGGGTCTTGGAGACCGGCGTGAAGGTCATAGACCTTCTGGTCCCCTTCCCCCGGGGCGGGAAGATGGGCCTGTTCGGCGGCGCCGGGGTGGGGAAGACGGTCATCATGATGGAGATGATCCACAACATAGCCATGCACCACGGCGGCATTTCGGTCTTCGGCGGCGTGGGCGAGCGCACCCGCGAGGGGACCGACCTCTACAACGAGATGAAGGTCTCCGGAGTCATCGACAAGGCCGCCCTGGTCTACGGCCAGATGACCGAGCCCCCAGGGGCCCGGGCCCGGGTGGCCTTGACCGCCTTGACCGCGGCCGAGTACTTCCGGGACGAGGAGGGCCAGGACGTCTTGCTCTTCGTCGACAACATCTACCGCTTCACCCAGGCCGGCTCCGAGGTCTCGGCGCTCTTGGGGCGCATGCCCTCGGCCGTGGGCTACCAGCCCACCCTCGCGACCGAGCTGGGGGAGCTCCAGGAGCGCATCACCTCCACCAACAAGGGCTCCATCACCTCGGTCCAGTGCGTCTACGTCCCCGCGGACGATCTAACCGATCCGGCGCCCGCCACCACCTTCTCGCACTTGGACGGAACCGTCACCCTCTCCCGGCAGATAGCCGAGCTGGGCATCTACCCGGCGGTGGATCCCCTGGACTCCACCAGCCGCATCCTGGACGCCAACTACCTCGGCCAGGATCACTACGACACGGCGCGCCGGGTGCAGCAGACCCTCCAGAAGTACAAGGACCTCCAGGACATCATAGCCATCCTGGGCATGGAGGAGCTCTCCGAGCAGGACAAGCTCACCGTCTCCCGGGCCAGGAAGATCCAGCGCTTCCTCTCGCAACCCTTCTTCGTGGCCGAGGTCTTCACCGGCTCCCCGGGGAAGTTCGTGAAGGTGGAGGACACCGTGCGGGGTTTCAGGGAGATCCTCGAGGGGAAATACGACGACCTGCCCGAGCAGGCCTTCCACATGGTGGGGGGGATCGAGGAGGTGGCGGAGAAGGCCGAGCGTCTCGCGAAAGACGCCGCCTAACCTCCCCTTCCTTGAACGCCCTTCGCTTTAGGCCCGGAAGGCTTTTTCCGGACGCGCGCCTTTAATTCAACCTCAGGCGGTTAGAGCTTATGCCCAGAGAATTCCTGTTGCGGGTGGTCACCCCCGAACGGCTCTTTATCGACGATCTCCCCGTCACCATCGTGGAGGCCAAAGGCATCATGGGCGATTTCGGCGCCATGGCCGGCCACGAGCCCTTTCTCACCCAGATAAAGCCGGGCACCGTGAGCTACCGCCCCGCCGCCAGCGGCGAGCGGGAGGATTTCTACTCCGACGGCGGAATAATCGAGGTCCTCCCCCACCGGGTGACCATCCTGGCCGAGTCGGCCCGGGCCTACGCTCCGGATGACGATCTGGAAGCCGAAGCCCGGGAGGCCGAGCGGGAGACGGCGGAGCTCCAGAAGCGCTTGGAGGAGACTTTGGCCGAGAAGCGCAAAAGCTCCGAGGATAAGAAAAAGAAGGAGAAGGCCGCGGCCGAGAAGAAGCTGGTCTCGGCCAAGGAGAGGAGGGGCGGCGTGGCCCTCGAGCTCGAGCCGGTGGAAGAGGAGGGGGACGAGGTCGCCCGCCTGGAGATAAAGCTCCGCAAATCTTTCAGCCGTTCGGCCTACATCCAGCAGAAGAAGCTTTCCAGGACGGGGAAGAAATAGACGGGGAAGAAATAGAGAGACCCGTTGGATTTCAAACGTCTTTGACGAAAAAAAGAGGGCGCCGGTGTTTGCGGACGCCCTCTTTTTTTATGTTTTTAGAGCGGTTTTCCCCGCCGTTGGCGGGTTTTCCGTGCGGTCGCGCCTGATTTTCCTCTCTTTTCAATCTTTCGTGGACGTTTCCGTTCTTCGGGGAGATATCCGGCGTTTCAAAAGGGGAGGGGAGTCGAAGAAGGCTTCGGGGCGGCTTTCGCGGGGAAAGTTTGGGGCCCCGGAGCTTTGCGGGAAAAGGCTTTAGGCCGGAAAAGGCTTCCCGCGGGATGAGGCCCCGGGCCGGAAAAGCGCCGCGGCAAAGCCTAAGAAATTGAGGCGTCCGGCTCGAGGCGCCGGAGAAGCGGGGGGTGGTTGATTCGAAGCCTCTTCGAGGGGGGAAGCTTTCCGCGGCTTTAAAAAATACCGCCTCCTTGGTACAAGCCCGGGCCTCTTCCCTCTCCGGATTTAAACCCCCCGCCACGCGAGGGCTTTTTCGTCAAAGGCGCCTTTTCCGATGGGCTTGGGCGGGCTTTAAGTTTTTCGAAGGGATCGCGGTTTTCAAAGCGCCTACGCCGCCGGGAAAGCGGCGCGCGCGTTTTTTTAGGGATTGAAAAGAAAGGCTCCATCCCGTTTTTTCAAATCAAATCATCCGGACTCCTTTTTTTAAAAACAAACGACGGATGAGACGGGCTGTATTCAATACCCGCGTTTATACTTATCGCTTTCTCGATATCGAGGCCTCCCGTCCGCTTTCAATCCCGAGCGCCGCGCGCGCGGGGAAAATTAAACGGGACGGGGACGCCTGGTCGACAAGCGGTCGCCTTCACGCGTCTTCGCGGCGTTCTTTTTTCCGGCCGCCGGGGCGGCGTGAGCTTTGTTTTCAAAGGCTTTGCTTGATTTTCCCCCTTGATTTTGATTTTGATTTTGGGGATTCGTGTTTTGGAATTGTCGGGCGTTTGCTAAAAACTGGTTAAATATTAAATGATCAAACCTTTTTAAAAATTTAACCGCGCTTTAAATTAATCGTTGAAAGCGTTTTTATTATTGAGCCGGGTTGAATTCTATGATTAGATGAATAGACGCCGGAAGGCGTTTAAAAGCCGCGGCGAGTTCATCCGCCGGAACGGGTTCAATGTCGGAACGTATGTCGAACAAATTCAAAGCCAGGGCGCTCATCCTCACTTCCACCTTCATCTGGGGATTCTCCTTCCCCATAACCCGCTACGCTTTGTCCTACGTCGATCCCGTCGCCTTTTGCGGGCTGCGCGGACTTTTCGGAGCCTTGGTCTTTCTTCCCGTCGCCATGCGCCTGGCCCACCGGGGGGCGGGCCCCGGGGGAAGCTACGGCCGGGAGCGTCCCAGACTCTGGCTTTGGGCCGGGATGGTCAGCGGCCTGGTCCTCACCCTGGCCACGGTCTTCCAGTATATGGGCCTGAGCCTCACCACCTCCGCCAAATCCGGCCTTTTAACGGGCCTCTACGTGACCATGGTCCCTCTGTTCGGCTTCGTTTTGGGACAGCTCCCGCCGCGCACCGTCTGGGCGGGCCTGTTCATAGGGGTCGTGGGCCTGGTACTTCTCAGCGGAGCCGGGGGGGGCGACGGCTTCAACCGGGGCGACGCGCTTACGCTGGTGGGGGACCTATTCTGGGCCCTCCACGTCATTTTGATGGGCCATTTCGCTTTGAAGGTGAACCCCTGGAACTACGTGGCCGTCCAGATCGTGATCATGTCCGTAATCTGTTTAACGTTTTCCTATTTGATCGGGACCTTTCCCGCCTTTTCCGCCTTCATGCTAGTCCTCCCCTGCTCGAGCTACGGCGTCTTGTCCGTCGCTTTGGCTTTTCTCTTTCAGTTCAAGGCCCAGAAGGACGTCAACCCCACCGAGGCGGCCCTCCTCATGCAGCTGCAGTCGGTCATCGCCGCCATCGCCGGAGTGCTGTTCTTAAGCGAGCGCATGACGGGCTGGATGTGGATTGGGGCCTTTTTGATGATAGTCGGCTCCCTCGTGGCCCAGCGCACCTGCCAGACGAAGATGCTTTTAAGAGGCATGCCCCATTTCAGGGAGTACCTGTACGCCCGGGCGGCCGTGGCCATTCTCGTCGTCTCGCTGTGCGGGGTGGCGGTGCTGGTCACCTGAGATTCATCCGCGCCGGCGGGCTTGAAGTTAAATCATAAAAATAAGTTTAATAATAAATTGTAATTTTATAGCGGCCGCGGGCTTTACAAGCCGCCGCGGCCGTAGTAAAGTGCGGAAACTTTTTCCGGCGGGTCTTTATTTTGAACCAGCGTCCGGGGAAGGGGGGCGCCCTTTCGTCGCCTCTAGAAATACGCGGAATTAGAATTATAAACATATTTATATTTCAGGACGGACGTTTTCCCCCCTAGGCGTTTTCGGCCCCAGGTCTTTAAACGTTGAAGACCGGGTCCTGGGGGAAGCGTCCGCCGTTTGAACGGGCCCGACGATGAAAACAGCGGAAAGAAGAGCGGAAAACGTCCCCGGGGCGGAGGCGGCCGAATCCGGGGGGGCGGCGGGGGCGGGCGCGGCTTCGGACGCGGGGGAAAGGCTCTTCACCCGCGGCTTCGCGACCCTCTTTTTCATGAATTTCGCCATCTTCATGGGCCTCGACATGCTCCTGGCCACCATGCCGCTTTATCTCCAAGACAACGGCATGTCGGAGGCCCGGATAGGGACGATTTTCGGCGGAGTCTACGCCGCCTCCATTTTGATCAGGATCTGGTCCTCCAAGCTCGCGGCCATCGTGAGGCCGCTGTGGCTCCTGCGGCTGGGATTTCTGGCCGCGGCGTTGGGAAACGGGCTATTTTTGCTTCTGGACGATTATTTTAACTATTTAGCCACCAGGCTCGTTTACGGCTTGGGTTTCGGCCTCTCCACCACCATGGTGGTCACCCTCGCCTCGTCCGTCATACCTTTGCGGAGGATGGGGGAGGGCTTGAGCTACCTGGCCCTGGCGGCCAGCGTCGCCCTAACGGTTGGACCGTTTATCGGCCTCGCCATCCAGGAGCGTTTCGGTTTCGTGATTATGATTCTAAGCGTGGTCGCGGTCTTAATTCTGGCGGCCGCCGCGGCCTTCCTCCTTAAAGACGAGACCTTTCAAGACGCCATGACCGTTCGGGGGGACGTTCCGATTATTCCCGGAAGGGAGGTGCTGGCCGCGGCCCTGCTCGTCTTTTTCCTCGGCATGAGCGCCTGCGGCTTCTTCACCTATCTGGTTTTGTATTTGGACGAGATGAAGCTGAAACTGGCGGTGAGGTTTTTCACCGTGACGGCCTGCGCCATCGTTTTAACCCGCCTCTTCGGCGGTCGGATTCACGACAGACTGGGGCATATCTATATAGTGCTCCCGTCGTCGCTGCTTCTCATCGTCTCCGAACTTATCCTCGCTTTCTCGCCCGGACCCGCAATGGTCGCCGTGTCCGCCGTTTGTTTCGGTTTGGGACTGGGAGCCATTTTTCCCTCCCTCCAGGCGATCACTTTAAACGCCGCCCCCGGAGAAAAGAGGACGAGTTCCGCCGCCGCCTTTTTAAACGGTTACGATATCGGACACGCCTCGGGCATCGTCCTTCTTGGCGTCCTTTCGGAACTATTGCACAGCTACCGTTATGTTTTTCTGGTGACTCCGGTTTTCATCATGGCTCTTCTTTCCCTATACCTTTCCACCTCCCTGTTCAAGCGCGGCAAGGTGGTGTAGGACTTTTATCCGGAAAACGTTTCATCCGTTAGTTTTATTGTTGGAACTCACATGCGAAAAATCCCCGGGAAATATTAATTAATGTTTCACGTAATTTAGCGATATGGGTAAAACAGAAAGTTTCAAATATTTATGGGATAATTATGTAGAACACTTAATACTTGTATTATATTAGGGTTCTAAAGAAGCAAGGAGTAAACGTGGAAGATCGCGCCATATTTTTTGGTGAATTTCGTACTTAACGAAAATTATTTGGCGCCCGAAAAAAAATATCATTTATAGACTTGACGTTGTTTTTGATTTCAGTCAAGCCATTGTCAAGCATTGCTAGACGCAGTTCTGATTTATTAAGCCGATGGTCGTAGTGAATGTATTTTCCGGCTGTCAGCAGATTAGAGGATTTTTGAGGATCCGATACTTTTGTTATCGATATTTTCCGTCATGGTATCGTTTTTTTATAAAATGATAGGAAAACGCTCTTCTGATCGCAAGCGGCCGGTTTAGCTCAATATGCGGGCCGGAGAGAAAAATTTTGGCATCTGTAAAAATTATTTCATACTAATACATCTCTGACGGCGGAAATTGATCCTATCGATTTTCAAGCGAGAGGGTACGGGTTCAAATTAAGGCGATCCGCATAAGCGTCATCCGGAAGCCTTCGCGGTATCTCATCGTGATTCCTGGCGCTTTGAGGTTAAGGAGTTTTTTGAAACGGGATATTGTCACTGGCTAAGCCATGCGGACGAAGTCAACGAGTATTTTTCGCGGAGAAAAAAATAGAAGCGCTCGACACCGGCTTCTCCGTCGGTCTATTTTTAGAATTTGAAACGCAAGTCCGCCTGGAAACTGGGCTGTCCGTGGCGCGTACGGAGGGGAAAACTTTGAGGCCGTAGTTCCGGATTTTTAGGCCTCCGTATAAATGTAAATTAGCGTAAGCGTCCAAAATACGGGATCAACTCTTTAAATAATTTTGTGAAACCAGCGTGTATTCAAGCTTTCATAGTTCCTGCGCCCAAACTGTCCAGAAAGACCCTGTCTGAAAGTTAGGCGGAAATCTAATCTGTCCCATACCGCCTATCAAGATTTATATAATTATTTATCCATATATTATGTTATAAAAAAGAAGGAATTGATTTAGGACGCTAATGGTAGATTAGATTTCATGACTTCCCAGTTTTTTCATTCGCCCGCAAAATCATGATCGCCCCTCGTCAAGTCAAGGACTATGGTGAGACGGTTTTTAGCCCCCGCCAATGCGAATCTCAAAAACAGCTACGCGACTCAAGCCTTTGAGATTCATTTTCGCTTGCATCATCTCCAGATATTACTCCGGCGGATGAAAATTAGAATAACGTCGCTCAGAAACCCCGTCCTTATACGTGGCTGTTTCCAACATTCAACCGCCGGAGCGATAGTTTTAAACGATCGAATGAATGTCCTTCCTGTCGACGCCCAACGCGGGGGGGGGCGGCCTCGTCACTGGTCCAATCCACGACCCTCGGGAGCGCTTCCTTCTCGAAAGCTTTGGCCTGGAGCTTCCTTTCCCTATCGAATCGGATTTCCATCCGCCTCAACGCGTCACTCTCCTGGCGGCATACCCAGGACGCGCGGGTGTCGATAAACGCGTTCCTCACACGTCCCATTGGAACTCCGCGGATCCGTCCCGTGACAAAGCCTCTTGAACGGATCTTCATACTTTCCGCGGCATGGACGCTTCTTCGGCCGGATTGAGGATCGAAAGAAATCGAGGCCGGATTGACGCGCTGTTGTTTTATATTTAGAAATTGATGCTTAGACCCACTGTTACTCCGCCTCCCCGCGTCTGACCCGCCCAGCCGAAGGCTCCTATGGATACGCTCACGTTTTTGGCGGGTTTGAAACTCATTCCCAGTTCTCCGTACCCGCTGGTTCCCTTCGTGTCGACCTTGTGGGTGAATTTGTCCTCGTTCAGACTCCCCGAGAGCCCTCCGGCTAACTCTCGCTCCGCGGCCAGCCCGCAGTAGAGCTCCAGGTCGCCTTCTTTGATCTTTGTCTTCACCCTGGCGCCGACTCTGACCCGGGAGGAGTCGAACGAGTCGATGGACACGCGGTCGCCGAATCGCGTGGTGAAATTATCCTTGGGAGTGTGGGTCCATAGGTACTGTCCGTATCCTTCAAGTTCACTGTTTTCCGATATCTTGATTTTTTGGCCCAGCTCCGCGTGAGCCCCGAAATAGGCGTTGGTGGTGACCGCGGAATGAACCTCCGGGCGTCGGATCCAGGGGTCCTTGGTGACGGAGTAGTCGTTGCGGACGCCGCCCCCCCTGACCGAGGCGGAAAAAAAGGTTCCGGAATCGAAGACCGTTTTCAGGTAAATTCCGCCTCCGAAGGTCCGGACGTCGCCCTCGCCGGAAATGTCGCCGTAACGGGGGATGTAGGCGAAGGTGTCGTAGCCGCCGACGCCGAACTCGGCGAACACGCCCAGGGCGCTAACGCCCGCCTTGTGCTCGATCTTTTTGGCAAGGGAGAGGGCGCTGGAAAAAGTCGCCACCCTGACGTGGCTTCCCGTGTCGACCTTGACGCCGCTTCCTCCCATGACGAAATCCACGCTTGCCTTATCCGGCGCCAGGTTGGCGAAAGCCTGTTCCATGGCGCTTAGGGCGGTTTGAAAGGTCTGGTTCACGGAAACGGCCGCGGACGCCGCCGATTGCGCGTAGACCTTGGAGGCGTCGGCCGTATGGTGGTTATGGGCCACGAGAGCCCGGTCGACGCCCGCGTCCACGTACACGTCGAAGTAGTAGCGCCTTAAGCCCGCCGTGTAGGCGAAATCGTCATAAAGCTCGCCCAGGGCGGAGGCGGGATATTTATAATGGAGGTTTCCGGCCGCGTCGCTTTCGACTATCCCGCTCGGCGGGTCGCCCTGGGTTTTATTGACGAGGATCACGTTTCCCAGATGAAGCCTCTTGGTCTGGTAGGCCGAAGTTATGAAGGCCGGAGCGATGGCGCTATTCGAGACGAAATAGCCGTCGTAAGAGCGGTATTTCGGGTCGTCGGCGTAGCGCGGCCGGTCGGGGTTTCCCAGATACTTTTCCTGTTGAACCCTCGGGTCTAATTTCGCGAGACTCACGGTCCCCGGGCCGTTGAAATCCAGCATCAGAGCGCTGGAAAAGACGTCCGTCATGTCGAAGCGCGTGTAATCGTGGGGAGCGTTGTGACTGTCGGGGGCGAATTTTCCGTCGGTTCGCCAGACGGCGCTCTTCACCAGATCAAGATTGCGGACCTGATAAAACTGGCCGGAACCGGGCTTGTCCCCGTCGCCCGTGTAAAGCGTCGCCGTCGTGACGAAAGAGGAGTCGGCCTTGAGATAGAGGGTGTTGAAACGGATGCTGTCCGCGGGCTTGAAATTTCCGGTCATCTCTAAAGCGAGATGTTTCCCGGCCGAAACCTCGAGGTTCCGTTTGACGTCGACTCTGAAGACGCCGCCCGCCGAACCGTTTCCGTCGGGCCCCTTGGTGAATTTAAAACGCGCGTCGTCTTGGAGGACCACGAGGTCCCTGTCGACGGTGAACTCGGCGTATCCCGCCGCGCCTCCGGCCCCGCCCAGACCTTGAAGGGCTCCCGGCGTTTTTTGAGCCCCGTCGGCGCCCTTGTCGCCGCCGGCGCCGCTTTTAATTTCAATCAAGTCGGCGTGAAGAAGCATGTCGTTTTTGACGGTGAAAATCATATTTCCGCCGTCCCCGCCCTTGCCGCCGTTTCCCGACGGGCGCGCCAAGCTGTAGGCCTTTCCGCCGTCGCCGCCGTTTCCGGCGTCGCCGGCCGCGAGAGACACCGCGCCGTGGAAAGCAGCCGTTTCGGCGTCGAAAAACAGTTCCGCGTTTCCGGCTTTTCCGCCCGCCCCGGCGGCGCCACCCGCGCCTCCGGCGACGTTATTCGCCAGGTCCGCGTCGTTACCGGAATTTCCTCCCGCGCCGCCCGCGCCGCCGCTTCCGGCCGTCGTCACGGTCTTACCCCAAACCTCCACCGGAGCGCCGCTGCGGATTGTGACCACGACCGCGCTTGAATCCGACCCTTTCCCGCCGATGTTCCCGTTCCCGCCGGATCCCCCCTTGCCTCCGGCGCTTGGGATGGTCCAGGCGTCGCCGCCCGGAACGCCTCCGCTGCCGCCTCCCGCGGCCGACGGCCCTCCGTTTCCGCCTTTACCTCCGGCTCCGCCGCCGCCGCCGCCGTCGCCTCCCCGGCCGCCGTCGGAGCTCAAGACGGCGATCGTTCCCACGGAGCTTAAATTATAAGCGGCGGCCGGAATTGGCGTTTGGTCGATCCCCGGATTTCCCGGGGCTCCGGATTTTCCATCCTCGCCGGAATTACCGGCGTATCCGGTTTTTCCACCCTCGCCGCGCGAATTTCCCTGGCTTCCGTCCCCGCCCGCGCCCGCGGAGCTCTGGGCGGCTCCGCCGCCCGCCGCCCCGCCGCCGTCTCCTCCCGCTCCGCCCGCGGCGCCCGGGGAGAAGGCGCCGTCGTTCCCCTTCGCGCCTTCGCCGCCGGAGCCGCCGGCTCCGCCCTGGCCTCCGTTTCCTCCGTCTCCGCCGGAAGAGGAGGTTCCGGATCCGGGACCGCCGCTCGCCCCTCCCGGAAACCCTTTTTGGCCGTCGTTATTTCCCGTTCCCGGATCTCCCGGATTTACGGGCGTTAAGTTCCCAATTTGGCCGTCGTCCCCCTTCAAGGCCGGAGTCGCGTCGTTGGGGCCGCCGCCGGCTCCTCCGCCGCCGCCGCCTCCGCCCGAACCGCCCGCTCCTCCGGAACCGCCCGCGTAGCCGGAGGTATGCGTGCCTCCCCCGCCGCCGGCGCCGCTCCCGCCGCCGCCCCCCCCTCCTCCGGATCCGCCGCCTCCGCCGCCGCCGCCGCTTACATACCCGCTGTGATCCTCGGTTATATTCTGGGCCCGCCCCGAATTGGACGTTAAAAGCGCCGCCAGAATAATTAGCGCTAAAATAATCAAGATCCTGAAAGTACAAAAATTTTTCAATTTTTTGACGGGGGATGAAAAATCGGCGTCCATGGTGACACTCCTTGTATTCTAGCCGGTTGAATTTCGAAACTTGATTTACCGCTGAATTTTTTTCATTTTCGTAGAAAACCAAAAATATGAAGCTGGTTAAAATCTAGGGGTAATTTTTGTCCGCGCTTTCGCCCGTACGGTTCGGTAATTATGAAAACTTCAGCGCTTTGATTTAATATTAAATTAACTTTTTTCAATTTAGCGCTGGGTTGATTATTCAATTTGAAAACGTATGACGATAGAGGGATTGTCTCAACATTTTACGAAACGTGGTGACGTTTAAGCGTAAATGCGCCATTCATCCCTGAAAATCTTGAAATTACAGGGATTGCTAAATACAGCGTTTTAGGAAAACTTTATTTGATAAAATTCGCTTAACGGCGAAATTCATCAACCGACGGATTGAAACGTCGTCCGTGGAACATATTATTGTAAATATCCGTATTAACCGAAAAATCAAGGCTATTGAATTTCGACGTCCGGCGTGTTTATCCGAAATGGAACTTTTTTTTCACCATGAGGCGAATTAGCGCCGACTCGTTATTTAAATCATGTTTGCGCGATATCAAAATGATAACCATTGTTTGTCGGAAAACTTATAAAGTTTTCCGATCGTCTAAACATCATCATTAAAATATCAAGTTTTATCAAAAATAAATTGAGCGCTATCAAAATATTTTAAAAAATAAAAAAATTTTTTTAAAATTTATTCTTGAGTCCCGCGTGATTGATCGTTGTCAACGTCTCCTTTTTCATATTAACCCGCGAAAATTTGATATTCTCCGGATATTTTTTATATATACAGTCCTTCTTTTCAGCCCTTCGTTACAATTACGGTTGATTTTTGTCATCGCGCCGTTTTCGTAACTTGACTGTCACGTTTTCACGTAAAATCGAAATAAGGATGATCTCTCACGCTTCGACATTTTAGTTATTACGATTTAAGCATATCGTCGTTAATTCATCATGGAAATAACGGGTTTTGAAGAAACGACCAAACGTCATGATTCGAAAACGGCTTGAGGAGCGTCATTTTTTTTCTCACCTATGTTATGAAAAAAAGTTATAAAGTTAAACGGACTATTTACCCGATCAAAAAGATAACGTAGGCGAAAATTTTTTACCATATTTCCCTAATTGAAAAAAGATAAAATTCTACTTTTTACAAAATTATTTTACTTTTTTGATTTAGGAAAAAAATATTGTATTGATAAAAAAATTATAATTCCGTCAATTTCATACTCTTATGATCGACTTCAAGTTTTTATCGGCTTTGAAATCGTAAAAATCATGACGCGCTTTATAAATTAAAGTAAATCAATTTTTTTTAAAAAATCATCCAATCTTGTTTCAATTAGCGTCGTTTAGACCAGCGTCAAAATTATTGATGTCAACAAAATTTTTTCACTTAATGTTTTTCAGTCGTCCGTCAAATTCATGTCTATCAACTTCCCATCGTAAACCGCTCCTCTTTTGATCGTTGTCAAATATCGCCCCGGCCGCCGGTTGATTGATTTAAATCCATCGTTAAATCCATTGTTAAATCCATCGATGGATTCGTTTTTACTTAAATATCGATTTAGCGTTTTGAGGTTCCGCGCTTTATTTTCAATAAAGATTTTCCGGCCGGATCGGGGCGGTTGGACGTTTCCGCTAAATAAAATGACGGAGACGGGATATAAAAAAAGCCGCGGACCATCCGCGGCTTGGAAGGGGTGATAAACGACTTTAAGGCGGAAATGCGCCCTTTACAGCGGGCTACTCCTTTTCCTCCATGGGTTTGTAGTCGGCGATGACCTTGTCCCGCACCTGGGCCGGAGCCTCGTCGTAATGGGCGAACTCAAGGGAGAAGGATCCCCGTCCTCCGGTCATGGAGGTCAGAACCGGCGAGTAGGTGAGAAGCTCCATCTGCGGGACGTGGGCGTTTATAATCTGCTTTTTCCCGTGGCTTTCGGTGCCTAGGAGTTTCCCGCGGCGGCTGGAGATGTCCCCCATGACGTCCCCCATGAACTCGTCCGGGACCGTCACGGTCAGGAGCATGATGGGTTCGAGGATGGTCGGCTTGCATTCGAGGAAGCCCTTTTTAAAGGCCATGGAGCCCGCTATCTTGAAGGCCATCTCCGAGGAGTCCACGTCGTGGTAGCTTCCGAAAACCAAGGCCACCTTGCAGTCCACCACGGGATTCCCGCTCACGACTCCGCCGGCCATGGCCTCGACTATGCCTTTTTCCACCGCCGGGATGTACTGCCTGGGGATGACGCCGCCCACGATCTTGTCCTCGAAGATGAAGCCCTCCCCCCGGGGGAGCGGTTCGATCTCGATCACGGCGTCGCCGTACTGGCCTTTTCCGCCCGTTTGTTTTTTGTATTTGCCCTGGACCTTGGTTTTCCCCTTGATGGTCTCCTTGTAGGCCACCTTGGGGGACTTCAAGACGACCTCGACGTTGTACTTGCGCTTGATCTTCTCCAAAGTGGCGTCCAGATGCACCTGGCCCATGCCGGAGAGGATCATCTCCTTGGTCTGGTTGTTGCGGGTGAGGCGCAGCGTGACGTCTTCCAGGGTCATCTTGTTGATGGAGGCGAAGACCTTCTCCTCGTCCCCCTTGCTCTTGGCCTCCACGGCGTAGGAGACGACGGGCTCCATGGGCGGAAGGGTCCGGAACGCCACGGGCTGGGTCTCGTCGGACAGCGAGTCGCCCGTCTGGGTGGTCTTGAGCTTGGAGACGGCCACGACGTCCCCGGGTCCGGCGGAATCCACCGCCTTCTGGCCCTTGCCTTCCAAGGAGAGGATCTGCCCGAAACGCTCCTTCTGGCCGCGGGTGACGTTTAAAAAGCCCCCGTCCGGACTTAGGGCGCCGGAAAATATGCGGAAAATGGTGAGCTGCCCGGCGAAGGGATCCACGGTGGTTTTAATCACCAAACCGGAAAAGGGGGCGGAGGGGTCGGGCTCCCGAAGGACGGGGAGATCCGGTTCGTCCGGAGCCGCGCCCGTGACGGCGCCCCTTTCGACGGGCGAGGGGAGGAGATCCAGGACGGAGTCGAGGATGAAATCGAGTCCCATGAGCTTAAGGGAGGCGGCCGGAATCACCGGAGCCACTTTGGCGCTTTTAACGGCGGCTTTAAGCGCTCCGGAGAGCTCGTCCAAGCTCAGCTCGTTTCCCTCGAGATACTTTTCAATGAGGACGTCGTCCGTCTCGCTTATCGCCTCCACCAGCTTCTCCCGCCACTCGGTCACGAGCGGGGCCATGTCCGCCGGCACCGGTCCCTCGGAGGCCTTTCCGGAGGCGTCGTAGAGGAGGGCCTTCTCTTTTAAGAGATCCACTATTCCCCTGAACTTGTCCTCGGAACCTATGGGCAGGGCCGCCGGCACGGGCTTGGGGCTGGCGAAGTTCTCGTTCACGCTTTCCAGGGTCTTGAAGAAATCCGCCCTCTCCTTGTCCATCTTGTTGACGACTATGATCCTGGGCAGGCGGTGGTGGTCCGCGTAGGCCCAGCCCTTCTCCGTGGAGACCTTCACCATGTCGACGGCGTCCACGAGGACCAGGGCGGAGTCCACCCCTCCCAGGACCGTTCTGGTGTCGTTCAAGAAGTTCTCGGATCCGGGGGTGTCGGCGAAGGTGATCCTCCCGCCTTTCCAGGGAAAGCCGTGGAAAGAGGAGGAGATGGTGCTTTTGCGCTTGATCTCCTCGGGCTCGAAGTCCAGGCAGCTGGCGCCGTCGGCGACGCTTCCCAGGCGGCTGGTCACCCCGCTCAGGAACAGAAAGGCCTCGGCCAGGCTGGTTTTCCCGGCTCCGCCGTGGGAGATTAAGGCGATGGTTCTCTGTTTTCGGACGTCGGTCATGGAACTGCGCACCACCGGGCCGGCAGGCGAGGCTCCGGCCTTTCGCGGGGGATGCTCCCTCCTTTTGTTTTTTTCTGGCCCCGCGCGCCGATAAGGGCGGAAGCCGAAAGAAGCGGCGTCCGGCCGGAACCCGGCGCGGGCGGACGAGGTCCGGTTCCGGGATTCGGGGAAAGGCGGGCGAGAGACGGGCCTCGGGCGTGAACCAGGGCATTATAACCCCTTTTCCGGCGGGTGTATATCACTTTTTCCGCCCGACCGCCTTCCGGAAAGCGCCCCGGAAAGCCCCCGGGGCGGCGCGGCCGCCCGGAGCCGGGCCTTTCGAAGAAGCGTCCGTCAAAGCCGAAACGCCGCCTCATGGCGGCGTTTCGGGGGGGCGGGGTTTAGGTCGGGGCTCCGGTTTTACCGGCCGGAGATTCGGGGAAGGGGCCCCTTAAAAGCCGAACGCCGCCTGACGGCGGCGTTCGGGGAGTTAACCGCGGATGGAAGAATCCGGGCGGGCGCGTTTTAGGTGGCCATGGCCACCGAGGCCACGCTCAAGGCCGGAAGGGAGAAGTCGGGGGGGAGGGGCTCGCGGCCGTCCGACGCCAGCTCCACCAGACCCGGCGTGTTTAGAAGCTCGCGGAGGAAGCGCTGGTTTAAGGCGTGCCCGCTCTTAACCAGGGTGAAGCGCCCGATGACGGGGGCCTGGGCCAGGGCGATGTCGCCCATGAAGTCCAGAATCTTGTGGCGGACGCACTCGTCCGGAAATCTCAATCCCTCGGGGTTCAAGACCCTCCCGTTCTCGCCGATGACCACGGCGTTGTCCAAACCGCCGCCCAGGGCCAGTTTGTCCCGCCGCATCTTCTCCACGTCCTTTTCCAAACAGAAGGTGCGGGCCGGACATATTTCGGAGACGAAGGCGGAGCGGGAGAAGGCGAAGCTCCTGGTCTGCGACGAGATGTAGCCGGGAAAATCGATGGTGGCCTCGATGGAAAGCGCGGCCGCGGGCCTGACCTCGATGAGCCTCCCGTCATCTTCCAAACGGAAGGGTTTTTTCACCCGGTAACAGCTTCCGGGGGCCCTCAGGGTTCTGATTCCGGCCTTGCGCAGAAGGCTGGTCCAGGGCAGGGCGCTGCCGTCCAGGATGGGGAGCTCGGGGCCCCTCACCTCCACCTTGAGGTTGGAGACCCCCAGGCCGCCGGCGGCGGCCAGGAAATGCTCCAGGGTGCTCACGGACTCGCCCGGGTTGCCGATGGTGGTGGCGAGCACGGTGGAGCTCACGTTCGCGCTCGAGGCCAGAATGGGGGCGGCTTTGGGGACGTCCTTGCGCTGAAACCAGATTCCCGAGTCGGCCGGCAGGGGCACGAGGACGAGATCCACCGCTTTTCCGGAGTGGAGGCCTATGCCGCTTATCTGTATCTTCCTGCTGAGGGTCTTCTGGTGAAAATGCATGATCCCGTCCTTTCGGTTCCGGAGCGGAGGGCGAGCCCTCCCTTCCGGAACGCTCAAGGTTCGTGCAATAAGCGCGCCAAGGGCTGGACTCCCCGGGAAGATATATAAATTATGTTAATAAACTATGTTTATTATTGAATATCATTTTAATTAAGCGCGAATGCCTTTGAGCTGTGGTTTTTCGGCAACGTTATTTGAGGGATAGTTCCGACAGCGAGGATCGATGATTCGCGCTATGATTTTAATTATCTGGATTTATTATAACTATAATATACTATAAAATAATATGTTATATATGATTATATGAAAAGATAGCGATTCGTTTTACTTCATTGGCGTTTAAGCGGCAAAAAGCCGCCTTTCCGGCCGGGGAAAGGCCCCGCCTTTCCCCGGCCGTGAAGGCCCGGCGAGAAGCCGAAAAGGAAAATGTTTAATTTCGGGCCTGATTATTCTATACTATAAAAGCGGCGGAGAGGCGGAAACGCGGTCCCTCTTCGCCTAATAAGGATGACCATGCCTAGAACCTGTAAAACACTTTCCCTCGTCCTCGTTTTGCTTCTCGCCCTGCCGGTTTCCGCCCTCGCTCAAGCGCGGGTGGGCGGAGGAGACGGGGACCGGAACCGTCACGACGGCGGGAGGGACGGCGACTCCCCGGGTAAAGAGCCCAAGGCGCGCGTGGGGCGCGGCCGGCCGAGCAATTTGGACGAGCACGGTCAGATGAAACACACCCCCTGGATTCCTCCCGGATCCGATTTATACCGGCGGAAGCTGGAACGCCAGTGGGAAGACGAGCGCCGGGACCGGGACCGCGGAAGAAGGGACCGTTGGGAAAGGCGGGGCGGCGGACGCGCCCATCACGACCGTTACGGGCCCAGATACCACAACCGCGGGGACGACCGCTCCTGGCCCCAGGCCTCGGTCAACATATCCTGGGGTCTCTACGGCGCCTACGGCCGCTGGCGGGACGGCCGGGGACGCGGGTTTTCCGACTCGCGGATAGGGGCTCTCTTCTCCTACGTCGACCGCAACGTGGCTTTGAAGTTTTCCGGCAGGCTGAATCCCGCTCCGAGGGAGATGGAATACGAGACGCTAACGATCATCAACAACTACGTCAATGAAAACGTCGAATCCATCGCCGTCGACGGCGACGGGAATTATTTCGTCATGTTCCGCTCGGAGAGAGGAGGCGAGGGCGAATGGGTTCCCGCCGACGTGACCGAGACGGACGTTTTGGAGACGGCCAGGGAATCCCGACAGTTCGGAAACGAATAGGCCCGACTTTTTTTCACCGCGCCGCCGGGCGCCCGCGGCGTTCAATCCCGGCGGCGTTTAAAAGCGTAAAGGGAGGATCGCCTCGCCCGGTTTCCCCCTTTTCGGGCCGGAATCGTCCGGCGGCCGTTTCCCCGGCGAAAAAAAGACGCCCGCTTGGGATATATGGAGTGTTTCGGGCTGGAACGTTTCAGGTAGGCGAAGCGGATTACCGCTCCCACCTAAAGGAATCGGACAATTTCATCCGCGGCTGGAACTATGGTTTTTTTTATTTCGGCGCTAGATTTTTTCGCCGAGCGTCAATATATGGTTATTAAGCTTAATTTTTAATCTTCCGGTCTCGATTGTCCGAATAGATATACAAGTCGGGCCGGCAATTCGTGTTCGCCATCTTCCCGTTTCACGGGGAACCAACCACCCCGCCGCCCTTGGGGGCGGCGTTCCGGACTTCGCCGCATGCTTATCACCGATTTCAAACCGCTTGTGAAGGATTTAAACGACCGACTCTCCGTGTTACGGGGGTATCTTTGACCTGGATTCGCTGAACTCGCGCGCGGCCGAGCTGGACCGCCTCATGAGCGCCCCCGACATCTGGAACAACCCCCAGGAGGCGCAGTCTTTAGGCCAGGAGCGCACCCGCCTGGAGGAGAAGCTCGACGTCTGGAAAAAACTCGACTCCCAAGCCGAGGATTTGACGGTCCTTTTGGAAATGGCCTTGGAGGAGAACGACGAGAGCCAGATCCCCGATCTGGAGAAAAGGCTTTCCCTGTTCCGCCGCGACCTGGATCTCTACGAGACCCGCAGGATGCTTTCCGGGCCCATGGATTACAACAACGCCATCATGGACATCCATTCCGGGGCCGGGGGCACCGAGGCCCAGGACTGGACCGAGATGCTCCTGCGCATGTACCTCCGCTACGCCGATCTCAACAAATTCGAGACCCAGCTGGTGGACAAGCTGGACGGCGAGGAGGCGGGGCTGAAAAGCGTCACCCTCACTTTTTCCGGACCCTACGCCTACGGGCTTCTGTCCACCGAGGCGGGCATCCACCGCCTGGTGAGGATCTCCCCTTTCGACTCCCAGAGCCGCCGCCACACCTCCTTCGCCTCCGTCTTCGTGACGCCGGAGGTGAACGACGACATAGTGATCGAGATAAACGACAAGGACATAAGGATAGACACCTACCGCGCCTCCGGCGCCGGCGGACAGCACGTGAACAAGACCAGCTCCGCCATCCGCATCACGCATCTCCCCACGGGCATCGTCGTCCAGTGCCAGGATGAGAAAAGCCAGCACCGCAACAAGGATCTGGCCATGAAGGTCTTAAGGGCCCGCCTCTACAAACTGGAGCAGGAGAAAAAGGCCAAGGAGATAAAGGAGATGCACGAGAATAAAAAGGACATCGCCTGGGGCAGCCAGATCCGCTCCTACACCCTCCAGCCCTACAGGCTGATTAAAGATCACCGCACCTCGTTCGAGAGCGGAAACGTGGACGCGGTTCTGGACGGAAACATCGACGATTTCATCAAGGCCGCCCTTTTGTGGAGGGCGGAGGGCTGAGCCGGCTCCGTAAGGAGCCTTAGCGATCTCGCGCCCTCGGGAATCTCTTTTTAACCCGCTTTTCCGTTCGGCTTTTCCTAATCCGCGTTTTCGCCGCCCCTTTATCGGAGTTTTTATGAAATCCTGGCTTCCGTTTCTGGTGGACGAGCTTAAACGCGGGCGCGAGCCCGTCCTCGCCCAGACCCTGAACGGCGAATGCCGGGCCGCCGTCCTGGATCCGGAGGGAAAGGTCCTGGCGGGCGACTACCGCGGCTCGGGGATGTTTCGGGGCGCCAGGAAGCTCATAGGCGAGATGTCGGCGGGTAAACCCCTGGTGGCCGTCTCCGGCGAGAAGAAACGTTTCCTTTTGGAAAAGCAGGCCGGAGAAAACACCCTGGGCTTCTGGCGCCTGGCCCTGGAAGGCCAGGAGCGGGCCTGGGCGGCCTGGCTGCTCACCATCGCCGAGAGTTCGGGGAGGAGTTTGAAGGTGACCCGCCACGTGCTCTCCGCCGAAGGCCCCTGGACCACCCCGCGGCTCCCCAAGGAGGCGGACGACTGGTCGCTCATACCTCTGAACGCCGGCCTGGGGAGGTTCTTCGTCTTCGGCGACGACGATCTGGCCCTGGAAAGCGCCGCCCTGGGCGGAAGGATCGGCCTCAAGGTCACGCTAGTCACTTTGAAGGCCAAGGCCTCCGAGGCCCAGGCCTTTCAGAATGTGGGCTCCTTCACCGTCGCGTCCTTCAACCGCTGGAAGGATCTAACCCCGGAAAAGTTCGCCTCCCTGGGTCTGAAAACAGGCGTTTACGTTCTGGTGACGAGCGGAGAGTCCGAACTTATTCTTCCGGAAATTGAAAAGATTCAGGTGGGCTGGCTGGGACTCGCCGGCTCGGCCGCCCCTCCCGGAAATGAACCCGGACTCTTTCCCGCCGCCGCCACCCCCGCTCAGAAGGCCGTGGGCCTGATAACCGAGATGCTTGAATGAGGTTTTTTGATAGGATCCAACGGTCTTTTCGTAGTTTTCGCGCGCCGTCTTATTTAGGCGGCGTTTTTTTTATCGAAGGTTCCGGATGATTTAAAAAGCGTCGTCCGTATCGCCGGATGTTTGGCCGTTTCCGTCGCCGGGGCCCTCCTCATCCTGGGTGGCGTCCACGGAGATCCCGCCGTCCGCCGGTTCGGACGAGGCGATGGCTTCCCGAGCGCCCGCCGGTTCCGGCGAGGCTGGGGCATCATGGACGACCATGGGCGTACTCCCATTAATGTCCCGGGAAACTTCGCTTTCATCCCGCGGCGGCTCCGCCATGGCGTGATCGGTAGCGTCTTCGTCTTGATCGGTTATTTCGAGGCTGGGGCTCTCGAATTCCGCCGGGGGCTCGAAAATTTCCGGCGGGCCTTCGGCGGCGTCCGATTCCGGGGGGGCGCACCCGTCCGGCGGGTTTTCTTCAGCCATCGCCCTCTCGCCGGCGATTCTCTCCAGAATCAACCTGTCCTCCTCGTTTAGCTCCTTAACCCAGTCGCCGGGACTCCATTCCCAGATTTCGACGTCCCTGGGTCTCGGCTTGACGAAGGAAAGCATGGCGCCGCCTTCGCCGTAAACCGAATTGTATAAAACGAGGCCGCTTTTCTCGGCGGCTTTCTGCGAGATTGAAATCTGCTGGGCGCCGGCGAAGGAGGCCAACACCAGCCTGCCCGTCACCTTGAGCCAGGCGGAGAGGCTTTTCAGATGCCGGTTTAAGACGCCGGGGGGAAGGTCGCTCGCGATGAGGGAAAAAGCGTTTTGAAAATCGTCGTTGTGGATTTTTATTAGAGACGGCAGGCTGAATTGAATGGGAGTTATTCCGCCGACATCGGGGTTGGCTTCTAAAAGGCGTTTTAGATTGGACGCCGTCTCATCGCGGGAAAAAGCGAAGAACAATTCTCCGGAACCAAGCAGGCGGGTTGCAAGCGGTAGAAGGGCCGGGCCTTCCGACAGGATTAAAGCCTTTTGCCCCCTGGTTTCCGGGGCTCCGAGGGGGGGGGTGAGGTAATCCTGGACCGCGGATACGGCTAAAGAAAGTTCCGTCTGCCCTCTGGGGCTTACGCGTAAAAAAGAGGGGATGTTTATCTCGGGACCGAAGTTGAAGGCGTTTTCCACCACGGCGCCTTCCGGCTTCAACCTGACGGGTCCCAGGTAGTCGTTTAAATTGAAGACCGAGGGTAAATCATCCTGACGCCATTTAAAACAAAGGCCGGGAGCGGGCTCTTTCTGGCGCAAAGTGTCTTCCAGGATCTGTTGGAAAAAGGCGAAGACATCCTCGCCGGCGTCGAAACCAGGTATTCGGCCGTCGGCCGCGGTTTCGAGATAAATTTCCACCCCGCTTTCACTGAAATAAGGATCCAGGATGGGTTTCGCCCCTCTGAGGCGGGAAATGAATTCAGAGGCGGGGTGTTCGGCTAGAGGGAGGGAGAGAATGAAAAAACCGGAGCGTGTCTCCGCTGGTTCATTATATTCATCTAAATTTAATGATTTTACAGATGAAATATACAAAGTTAACTCCATAAATATGTATTCGGATGAACTAAACAAAGATTAATTTTGATGCAAGCGCCATAAATCAGGTTATGGAAGTTTATTTGATATAATGTATATAATATAGGATAAATTTTAATTAAATACAGCTTATATAATATATTGTTTCAAAATTTTAAAACAGCGGGACTTTGCGCATTCGTATTGATTTGTTTTGATAATATAGACGCGCTTCAGGGGAAAAAGAAAAGCCCGGAGAGAACGCGGCGAATCAGACTTTTTTGAAAAATGTGATGACAACCACTATATTAGGCGGAACTTGCTAGCATATTATCACAAGATATAGAAAAAACCAAGATATGATGTTAATTAAGGATAGCTAGGCAAATGCCCCTTCGCTTTGTGAATTTGAAAAATAATATACTTAATGAGCTCTAAAATTATATATATTTATCCTATATATTGCGTGACGACGCCAAATAATTACAAGACCGGTCTTTTTGCGCTCGCGTCAAAAGTACTTTAATATTTTTTTCTTGACATGTTTTAAAATTTTGGATTATAAAAGGTGATGAAATTGCAAATAGTTTAGCTAGAAAATTTGTTAGCGATCTCATACAAAATATGGGATAAATATTAATACTCTACGGATTAAAAGTACGTTGTTTTAAATTTTATAACAATTGGGACTTTTTGCATTCGTATCAATTAAAGTTATTCATAAACTTTAGAAGCGCTTTTGCACAATAATTTATCATAAATCAATCGCAAATTTGGCTTTTTATTTGAATTTTAGTTCACCTCACTCCAAACGCTCCCTCACTCCAAACGCTCCCTCACTCCAAACGCTCCCTCACTCCAAACGCTCCCTCACTCCAAACGCGCCCTCACTCCAATCGCTCCCTCACA
>JAISMF010000089.1 GCA_031276865.1 Deltaproteobacteria bacterium | reverse complement strand
CTTGGAATCCTTCGTCCGGGAAAAGGTTGGGCCCTTGTTTCGGAAGACGGAATACCATCGGCCCAAAGCCGTGCGGAAAAGGAGTCCGGAACTATACGTCCTCTGTCTGGGTTTCCGGGGAAAGCCCGCCGGATGAGCCCTGCGCTCCGGAGGAATTTTAGGTCCCGGATTCGTGGTTCCTGGAATCAAGGCCCCCCGGTCGAAGGCCTCCAATCGAGCGCCCCGAATCAAGCGCCTCCGGCTCGGCCGGGGGCTTTTTCGTTTTTAGCGGTTTTTTTTTCGCTCCGCCCCGTTTTCCGCCCGGCGGCCGGTCTTGGGCGGTTAGTCCGCGGGGAAAAGGAAAAGGGGCGCCCGAAATGGGGCGCCCCTTTTCCTATGAGTCCCGGTGGGAAGGCCCTGGGAGAGTTCCTTTTAAGAAACCGCGGCTTTGCCGATCTCGTCCGCGATGAGTTTGGCCAGATCCTTCAAGGGTCCCAGATCCTTCTCCTTGGGAACCCATTGGTAGCGCACCTCGGAACCAGGCAGGGCGTAACCCATGGCGGAGAGCTCGGCCTGCACCAGTTTGGCGCCCTCGCCGCTCCAGCCGTAGGATCCGAAGGCGGCTCCGATCTTGTTCTTCAGCTTCAGGCTCTTGAGGTAGCAGAGGAGATCGGCGATGGAGGGGAACATCTGGTTGTTGATGGTGGGCGATCCCACGATGATGGCCGCGGCCTCGTAGGCCTCCGTCGCCACCTGGCTGCGGTGGTGGTTTTTCAAGGAGAGGTATTTCGTCTCCACGCCCAGGGAGCCCAGGTGGTCGGCGAGCACTCTGGCCATGAACTCGGTGGAGTGCCACATGGTGTCGAAGGCTATCACGGCCTTCTTTTTCGGCCGCTGGGTCACCAGCTCGCCGTAGAGCTCCACGATTTTCCCCGGGTCTTTCCTCCAGATGAAGCCGTGATCCGGGCAGATGATTTTGATCTTCTCCAAAAGCCCGCTCTTTTTAACCGCTTCCAGGGTCTTGGATATCTGGACGGTGTAGGGGGTGAGGATGTTGGCGAAATAATTCAGCGCCAAGGGCCGCCAGAATGACTCCTCGAATTGGTCGTCGAAGCGCTCCACCGAGGCGTAATGCATTCCGAAACCGTCCTGGGAGAAGAGCAATCCCAGCTCGGGAATGAAACTGAACATGGAGTCCGGCCAGTGGATCATCCTGGTCTCGATGAACTGCAGGGAATAGCTTCCGAGGGACATGTCCTTTCCGACGGTCTGGAGGTTGAGCCCCTCGCCTTGGAACTGGCCGGCCAGGTTTTTCACCCCCAGGCTGCTGGCGTAAACCGGTTTTTCCAAGCCGATCGCCCGCATAATCCCGGGCAGGCTTCCCGAGTGATCCATCTCGGCGTGGTTGGAGACGACGCGGGTGATTTTAGTCGGATCCACGATCTTGGAAATCCGGGAAAGGAGCTCCTCTTCGAAGCCGTGGCGCACGGTGTCCACGAGGGTGATTTCCTTGTCCGTGATCAGGAAGGCGTTGTAGGTGCTGCCGTGAGGCGTGAGGTAGCCGTGGAAGTCGCGGATGTCGTAGTCGACGGCTCCCACCCAGTAAACGTTTTCGGCTATTTTGACGGGTTCCATTGTATGTGTTTCCTTTGGAGTCGGGTTGTCAAGTTGGCCGGCGCCCCTCTGGGCGCCGGAGACGGTCGGGAAAAGCGCCGCCGCCGGGAAAAAGGCCGGATTCGGAAAAATTACCGGCGGAGGGCTGTATTACGCGTTTATTAAAGTACATGTAGGGCCCTCCGTCAAGGGTCCGGAAGCGAAAACGGGCGGGGCGGCGGACTTTTCGGCGCCCTTCCTCCTTTTTAGCGCGAAGCTTATTTCTTGACGCGTTCTAGACGATTTTCAGTCCGCGAAGCGTCCGAATCCGGGGCGGAAGAAAGGAAGGAAAAAAAGAAAGAGGGAAGAAGGGGAAGAGGAAAGCAGAGAAAGAAAGGGGAGGGGGGAGGAAAAATAAGAGGCGGTAAAGGTTGGCCGCTTCGTCAAAAAAGGCCGAAATTTCGTCCGGAGCCAGGGTTCGGGGAGCCTCCCGAAGCCGCGGGGAAAAACGCCCGCGGGCGGAAGTTTAAGCGGTTAGGCGCGAAGGATCGGGCCGAAGGCGGAGATTTTAGAGGGACGGCTCTGAAATACCGCGGCCCGGGCTTTCGGCCCGGGCCGCGGGTGAAATCGTTCGCGCGGGAAATTCGTTGGCGACCCCGCTCTCCCGCGGCCGCTTCCCCCGGGCCGTCGGCTGGAAACGACATGGGAAGCGTCCGGAACAAGGCGTTCCCGGGGGAGGCCCGGGCGGGCTAGCCGGAGTAGAGCTTGTTGTAGACCGCGGAGAGAACCCGCACGTGTTTGGACTCCTCCGAGATGAGCTTGTCCACCGAGACCTTGTCGGAGATGTCTTTGGAGGCCTCTTTGAGCTGCACGTAAAAATTCACCGAGTCCTTTTCGAAGGATATGGCCAGCTCCAGGGCCGCCTTCTCGTCTTTGACCCCGGAGAGGATCTTATCCACCGATGTTTTTTCCTGTAAAAAGATGTGCATGCCGGCCATCATCTGCAGGTACTGATCCATCTCGTTATTCGGGTCGAAGACGCTGGGGGCCTCCTCTTTGGGAAGCTCCTGAAGCATTTTAGTGAATATCGCCTTGTGAACCTCCTCCTCCTTGGCCAGCCGCGTGAAAAGCTCCGAGGTCTTGCTGGGCTGAAATTTCTTCGCGGCGTTGTTGTAGAATTCGAGCCCGTTGGTCTCGATGGTGATGGCGATTTTAACAGCCTCGTGGGCGTTGAACGGATAGAGCATTTATCATCTCCAATGCGGCCGCCCGCCCCCGAAGAGGGGGGCGAGGCTTGATTCCGCCTTTAAAGAGGAACCGGAACCCCTCTTTGGCGCCGTGTCCGAAAAAACATCTCCCTGGAGCGACGGAGGCGCTCCAGGGTGTCCGACGGCGTAACCTGGGAGCTCCGGGGACGGATCGGGGCGGCTCAGGCGGGTCCCGTACCGTGAAAGTCCCAAATCTCGCGGGAAAAGCGCCTTTTTCCGCTTCCGGAGGGGAGCTGAAATCAGTCTGGCGTTTTTCCGGGCCGCAATCCCGCGGACGCGGTCCGCGGCCACGCCGCTTCCGGCGGTAACCGGGTGACAACGGAAGCGTCCGAAGGCCGATCCAGGTTGTTTAAAAAACGGCGCCGGCGGCGCGCCGCGGCGAGCCGCCGGATCTTCCGGCGTCTGAATATTATATTTTGCGGGGGATTTAAGAGGGCGGGGGAGGCTTAGTCGGCCTCTTCGAACTGATCCTTCCCCGCTCCGCAGACGGGGCAGGTCCAGTCGGCCGGAAGGGCTTCGAAGGGGGTGCCGGGGGCGATGCCGTTGTCGGGATCGCCGACGGCGGGGTCGTATTCGTAGGCGCAAACTATACAGACGTGCTTTTTCATAAAAAACTCCACACTTAGAATTTTGGTCCGCCGTTGAAAGCGGATTCGCCGCCGCGGAAAATTCCGGGACCGGACTTTGGAAAAGCGGATTTTTCAGACCGCCGGCGGCTGGGCCGGGGCGCTCCGGAAGGGCCTTGAAATCAAAGGAAACAGCCCCGATCCCGCAACGCGGTTTTTAAACTTTAACCCAAGGGCGCCCATGAAAGCAAGAAAAAACCAAAAGCTTAATAATTTACGGTTCGGACGCGCGCGTTCTTTCCAAGGGTACTTCCGGGATTTCAAATCGCGGGCCGCTCCCGCTTGATTTAAGACGAATTTAGATTTATATAATTATTAATTTTAAATAATAGTGAAATAATTTGATAATAAAAATAGATATTAAAAATAAAGATTAAAAATATTAAATATAAATTATAATAAAATTAAAAGAGGCATCGCCTAACGCGATCGCGCCCGGCCGGGGAGGAAGGCCCGCGCGTAAGATCTAAAGACGAACTCAAGGCCGGAAAGAGGAGCCGGACTAAAGAGCAGCGGGCGGAGGAAACACGATTGATAAACTTTAAGCGGCGTGGTACGCTTACAGTGGGAGTTCTTTTGAGGCGCCTTTCAACCTTGAGTCTTTTCGTCCCTTTTCCGGTGACCGTTTTTTTTTCCACCCCAACTTCCTTCCCCGTCGGCCGCTCCACCCGAAACGTTGGAGGATGAATTATTTATGAGAATCGCGACAGTTACTTATCCTTTTAAAAAAATAAGGGAGGATGATTATTTATACCTGGACAAAACGCCTTATATTGAAAAACTCATCAATCATAATGATAATTTATTCTTTCTCCAAAGACCTCGGCGTTTCGGGAAATCCCTCCTTATTTCCACAATGTTAAGCCTTTTCAAAGGCGAATCAGAGCTGTTCGTTGGGCTGGCTCTCAACGGTTCTAATTATGATTTCACGGAATATCCAGTAATTAATTTCGATCTGTCGGATCTGGCTTGGGAATCGCGCTTATTGCTGAAAACCGACCTTAACGAATGGGTATGTCAAAAA
>JAISMF010000059.1 GCA_031276865.1 Deltaproteobacteria bacterium | reverse complement strand
ACTCCCATATTTAGTCAAATAAAGGTCCCTTTTTTGATTAAGGGAGTAATATGCTAAATTAAAAGAATGCAATTGTCAAGAATTCCTCCTAAAATCACCACCAATTACTTGAAGCACCCGAATATTGTCGGTCGGTATCACTGGCCTTATACTTGGCGGTTTCAAATATTTAACCGCCGGAGTAATATTACCGCTGGGTCAGGAGTAATGGTTCCGCCAGTACAGTGTGGACTCACGCTGCGGTCGTAGTCGTCAGTATAGATTAGCACCCTGCCATACCCGATTTATTGTTCAATTTGTAGAGAGCGTCCGATCCTCCCGGCCTCTTCGCGCTTTAGATTTTTCGAGGCGTTTTGAAAAACTCCGATTTTTTGGCGGATTATCCCTCGTCAGTTGAGCTTCTCGCCTCTAGCGTGGGGGTTTAGGAACTCCCTTAAGCCCTCGCCTAACAGGTTGTAGCTTAAAACAGTGATTAAAATGGCGAGCCCCGGGTAGAAGGTGAGCCACCAGGCGCTGGTGATGAACTGCTTTCCGTCCGCGAGGATGGATCCCCAGGAGGCCATGGGGGCCTGGACCCCCAGGCCCAGAAAGGAGAGGGTGCTCTCGGTGAGGATGGCTCCGGCCACGCCCAGGGTGGCGGTCACGAAGACGGGTCCCATGGCGTTGGGGAGCAGATGCGAGGTTATCACGCGCAGATCGCTCGCGCCCATGTTTCTCGCGGCCCAGACGAAGTCCCGGTTCTTGAGGCTCAAAAGCTCGGCCCGCACGAAGCGGGTGACCGACATCCAGCCGGTGAGGCCTATCACCAGCATGACGTTCCAGATGGAGGGCTCCAATAGGGTTATGACCGCGAGGATGAGGAAAATGGTGGGGAAGCAGAGCATGAGATCGCAAAAGCGCATGATGAGGGAATCCAGCCAACCCCCGTAGAAGCCCGCGAGGGAGCCCAAGATCACGCCGATTAAAACCGCTATCCCCACGGCCACGAAGCCCACCTTCAAAGAGACCCGGGAGCCCCAGATCATGCGGGAGAAGACGTCCCGGCCCAAACGGTCGGTTCCCAGGATGTGTCCGCCCACGCCCGGGGCTTTGAGGCGCATGGTCACGTCCACGTCGTCCGGGCCGTGGGTGGCTATTCGGGGGGCGAGGATGGAGAGCGCGAACATGGACAAAACCACCATGAGGCCCGCCGCGGCGGGTTTGTTTCGGCTCAGGGCTCTAAGGATTCTTCCCACGGGATCCTCCTCACTTGAAGGCCTGGTCGCGGATCCTGGGGTCCGCCAGGGCGTAGCCCAGATCGGCTAAAAGGTTTCCCAGGAGGGTTAAAAGCGCCCCCATGACCAAGGCCCCCATGACCACGGGGTAGTCGTACTGGACGGAGGCCTCGTAGAAAAGGAGCCCCAGCCCGGGGATGGCGAAAACCGTCTCCATCACGACCGAGCCCGCCACGAGCCCCGGAAGCGAGAGGCCCAGGATGGTTATGACCGGGATTAAGGCGTTGCGGAAGGCGTGCTTCCACACGACCACCCTTTCCGAGAGGCCCTTGGCCCGGGCCGTGGTTAGAAAATCCTGGCGGATGATGTCCAGCATGTTGGAGCGGAGGTAGCGGGAGACGCCGGCCAGGCCGGACAATGAGGAGATGACGATGGGGAGCGCGAGGTGCCGGGCCAGATCCCATAGCTTCCCCCATGAGCCGAGATCGGCGTAGTTTAGGGAGGTGAGCCCCGAGATGGGGAGGAGGCGCAGTTTTATGCCGAAGAACTGCATCCCCAAAAGGGCCAGCCAGAAGGAGGGGGCGGCGAAGCAGACGAAGACCAGGACGGTGGTCAAGCGGTCGAAGACCCCTCCGGCCCTCACCGCCGAGACGAGTCCCAGGGGGAGGGCGGCCCCTAAAATGAGGGCCAGGGAAATCAGGTTCATGGCCAGGGTGACGGGGAGCCTCTCCTTTATCTTGTCCATCACCGGCCGCCGGTCGAGGCCGAAGGAGAGGCCCAAGTCCAGCCTTACGAGCCGGGACGCCCACTCCAGGTACTGGACGTGGACGGGCTTGTCCAAGCCGTAGAGCTCCCTCAGGCGCTCGCGGTAGGCGGCGCCGGCCTTGGGATTGAACTCGGTCTGCATGGAGGCGGGATCCCCCGGGGCCAGGTGCAGAACGACGAAGGTCACGACCGTGATGCCGAAGAGCGCCGGGATCATCATGAAAAGGCGTTTGACGGCGTATTTGAGCATCCAGCTTTCCCCCCCTCCCTGGCATTCGCGCCGGAAAACGAAAAAAAATTTTTTTCCCGGCTCCTTGACAGGCGTTTTTTCGTGCTTATCTTTTTGGTAGAGCGAAGAGCTCTAAAATCCGTTCATCGGCGAAAAGGGCTCCGGCCCGGACATTATATATCACAAGGAGAGGCTTATGACGATTTTGCACACATTCAGAGGGCTCGATCCGGGGAAGCTTCTGGAGTTCAACCTCATGCGGGACCACATGGACAAGTTCTGGAGCTCGCTGCGCGGCGGGATTAACAATTTCCGGGAGAACTTCTCCGGGGTCTTCCCCCTCATAAACGTGGGCGAGGACGAGGACCACATAGTCATCTCGGCCGAGCTCCCGGGAGTGAGCGCCGAGGATCTGGACATCTCGGTGAAAAACGACACCGTGACCATCAAGGGGGAGAAGAAGGTGGGCCCCCACCCGGCCGAGGCCAACTTTTACCGCAAGGAGCGCCACGAGGGCGTCTTCAGCCGGGCCCTGGGGCTCCCGGTCAAGATAGACGCGGAAAAGGTGGAGGCCGTGTTTAAAAACGGCATCCTCACCGTGACCCTCCCCAAGGCGGCGGAGGCCAAGTCCCGCCAGATCGAAATCAGGAGCGAGTAGAGGAGCGAACAGCTCGGGATAGAAAGACGCACAGGAAGGAGAAAAGAACCATGCCCGAAACGGACGAGAAGAAATTGGACGCGCGCGAGAAGAACCCGGTGGACCTGGGGGGGGCGGAGAGCCTCACCGGGGCTCCCCGCTTCTACCCCAACATGGACATCTGGGAAAACGAGCAGGGGATAACCATCGAGGCCGAAATGCCCGGGGTGGACGCCTCGGGGCTGTCGGTGGACCTCAAGGACAAGACTCTGACCATCCAGGGCCAGGTGGCCCCCGCCTCCGGAAAGTACAAGCCGCTGAAGGCGGAATACGAGGTGGGCGACTACTACCGTCAGATAGCCATATCCGACGCCATCGACCACGAAAAAATCAGCGCCAAGATAAAAGACGGCGTGCTCTACCTCTTCCTTCCGAAGCAGGCTCCGGCCCAGCCCAGGAAGATAGCGGTGATCTCCGAGTAAGCCGAGGCGGGCGGGCTCCGGCCCGGCCCCGAAAGACGGGGCGATCTCTCAAGTCGGCCTTAGGGGCGCGTTCAGATCCGCGAGGCCGGGCTTCGCCCGGCCTCGTTTTTTCCTTTCCCGGGGCCTCTTTCGGCCACTTTCCGTCCTCCCCCCGCTATCCGCCCGGCGAATCTTTTTTCCCTCCCTTTTCCGGCCCCCTCTCCGTATCCCCCTCCGGCGTCCTCCCTCCCTCCGGCGCCCCTTTCCTCTCTTTTTCCGCCGCTCGGGTCTTATAGCGGATCTGTCGGCAGATCCCCTGGATCAGATCGCACTCGCCCCGGGTTAAAAGGGAGCGGTTGAAGATCTTTTTCACGTTCATGAACCAGCCTCCGGTGTTTGTTTCCGGCAGGAAGCCGATGGAGGCGAGGGTGGCCTCCAGATCCCCCAGGGCCCGATCGACGTCCTGGAAGGGCGCCGCGGAGACGACCGGCGGGGGAGGGGGCTCGCCGCCGGAGGCTAAAAGGAGCTCGTAGCCCAGGATCAGAACCGACTGGGCGAGGTTCAAAGACGAGTTTTCGGGGTCCTCCGTGGGGATGGTCACGACCAGGTGGGCCGATCTCAGATCGGCGGAGGAGAGTCCCGCCCTTTCGGTGCCGAAGAGGATGGCGGCCCGGCCGATGTTCGCGGCCAGAAAAAGGGGGGCGGCCCGTCTGGGGCTGTAAACGACGCCCCGTTTCCCGCCCCCCCTGGCGCTGGCGGCGGCCACCAGGGAGTAGGGGGCGAGGGCGCTTTTAAGATCCGAATGTATTTCCGCCGCGGAGAGCCGGGAGCGCCCCTGCCGGGTGGCCGAGGCCTCCATGAGCTCGGGTTTGGAGATCCTGGGGCGCACCAGGATGAGGCGCCCCAGGCCGGTGTTGGCCATGGCCCTGGCCGCGGCGCCGATGTTTTCGGACTTCTGCGGCTCCAAAAGGACCACGTCCACATGGTCCCTGGGGCTCTTGGGGGGAAAGCTTCCCGGTTTCACCGCGCCCCGCAAAAGGTCACCTGGATTTCACGAAGTTGAAGGCCTCGTCGTAGAGGCGGTTGTTCGGCCCCAGATCCTTCATGTACTCCATGTTCTCCATCTGGGCGGGGGTGGGGTACATGCCGGAGTTTTCCAGATCCTCTTTGGGAATGAAGGGAAGCGCCGCCTTGTTGGGGGTGGCGTAGTTGTTGAAGGTGGCGAGCCGCGCCCCCACCTGGGGTTCCAGGATGAAGTTTAAAAACTCGTGGGCCTCCTCCAAGTTAGGGGCGTTTTTCGGGATGGCCAGGAGATCCAGCCAGATCTCGCAGCCCTCCTTGGGGGTGACGTAGTGGAGCTCGGGGTCCTCCTTGGCCGCCTTGACGGCCTCGCCGTTGTAGACCTGGGCCGTGGCGGCCACGCCGCCCATGACCTTGTTGAGGCCGCCCACGCCGGAGTCGAAGCTGAAGAAGTTGGGGTAGCCCTTGACCTTGATTAGGAGCTCGGAGGCCTTTTTAATCTCCTCTATGTTCGTCGTGTTTAAGGAGTAGCCCAGGTATTTCAAGGCCGAGCCCAAGGCGTCCCGGGCCGTGTCGAAGAGCACGATCTCGCCTAGGACCTTGTCCTGGTCGTAGAGGAGTTCCCAGGAGGGGTCCACTTTGGAGAGGTCGCCGGCCCTCACGGCCAAACCCGAGGTGCCGTACTGGTAGGGCACCGTGTAGAGGTTTCCCGGATCCACCTCGATGGAGGTGAAGGGATCGGCGATGTTTTTCATGTTGGGGATGAGGGAGCGGTCCAGAGGCTGGATGAGGTCCAGGTTTTTCAAGGCTGGTATGGAGTAGGTGCTGGGGACGATGATGTCGTAGACGCCCTCCCGGCCGGTTCCCAGTTTCGCGATCATCTCCTCGTTGGACTCGTACCAGTCCATGTTGACCTTCACCCCGTGATCCCTTTCGAACTCGCTTATAAGATCCTCGTCGATGTATTCGGACCAGATGAACAAGGTGAGGCTCCTCTCCCTGAAGTCGTTTCGGGGATGGAGCACGACGAAGTAATAAGCGACTCCGACGAGGATTAAAACCAGGAGGATTATCAGGTTCACTTTATGCATGAAGGGGAACTTCGACATCGAAGGCTCCTTTGGCGGCGCCGGGGGAAAGCACGGCGTCCGGAGATGAAGGGAAAACGGGAAAACGAGCGGAAGACAGGGAGACCGGAAGAAAACCGGAGAAAAGGAAAAAAGGCCGGTAAAACGGTAAAAAGGGTCGGGAAAAGCTGTTAAAAAGCCGGGAAAAGCTTAAAAAGGGCCGGGAAAAGGGGAAAAAGAGCCGGGAAACGAGACGGATTTCCGGCCCCCTCCCCCGGGGGGCTTTTGGCGCCGGCGCTCTTATGAAGCCCTCCGAAGCGTTTTAGGAAGACCGCGGATCATAACCCAGACCCCGGAATTTTAATAGGCGGAAAGGTCTCCGGCAAGGGGGTTTTTCGCTTTTTCCGAACCCCCCGCGGGAGGGCGGGGCTTTGGGAGCCGAAACTTCTATTAAGAGCGCTTTCACGAGGGGTCTTTTCCCGGCGGCCGGGTTTTTTCGGGACTTCGGGATTAAGGCGCTCTTTACCTTCCGCTCCGGCTGTGATATGGATCAAGAAACTTCCTCTTTCCCCCGTTTCGTCCGGATTTTCACCCTCCCCCGGACGAACCCCGGGGGAGCCTTCGAAACGGAGAACCCCATGCGCCCCCAAAGATCCGCCCCCCTCCCGGCTCTCCCCCTCGCCCTTCTCCTCCCCGCGCTTCTTTTCCTATGCCTCTTTCCGTCGAGGCTCCCGGCGGAAAACGAGAGTTATGTCGGCGAGGTGGTGAGCGTGGCCGACGGGGACACCGTGACCGTTTTAACCTCCGATTTCGAGCGGATAAAGGTGCGCTTCTACGGCCTGGACTGCCCGGAAAACGGCCAGCCTTACGGCGGCGAGGCCAAGAAGTACCTAAACGGCCTCCTCTACGGAAAACGGGTGGAGGTGGAGGTTCTGGACGTGGACCGCTACAGCCGCTACGTGGGCCTGGTGAGGTTGGACGGCGAGCTCGTGAACGCCCTTTTAATAGCCGGGGGGCACGCCTGGACCTACGCGGCCTACTGCAAGGAAAAGGATCTCTGCCGGAATTTCAAAGCCCTGGAGGATAAGGCCCGGGCGGCCAAACTGGGTCTCTGGGGGGATCCCGCAGCCGTGCCTCCCTGGGAGTGGCGGAAGTCCAAGCGCTCTTAGAAAGTTTTTTTTTCCCGGCGTCTTTCCCTCCGGCGAGGCGAAAATTTCACCTTCTTTATTTTTCCCCATGTTGAAAACCGCGGCGCCCGCGACATTGTTTTTCGCTCTTCTGTTTCTCCTCCTTTCGAGCCCCCGGGCCGCGGGCTCGGGGCCGGATCCGGCCCCGAGCCCGGGCGCCGGAAAAGCGGGAAGGGCCGGGAAGGTAACTCCGTTTCCGGAATTCTCCAACTCCCTCGGGATGAGCTTCGTCCACGTCCCTTCCGGGAATTTCCTCATGGGCGCGGGCGAGTTCGACCTCGGAGTCCACGAGCGCGAGCGGCCCCGGCATCCGGTGACCATCACCCGGGACTTCTACGCCGGAAAGACGGAGGTGACCCAGGCCCAGTTCGAGCGCCTCATGGGTTTCAATCCCAGCCGCCATAAAAACCCCTCAAGCCCCGTGGAGCGGGTGGACTTTCAGGACGTTTCGCGGTTCATTTCCCGCTTAAACGCGCGCGAGGAGACCGCCTCCTACCGCCTGCCCACCGAGGCCGAGTGGGAGTACTTCGCCCGGGCCGGCACCACGTCCCCCTATTTCTTCGGGGACTCCCCCGAGCGCCTGGGCGAGTACGCCTGGTACCGGGAAAACTCCGGCGGGCGGACGCGGCCCGTCGGGGGCTTGTCGCCCAATCCCTGGGGGCTTTTCGACGTCTACGGAAACGTGAGCGAGATGCTCTCCGATTGGTTCCGGACGGACTATTACGCCGAAAGCCCCCGGGGCGATCCCCCGGGTCCCTTGAGCGGAAGCGGCCGGGTTTTACGCGGCGGGAGCTTTGAAAACGGCGTTTTCGGCAGCCGCTCCTCTTTTCGGGACTACTATCCGGAGTCCGGAAGCGAGGGCGTGAACGGTTTCCGGCTGGTAAAGGAGATGGAGGATGGCGCCGGGCTGAGGTAGCGGGGGGGCGGAAATTTCCCCCGGGAAAAATTACGCCGCCTGGAGGAAGTCTTCCGGAGGCGGTCTTCGGGGAAATATTTTCAGACGAAAAGAGAAAAGCCGGGGCGGGAGCCCCGGCTTTTCACGTCCGGAGGGCCGAAAAAAACAAAGGGGCTTAAAGGAGGTCGCCCGCGGCCTTGAGGCTTTTAGCGAAGGCCTCCCGGCGCTCCTTTACCATATCCTCGTCTTCCCGGTAGCGAAGCGCTCCGGAGGGGCAGACGGAGGCGCAGCGGGGGGAGCCGCCGCACAAATCGCACTTGATGGCGCTCTTTCCGGCCTGGGAGTAGGCGATGTTTCCGAAGGGGCACACGGCGAGGCAGGCCCGGCAGCCCACGCAGCGCTCCCGGTTCACGGCTACGACTCCGTCCTCTTGCCGGCTTAAGGCGCCGGTGCGGCAGACCCCCAGGCAGGGGGCCTTGTCGCACTGGAAGCAGGTGAGGGGGACGGATCCCCCCTCTTTGAAGAAGACCAGGTTGATCCGCGACGGGGCGGGGAAGAAGTCGGCCCAGTCGCGGCTGGAGCAGGCCAGAACGCAGTTGAGGCAGCCTATGCAGCGGGACGGGGAAAGATGCAGGGTTTTATGGGGCGTCACGTCATCCTCCTTTCGGGGCCTTTCATCAGGCCGCCACCTTTCCGTTTCCGGCCGCGAGTCCGAGGTCCCGGCGCTTGGCCGCGATGTGCCTGTCCAGAAGTTCCGCCGCCTTGAAGGGGTCGCTCTCCACGATGAAGGCCGCCCCCACCGCCTTGTTCAAGCCGTTCAGGGCGAGATCCGTCACGATGGGGCTTCCCAGGATGAGGGGGGGGAGGCCCAGATGCGTGGTGACGCCCGTGGCCACGGCGTAGAGCCCGATGGCCGCGGCCTTCTCCGAGTACCACTCCGGAGCCGAGGCCGCCACCGGCAGCTTGTCCACGTCCACCCCCAAAGCGGTGGCCAGAAGGGCGCAGAGATGGATGATGCGGGAATTGTCCACGCAGGACCCCACGTGCAGGACCGGGGGGATCCCCAAGGCCCGGCAGAGGCCGGCGAGCTCCGGGGAGGCCAAGTCCGCGGCCTCGGGGACCAGGAGGCCCGCCTTGCCCATGGCGCCGGTGGCGCAGCCCGTCACCAGGACCAGGATGCCGCGTTTAATCAGCTCTTTGGCCAAAGCGACGTGGTGGTGATCCTGCTTCAGTTTGGGGTTGTTGCAGCCGACGATCCCCACGGCGCCCCGCACCGTTCCCTTTTTCACGGCGTCTAAAAGGGGCTCCGGGCTTCCGCCCAGGGCCTCGAGGATGGCCTCGTTGGAAAAGCCCGAAAGGATCTCGACCGGCTCCACGGGTATCTCGACACGGGATTGATCGCGGTTTTTAAAGGCCAGAACCGCGATGAGCGCCGCCTGGCGGGCGAGCTCCCGGGCGTTTTGGGGCGTGAAGTGGAAGCGTTCCGCCCCGGGGAAGTGCCCCTTGTCCGAGGTGGAGATGAACTTGGTGTGGAAGCACCTGGACACGTCCAAAAGGGAGGGCATGATGCACTGGTAGTCGGCGATGATGGCCTCCACCGCCCCGGTCACCACCGCGAGCTCGGTCATCATGTGGTTTCCGGCCAGAGGGATCCCCCGGCGCATGAGGAGCTCGTTTCCCGTGCAGCAGAGACCGCAGACGTTTATCCCCGTCGCTCCGGCCTCCCGCGCTTTTTCCAGGATTTCCGGATCGGCGGCCGCCAAGAGGACCATTTCGGAGACCACCGGGCTGTGGCCGTGAACCAGGATGTTCACCTGGTCTTTCCGGAGCACGCCCAGGTTCACTTTGGTTTTGTTGGGTTTCGGGGTGCCGAAGATGATGTCGGAAATCTCCGTTCCGCACATGGATCCGCCCCAGCCGTCGGAAAGGGAGACCCGGGCGGCGGCGAGGCACAAGGAGACGGGATCGCAGTCCACCCCCATGTGGGTGCGGTGGAGCATCTCGACGGGCTCCCTGTCTATGCCCCGGGGGGTGATGCCCAGTTTGTTCCATAAATCCAGCCGCGCCCGGGGAAGGCGCCTGAGAAAGGCGAGACCGGGCCCGAAGCTGGAAAAGTCGGCGCCCAGGCGCTCGGCCAGGCGCTTGGCCGTCTCCTGGACGCCGCCTTTAGCGTCCAAACCCAGTTCCTCCGCGAGGCGGAAAAGCTTCGCCTCGTCTTTGACCGCGTAGGCGTCGGTCTTCCCCTCGCCAATTTCCCAGAGGACCTCCACAAGGTCCCTTCCGTGATCCGAATGCGAGGCCGAGCCGCCGGCGACGAAGCGCCCGAAGTTTCGAGCGACGGTTAGATCCGCGTCCGCGCCGCAGACCCCCTTGTCGCGGTCCAGGCCCGGGATGATGCGGCAGGGGCCCATGACGCATTTGGCGCAGGAGAGGCCCATTTCGCAGATGTTGCACTGGGGGCTCTGCTTTTCCAGTCTGTCCCAGGCCAAAGAGATCCCGAGGGATCTGGCTTTCTCGATCAGGCGTCCGGCCTCCTCCGTCCACATGGAACATTCCGAAGCCTCTTTGTGGAATTCGTTCACGTTACCTCCTTCTGAAGGCGCTCCGTCTTCCTGACGGGGCCTAATCGAGGCGCCCTTTTCCCTGGCCGGAAAAGGGGGCGCCGATGATCGTCTCCTCCCAGGGGGAGCTTACGAGGGCTCCGCCTTGTTTAGCCGCCGGAGGGCGCTTTTAGCGCTCTTTTCGGTTCCGGCGCTCTTTTCGGTTTAGGTTTTTCAGGGCGAAAAACGACAAGCTTTTCATCAGCGGGTTTAGCGGGGCGCCGGAAAGGGAGGCCTCTGAAGGATCGCCTTTTCGGCCGCGGGATTAAAATTCCGTCACGAATTCGTTCGCCTTGAGGGCCTCCGCGGTCGCCCGTCCCTGGCATTGGGGGCAGAGGGGCTTATCCGCCCCGAAAAATTTCAGCTGCTCATAGGTGTGGGTCCTTTTTCCGCAGACCGGGCACGGAGCGAGCTCGAAGTCTTTTTCCCAGATCCGCCTCTTGACGCCGTCGTCTTTGAAGGGGACGCAGCCCGCGGGGCAGATTAGGGCGCAGGCGAGGCAGCCCAGGCAGTTTTCCGGCGGCTTTCCGAAGGGGGGGGAAACCCTCCTCTCGCTGCCCCGGCCGGCCAGGCTCACGGCCTCGGAGGCCTGGATTTGGCAGGCGCGGACGCAGCGCCCGCAGCGCAGGCAGCCGTCCGCCTCCAGCGGCGAGCGGGCGAAGGGTTCCGCCCCGTATTCGGCCGCGAGCTTGCGGATGAGCGGGGCCTTGGGGGCGCGGGTGAGGAAAAGCGACAGGACGAAGGATCTGGCCTCCCGCGCCCTTAAGGTGTCCGTAAAGACCGCGAAGCCGTCTTCGCGCAGGGGGTACATGCAGGAGGCGGCCAAGGATCCTTTGATCTCGGAAAGGCAGAGGCGGCAGCCGCCCCAAGGGGGAAGCCCCTCGTGGTGGCAGAGGGTGGGGATCCTTATTCCCAGGATCTCCGCGGCTTTTAAGACGGTGGTCCCGAAGGGGACTTCCAGCTCCATTCCGTTGATCGCGCCTTTAACCGCTCTTTCAGGCATAAGCCTCCCTCCTTACGGCCTTGACGGACGCGAAGCGGCAGGCGGAAAGGCAGGAGCCGCAGCTTACGCATTTCTCCCTGATTATCCTCCTGGGCTCCTTTTTTTGTCCGGCCACCGCTCCGGCCGGGCAGGCTTTTTGGCACATGGAGCAGGCGCGGCACTTGTCCGGGTCGATTTCGGGGAGGTAGAGCCCCGAGCAGCGCCCCGCGGGGCAGAAGCCCCGCTCGTGGTCCAAATACTCGTCCCGGAAATACCTTAAGGTGGAAAGGACCGGGTTGGCCGCGCTGCGGCCAAGGCCGCAGAGCGCGGTTTCGGAGAGATGGCGGGCGGTTTTTTCCAGAAAATCCGCGTCGCCCGGCCTTCCCTTCCCCTGGCAGAGATCGGAAAGGACCCTGAACATGAGGGGCAGCCCCTCCCGGCAGGGGGCGCAGCCGCCGCAGCTCTCCTCGGCGAGGAAGCCCGTGAAGTACCTGGCCGTGTCCACCATGCAGCTTAAATCGTCCAGGACTATGAGTCCGCCGGAGCCCATCATGGCGCCGGCCTCGGAAAGGCGATCGAAATCCAAGGGGAGCTCCAAAGCGGAGCGGGGGAGGCAGCCCCCGGAGGGGCCTCCGGACTGCGCCGCCTTGAAGGTCCTCCCCTGTTTGACCCCGCCTCCGATCTCCTCCACCAGCGTCCCCACCTTCGTTCCCAAGGGAAGCTCGACCAAGCCGGTGTTCTCCACCTGCCCCACGAGGGAGAAGACCTTGGTGCCGGGGTTTTTTTCCCCGCCCGTCTTCCGAAACCACTCGGGGCCGTTTAAAACTATGAGGGGGACGTTGGCCCAGGTCTCCACGTTCTGCAGCAGGGCGGGTTTGTCCCAGAGGCCCGCCTCGGTGGAGCGCACGTATTTCACCCGGGGAACTCCCTCCCGGCCCTCGATGGAGGCCATCAAGGCCGTGGACTCGCCGCAGACGAAGGCCCCTCCGCCTTCCTGGATCTCGATATCGAAGGAGAAGTTTTTTCCAAGGACGTTTTCACCCAGAAGACCCCGCTCCCGGGCCGTTTTCAGGGCCAAATCCAGGCGTTTCACGCTCAACGGGTATTCGTGGCGCACGTAGATGAAGCCCTTTTCGGCCCCGAGGGCGTAGGCGCCTATGGTCATGCCCTCGATCACGGAGAAGGGGTCGCCCTCCATGAGGGCCCGGTTCATGAAGGCCCCGGGATCCCCCTCGTCGCCGTTCGCGAGGATGTAGCGGGGAACGCCCGCGGACTCTTTCAAGGCCCGCCACTTGCGGCCGGCGGGGAAGCCCCCGCCGCCCCGGCCCCGAAGGCCCGATCTCTCCACCCTCTCCAAGGCTCCCTCCGGCCCCAGGGCGTCCAGGGCCAACGCCAGGGCCTCGTAGCCGCCGGTCGCGAGATAATCGTCCAAACTCTCGGGGTTCACGGCCCCGAAGCGCCGGGTTATACGCCGGGTCTGCGCCTGGTAGAAGGGAAGCGTCTCCTTTTCCCTGTTTTTCGGCCCCGGGGAGAGGCGCTCCAGGATCTCCCCCTTGAGGAGGGCGAGGTTCACCAGATCCGCCGCGTCCTCCGGACGCGCCCTTTGATAGAAACTCCCCTCCGGCTCAACCTCGATCAAGGGCCCCCGCTCGCAGAGCCCCAGGCAGCCGGTGAGATCCATTTTGTACTCCGCCGAGGCGTGGACGCCCGCCCTTTCCGCCTCCCTTTCCAGGGCCTCCCAGAGGGTGGCGCCGCCGGCCGCGAGGCAGCCCGGGCCGCCGCAGACCCACAGTCTGCGGCGGGGCTTCGGCCTCTCATGGAGGGCCCGGACGTGTGTTTTAAGATCTCCGGTTTCCTTGAATCTCGAAACGCTCATGGTTGATTCGGGTTTACGGCCGCCGGGGCTGGAAAAAAGGGCTGGAGGGGGAGGGTTTGGAAAGATGGCCTCCGCGGCGGGTCGGAAAAGACGGCCGGAAAAGACGGCCTTGAAGCCGGGCCGGAAAGAGGGCGTGAAAAAAGGGCCCGAAAGCCCTTTACTAAATTCGTATCTCTTTAATCGTCTTCGGAGTGAGTTTCCCGTAGACAAGCTCGTCCACCGTCACCACCGGAGCCAGGGCGCAGGCGCCCAGACAGTTCACGGATTCCAAGCTGTAGCGCCCCTTGGGGTCGGTCTCCCCCATTTTTATTTCCAGCCGCTCCTCCAAGCGCTCGATGAGCCGCGGCGCGCCCCGCAGGTGGCAGGCCGTGCCCAGGCACACTTTCACGAGTTTGTCGCCTTTGGGCGTGAGCGAGAGGGCCCGGTAGAAGCGGCTCACCGCGTAGACCCGGGATAGGGGGAGCGAAAGACGGAGGGCCACGGCCTTCAGGGCCTCTTCGGGGAGGTGGCGGCATTGGGCCTGGATGGCCTGGAGGATGGGGAGGAGCAGCCGCGGCTCCTTCGGATAGGATTCTATGACTTGGAGGAAATTTTCCGGGGCGTCGTTCATGGAGGTTCCTCCGGGCTTTTACCAAAAGGAGAGGCGCGGCTGAGCGATGGCTACTCAAGTATAGATCATTCGTCAAAAAAAGAAAGTATTTTTTTGACAAGAAAAAGCGGGCTCTTTTCGGGGGATCCAAAGGCCTGGGCTCGCCCGGGTCCGGGCTTTTCCACGGAAACCCCCCCCTTCGCCCAGGGCTTTCGCCGGAACCCTGGAAAAAAGCTCCGGCCGTCGCCGCGGGCGGCCTGGCTCCGACGGGGGTCGCCCCGGCATTTTTCGGCTTCGAGGCCGCTTTTGGGTGAAGAGGGGGGAAGGGGCTGGCCGCGGCTGGTTTTTCAGCCCATGATGGCGGGCGAGGCGGAAACGAGGGGGGGGGGGGGACGCCTCCGGCGGGATTTTAAGGATCGGGTCCGGAGCGGAGAACATCTTTTTTCCGGCCGCCGGCCCGGCGTCCTTCGTCGGGAGCTTTCCTTTTGGGTCCGCCCGTCTTCGGCGGCTTCGCGGGGCCGGGCGGGGCTACGGGACTTTTAAGCCTTAGGACGGCGGATTTTCCTCATATCCGGTTTTAAGGGGACGGCGGTTGTCGTCGGGGTCGCCCCGTCCGTCATCCGCGAGCTTCCCCCTTTCAGGGCCGCTAGCGAAGCCGGAACGGGATATCAGATGTTTCAGCCTTTTCAAGGACCTTTCTTCCGGAGATTCTCGGACTTAAGATAGCGCGCTTGGCGGCGGGATGGGAGCGGAGGTTTCGTTAAATTAGGTGGAAAGAAGTTTTTTCCGGCGGCCCGGAATATGGTTTCCGGCGAAGGCGCGTTTCGTTGGGAAACATTTTTGATGCGACCGCAAAAAGTCCCTGCTGATTTTAAAACATGAAACACTATACTTTATGAGCTATAGGATATTAAAATTTAGTCTATATTTCGCATGGGGGTGGAAGAAATTTTTCCAAACCAGACTTTTTGCGGACGCGTCATTTTTCCGATCAATCGAATTATTTTATCCCAGCGTTTCGCGGTGTTATCGATAAGTTCCTGTAATCATCGCCAGGAAGTTTGTTTTAAAACGGATCGATGCGCCGGTTTATAGTTTTTTTCCCAGTGACGCGTGAGGTGAACGTGCGAGGCGATCGGGTTTGACTAAGCGGAGTTGGAATCAGTTAAATTGAATTTTCAGCGCTGAATTCAGAAAGAAAAGAGAATAGGCGAATTATTGTGTTTGAGGTGTTTCCGACAACGAAAGTTGTCTGTTTTTCGCTACCGCAGTTTGTCCGTTGTTTTCTATAAACCTTGCCCAAACTACAATTAACGTGATAATCTGATTCTCTCTAAAAATATATCTTCTTTCGAAAAATATTCAATATCGACGCGGCGGCGAAAAGTTTGGATTAACTGATAGATAGAGAAATCATACAATATATGGATATTGCCGTATCTAGAAAATCTATATCTAACGCCAAAGCGTTATGGAATGAGAGCCATCGAATTTTTTTGTAACTTCCAGATTACTGGTCACGCCTCACGTCAATATCAAGACGTCGTGATCGCCGCCTTCCCAGTGACCGCCTCTAGATCTTGAGCCGAATAAGATTATTTCGGTGAAATTTTTTCAACAAGAAAAGAAGTTAGTCTTTCGATTTCCTCATATTCATGAGTTCTCTCTGGGTCGTTATTAAAGGGTTCCAATGACGTTTTAAATTCCCCCGAGTCATGGTTGAAAGGCCGCGTTTTCGCTCTCGGTTGAAAAAACACGGCGGAGGAAGACGCGTCCGCTCGCGTAGGCCTTAAATTTCACTGGAAACGGCGGAAAAAACGGTGTCGCTTATGCTTCGCGCGCGGTGTTTTTCACGGCCCCGAGTCGCATGACGAGCTCGCTCTCTCCGGACGAAACGACCGCCTCCCGGGGGTGACGCCCCTTTTACTTAAACGAGATTTGGGCTCGGGGATGGCTCATGATTTGTTTTCTTTCACTACATTTTTAATGAAAGGAAAAAAAATGGAAGGCGGCGTAAATTCACTCGGTTTTTTTCCGCCAAGAAACGTTTTCCTCGTTTCATGGCTTTTTGGAATCTTCCCTGGCGCGTGACTCCATGGAAATACGCATTTTTTTTAAGGAATTCAAATTTTTTTAAAAAGCGTTCGACTAAGATAAAAATTATCTTCGTTGAACGCTTTTTTTAGCGCTCTTCATTCTTTTAAAAACATCGCTATTCGTTTCCGAGATATATAAAGCGTTTTATAAAAGGAAAAAAGATAAAAAAACGCATGGTTTTTTGGAGTTGAAAACTCTTAGCCTCGTTTATTTTCTTTAAGGGATTTTTTAGCTGATAAAAAATGATTTTCCTCCGCGCGCGTTTTTGATCGTTTTGCTGTTTAAACAACGCAAAATACTTTATGTTTTAACCGCCGGAGCGCGCCGTGGGAAAATATCCGCGGCGGACCTTCGGAGAGCGTTTCGGAGGTGTCAAGTGAAGAGGGGTTTTAAAACGGTTTTATTGGGAGCGTTGGTGGTTATTTTCGTTTTCGTCGCGTCGAGCTTGTCTTTGGCGTCTCAAAGAAACGCCGCGACCAGAGGGATCGACGCCAAGATGGACGTCTACCAGTCATCCCCCTTTCTGGCATCCTCCCAGATCATGCCCTACGTCCTTATCGTCCTTAGCAAGGACATCAAGATGTTCCAGCACGGATACCCGGGACTAACCGACATGGACGGGGACGGAAGGATGGACACCGGGTTCAACCCCGGAGTCCTCTACGTGGGCTACTTCGACTCCTACTCCTGCTATAAGTATTCGGGATCCGAATTTTTGGGCTTATCCAACGCCTACTACGCCTACGGCGACGCCAAGGGCTATTTTTACCGGGTGGGTCCGACCAGGGAGGATGAGACGGCGGCGGAGATTAAAAATTCCAGACCCCCGAATCTTAAAAGCTACGTGCCCTCCCCCCGCTCCGTTTCCGGAATCTGCAACAAACCAAACAGCTCCCCCGGGGAGAGGAGTTTTAGCGGAAATTGGCTAAACTACATCGCGACCAGCCGCATGGACGCCATCCGGAGGGTGCTCTACGGCGGAACCAGGGAAACGGACGATCCCGACAAAACCACCCTTGTCGGTTCCTTCGTGCCGCCGGACGCCGTGGCCTGGGGGGCGGAGGTGCGTTCCGACGACACCTGGCAGAGCGTCACGCCCTTAAGCGCCTATTTCGACGTCCGCAAGTACACCGTCTACGACAAACCCCAGAGCCGGACGGCCCATTTTTTCGCCCGGGGATCGGATCTGGGAAGGAGCAACGGGTTTTTCCCGGCCTTGCGGGTGCTTTTGAACGCCGACGCCTCGTCTTTTAACTTGCAAGGCACCGACAACACGGGCCAGAACGTGACCGTGACGCCCCCCTACGGGCGCTACTGGGACTGGGTGCTCGTGAATAGGCCCCTTCCGGACGACAAGGTGCTCCTAAACGACGACGTCCGGAGCCGGATCAAGGTCTACCACATCCGGGTGGCCGCCTGCCAGAAGGGAAATTTGGGCGCGGGCGAGAACTGCCTGTGGTACCCGGGAGCGAGCGATTCCCCGGACGACGACGTCCACAAGCCCGTGGGACTTCTCCAGAATTACGGCTCGGGGCGGGGGGGCATGTATTTCGGGCTTTTGACCGGCTCCTACAACAACCGCGTCCGCCGCTCGGGGGGAAAGCTTCGCAACCACGTAGGGCCCGTCCTGGGGGTTCCGCCCTTTCCCCCGGAGGCCTTCGTCCCTCCGGTGAACGCTCTGACCGGGCAGGTGAACCACGGGGGGCTCATCCGCAACATCGATTACCTCAGAATCGCGGGCCGCGATCTCGCCAAGGATCCGGTCCTCGGGGAGGGCGCCGTGTACGCCAACTCCTACTCCTGGGGAAACCCCTTGGGAGAAATGGTCTACGAGGGCGTCCGGTATCTGGCCGGATTCGACTCCCCCACCCAGTCCTTCGCCTCCGAGTCGGACCAGGACAACCAGGGATCCTCCGTGAACCTGCTCTCCCAGTTCAACTCATGGCCTTCCCGCTCCTGGACGCGGGCCAAGCCGGCGATTCCCGGGCATATCTGCTTCAAGCCCATAATGCTGATAATATCCGACACCTCGGCGGATTACGACGGAAACGAAATAGGAGGCGAGCTGAACAAGCCCTTCCTGGAGAACATAACGTTTCCGGCCGGCATGAGCCTCAAGCCCGATGCCGGCTTCGACAATAAAAGGTACCTGGACTTCATCACCCGCCTCGAGGGCCTGGACACGACCGGAAAGCACGCCCACTATTTCTTCTCCAACAACCGGATCGACACCTGCTCCCCCAAGACCCTCGCCCGGGGACTTTTCCAGGTGCTGGGCCTCTGCCCCACCGGACCCAGCACCGAGGGCACCTACAGCACCGCGGCCGTGGCCTATTACGCCCACATCCACGACTTGGCCAAAAGCTCGGGGGCCTTCTCCACCTCCATGGGGGCGGACGTCTACGCCGTCACCATGTCCGCGGCCTACCCGGAATTGGTGTTTCCGGTGAAAAACATGCATGGGAAGGTGGTTAAAAGCGTCTCGGTTTTGCCGGTGAACATCTCCAGCAAGGTCTTAGTCGGATCGAAAATCTTAGGGTTCCTCAACTACTTCATCCTGGAATGGGACGTGGACCGCAACGGGCTCACCTACCACGCGAAAATCAAGGTGAATTTTTCGGACACGGACGAGGGGGGCGACTGGGATGGCGACGCGCAGGTGACCTACACCGTGGATCTCCTAACGGACAACCGCACCCCCAGAGAGATGCGGGAGACCACCTCGGTGCGCGCGGACTCCGGGGCGGACGAGGCCGTGCGCTACTTCTTCTACCGCTTCAAAAACAACCCGAAAGCCGACTCCATGAAGGATTTCATCTCCATACAGGACTCCCAGGTGAGGGCGGTTCTCATAAGCACCCAGTGGGAGACCGTCGGCACCACCGAGGGCATGGCCATGGGCTACAGCGTGACCGGCACCACCCGGGACGGCACCTACCTGGACACGACCATGAACCGGCCGCCGGCCTCGGACAACCTCACGCCTCCTGGCTGCCACTACCTGGGACACGCTCCCTGGGGGAAGTACGGTTGCAAGGAGAGGATCAGGAATCTTAAGAGCCAAAGTAGGGCCTTCCTGCTCCTGAAAGGCTCCGTCGACAAGCAGTCGCTTCCCAATCCCTTGTATCTGGCCGCCAAATACGGCGGCTTCAAGGACATGAACAACAACGGAATTCCGGACGCGGGCGAGTGGGAGAACGACGACGGCGAGCCTTTCACCTATTTCCAGGCCACGAACATCGCCGAGCTTCCCCTGAAGCTGGAGGCGGCCTTCAAGACCATGTTGAAAACGGTCGCGATCGGAACCTCCACCTCCTCGGCTTTGGAGGCCGTGACGGATGGCGGCGTGTCGGTTTCGACCTACTTCTACCACGAATACGTGAACGCCAATGACGCGACCCAGACCGTGCGCTGGCCGGGTTCGGTCTACGGGCTCTTCATCGACCCTTACGGAAATCTAAGAGAGGATACGGACGGGGACGGAGTTCTCACCCTCGCGAACGGCGAGGATGGCGGCAAGGGGGATCTGGTCGTGTCCTTTTCCGACCCCAAGGTGAAAGCGGCTGACGGCGCCCCCTGCCGGAGGCCCGGGGGGATCATAACCCTCTGCTACGATCCCCTGGGAACCAACAATTTGAAACCCCTCGCCGGATCCTTGGGGAAGCCGAAAAACCAGCTTAAGCTGAAATCCCTCTTCGACGCGGGGCGCTGGCTCTCCCGGCTGGATTCCGGCCAACTTCTGTCCGGACCCCGGGAGTACGCCAAAGCCGCGACCGTCCGCGCCGGAAAGAGGCGGATCTACTACGGGCGGCCCAAAATCGGGGGAAGGCCCGGGGAGGCGGAGCTCGCCCTCTTCACCGCCCAACCGGAAGAGCTGAGGGTTTTAGAAAGGCTCATTCTCCACGACAATTTCACCAAGATCATCCCCGGGGCCAAGGACAGGCGGGGGGCCGCGGAACAACTGGCGGGCTGGGTGATAGGCCGGGACGCTCCCGGCTTGCGGAGCCGCGCCGCTGGCGACCCCTGGGGGGACGGCCTGAAAAACGCGACCTGGCGCCTGGGGGACGTTTTGAACTCCAAACCCGTCATCGTCTCGGACCCCATGGCGGCCTACGATCTCCTCTACCGGGACGCCTCTTATCTGGAATTCCGGAAAGAGCAGGCCGGACGCCGGAGCGTCGTCTACTTCGGGGCCAACGACGGCATGCTCCACGCCGTGAATTTGGGCTTCCGGAGAGGATTCGAGGAGAGAAAGGTCGTCTACTCGCTTTCCGGAACGAAGGGAAAGCAAAAACTCCCCGAGCACGAGCTGGGCGCCGAAATCTGGGCCTACATCCCCACCTCGCTTCTCCCGCATCTCCAGTGGCTGGCCAGCCCCGGTTACGTCCACTCCTACTACGTGGATTTGAAGCCCTTGGTGACGGACGTCAAGATCAAGGGGCGGTGGCGCACGGTTTTAATCGGCGGCCTGCGCCTGGGAGGAAGGACCGTGGAGGCGCCGGATCCGGCCCTTAACAACGGCGGCTCCCATTTCTTCTCCGAGGTCTTCTGCCTGGACGTGACCGATCCCGAAGAGGAGCCCAAGCTTTTATGGCGCTTCAGCCGGGAGGAGATGGGCCTCACCGTGGGCATGCCCATGGCCCTTTCCAGCGCTGGACGCTTCTACGCGGTCATACCCTCGGGCCCCAGGACCGATAAAGTCGTGGCGAAAGTGACGGGTCGCCAGGGGACGCTGGTGTACGGCCAGGAGAGCCCCTACGACGGGCATAGTTCGCAGAAGGCCAGGCTCTTCGTGGTGGACATGGAGACGGGTCTGGAGGTGGAGGGGGGTGGGGACGCCGAACCCTATTTGACGGCGGAGGAGGAGAACAGCTTCTTCAACCACCCCTTCCTGCCCGTGGCCCGCAAAAGGGAGACCCCCTGGAACAACCAGAGCCTCTATTTCGGACTCACGGTGAGCCGGGATCCCCTTAACTGCGAGGACAAGGGCGCGGTCTACCGGCTGCAGACCGTAGACGAGGACGGAAAAGCCCTCCCCGTCGGACAGTGGAGGCTCAGGCGGCTTTTTTCCGCCGAAAGACCGGTTACCGGCGCGGTCAACGCCTCACTGGATCCTATGGGAAACCTCTGGGTCTTTTTCGGCACCGGCAGGCTCTGGGGCTGGGACGACGTTTCGCCCTGCCTGCAGATGCCGAACAACGTCGTCTGCCAGAAGAACCACGAGCAGTACATCTTCGGCTTAAAGGAGCCTTTAAACGACAAGGGCTTCCCCACCTACGAGGATTTGAGTCCCCAGGCCGGAAGGATCCTGGACGTCTCGGGCGCGAAGGTGTACCAGAACGGGATGGTGACCGATCTGGCTAAAAACCCCTTCGTCCCGGTTTCCAGCGGAAACACCGCCACCTACACGCAGATCCTGGACGCCACCCGGGGAGACGGAACCATAGGCTACAAACGCCGCCTCGACGTGGGGAGGGACTTCATGCCGGGGGAGAAGTACATCCACGAGATGGTGGTGACCCAGCCCAAAATAGTCCCCACGGGGAACGGGAAATCCTTATTGGCCTTCACCTCGTATCTCCCAGGCGGACCCGGATTCGGGGGCTGCGGCAGCAAGGGGAACGGCTTTTTGTACCTGGTGAACAGCTTCACCGGACTTCCCGATCCCTCGAGCGCCGTCTACCTCCAGACCGCGGGCGCGAAGCCAGGGGCGGATCCGTCCAAAGTCTTGGTGACGGGGGCGGTCTCGGTGGGGGAGGGCAACCCGTCGGAGCCCTACGTGAACTACACCGCCCGGGGAACCACCATTTCCGCCACGGCCACCAACACCGGCGTCCAGACCGTGTTCATTCCGACCGACAGCTCCCAGCGGAGCGCGCTCATAGGCTGGCGGGAGGTTTTGAACACCGGAGTCGAGCTCACGGGCGAGGCCATGGTGCGCGGTCTGGATTAAACAAGCCGCCGTTTCCGATCCGCGGGTGTTACCGTTTCCGTACGAAAGCTATGCCTCGCCCGCGGGCGCGCCGGTTTTTTTAAAGACCCGCGCCAGGTGGTTAGCGTTCAATGTCTATTGTAGCTCCGGCGCTTGAATATTGGAAAACTCCAAGCGAAGGTTTTGTGAACCGGCCATCGTTATTTCAATAATCATCCGCCGAGGCTATGATATTTTCAGATAGAACGATCGTTATCCCGAGCCGAAGTGGATATTTATTATTATGGAAAGGTGGCGGTAAACTCGAGATTTATTAGTCGATATCCAGCTTGGGAAGGCCGGAGACGATGTTCAGGGTTTCGAGGCTTACGGTAATCACCCGTTGAAGAAGTTCCAATGGGTATTTGGGATTGTCCATGGTCTCGATCGCCCATAAATTGGCGTCGTTTACAATCTGTGAGGCCTTATCAACATTCACGCCTTGATATTTCATCACCCATCCAATAGGCGACTTCCCGCTTATGACGTATTTGTGAGCCTCGAGAGGGACGCCTTTAATGGTTATCCTATCATTATAAATGATCGTGGAAAGATCTGTAGCGTTTGCGGATTTGGCGAATTTCATTTTCTCCACGTAATAATCTTCATCCGACAGCCTGCCATTAGAAACGATTTCCACGGGCTGTTTTTTAACGGTCTCGTAGTTGATATGGAGATCCATAAGCGCTTTTCCCGCATCACGAAACGCTTCAAAATATTTGGCTTTCTTAACTCTGGGAATTCTGGGAAGCTCTTTGGTGAGGTTGTCTCCGAATCTCTCCCTGTAATCCTCGGAATGAAGAATACCATATATATAGTGGAAAAGTTCCTTGCGATTTATCGATAATTTTGGATAGAATTCCTGAAAGTGGGTCAAACCATCCTTTGTTATGGCATATTCTTTTCCAAACTCTTGATCATCCAAATTAATCTGAAAAAGCTTTCCCTGTTCTTGGTCAATAGGTTTATATAAATAGTAAGGGAAACACTGTCCATTTTCAACATAATGAAGTGCTGGTAAAAAATCTGATGCTAAAACAGAAAATTGGCTTCTTCCTCCAGGCCCTGCAACGCAAATTAGTTTATTGTTAACATCCTCAGATGGAAACAGCTGAGGCATTTGATTAACCCTTTCATTCATTTTTCTGTTATAATAAAACCAAGTTTTAGTAAATGGCCTGTAAAGAGATTGTACAATCGAACATTCATCATAGCTAATTACTGTATTATTTAATAACTCTTTTTTTAAATTATCAGTCCAGCTAATTTTATTTTTATCGTTATTGATGAAGTTATCAATATTTATTATTTTTCCTTTTTCCCTATTTTGCAGAAAAGAAGCGTTAAAACGCCTTCTTTCAGAATTATAAAAGTTGATCATACCTTTCATATTGTTTTCAAGCCGATTGCGGGAAAAGTTATAACACCAAGCGTCTCGATTGGTGACAACACCAAGGGAATAATTTTGGAATAACTTAATATTTCCACGGTCGGGTTTCTCACCAAAAACTATGTGGCTAGAAAAACTATCGTCTCTCTGGTTAATCCAATCACCATTATCATTGGGGACAATTTTTTCTAACTTGTTATATTTTATAAGACTTTTTATCGAAGGATATGATCTTAAAAAATTAAGCTTTTCTGTCCTACCAACCGAGTCACCGATGTTGTGATAATATACATCGGTATTTCCGCCTTTACTAGAATTTTTAATTAAAAAAGTAATGGCGATGCCAGTCATGCTGGTGTTCCCAAAGACATTATCTCCTTCCTTGGCGCTTCCACCGCTCAACATGTTTTTTCTGATATCGCCTCGTAAATTAATAACATAGATGCTCTGAAAATCATCGGCAAGGGATTTTCTAAAACCATCCATAGTGGGTTTATCGATGTACCCGGAATTAGAGACAAATCCGATTATTCCATCAGCGTTTTCATTTTTCAACCGGTCGCTTGCCCAGCGGAAAGCTCTCACGTAACTGTCATACACACCCTTTAACAGTTTAGCGTTTGAACGTTTTACATAGCTATCCTTGATGTGTCTGTCAAGATTAGGATAATTGATATTTTTATTATTATCATTTTGTGATTTTTGGCCGACGCTGTACGGCGGGTTGCTTATCAGAACGCGCAGTGGAAGGGACTTCTGAATTTTACGCCTTGTGCTGTTGTCTTCCAGATAGCGTGAAATGAGGTCATCTTTTTCATAAAGCTGAAACGTGTCGGTAAGGCAGATTCCAGGGAAAGGCGTGTACTCTCCTCCCATGATCTCGTGATAAACGGATTCTATGTTAATCGACGCTATGTAGTACGCCAGCAAAACAATTTCATTGGCGTGTATTTCGTTAAGGTATTTATAAGGGAGATCTTTCTTGTCAATCAGGCCGCTTTGAAGAAGGCGGGACACAAAAGAGCCCGTGCCAGTGAACGGGTCGATTATGTGCACATCGCGGCTGCTTAGAGATTGACCGAATTCATTATGAAGCAGGTCTTCCACGCTGTGAATGATGAAATCCACAATTTCAACCGGAGTATAGACAATTCCCAGCCTGGCGGTCATCTTGGGAAAGGCGCGGCGGAAAAACTTGTCGTAGAGTTCAATCACAATCTTCTGTTTACCAAGAACGTTGTCAATCCCGCTGACTTTATTCTGCATGGCGGAGACTTCCTTTTTTACGGAGTTGTAAAATCCGGATAGTCCCATCGCTTCTTTTTCCAGATGGTGGGAAGAGAATGTTTCCAAAACTTTGTTTATCGAAACGGATACGGGATTGTTTTTGACGAAAGTGCTGTTCTCAAATATGGCTTCAAACGCCGGGCCGGTTATCATGTGCTGGGCCAGCATCTCGATGATCTCGCCCTTTGTTAGACTGTCGTTTAGATCGTCACGTAGTTCATCAGCGAAAGAGTTAAATACTTTGATTTCCTGGCTGTTTCTTTGGTCCTCCAAAATGGCGTTAATCCTGTCGATGAAGGTGTTCGATATCCTCACCACGTCATCGGCCCATTCGCCCAGGTAATCGGGATTTCCGACCTTTTTCACCAATTTGGCCAAGATGGCTTTGCCGTATTCTTCATCATTGGCGAATAGCCTTGGCCAGTTGGCGTTAAGGCCGGAATCGCTTGACTGTCCGATCTCGTGCGAACCTTTCGCTGTGCCCACTATGTCTTTTCCAGGTTTCGAAGGATCAGCGGATTTCAGCCTCCCATCGTAATCCATGACGGAAATGAGTTCGATCTTGCCCGATGTGTCGTTCAGGAACTTAATTTTGTTTATCCATTCATCGAAACTGTTGTCGTGGGAGCGTAGGGCCTGAAGGACGTCCCAGACCACCTTGTAGGTGATGTTGTTGTTCAAGGCCTCGTGAGGTTCGATGTTGGCCGGAATCACGACGGGGAGGATCACGTATCCCAGCTCCTTTCCAGGGGACATCCTCATGACGCGTCCCACGCTCTGGACGATTTCCACCATGGACTTTCGGGGGGAAAGGAACACGACCGCGTCCAGGGACGGGACGTCCACACCCTCCGAGAGGCACCTAACGTTCGTGAGAATGCGGCAGGTGCCGGACTGGAAATCTTCGCGCAGCCATTTAAGCTTCTCTTTTTTTTCCTCGGCGCTCATGGAGCCGTCCACGTGATTGGTCTCGCACTTGAGGGTCCTAAGCCAGCTTTCCTCCTCGCTTTTTTTCAGGTAGTCTTCCACGACCGGGGCGAAGTATTCGGCTATCTGCTTGGAGCTTATCTTGTGTCGGGAAAGTCCCCGCTCGCTACGGCCGATTTTAGGGTCGATGACCTGGCAATAGGCCACGGCCCTCTTCATGGGTTCCAAGTTCGCGCCTGGCATGTCCGCCTTGAAACCCTGTTTGGCCAGAGCCTTGAAGCAGCCCACGATTAACGCGGCGTCGTTCACTACCAGGGTGTTATCAGGGTTTTTTAGTATCTCGACTTGGCGGTTTATGAGACTTTCGTCCATGGAGAGGACCACCACCTTGTAATCCGCGAGGAGCTTGCGGCGAACGGCGTCGGTGAAGGAAAGGGTGTGGAAAACCGGCCCGTAGTGCTCCTCTTTGTCCATGGAAAAGAGGGTGACCGTGTCGCTGTCGAACTTTCCGGACTTGCCGCGCACGGCGAAAATCCGCGGGGTGGCGGTCATGTACAGCCGTTTTTTCGCCTGGATGTAGTTGTCATCGTGGATTTTGACGAAGGCGCTTTCGTCCTCGTCGCTTTCATGATCCTTGGCCCCCGTAGTCCGGTGGGCCTCGTCGCAGAGCGCGACGTCGAAGGCGGGGAGCCCCAGCTTTTGCGCCTGGTGGATCACTTCGATGGACTGATAGGTGGAGAAAACCACCACCAGGTGGTTCTTATCGAGTCTGGCCTTCACTCCTTTAACCAGGGGCTTCGGATCCGTGGTGGCCGGATACTGCAGCTCGTGGAGGAGGATGGAGGGGTCGTAGTCCTCTTTTTGCGCCACCCTCCCCACTTTCGCGTCCGAGCAGACGGCGAAGCTGTGGAGCGGCACCGCCGACTCCTGGGTCCACTCGGTTATGGTCTGTGAAAGGAGCGCGATACCGGGGACCAGGTAGAGGACCAGACCGCCCGGGCCGCCCGTCTTTTCAGCTATCTTCAGGGAAATCAGGGTCTTCCCCGTTCCGCAGGCCATGTGGATCTGACCGCGGTCGAAGTCCTTGAAACCGGTTAGGATGTTGGCCAGGGCCTCCTCCTGGTGAGGACGAAGCCGCTTTTTAGGTCGCAGGGAGACGGAGGGCGAGTCAAGGTTGTGGCGGCTCCAGTCGATGACGCTTTTACCCAGATCGTCCCGGTCGATGGTCGTGACCTTTTTGTCCTGATCCACGAAGGTGCGCCGGACGGCGTCGCTTACCTTCGCCGTGGTTACGAAAAGCCGGCTTACGAACTCCGGACGTCCAGATTCGGCCAGGAAGCTGTTCACGTGGGACTTCTGGATGACCATGTCGTCCTTATAAAACTTGCACTGAACCGCGCAGAACTTCCCTTGTTCCCCGGCAATGGAGGCCACCAGATCGATTCCCAGGTCCTGGCTGGAGGATAGCCCTCTCTCTTTGGCCCACTCCCCGTACCGCCACGTCCGCTCGAAGAGATCCTGGTAGAAAGGCTCGTGGGAGAGGAAGGAGAGGATGAGGTTTTCGAAGAGGGTGCCTTTCTGCTTTTCGGAAAGGGCCCTCTCCCGGATTTGAGCCAGGAGCTTTTCAAAGGCTGTTACGTTGTCGTAGACGTCCATTTATGGGTTCCCTTCGGGGACCTTTTAAAACTTTGTCGGAAAAGGCGGAGCGGCGAAGCGCCAGACCCGATGCCTCCGTCTTTTTTACATTAATTTTTAATACCGTATTGGAATCTCCATTGTCAAGGAAAATTCATTCGCCTGTGGATCCTTCCGGCCCATCTTCCCCTGAGGGATCAAGCTCCGGTTTGCGCCTCCTCTCTATTCGTATGAATTTCACAATAACCCCACGTTCCCGTCGGCCGCTGGCTTAGCCCCGAAAATATAGTCGGAAGTCTAGCCAAAATGTTTATGCGGACCATGGCCTCGAACATGATTCGGATGATACCGCTTTAGGCGAAACCCGGGGTATCTGAGACCGCGCTCCGCTCAATCCCAGTCGAGAGCGGTGTTTACACGTACGTATTTCAGGATGCGAAACGCTTAAGCTACCGGGCGGCATTACGTCCGACCGGCAACGAAATGGCGATAAAAAACCCGGCACCTGGGCGCCTAAAGGAAACGCATACTCGGAGGCATCCTCCGCGAAGGCGCGAACGCGGCGATTGAAACTGGAGGCGTTTCCTCTCTCATGTCAACAAGAAAACGGTCCGGTGGATTAATCTGTTCGGAAAGAAGGTCTATATAGTTGTCCCGTAGCAAAAAATCCGAAAGGGAACACGCCGGGGGAAGGAATTTTTGTAAAATTGTAGGGAAAGGAGAGCGAAAAATAAGCGGCGGGATTGTTGCGACAGCGGGTGGAAAGGATATTTATCTAATTAATTATAATTTTATCTAATATAAATCAATAGTCTAAATATGTAAAAAAAATAGTGCTAATTATTTACCGTAATCTAGGATAGCCGTAGTTTTCGCTCGCATATTCAAAGAAAACATTGATTTTCAATTTAGATACGTTCGAGCCAAGGCCCCCGCGAGCGCCTTTGCATGGCGCCGCAGACCATGGTGCGTCTCATCGGAAAACACGAGCTTAGAAAAAAATGGAGATTCGCATGAAACGAATTATACAAGCTATAGCCATATTTATCCAGGAAAACTTGATGCGTGCGCAAAAAGTCTGTCAATGAAAAGCTGATAGAAACGTTATACAAAATATACGATAAATATAATAAATATACAGTATATAAAGTAGTAAATTTCACATTTTCGAATACCTCAGGGATTTTTGTAGTCGCAACAAACTTCAGCTTTGACGCTACTCTTTACCCTCTTGATGGCATAGAGACGACTCCTGTCGTCCTTTTCCCCCGGGGATTTCCGTTTTCGAAATTCGTCCGCGAACTTTACCAACAAGTCCGGTAGCCTTCGGTAACCGAAGGACGCGGTAATTATGGTTCCAAAGGGCGGAAACATGTTTGATGTTAGGGATCTGTGGATATAATATTTATAAACATTATTTTAACATCATAAAATAAATTTAAAATATTTATTTTAGCATAAATATATTTTTTGAATTCCGTCGGATTTTGGTCGGAGCCGCCGACTCTTAAAAAGCGGCTTTCCTCCGTGGATCCGCTCCCTGAGCGGAGTTAATTCTTGGGAATGGAGCTTTTCAGCGTTTCGCCGGGGGCCGGGGCGGAAAAGGGGCCTTATCTTTCAAAAACGGTCCTTAACGGCCGATCGGCCACGGGTCTAGATAAAAAAAGCGACCATTTTTTGAATTTTATGTTATAAATTTTCCATTGGTTTTAGTAGCGATGGGAGGAAAGGTTTTGGCAATGAAAGAAGACAACTCTAATAACACAGTATATGCTGATATTGAACTATTTGAATCAAAATGTAGGCCAGATGATTTTGATGATTTCTACCCCCAACTTGCTTTCATTATCAATGAAGGATAATTTTTTAGAACGAAAAAATAAGTTGCATGACATTGATATCACGGAATTTGTTGAAAGCAGAGAAAGGATGCAAATAGAACAGGATTTAATTGATACGACTGCAAAAAGTTCCTGTTGTTTTGAAATTATAAAACTATGTGCTTTATGTCCATAGAGTATTATTATTTATCATATATTTTGTGTGCTACATCTAACAAATTTTCATAGCCATACTTTTTGCAGTTGCATCAAATATGATGTATCCTAAAATCCCAAATGATCCGATACAAAACGGGTAAATTTTTACTATACAAAGGCTAACTGCCCGAAATCTTTGGATATTTTTCGATAAAAATAATCCTTGACATTGCCCTCATTATACGATACATTACTATACATGGAGGGCAGCCCAATGGCCACTGTAGTATGCAAGGAAATAGCTGGTAAATTGTTTATACTGGGTATTCATGCCTACAGGCGCAAAAGCGACAATAAGCCTACATCAAATTCTGTTACTCTTGGAAAAATTGATACAGAGACTCGAAGACCATTGTATAATGATAAATTCTTGCCATGGGTCACAGCCCACGGTCTTCAGCCCGACACGGCTCTCAAGGATTATCTTATCAGAAACAAAAAAAAATTTGATATAGATTTTACTAATCATAGCGTTTTCACTAAGTCTATACCCGAAATTAACACTGCTAACACAGCGAATGTTGATACAGTATCTCTGGATATTTACAAACAAGTAGAAAACAATAATCTATTAAGTTTGCGCAATAAAAATTTAGTTAACATACGACAAGAAATCCAAGAATCAAAAAAATGTTTTTACGGTTCTACATATTTATTAAATCATATATCAAAAAATATAGGGTTGGATGATATATTAAATGAAATTTTTTTAGATCAAGCTAAGTTCATTAAAACATTGGCTTTTTTTAATATTTTAGAGCACAAAGCTTTGATGTACACAAATAATTTTGTGGAGAATTATGATATTCCACTGCTTCCAACAGAATTAGGTTCACAACGTAGTTCTGAGATTTTATTAAAAATTACTGAAAAAGAAAGTCTTCTTTTTTATAATTTATGGGCGAATACTATTAGCGAAAAAGAATATTTAGCTCTGGACTCTACGTCTATTTCTACATATTCTAATTTGCTAAGTAAGCGTGCATTCGGGCATAACAAACAAAATGAAAAATTAAAACAAGTAAATTTATGTTTTATATTTGGTGAAGAATCAGGTTTACCAATTTATTCGGCAACTTATAATGGAAGTTTACATGATGTAACAACATTATTGAAAACAATTAAAGAATGTTCATTTGTTCAAGATCATTCACTTAAACTTGTTTTAGATAGAGGTTTTTACAGCAAAAAAAATATAGATTTTATGATATTTTCTCCATACAAAACAAGTTTTATCATTGGTTTGCCAGCAACAACTTCCCTTAATAAAACTTTAATTCAGGAGCATATCCATATTTTTGATAATATAAAATACGCATTTCAATTAAATGGCGATACTTACTTTGCGGCGACAAAAAAAATCAAGTGGGAAAATAAGTACATAAATGCGCATATTTACATAAATGCAGATAAAAACGATAAAAGTAGGGATCCAATCGTGAATGAAATTATTATGATGTATAACAATGCTTGTGAAAATCCAAAAGAGTATATTGATGAGCCAGATTATAAAAATGCATTAATCTTTAGAAAAGCACCAAATAATCCGAAAGGATATATTATTACTAAAAACAATAAAGCATATCAAGAATTTAGGATTTGTGAAGGTTGGTTTGTTTTGTTGTCAAATACTGAAACTGATGCAGAAAAGACTTTAAAAATTTATAGAAATCGTGATGTAGTAGAAAAGGCATTCGATATCTTAAAACATTTTCAAAAACACAAAAGAACACGTGTAAAAAGTGATGAAGCATATGAAAGTAAAGTTTTTATTGGTTTTTTATCAATGATTTTAATTGCTGCAATACATAATGTTATGCAAAAAAATGATCTTTATAAAAAGAAAACGATGGATGAATTATTAGGAGAGCTATCTTCTATTAAAGCTTTAATATATGATAATGAATACATCATTGATCCTTTAACAAAATCAGTGAAAGATTATCTCGACATGTTCGACTGTCCCTATCCAGATTCAAAAAAGTAAAATTTTTTCAATCCAGCGGATATATGTGAAATATATATAGTCAAATACGATACTTAAGACTTTAAAAAAACCTTATAAATATATAATTATATATAATATGGTAGAGTGAATTTTGGCACTTTGTATAGTAAAGTTTTTAGGGATTTTAGGATGTATGCGCTAAATGTCTATCATTAATCGAAGGATAGAGAAATCATGCAATATATGGAATATTAGTGGTGGTTATTCACTACATATAGTATCTGATTTCAAACATCAAAAGAAGCTGGGTTTTTATTTTTTGCAGTCGGATCAAATATTAGTTATTTTATATTACCCCGGCGGATAAAAGTTAGAAAGGTAGAAGGAAGAGATTCCCTTGAATACGTGACTTTTTTCCAATATTTAATCGCCGGTGTAATATGCTTGCCTTGACTTCTATCTTATCCTATAATGTGCCATTATTAGTTCTGTTTGAAAGAAACATTCATACTCTTTAAATATGAGTTGGATTTTGTTTCTGTTCATATTCTGAGAAAAGGAGATAAAATATGACTCATCAAAAATCTTACATACAAGATGTTAATAAAGAAATTCAAGATAGAGCTTCTGAAATTCTTGCTAGAATTGGATTAACTATTCCTGAAGCCTGTCGCTTATTTTTGACTAAAATTACACAAGACAAAGACATTATTTATGATTTCTTAATTCCAAATGCTGAAACTTTAGAAGCTATGCAAGAGTCCCAGAGTGGAGGTGGAAAACAGTTTAAAACTTTTGAAGATCTTAGAAATTATTTTGAAAAAGAAAAATAAATGCGTCAATATACTATTACTAATAGATTTGAAAAAGATGTTGAAAGAGCAAAAAAGCGCAATTGGGATATATCTAAACTATTTAATATAATTCAGTTATTATGCAATGAGAACCCTATTCCTAACCAATATCGCAATCACCGACTAAAAGGAAAATATAGTAGTTATTATGATATTCATGTAGAATCTGATTGGATATTAATATATTACTTTACAGATGGTTGGGTTCATTTGGTTAGAACAGGATCATATTCAGATCTTTTTGGTAGATGAATTTTAATGTTAAATGTTTATTTGCAGTTTTAAAAAAAAGTTGGAAGAAAAATAATATTAACTGATAGAATACTATAAATATACGTAATTTAACGCTTTAATACCACAAGAAATTTAAGAAATACATTGTTATCAGGCGGATGATAATTCTTTGCCAGATAAATATGTTTTTTCTTTTTGAAGACATTTGTGAAGTTAAATTAATGTGGAATGGTAAAACTAATAACTAATACTGTCTGTCATGTAGTGCCACCATTTCAAATTATTGAATAGGGGGGGTGAACTAATAGACGAAGATGTGCCTCAGTGTATTCCTCTGTTAGGATTCGATAATCATGGTGACAGAAAGATGGTTGGAGCAACAAACTCATTTGGGGTGATAACAAGCTTTATTATTGTCCTGAAGAATCATTTTCCTATGAATGGAAATGATCTAACGTTATCTAGGAGAGCCTCAGTTTTCATTTTTCGTTCGGTAATTTAAAGAAATCCTGCTTTTCGATTCCGGTAAGTTCGATTTCTAGCCCTGCGAGCGTCTTCGCATGGCTTCGCTGACCTCGGGGCGTCTCATCGGAAAACACGAGCGCAGAAAAAATAGCGATCCGTATGAAGCGGCTTGTGCAAGCCAATTTCATATTTATCCTAGAAAACTTCAGCTTAGACGCCACTTCTTAAACCCCGGGGGCTGGGGACGGTTTCGGCCATCTTTTTCCCCCGGGGATTTCCGTTTTCGAAATTCGTCCGCGAACTTTACCAACAAGTCCGGTAGCCTTCGGTAACCGAAGGACGAGGTAATTATGGTTCCAAGGGGCGGAAATATGTTTGATGTTAGGGACCTGCAGATATAATATTTATAAACATCATTTTAACATAATAAAATAAATTTAAAAATATTTATTTTTAGCATAAATAACTTTTTGAATTTCGCGGGATTTTGGCCGGAGCCGTCGACTCTTAAAAAGCGGCTTTCCTTCGTGGAGCCGCTCCCTGAGCGGAGTTAATTCGTGGGAATGGAGCTTATCAGCGTCTCGCCCGGGTCCGGGGTGGAAAAAGAGCCTTATCGTTCCAAAAACTGTCCTGAATGGCCGAACGGCCCAACGGCCCCGTTTTTTTTTGACAAGCGCAAAAATCTTCTGGTAAAATTACAAGGGTTAGCAGTTTCAGTCTTTTTACGTTTCGATACGAACTTAAATCTCCCGCGGTTTCACTCCAGTTCCCTCAGTCTCCTTTTAGACTCGGGGGGATCGATCCGCTGAGAAAAATCCTTGAAAGCCTAAACCGCCTCCGGGCGGCTTAAGAGGATTTCAGCCGTTTATGAGTGAAGACCCCAGAGATTTGACGGATAAGACCGCGCCCTCGCCGGATAACGGCGCTCCGGAATCTTCCGGGCCCGGGGGACGGCCTCCCTCCGTTGGGGCTCAAGCCCCCCTTGCGAAAATTCCTCCGGAACAAGCATTTCCGGATCAAAATCCCCCCGATTCATCCGCCCCGATTCCCTCTTCCAAAGATCCGTCCCCTTCCGCCCCTCGCTCCCTCCCCGGTTCCCCGTCTCCGAAGTTTCCCTCCTCCCGTCTCGCCTCCCCCGGAAACATCATCCTTCTTTTCCTGTTCGCGGCCGGATTAGCCTTCGCCGTGTGGGGGCACGTCGCCCTTTCCCAAGGCGACTTCCATCCCGCTTCGCTTCCCCAGGACCCCCAAAGGGTGATAACCCTCGCTCCCAGCGTGACCGAGATCGCCTTCGCCGTGGGGTTGGGTCCGAAGGTGGTGGGGGTGACGAAGTTCTGCCGCTATCCCCCGGAGGTGGAAAAGCTACCTAGGGTGGCGGGATTCAGCGACATGAATATCGAGGCCATCGTGCGCCTCCGGCCGGATCTGGTGATCCTCCCCGCGGACAAGGCGGAGAACCGCCGGGAGCTGACGCGCCTCGGCTTAAGCGTCCTGAGCGTGGACACCAGAACCCTGGAGGGTCTCATAAAGGCCTTGGAGGATCTGGGCAAGGCCACGGGAAGGGAGAGCGAGGCCCAAAAGGTGGTGGACGCCATAAACGAGGCGGTAAGCGAGGCCGGGCGGAGGGCGGAGGGGAAGCCCAAGCCCAAAGTGATGTTCTCGGTCATGCACTCCTACGCCGGGTTGGGTTACATATCGGAGCTCACCATCGCCGGCCGGGACGGCTTTTTCGACCACTTGATAGAAATCTGCGGAGGCGAGAACGCCTATCCGGGAAAACTGCCTTTCCCTTCCGTATCCCGGGAGGCGGTCTTCCGGATGAACCCGGACGTGATCATAGATCTCATGCGCTCCTACTCCGAAGCCGAGGATTCCATGGAGTCCTGGAACACCATGACCTCCGTTTCCGCCGTCCAAAAGGGCCGGGTCTACATGTTCACCGAGGAGTCCGACACCGTGCCCGGCCCCCGGGCCTGGAAGACCATAAAGAAGGTGTCCATGGTGCTGCATCCCGATCCGGAAAACCCCCCGCCCCAAATCCTGGGTGACGTTCCATGATGATAAGCGTTAAAGACCTCTCCTTTTCCATCGGGGACAAGCGGATTTTGTTCTCGGTGAACTTCTCCCTGGAAAAGGGCGGCTACCTCTCCATCCTGGGACCCAACGGGGCGGGGAAGTCCACCCTCTTGAAAAGCCTTTTACGGCTCCACGAGAAGGGGAAAACGTCCGGGGAGATCCTTATAAACGAGCGCCCCGCCTCGGTCTTCTCCCAAAAGGAGCTCGCCCGGGTGATGAGCTACGTGCCCCAGGCCGGAGGCTGGATACCCCCCTTCACCATCGGCGAGCTCGCGAAGCTCTCCCGCTTCCCCTACAGCGCCTCGCTTTCCGGCCTCACGAAGAAGGACGCGGAGGCCGTGGACCGGGCCTTGGAGATAACCGGGCTCGCCGCCATGCGGGACAGGCCGCTTAAAACCCTGTCCGGCGGGGAGCGCCAGAAGGCTTTTCTGGCCGCGGCCGTGGCCCAGGAGACGCCGGTGATGCTCTTAGACGAGCCGGCCTCCTTTCTGGATCCCCACCACACCTCGGAAATGGAGAAGCTCTTGATAAGCCTCAACCGGGAACGGGGGCTCACCATGGTGGCCGTCACCCACGATCTGAACCATCCCGCCAAGACCGGAGGCAAGGCCCTCATCCTCCAGAAGGGGAGGGTTAAATACTTCGGGGACGTTCCGGGTCTCTTAAACAAAGGGGTCCTGGAGGACGCCTTCAACCACGGGTTCGTCTATCTAACCAATCCGGCGAGCGGGTTGCCGGTAATCCTGGCGGAGTGAGATGAGCGTCACCTTGAAGATTGTCATCCTGGTCCTGGGAAGCCTGGTCGTCTTTCTTTCGAGCCCCTTTTTCGGCATCGAGAACATCAGCCCCGAATCCGTTTTCCTTCTAAAGGACCCGGGCGACTCGGATGTCTTCTGGAAGCTGAGGGCCCCCCGCTCCGCCGCCGCCTTCCTGGCGGGGGCGGGCCTCTCTTTAAGCGGCTTGGTCTTCCAGGCCCTCTTCCGCAACCCCCTGGCCACCCCCTTCACCCTGGGGGTCTCCAGCGGGGCCTCCTTCGGGGCCTCGCTTTACTTCTTTTTCGGCGGGGCGCTCTTCGGAGGCTTCAGCTCCGTGGGTCCGCTCTTCAGCTCCCTGTGCGGCGCCGGGCTCTCGGTCATGCTGGTCTGGTCCATCACCCGGGTGAAGGGGGGCTTCTCCACGGTCATCATGCTTTTAGCCGGCGTGGTCATAAACTTCTTCTTCTCGTCACTTGTCCTTTTCGTCCAGTACCTCTCCGACTCCAGCGATTCCCTGCGGATCATGCGCTGGCTCATGGGATCTTTGGCCGGTTTGGAGACCGCGCGGCTCGCCGATCTGGCCTTCGTGGTCCTCTGCGGCTTCGTGGTCATCCGCCTCATCGCCTCTGAAATCGATCTTTTAACCGCCGGAGAGGAGATAGCCGCGAGCCGCGGGGTGAAGGTGAACAAGATAAAACTTTTGATCTTCATCACCGCCTCGGTGGTGGTGGGGTCGGTGGTCTCTTTGGCCGGCCCGGTAGGCTTCGTGGGTTTGATGGTGCCCCACGCCTGCCGCCTGATTCTGGGCTGGTCCCACAAGCTTTTGGTCCCGGCCGTCTTCTTCGCCGGAGGCGCCTTTCTGGCGTTCTGCGATCTGGTCTCCCGGGTGATTTTGGCCCCGGCGGAGATCCCCATCGGGATCATCACCTCCATGCTGGGGGGCCCCTTCTTCCTCTGGACCCTTTTCAAGTCCCAGAAGACCGGGGATCTCTTCTAAACGCCTCGGCTCTTATCAAAACCCTCCGCGAATGATTTTCAAACAGCCGGCGCGCAACACAAACCCGCGCCCGGGCTGGGAAGCCCGGGCGCGTCGTTCCTCCGGTGAGATTTTATCCGGGTCCGGGCCGGAAAGCGGAAAAGCGGAAAACTGGAAAACTGGAAAACTGGAAAACTGGAAAAACGGTCGGGTTTAATCCGGAAGGTATGAATACGCCCAGGGCTTTCCGGCGGGGAAATGAATAGCGGCGGGAAAAAGCCGCCAGGAGGCGGGCTAACCGGAAAGCCCGGCGCAGCGGCGCGGGAACGAACCCCCGAGATACGCTTTGCGGAGCGTTTTTTCGGGCGGATAATGCGCCCGCGCCGGGGAAAGAGGGCCGGAAGCGGTCGGACACGGCCAACCTTTGGCTTCTACCCGACGGAGTTATCGGCATCTTCCTGATGGTTGCGGACGGAGTCCGTTTAACGGGGCGCGCCCGGGCGTTTAGGCGGTGAATATAATTTCGTCTTAATTCATATTTTTAAATATGATGCGAGCGCAAAAAGTCTAGCTGTAAAAATTGATTAGAGATAACATACACTATCTAGAATAAAATACAATATGCTACGCTCTATAAAGTGTGTTGCTTCAAAGTTTTCAAACAGCGTGGACTTTTTGCAGATGCATCATATATATATTATAGAAATATATGTATGTAAGTGATGCGGGGTTGCGGGGTTTTTGTTTTGACAAATTGCAAAACATTTTGATAATATGCGAAAATAATTGTGTTCGGCATGAAGAGTCAAGATTCGCGGAACTCTGGATTTTAAGGTTCGTTGCGAATCAGCTCTTGAATTTTCTGCTGAGTTTTTCCTTTGTCCGGTTATATTATGAAAAATGTCGCTTCCCGCGTATCAGTGTTATCACAACCGTTTGGCGGTCACACCCGGGGAGTTTTTTCTAATTTCTTGAACTTGGCACGTAATTTGCTCTCTCTCTAGTTAAAACAGACGACAACGTCTTTTTAGCATCAACTTCCGCCCGCGCCATTCCTTTCGGAATCACGCGGGCTTTTTGCGTCCTGTGGATGAACCATGCAATGGTTCATATCCGCGGGACTTTATTTCGCTTGAAGTAGTTCGGTGCGTTTGATCTGCAACGGGATAACACTGATAGCGGGCTGAATTTGCCCGTCCTCATAAACGACTTGTTTATATCTGTTCGTGCGGCGTAAAAATGCCACTTTTGGAATATATTATTACCCCGGCGGATAACATTTAGAATAATGTCAGTCAGTATCCCTGTTCTAATTCCTAGCTGTTTCTAATATCTTAGCGCCGGAGTAATATGATGCGTATTTTTACCTACATAGAAAAATTTGGAAAGCTTTTTCTTCTTTCGGGAAAACAATCCACCTGGTTGTCCATTGTTATTGCGGCGGCAATTTTCTGTCTGCTTTCATTATTACCTTTACTTTTATCGGGAACCAACGCGTTGGCGGCTGACTACGATGCCCACGACAAGGGTTTGCTGGTGACTGCGGGTACGAATATTGATCCGCAAAATAAACTCAACTGGGAAAATCCACCATCTGGAATAGGATACTGGACAGGGGTAATATGGGTTGAAGACAATAATTTATATTTTGTTCAGGATATTGATATAGATAATTGCAATATTACAAATGCGCTTGACCTTTCAAATATGAATTATTTAGATTATCTAATTTTATCTAACAACAATCTCACGTCCCTGGACGTTGATTCAAACACAGCTTTAACTATTTTGAATGTATGGGGTAATAATCTATCGTCCATGGATGTTGGTTCAAACACAGCTCTAACTTCTTTGGATGTATCGTATAATAATCTATCGTCTCTGGATGTTGGTTCAAACACAGCTCTAACTTCTTTGGATGTATCGTATAATAATCTATCGTCCATGGACGTTGGTTCAAACACAGCTCTAACTGTTTTGAATGTAGGGAATAATAATCTATCGTCCCTAGACGTTGGTTCAAACACAGCTCTAACTTATTTGTATGCTTGGGTTAATAATTTATCGTCCCTACGTTGGTTCAAACACAGCTCTAACTATTACCCCGGCGAATAAAAGTTAGAAAGGTAGAAGGAAGAGATTCCCTTGAATACGTGACTGTTTTCCAATATTTAATCGCCGGGGTAATATTTTGAATGTATGGGGTAATAATCTATCGTCTCTGGATGTTGGTTCAAATACAGCTCTAACTTCTTTGGATGTATCGTATAATATTACCCCGGCGTATAAAAGTTAGAACGGTAAAAGGATGAGATTCCCTTGAATACGTGACTTTTTTCCAATATTTAAACGCCTGGGTAATACTCTATCGTCTCTGGATGTTGGTTCAAACACAGCTCTAACTTCTTTGGATGTATCGTATAATAATCTATCGTCCCTTGACGTTGGTTCAAACACAGCTCTAACTGTTTTGAGTGTAGGGAGTAATAATCTATCGTCCCTTGACGTTGGTTCAAACACAGCTCTAACTTATTTGTATGCTTGGGGTAATAATCTATCGTCCCTGGACGTTGGTTCAAACACAGCACTAACTTATTTGTATGTTTGGGGTAATAATCTATCGTCCCTGGACGTTGGTTCAAACACAGCTCTAACTCTTTTGAATGTAGGTTATAACAATCTCACGTCCCTGGACATAAGCCAAAACAATGTGCTTCAACAATTGTCTGTTACATACAATAGATTGCCTTTAAGTCAGTTATACCCGATGGTTGTCAAAGGTACTATTACAGAACTTGATATAGGAAACCAACAAGACGTCTTACCGCCCGGATTATCGTCCGGAGCTCTTCTTATTCCCGGACACGCCTACGATCTATCCTCGGAAAGCGAGTTCAACAACGTTCTAACTACATTTACGGTCAAATATAACGGAACCATCGTCACTTCGCCTCAATATTATACTTTTGTGAATAAAGCGATAACTTTACTTGATCGCGGTGAGTATCAGATAGAGATGATTGACACTGAGATTCGTAACAGAGGAACTGTCTACGGCACGGCTGTCGCGACTGTGGAAACCGGCATATTAGATGTTCTGCCGGCCGGGTCCGCCATCGTCTGGAAAGGAGGGACTTCGTCTTATAAAAAATCCTGGACTCAGTCTATAATACCTGACGTTGTCGCCAACTGGCTCATCGAAGATTTCAGGATCAGGTACCTGGACGATGACATTGTGATTTTCGGATCCGAGGGCGGAAAAGAGGTCATCGCCGACTCTTCCGGCGTGAAGCCATCGGCTATGAATATAACGGCCGGAGGATACACGTTTACGGGAGGCAAAATTGAAGGTCAGAACTTGAACATGAACGCCTCCGGCGCGGATCCCGTTGTTATAGAAAACGAGATTTTTTTTCCAACGGAATTTGGTTGGCGAGCGGAAAGCTTGTGCTTCAGCATTCCAATAACGTCGCTCAAGATGTGCTTGTAGAAGGGGGGAGTCTCATAGTCGGCCAAACTTCGTCCGATGGCTCCGCCAACCTCACCGCTTCCTCGGGACAGATAAATGTGATAGGCGGAGGCCTTCTGGGAGGGCACGGGATTTTCAACGCCGACGTGATTATTAAAAACGGCGGTGTTTTTTCGCCCGGGAATTCTATCGGAACGACGACGATCGCGGGTGATTGGACCCTGGAGAGCGGAGCCGTTTATGAGGTCGAGGTGGATACGGACAACCCGGGCGATGGGACATTGAGCGACCCGGGCGTTAGCGATTTGACCGTGGTCACCGGCGCAGCCTCTCTGTCGGGGACCTTGCGGGTGCTCGCCTCAGGGGCGGGGAAAGAGATTTCCGACTACACCGGCGGAAAGCAGTGGCTCATTCTGGACGCTCTGACCGCTCTGACCGGAACTTTCGACCGGGCTTATTCGGATCTGGCTTTCCTCGTTCCGGAGCTTTATTACGATGATGTTAACTTCGACGTCTGGTTGTCGTTCATCCAGAAAGCCTCGTTCGGGTCCTACGCAGAAACCTTCAACCAGAGATCGGCCGCGGCCGCCCTGGAATCCTTGGGGACGGAGAGCTCTCTTTTCAACACGGTGGTGACCGGGACCGCCGAACACGAAGTTAGGGGCCTTCTGGATTCCCTGTCGGCCGAGATCCACGCGACCGTTCTGGGAAGCCTCTTTAGCGCCGGAACTGATTTCTGGGGTTCTCTCGCGGGACGGGCGAGCCGGATCTCCCGGGGGGAGGAAGACTTCAGGAGAGGGGAGGCCGCTTCGGCCGGGGCGGGGGACTATACTTCCCTGAACGGCTTCTGGATGAGCGCGGGAGCCTCTTACGGCGTCCTAAAGGACAACGGCAACGCCGGCCGGGCGGAGATCCGCGGCAGGGAGCTTTCCCTGGGCTATCAGCGGGCCTTCACCGACGGCTGGTTCGGAGGGCTGGCCTTCATGTACTCCTCGAAGCGCCTTGAAGTAGCGAGCCGAAGCTCCAAAGCGGACGTCGATAGCTTTTATCTGGCTCTTTACGGAGGAAAAGAGTTCCGGGCGGGACCCGGCGCCCTCCGCCTTCTTTTGGCGGGGGTTTTCGGCCGTCACGAGGTAAGCGCCGAAAGAAGGGCGGTGGTGGGATCCGATCAACAGATCCTCTCCTCTTCCTACGACGCCGATTCCCAGCTCGTATTTTTCGAGGTCGCCTACCGGCGCCACCTATCCAAAAGGACGATCCTGGAGCCCTTCCTCTCGGAGGGCAGGAACAACATCGTAGCGGACTCCTTCGCGGAAAGCGGAGGAACCGCCGCCCTGAGGGTTGGGAAGGAGCGCTGGAGCGACGCCTCGAGCGCCGCGGGGTTACGGGCGAAATTCAAGGCGTCGGAGCGGCTCTCCTTCAGTCTGGAGGCCGGATGGCGGCACGTCTACGGAAAGACCGTCCCCCGGTCGGTCATGGCTTTCCATGAGGGGGGGGGAGACCTTTCCCGTCAGAGGCGTCGCTTTGAACCGGGACGAGGCGGAGCTGGAGGGGGGAGCCGCCTTAGCCGTGTCGGAAAACGCGAGCCTCGCGCTCAATTACCGGGGAAGTTTCGGCCGCCGGGAAGAAAGCCACGCGGGGGCTCTGACCTTCACGGTTGAGTGGTGAGCTCGTTCGGTCTTTAAATCGAGAGGGAAAGACGACGCGGCCTCTTTCATGGTCGGGGCGAAGGCGGGCGGAGGAAGCGCCTCCTTAAGCCGAAAAGCGCCCTGGCGCGCCATCTCCGTGATTCCAAAGTCCTCTTAAAGGATCGGCGGGGGAAAGCGTCCAACCTTTTCAGCTGGAAAGACGGCTCCCAATCCCCCCCTGCAAACGAGTTCCAGGCTCGGGAAGAAACCCATGTCCGGAAAGATTTGGCGCGCCGGCGCTAAACATCCGGACGGAGGGTGGAGCGGACAAGGCTCCCTTCCGGGATGGAGCGCCCGCGGCGGAGAGGCCGGATGGCGCCCCGTTTTTCGAAGCGTCCGCGGAGGCGTGAAACATTTCCTATAATGAGAGGATAATTATGGGTAAAATACCGGCCAGGCGGCTTTCGGCCGGAGGGGAGGTCCGTCCGAAACGATTTTACGCTGGTTCTTCCAAAGCGTCGCCGAAAACGGCTTTGGCCTCGCCCCGGCCCATGACGCCCAGACCTACGGGGATAATGTCCCGATCCGGCAGCCGATAACGCGCGCCGTATTGTTTTTTCTTGATGACATTGAGAGCCTTCTCGACTAGTTTGTCCAAAGTTTTCTCCGGATCAAATGGATCCGGATTGCGGGCGTATTTGAGCTCGATAACCGTATGGAGGCCGTCAGGGGTGATAATAAGCAAATCAAGATCCCCTAAAGGTCCAGGCTCCTCGGATCTAGCCTCAAGCAAACCGGAACAGTAGCACAATAAAGCCATGTGGAAGAAAGACTCTTTCAAATTTTCGTTGTTTTTATAATGTTCTGCGGGAATACGATTGAAAAGCGTGCGAATTATATCGGTAAGCAGTTCACTGTTCCTCTCTCTTACGGCTTTAGTTAAAGCCTCGGCTTCAACAACGTTGTTTTTTATGTGTAAACAGTCATTTAAGATCTCATAGAACGAGTCTTGCAACTCGAAGTTGGGAACTTTAAATGAATATCGCAGTTTCTTATCAACTCGTGTGATTTTATCTATGGTCAGGTATCCTGTGTGAAACAATAACGGAACTGAAGCGACATTCCCGACAGTCGCCAGAGAGATATCGCCTCCCGTAAATCCCTGCAAATAATTTGTCGTAAATGATAAAGGATTGGCTGATATTGTATTTCGAAGAAAGGTAACGGAAGGGGAGGTTTCTTTCCAGAATTCTTTAAATTCATTTGAATTAAAAAAATTCAGGATTGAAATCGGGTTTAGAACTCGAGTCTTTCCATCCCAAGTGTAGCCATCGTACCAAGAAAGTATTTCCTGACGCAGGTCGGATTCCGAGCTCTCCGGCGGCATGTAGCCGGTCGATTTCAGAGTTTCCAGAGTTGAACTGTAACGGTCGCCGAAATATTGATCCAGCTCGTCCGGGGTGAAGCCGCAGATGGCGGGGAATTTCGGGTCAAAACTGATGTCGACCAACTGATTGAGCCCGGAGGATAAACCCATCATGGCGTAGCGTGTTACCCCGGTCACCATGACGAAACGCAAAAATTTATCCATATCCTTGAACCCGACATAAAAAGAATTGAGTACTTTAGAGTTGGCATTAGCTAAAACGATATCATCCATGTGCAAGCTGACGGGATTGTCATACTCATCGATCAGCGCAACCACTCTTTCGCCGCATTCTTCACTTATATCCTCAATAAGGCGTTTTAACGCCCCGCCTGGATTTCGAGCTCTGAGCCTAACATTCTTGTAAGATCTGGCTATATTTTCAAGGTTATCGATCAACTCTTCCTTTAGAATTTCAGGGCTATCGCAGTCCATCGTCATATTCAAGCGGATAACCGGATATTTTTTGAACTCATAACCGGAATCAGCTATTTTCAAACCAGAAAAAAGTGCAGCGTTACCCCGAAACATTTGTTCCAGGGAATCAAGAAGAAGAGATTTGCCGAACCGTCGGGGACGGGAGAGAAAAATTTGTTTTAACTTAATAAGTTCCGGAAAAAGATCCGTCTTATCAACGTAAAGATAATTACCCTTAATTATTTCGTTAAGGTTTTGGATGCCCAGAGGAAGATTTTTCATAAGAGAGACTTAAGCCTGAATTTATCAAAAAATGACGGTCGGTGTTGGGAAGATGAATTTCTTCTTTATATGTTTTAATGATGTTCTTTTGTCATGTCAATATAAAGAACTCAGAGGTCGTGCGGTGTGGTAAGGATTTTTTTACACTACTTTCTTAATATATTTCAAATCAAATATCTTATAAAATATGATATGTATCAAAAGGTATATATTTTTTATGCTTTTAGAATACTATAGTTTATAAATGCCTAATATTATATTTTATTTTAAATTATATAAAATTTATCTTCTAAACTTTAATCTCTTACTTTTTATCTAACCATAAATATCAGATAAAACAGTTGTATTAGTAATATAAAAGATATTTAAATTATTTACTTATTAAAATATAATATTTATCTTTATATTATAATATTACTATAATTTTCACTAGCGTCCTAAATAAAAATTTACCTTTTTTTCTAACGCAAGATATAGATATTTAGTTTCATAAATCATGATAAATAGTATAAAACAGATAATATAACTGCCAAATTCTCAGATAGGGGCTTTCAGGGTAGTTTTGGCGCAGGATCTCCGAAAGGCTGAATATAAGCGGGCTTCATGCAATACTTTGAAGAGTTGAGCCCGTGTTTAGGACGCTAGTGATTTATAGTTGATGCATGTGCAAAAAGTCTGAGTTTGAAAAATATTTTCCGACCGCATACAAAATATAGGATAAATTATAATAGCCTACATGTCATAAAGTAAATTATTTCTATTTTTTAAAACATCAGGGACTTTTTACAGTAGCATCATAGTTCATCTGTTTTTTGCTGAGGCGTCTTAAAACTCGGTAACGTTTTTCACGCCGTACGGTAGATGCCTCCAGGATTTAAACGCCGCCGGACCGTGGAGACTGGCTTTTACTTCCAATCGCGGCGCCTCCCTTTTTTTTTCCGGCTTCCCGTCCCTCCCCCGCGTCCCTTCCCCCCCACTTACCCCTTTAAAATCCCTTGCAATTTTCCCCCCCCGCGTATAATATTTAGCACCTCTTCCGGCTGAACGGCCATCCCGGCCCCTCCGGTTACGGCCGGAGCGCTTATGAGGCGTTTCCGGAATATTTTGGGCGCCCGCCGACGACCCCCACCGGGGGCTTTTTTTCCGAAAAGTCCGTCCGGGCGCGGGGTTTTTCGCCCGCCGCTGAACGTTAAGGAGTATCCACGAACCGCTATGGACGAGATAAACGAGGGGGGAAACGCCCCTGAGGAAGAAAAGAACCCCGAATCCATCGGGGAAGGCGCCGAAGCCGGGACTGACGAAGCGCCGAATCTTGCCAAAGACGCTCCCGAGGCCGGGGATTCCAAGGAAAGCGACGCCGTCGAGAACTTCGACCCGGATCTGCCTTTCGGCCTCTCCCTCCAGAATATAGGGGACACCTTCCGTCCCCACCACGAAATCATCCGCGCCCTCGATATGGAGCAGCTCAGGGTGGATCTGCCTCCCTTCCGCGCCGGCGACACCGTCGCGGTGCACGTCAGGGTCAAAGAGGGCGACAAGGAGAGGATCCAGATCTTCAAGGGCGTGGTCATCCGCCGCCGTCGGGGCAGGATGGGGGCCACCTTCACCGTGAGGAAGGTCTCCTACTCGGTGGGCGTGGAGAGGACCTTCCCCTCCAACTCCCCCAGCATCGACCGGGTGGAGATAATAACCAAGGGTAAGGTGCGCCGCGCCCGGCTCTACTATCTGCGCTCCCTGAGAGGCAAGGCCGCCAAGATCAAAACCAGGAACGCCTATGAGCGCAAGAAGCTCCCGATCCAGGATATTGTCGAAAGCTAGAGCCCGTCTCCTCCCTCTTTTTCCCGGATTCTCCTTATGACCGGTAGGCGAGCGGGAAAGAATCAAGCTGAAAAGGCCGCGTCCCGCGGCCTTTTCAGCCTGGAGAGGGGAGGAGGATCCCTTCTCGCCTTCGATCTTTCCTTCGGGAAAAGCCCCCTCTGCGGCTTGGACGAGGCCGGAAGGGGGCCTCTGGCCGGCCCCCTGGCGGCCGCGGCGGTCATTTTGGATCCGGAAAAAACATATCCCGGGGTGGACGACTCCAAAAAGCTCACTCCCCAGGTCCGGGAGTCGCTCTACGAGGAGATCTTGCAAAGGGCTCTGGCCGTCGAGGTCGCCTTGAAAAGCCCCGGAGAGGTGGACGAGCTCAATCCTTTAAAGGCCTCCATGCTCGCCATGCGGGAGGCCTTTTTAAAACTCCAGATTAAACCCGCCCTCTGCTTGGCGGACGGAAACGTCCGGCCTCCCCTCCCTTGCGAGGTTAGGGCGGTGGTCAAAGGGGACTCCCTCTCGCTTTGCGTCGCCGCGGCCTCGGTGGTGGCCAAGGTGACGAGGGACCGGATCATGCTGGAATTGGACGGGAAGTATCCGCGATACGGTTTCGCCCGCCACAAGGGATACCCCACCCGGGAGCATTACGAGGCTTTGCGGAGATACGGACCCTGTCCGGAGCACCGTCTGAGCTACCGAGGGGTGCTCCCCGAGGGAGGGAAGGGGGGCGGAACTCGGAAGGGCCTTTTCAGCTGAAAAAGCCTTCCCGCCTTTTCCACGACGCCGGCTTTCAGTCGTCGTAACGCCGTTTTTAGTCCGCGTAAGGCGCCTTTCCGGTTTAACGGCTCCGCCTTTCCGCCTTTCAGCCTTGACAACGCCCGTTACCGGGTTCATTAGCTTTCCTTACCGGCTTCTTCTCTTTTCCCCGGGCCGGGGATGTTTGGACCGGGGCATGTCGGGACAATTTGGTTGGCGGCCATCCGGTTGAAAAGCCGCGCGAAGATTCGGGCGGATGGGCCGGAAGCCTTTCGGGCGGGGAATCGGGAAGAGGTTTAGGGGAAAGCCGTCGGGTAAGCCGCCCCGGACCCTCGCCACCTTGAAAGAGCTCCCATGGGAAAAAAGGCGCCGGATATAACGAGGCTCGGGGAGGCTCCCAACGGGGAGGCTTCGGGCGGATCCCTTGAGTCAGGGAAAAAGACGGCCCCCGGCCTCTATCTCGTCCCCACCCCTCTGGGAAATCTGGAGGACGCCTCTTTTCGGGCCCTGGAGGTTTTAAGGAGCTCCTCGCTTATAGCGGCCGAGGACACCCGGCGCAGCGTGAAGCTTTTAAACCGCTTCGGGATATCCGCCCCGCTCATCTCGTACAGGGAGGAGAACCACCGCCGGGCCTGGCCGATTATCAGGGAGGCCCTGGAAAAGGGCGGGGTCGTCTCCCTTTTAAGCGACGCCGGCTCGCCTTTGATTTCGGATCCCGGGGCGGCGCTCGTCCGGGAGTGCCGGGAGGCGGGTTTTCCCGTCCGCCCCCTCCCCGGGCCGTCGGCGGCGGTGACCGCCCTTCTGGCCTCGGGCTTCGACTGCTCCTCCTTTTGCTTTTTGGGCTTCCCCCCGGTGAAGGCTTCCGCCCGGCGGAGGTTTTTCGGAACGCTGAAAGAAATCCCCCGGCCCCTGGTCTTTTTCGAGGCCCCCCAGAGGATTCTTCCCATGGCGGAGGATCTTTTGGAGGTCCTGGGCGACCGGCGGGCGCTTTTAGCCCGGGAGATGACCAAGATCCACGAGGAGTACCGCTTCGGGGGCCTAAAAGAGCTGCGGGACGATCTTTTACGAAACCCCCGGGTGGGGGAGATCACCATGGTGGTGGAGGGAAACCGGAACCCGGGGCCCATAGAGGGTGACGAGCTGGAGGGCTTCGTTTTAAGCCTCGGGGCTTTAAAGGAGATCCTCTCGCTTTTTAGCGGATCCGGTGTCGGAACCTTCCGGGTCAAGGAGCTGGCCGGAGAGGTTTCGAGGATTTTAAAGCTTCCCTCCAAGATCGTCTATCGTCTGTTGACGGAGGTGAAAGAGGAAAAAGCGGAAGAAGAAGAAAACGAGCCTGAAGACGTGGGCGCCTGAAAGGCGCCCACGCTAAAATCTTCCAAGGGCGCCGGAAAGGCGCCCGCCTCTAAGCGCCTTCCATTTAGTTCCCTTCGTTTAGGCCCTCCGAAGGATCCCCGGAAGACATGCGGGGGTTCGTTTCAGCTCCAAGACTGTCTTGGGGAAAAGCTCCGGGAGCCCAGGGAAGGTCTTTTCCGGAAGGTCCCTTTCGGGAAAGGCTCCGGCGGCGTTCGGGCGGGAGCTTTTTTCCAGGGCTCCGGCGTGCTATATTGGGCGTGTTCGCGAGGGCGGGCCAAGGGTTTGGGAATTTTAGACGAAGAGCCGGTTTTTTCGGCGGCGCGGGGTTTTTAATGCCTGTTTCCACGATCGAAGAGGCCCTGGAGGATATCAAAAAGGGGCGCATGGTCATCCTGGTGGACGACGAGAACCGGGAAAACGAGGGGGATCTCACCCTCGCGGCCCAGTTCGTGACTCCGGAGGCCGTGAATTTCATGGTGACCCACGCCCGGGGTTTGATCTGTTTGGCCTTGACCCCACAGAAGGTGGACGCCCTGGGGCTCCCCCTTATGACCCACAACAACCTCTCGCCCTTTCAGACGGCCTTCACCGTCTCCATCGAGGCCAGGGTCGGGGTCACCACCGGAATATCGGCGGCCGACCGCGCCCGGACCATCCTCGCGGCCGTGAAGGAGGATGCCGGCCCCAGGGACATAGTGGTGCCCGGGCACATCTTTCCGCTCAGGGCCCGGGAGGGGGGGGTGCTCGTGCGCACGGGCCAAACCGAGGGGGCGGTGGACCTGGCCCGCCTGGCGGGCCTGGTCCCCGCCGGAGTGATCTGCGAGGTCATGAACCCGGACGGCAGCATGTCGCGGCTGCCTGAATTGGAGGAGTTCGCCCGGATTCACGGCCTTAAAATCGTGACCGTCGCCGATCTGGTGGCCTACCGCCTGTCGCACGAGAAGCTCGTCACCCGGGAGGCCAAGAGCCTCCTTCCCCGGGAAAACGCGATCTTCGATCTCTACGCCTATTCTTCGAAGGTGGACGGCTCCGAGTATTTGGCCCTGGTCTTGGGCGATTTAAACGACCCCGAGCCGGTTTTAACCCGGGTGCATTCCCAGTGCCTCACCGGCGACACCCTGGGATCCCTCCGCTGCGACTGCGGCGAGCAGCTAAACGAGGCCTTGCGGCTTATCAGCGAGGCCGGCCGCGGGGTGCTCCTCTACGTCCCCCAGGAGGGGAGGGGCATAGGGCTCGTGAATAAGATCAAGGCCTACGCCCTCCAAGACGAGGGTTGCGACACGGTGGAGGCCAATTTGGCCCTGGGCTTCGCCGAGGACTTGAGGGACTACGGCCTTGGCGCGCAGGTTTTACGGGATCTGGGGGTCGCCCGCATGCGCCTTTTAACCAACAACCCCGCCAAGATGGTGGCCCTCCAAGGCTACGGCTTGGAGGTGGTGGAAAGGGTGCCCCTGGAGCTTCCGCCCCGGCCCGAGAACGCCAGATACATGGAGACCAAGTGCGCCAAGATGGGGCACCTTCTGAAACTTAAAGACAAAAAGCCCCGGGATCGAAAATCCGGCGCCGGAAAGAGCGGGAAAAATCCCGCCAAACCTGGAGACGCCCCATGAACTTCACCACCCGCCTGATAGAGGCCCCCATAACGGCCGAGGGCCTGAAGCTCGCGGCCGTGGTCAGCCGCTTCAACGGCATCATAACCGAGAGGCTTTTAAGCGGCGCCCTGGACGCCTTCCTCCGCCATGGCGGAGTCTCCGGCGACTTCACCGTCGTGAAGGCGCCGGGGGCCTTCGAGATACCACTGGTGCTCAAAGTTTTAGCCGAGAGCGGAAAGTATAACGCCCTTTTGGCCCTGGGGGCGGTTATACGGGGGAGCACCCCGCACTTCGACTACGTGGCCGCCGCGGTCTCCCGGGGGGTGGCCCGGGTGCAGCTGCAAAGCGGGATCCCCATAGGCTTCGGGGTTTTGACCTGCGACTCCGTGGAGCAGGCCATCGACCGCGCCGGCGCCAAGTCGGGCAACAAGGGCTTCGACGCCGCGGTATCGGTGATGGAGACCGCGGGGCTCATAAAGGCCCTGCGGGCGGAATGATTGGAACGGGAGAGATGATCGAACCCAGCGAAGCGGGAGGAGGGGCCCAGGCCGCGGGAGGCGCCGGAACGCCAAACGGCGCCGGAACCACTGGCGGCGCCGGAACCCCTCTTAAGGGGGGAAGGGGAGCCCCGGCGGGGGATCTTCCGCGGGAAGGCGCCCGCCGCCTTTCCCGGCGGCTCGCGCTCTCGCTTTTGTTCCAGCTGGACTTCGGGGGGTCTTCTCCGGAAGAGCGTCTGGATCTGTTTAGGGAAAACTTCTCTCCGGATTTTGACGAGGAGGGGTCCCTGGGGATAGGTTCAGCGGCCTTTAAAAGGTCCTGGCCCTTCGCCCGGGAGCTCTTTTTGGGGGCGGCGGAGAAGAGGGAGGAACTGGATTTGGAGATCTCCCGGGTTTTAATAAACTGGCGCCTGCCAAGGCTCTCGGCCGTGGATCGGAACATCATCCGTCTGGCCCTCCACGAGATGCGGCATCTTCCGGAGATCCCCTTCAAGACGAGCGTGAACGAGGCCGTGGAGATCGCCGGAATTTACGGGGACGCGGATTCGGGCGCCTTCGTGAACGGAGTCTTGGACAAATTCAAGCCCGCCCCCGCCGAAGGCGGGGGGGAGGCCTTGAAAGACCCTCCGGGCGGTGGAGCGTGAGGCGTTTTTCCGGATATCTCTTCCCCCTCCTGGCGGCCCTCGTTTTTTTCGCCGGCTGCGGCTACGGCTTCGCCCCGTCGCCCTACCGCCTGAACGTTCCGGCGGAGGGGATCTCCCTCTACATCCCCGTAGCCGAGAACCGGAGCCGCTACGCCTCCTTAGGCCCCGAGCTCACCCGCTCGGTGGTGGAGCTTTTATCCGGAACCCCCGGGGTGCGCTTAGTCTCCGAAGGCGCGGACGCCACCCTGAAGCTCTCCATCGTCTCGGTGGTCTTGGGGAGCGCCTCCTGGGAGCTTGTGCCCAGCTCGTCTTCCGAGGTGCCGGAGGCCTCGGCCAGCCGCACGGCCTCGGTGAACGTCGAGGCGGTCTTCACCCGGAAAAACCCCCGGGACGGGCTGCCCAAATCTAAAAGGCAGGTCTTCTCGTCTTCCCGAACTTTCGTCGTGAGCAACATCCAAGGTCAGGTGGAGATGCAGGAGGCCCAGGCGCTTTCCCGGGTGGTGGACGACATCACCCGCAAGATCGCCATGATAATGTTCACGGAGTTTTAGGCCTTTGTCGGGGAGGGAAGCCAGACTGTGGAGACGGACGGAGGGGGGGGGCGTTCTCTGCCTCCTCTGCGGTAGGAAATGCCTCCTCCGGGAGGGCGAGAGGGGTTTTTGCGAAGCGAGAATCCACGAGGGGGGTGGTCTCAAGACCCTCAACTACGGCGCGGCCGAGGCCGTGAACCTGGATCCGGTGGAGAAGAAGCCCCTCCACCACTTTCTTCCCGGAAGCCTCACCTTCTCGGTGGGCGCCCCGGGCTGCACTTTCGACTGCCTGGGCTGCCAGAACCACTCTTTAAGCCGCCCGGGAAACACCTATTCGGGGCCGCTAAGAGAAACACCCCCGGAGGCCCTGATCCGGGCCGCCCGGGAAAGCGGAGCCCGGAGCCTCTCGTTCACCTACAGCGAGCCCACGGCCTTCTTCGAGTACGCGGAGGACGCGGGGCGCCGCGGAAAGGAGGCGGGTCTTCCCGGGATCTGGGTGACCAACGGTTTCTTCTCCCGGGAGGCCTTGGACCGTCTCGACTACGTCTCCGCCATGAACATAGATTTAAAGGGCTTCACCGAGGGTTTTTACCGGGAGGTTACCGGCGGCTCCTTGGGAAGGGTGAGGGAGAACATCAAAGAGGTGAAGGCCAGGGGGATCTGGCTCGAGGTCACAACCCTTTTAATCCCCACCGTGAACGACAACGAATCCGACTTGAAGGCGCTCGCGGCGTTCCTGGCGGAGGTCTCGCCGGACATTCCCTGGCACGTGAGCCGCTTCATCCCCCTTCACCGGCAGAGCCACCTCCACCAGACGCCGGAAAGCTCCCTGGAGAGGGCCCGGGAGATAGGAAGGGAGGCCGGGCTCAGGCACGTCTACCTGGGAAACGTCGGGGGGCGGGGATACTCCGACACGTTGTGCCCCGGCTGCGGGGCCCCGCTTATTAAAAGATCGGGCTATTCCGTCTCCTTGAACCGCCTATCGGGAAGTGGGGAGTGTCCGGAATGCGGGGAGAGGATCATGGGAGTATGGTGAAAAGGAGTTTTTCGGATACCCAGTTTTTTTAAATGTTGATATAGGAAACGCGGAGAGATGCCGGAGTGGTCGATCGGGGGCGACTCGAAATCGTCTAAAGTTTAATAAACTTTCAAGGGTTCGAATCCCTTTCTCTCCGCCATTACCTCTTTTTATATTTTCTATTCTTTCTCTGACCGCTTGCACAAGCGGTTTTCTATTTTCCACCCCTTCCGATTCTCCTCTTTTTTTTATTGCTTCTCCGCGGAATGCAATATAAAATGCAATACATTTGAAAAGGGAGGAAAATGTATTGCTCACGTAGCATAGCATCAGAGAATACAAGCCTGTAGACAAAAAAGCCAGCTCCACGGGCGGATGCGGCATGTATTATGAAGTCATTATGAACGTATCCCGTAAATTACCCTTCTGAAAAAAATAGCTTAAACGGTTAAGATGTTTTTTTTCGATGGAACATTCGCCTATGGATTTAAATTCTATTTCAAAGTGAACCCATTTAAGGATTGATATTATGTTATGCGATAAGAAACATAGATATTTAGAAGAATATAAGGAGCTTCTCGATTCTCAGGATAATCGAAGCGGAGACAGACACATTTGCGCAGGTTGCGCTTACGTGATAGGGCTTAGGGATGGATTAGACGGCAAGATGCCGAGAACGGACTTATCCGATCTTCCTATCAGTCAGGCCGGTGACGTACGTCATAAAGGAGCGGTTGAATCTTACAACGATGGCTATGCCGAGGGAGTTAGAAGAGCCACATAGCGGTTTTTATATGAAAAGGCTTCAACAGTGAAAAAGAATAAGTTAGTCGCTCCTGTTTTGAAGTGGGTTGGCGGTAAGCGTCAATTACTTGACGTTCTGACCCCTTTATTACCTCGGCGTATAACTACTTACTGCGAGCCTTTTGTGGGCGGAGGCGCTTTGTTATTCAGCTTGCAGCCCCAAAAAGCCTTTATTAACGACATAAACAAAGAGTTGATTCTAACTTATAAAGTAATAAAAAGCGATGTGGAAGAGCTTATCTCATCCTTGCTGGACTTCAAAAATGATGCGGATAATTTCTACACAGTCAGAGATTGGGACAGGGACAAAGCCAAATATCTCTCTCTTTCATATGTTAAAAAGGCGGCCAGAATTTTATATCTGAATAAGACATGTTATAATGGTTTGTTTCGCGTTAATAACGCTGGAGAATTTAATTCTCCTTTTGGAAACTACCGGAACCCGAATATCGTTAACGCTCCAACACTGCGTGCTGTCAGTCAGTATCTTAACTCAGCCGAGATTCATTTATCTTCGGTTGACTATGCGGAAGTATTAGATAAATTACCAAAAGGCACTTTTGTATATTTAGACCCGCCTTACGACCCTGTTTCGAACACCTCAAGTTTTACAGGGTACGCTAAAGGCGGTTTTACCCGTGAAGATCAAAAAAGGTTAAAAGAATGTTGTGACGCTCTTAGTTCCAGAGGGTTGAAATTTATGCTCTCGAATTCCGCTACGAGTTTCATAAAAAAACTGTACACTTCATATCATGTTAGTGTTGTGCAGGCAAAAAGATTTGTAAATTCAGATTCTAAAAAACGTGGGGAAATTGATGAAGTGGTTGTGAGAAATTATGACTAACCCTTTAAAAACTTTCAACGATATAGCCTGGGAGAAATTATTTTCAACGTATAGCATACTTTCGCAAATTGATGCAAACGGTCAGTATAATATCTCAGCTTCGCAAATTAAAGAATTTAGAGAGCCTAGGCTTATGGTAAAGTTTGATCATACTATAAATTTGCCTAAACTATTTGCGGAAAATCATCTTTCTATATTGCCAGTAACTCGTGGAGATTATGTTATATCGCATTTTGACGCTTACCATAAATTCGAGGATAATAATGTTCAGATAACTAAGGCGTCTCTACCTGATTATATTCAAAGCTTAGACGCTAACAATATTACTAGTGAAGCTATCGCCTTAAATAGCGCTGTCGCCGCTGGTATTATAGCTGATTTTTTACAAGACGAAGATTTGATTTCCACTGTTTCAGGGCGTATGGGATCTGGTTTATTCGATTTTGAAATCATAAACATCAAAAATAATACTCCTTGTCGAGTTTTAGTTAATAATTCGCAAATTGAGATTGATGCCGCTTACGAGGGCGTAAATGGGTTGGCTCTATTTGAAGCGAAATGTGATATATCAGAGGATTTTTTAGTGAGGCAACTGTATTATCCTTTCAGAACATGGAAAAGCCGCATTACAAAACCTGTTCGCCCTATTTTTCTTGTTTACTCAAATGGTATTTACAGGTTATATGAGTATGAGTTTCATGATATAAATAGTTATAGTTCATTAAATTTAGTTAGGCAGAATAATTATTCCGTTGAAGATACCGTTATTGGAATTGTTGATATTCAGAATGTTTTAAACAACGTCATATTAACGTCTGAGCCTGAAATACCTTTTCCGCAAGCCGATAATTTTGAGCGCGTTATAAATATTTGTGAATTACTTAACGAACGTGAATTGAGCCGAAACGATGTAACAGATCAGTACGCTTTTGATGCTAGACAGACGAATTACTATACCGATGCCGCTAGGTATTTGGGTTTGCTTAAAAAAAATGACGGAGTTACTCCAATTTACCATTTAAGCGATAATGGAAAACGCATTCTTGGTATGAATTATAAATACCGACAGTTAGCTTACTGTGATTTGATCCTGTCGCATAAAGTTTTTGCTGAAACCCTTCGCAAATATTTTGAAATAGGAAATATGCCATCGTCTTCCGAAATAGTACAAATTATGAGGCTAAGCAATATTTATAACGTCGCTAGCGACTCAACTTTTAAACGCCGTTCTTCCACCGTCAAAGGTTGGTTAAATTGGATAGTCAAATTAATTAATGAATGATTTATTTCTGTTTGAGTAAAGAAAATGGAGCCCGGGGACGGCGGAGGAAGCGAGAGCGAAATCATAGTAAGTACGTAGTAAAGAAGTCAGACGATCGTGTAGTACCGATGAAGCGTTCGAAAAAGGGCAGCCTTCGCGCCTGCGGAGGATGTGGAAGGAAGGGGATCACTTTGGAAAATGATCTGCGGGTAAACGTGGTCCGGACTCAGTGTCGGAGTTACCATGCGAACTGGACCGTGAATCATACGTGAATTGACTGAGGGGCTATAGTATGTACATGGACGTAGTCTGTTTTATTAGCCCTGAAAGCCGACACTTGACAAAAGCCATCCCATCGCGTTCTAATGGTGGGCGGGTTCGGTGTAAGGAAGCTATAGCGCTGGCTAGCAAGTTGCTGATGATAGATGTGGTTGTCAAAGAGTTCTCCATTATCTATTAGTTTACGAAGTATCCGGAGCGTACAGGCGGAAAGAGCCGGGACGTTCTCTGAAGCGTGCCTTATATTTTACTCGGTTGATATCATGTCGTAATCCAAAGAGGAGCCCAGAGTGTTGGACGCGCCCGCATTGTATTGATTAATGTTAGGCAAAGGAAGGATATTGGAAAGGAAAGATGAATCAAAATTAGTTTTTTACTTTCCGTGGTTGTGTGTTTTAATTTTTCGATGCAGCAACGTGTTATTGCATATTACAATTAGGAACACGTTGAAATAGTTGAGATAGCACTCCGGTGGTTATATAATAAAAATAAATTATTGTAAGAACACGCGCACAGACCTACATTATTATAACTTTTACCATCCGAGGAGTTTTAAATTTATATCAGCATCATGCATCATTGCGCTTGAAACATTAAATACAATCCAATAGGAGCTTATAATGCATAAAGTACCTGAAGAAGAGATTGTTATCAATACACAACAGGATGATACTGTTGCGGAAATTCAATATACCACATACGATAAAACGCTTGAATATGAGGTTACCAGGGAAATTATTACGCTATTACATGGAATAGTTTTAGGCGAATATTATGATGAAAAAAGAAAAATTCAACCTGATGCTGTTCGTTTGAAGCAGTTAGGATCGGAAAGCTTGCGGCTTCATCGTCAGAGAGACAATTTGGCTGATGAAGACTACGAATATAATGAAAAATTGAGCACTGAATATGGCAAACTTATCAGATCTTACTACAACGGCAAACCAATTAAAGTTGGTTCGACCATATTATGAAACCGTAATTATATCGTTTGAGCGATAAAGAAAATAACCTAATTTTCGTTAATTCGATATTGTCTGCTTTTTTCGCTTTAGGAAATATAAATACCTCAGGCTGCCCCTATGGAGAATTGAAAACCCGCTTTTCTGACGTTATTTCTAGCTAAACTAAGATTGTTGACCATAGATTCTTACTACTTCTTTACTATATCTAAATCATGGCTAAACATGGATGATTTGTAATTTTCCACAAATATATTACAAAATCCGCGAAATTCATTGGCTTATGACGGCCAATTTTTACATGAATTGTGCTATAAATGGTGCTGAATACTAAATATGGTATCATCCAAAAAGCTAAAGATTTTTTCAGGGACGACTAAATAACTCAGTTCATCCGCCTATGCTGAGTTTTTAAGTTTTTGAGACAATAAAATATCAGTAACTGAATAAAAAAGCAGAAACACTCCCACCAGGGAGTAGAACGCCTGCGATCTTTCCGGCTTTTTGAACGACCCTTTCGAAATCGTTAAACTATCGTCCTTTAAATAGCTGAATATTTTTGCGCCGGATCTCCGCATGTTGAAAATATGTACGATTTCCTCTGGTTTCAGTTTAAGGTCGTTGGTCGCAAGCAAATATGAGCCGAATTTGTTTTTCATACTCTGAGCGAACTCGGGAGAGGCTGATATCCTAGCGTCAAGGAAAAATTGTTTGTATTGATGAACGTAAATCTTCCGGCGTCCGAATTTAGCTCCGTGGTCCTCATTTTTGATTTCCACCGTGAGTTCATCGAATTTAGCGAGCGGGTGCCGTTTCGCCCATTCATGGGCGGCCTCCCGGGCGTCCTCCTCGCTTGAGAAGGGCGTTTTCATGAGCTGTTTTTTAAAATCGGTCCGGATTTTAAATAGAGCGTCTTTGAGGTTGGTTTTAAATTTTTTTTCTCGTCCCGGTTTGAGGATGTCCGCGGAGCATAACACCATATGCCTGAGGACGCCGTTAAGCCGACTTTTTAGAATCACGGGGTAATACCAAGTTTTTCCGTCGCGGCGCTCCATTTTTTCATCCGTATCTTTAAAGTCGATTTCTTTTTTCACGCTTTCAGGCATCCGACATATCCAGCGGTCGCCTGAATGATTTATAATTTTCGGTAAAAAAAACGTTTCATCTCCGGTCAAATACCGAGGATCTCCCGACTCAAGCCCAGAAAGCAATTTTTCTTTAAAGACGGTTACGAAGCGGATTATTTTTTGAGTTTCGTCTAGGGAGGTCCCCGCCGGCAGCATGAGTGAGGGGACGCCGTTTACGGGGTTTAAGATGGCGGCTGATAATTTTTTTGAAAAATCAAAGCCGTCTTTTTTCAGCTGAAGTATTTTGTCGACAACAATGTCTGGGTCGCCCACGGCGGATGGTTTTTCAAAAAGTTCGGGATTTATTGGTTTTCGGTGGGCGACGGATAAGAGTTCCGGGATTTTAGCGAAAATATGGTAAGCGGCGGCGGCGAAAAACTCGTCGGGGCCGAAAAGCTGGATTTCATCAAGAAATCTTCCCAGAACGTCGTCGTTGAAATTGTCTAGAGGGATGTCGCGGCCGAAAAATTCCTTAACCGGAATTTCCTGCATGAAGGAGAATATTTTATAAAGCGCCCGCCGCCTTCGGGAAACGCCGGCCAGAGCGAGGGCCATAAAACACTCACCGGTGGAAATGAAATGCCTTTTTGTTTTCGGTATCAGTCGGTCGCAAAAGTTTATTAAGTCTAAATTCTTAAAAAAGAAGGTTGTCAAACTCAGGCGGTTAAGCTCTTTTTTTCGTATAAAGTCGTCCCCGTTCAATTCGGCCGGATCCATAAACTATCCTTGTTATTTATTTAAAACCACCGGGTCGCTCCCTCCGCTCGGAGGCGCGCTTTTTTTCCCTATGTACTTCATCATCGCTTCCACTATTTTTTCCGGCTTCACGGGTTTCGCTATATGCGAATTCATCCCCGCCTCGATCGCCTTGTCTATATCCTCTTTGAAGGCGTTGGCCGTAAGCGCGATGATGGGCACGTTTTTGGCGTCGTCTCTTTCCAGCTGTCTTATGGCGGCCGAGGCCTGGTAGCCGTCCATGTTGGGCATCTGCACGTCCATTAAAATGATGTCGTAGGTGTTCAGGGGGGAGTCCTCGAATTTTTTTAGGGCCACCACGCCGTCCTCGGCCTCTTCAACCGTGATGCCCGTGACCTTGAGCATGGCCCTGGCTATCTTGCGGTTCAAATCCACGTCGTCCACGATAAGGACCTTTTTTCCGGCGAATTTCCCCGTGGGGTCGGTGTCGACGATCTCCTCTTTGTAAAGCGAGGCCGTCTCCTTCATCCAGATGGCGAAGGAGAAGGTGCTCCCCTTTCCCACCTGGGATTGCACCTGGATGTCGCCTCCCATGAGGTGCACGATGTGGCGGCTGATGGTGAGTCCCAGGCCCGTTCCCCCGAAGCGGTTGGCTATGTTTCCCCCGCCCTGCTCGAAGGGCTGGAAGATGGCGGCCAGGGCCTCCTCGGATATGCCTATGCCCGTGTCCTTCACGGTGAACTCCACTAGGGATTTTCCATCCTTCCTGTCTTTCCTGATTATGTTGAACTCGATGGTGCCGCGCTCGGGCGTGAACTTAACCGAGTTCCCCAAAAGGTTTATCAACACCTGCCTTAGGTGCAAGGGATCGGTAAGGAAGGTGGAGGGGGTGAAGTTCACCAAATTGGTCTTGAATTCGATGTTTTTCTGCGAACAGCGGGTTTTCATAATCGAGGTTACCGTGTTCGCGAGCACCACCAGCTCCACGTACTCCTCGGAAATCTCGATCTTTCCGGCCTCGATTTTCGAGAGATCGAGTATGTCGTTTAAGAGACCCAGGAGGTGCAGCGACGAGGTCTCGATCTGGCGCACGTTGTCCTTGATCTCCCTCCATTCCGGCGTGTCGTCCTTGTAGTTGTCCATGTTCTTCCGGACGATGCCCGTCAGGCCGATGATCGCGTTCATGGGGGTTCTTATCTCGTGGCTCATGTGGGCCAGGAACTTCCCCTTGTGCTCGTTCGCGCTCTTGGCGTCGTTCATGGCCTTCTCCAGCTCCAGCTGCTTCAAAACCATCTCGGTTAAGTCCAGGGTCTCCACTATGTATCCGCAGCGCTCGCCGTCCTTGGTGTACATGTAGTTGGCCTTCCCCTGCACGTAGTGGCCGGATTCCTCGATGCGCAGCACTTCCGCTTCACGGTTCTCCTCCAAGGCCGTGATGGGATCGAAGGTTGTTTTAGGCGGAAACATGGTCACGTCCGAGTAGCTTTTTCCCTCCACCTCGCTTATGGAGAGGTTGTAGAAATTGAGGCTCAGATCGTTCATGTAGATGATCTTCTGATCCATGTCCAGGATGGAGATGGGGTTTTTGACGCTGTCCACGATGGCGTCGGCCATGTCGTCAAACGAGTCCTCCAAATAGCCGAACTCGTCTTTGACCTTGCTGTTGAAGCGGAACTGCCTCTGGCCGGAGCGGAACTTGTCGATTCCGGCGATGAGGAAGGTGATGGAGCCGGTTAAAAAGGAGGCCATCCAGATGGCGATGAAGACCACCAGGACGATGAGGATGGCGGTGGTGACCGATAGCTGGACGAAGGTCTGAAGGAGGCTGTCGTGGACGGCTTTTTCGAGCTTGCCCCTGGTCTCCTGGGCGGGGAGGGTGAAGAACTCCAAACTCGAGCCGATGGCCACGAACCCGAAGCCTCTTTTGGTGTAGCCGTTCTGAGGCGAGGGGGCGTAGCGCCCGGTGTAGTAGGGGATGGCGGCCGCGGTGTTGAGTTTGTAGAGCCCGCTCCAGAGGATGTAGAGGGACCCGGAGCCGCCGGTCGCGGTCAGATCCATCCAGCCCGTGCACTGGGGGGCGTTGTTGAGCCAGCGGCCGTCGAGGCCCACCAATCCGGCCTTGGTGAGCTCCGCGGCGGGTTTTTTGGTGCGGGACTGCTGGTAAAATTCCGGATAGTCCTTCACGTAGTCGGTCCACTTCTGGAGCCCGGAATTCTTCCAGCCCTCGTAGATGCTCTCCTCCAGCCAGGGTATCTGGGGCTCCCCGGTTTCGGGGTCGAAGCCCACTATGGAATGGTGTCTGGGGTGGCAGACGCTGCGACAGCGGTAGTCCCAGATGAAGGCGTAGTTTCCCTCGAAGGCGCTGGGGAGCTCGGTGAAGCGCTCGTTCATGGGGGTCAGGTGGTCCACGAACTCCATGATGTGGTCGTGGTTCAAGGCCATGGTGACGTAGCCCTTGATTCCGCCTTCTCCGTCCGAAACCGGCGTGGCCCAGCGGATGATCCCCTCGAAGCGCTTCCCCACGGGGTTCTCCATGCCCGCGTAGGCCTGCTTTTCGGGTTCGTAGGGGATGGGGTAGCCCCGGGTCTGGGCCGCCTGCTCCAAAACCGGCGGGGTGTACATCCCGATGAAGTTGCTCCCCACGTAGGCCCCGACGACGTCGGAGACGTAGATCTGTCCGGGCATCAGGGTTTTCAGCTCGGCGAAATAGTCCTCGGCCTTGACGTAGGTGTTCTCTTTTAAAGAGACGTCTTTCAGCGCCGGATCCAGGGGGTGGTTCTTCTTGGGGGACTCCGGACTCACGTATTTGTAAAGCTCCCTCCCCTCGGTGTCCAGGAAGCTTACCTCGTCGTAGAGGGGGAGGCTTTTGAAGCGGACGCCGTCCGGCGGGCGGGGACGGAAGCCGTTCATGTCGTCGTTTTCTTTATTGGTGGAGCTTCCCGCCGGCAGTTCGGGGGGCTTGTTCTTCGGCTCCCAGCTCGTCCGGTCCGCGGAGAGGACCCACTCGCCGGGCGCCACCACCCGGCCCCGGCGGTTGTTCAGGAAGTTTTTATAATTCTCCTCCCCCGGCTCCAAGCCGGCCAGAAACAAAATGTCGCCGTCCCTTTCGTAGAGGAAGTCGGCCACCCTCTCGGCCGCGGTGGTGCTCATGCGCTCGATGTTCTCCACCGCGATGTTGTTCAGGGCCTCGGCGGAGTCCTCCACGGCCATGTTCTTCAAGGTCTCCCCCTGGTTCGCCGCCTGGCGCCAGGCGATGACGGCCAGGAGGATGAGGGGTATGACCTTCACCAGGAGGAAGATGATTATGAGCTTTCCGCGCATGCCCATGCCAAACCTGTTGGACAGGTAGGCCATGGTGTTCTTCACGGTTTTTTGCAGGGGGATACGCATAGAATAGGGGGCGCCGCGTTATGTTTTCCACTGATTCGGAGGAGCTCCGCCGCGGGGAGTCTTCCGGCTTTTTTCACTTCGAGGCGAAGGCGAAAAGTTTCTTCCGGTTCAAGATTTTAAAACGATACGCTTTATGGGCTGTATGGCATTATGATTTATCCTACATTTTGTATGTCGTCTCTAACAATTTTCACAACGGGCTTTTCGCGCGCGCGCCGACTTTCAATTTCCCCCGCGCCGAATTTGTCTTCCAGGGCCTGTCCGGAAAGGGCCGGGGCCGAAACCCGCCGGCCCGGGCGAAAAGTAGGGCCGGTCGGGGGGGCTTTGGGGGAAGGCCGGAAAAAAGGACGGAGGAAACGGAAAAAGCGGAAAAAAACCCGGCGCTCCGAAACGGAAAAGGGGCTCCGGGCGGCCTTTTTACCGCCCCCCGGGGGGCGAAGGAAGGCCCGTTTAAGGATTATAATCCATTTCCGCTGGAGTTTTCCGGTGAAAAAAGCCCGTGGGGCCGGAAAAAGGCGAGGCCGCCGGCCCCCCGGGGGCGGGTGTTTTTCCGGCGGGCTCCGTTAAGAAATAATAACCGACTTCGCCTCGATATCAAAGCCGCCGGCTTCGGGCCCCGGGAAAAAGGCCGGAGAAGGGGGCCTCCAAGCCTCCCCTCTAATCTTCGGGGAAAAGGAAGGCGAGCTCTTCCCGGAGGAATTCGATTTCCTCCCAGGGCCTCCTTTGGGCGGCCCACAGCCGGAACTCCTCCTTGGGGGACTTTTTTTCCAGCTCCAGAAAGGCCTGGAGCCTTTTCACGTCCCCGTCCGCGGGATTGAGCCAGCGTCCGCCCAGGGCCTCGAAGCGGAGGGCGAGCTCGCCGCTCTTCTCCCCCGAGGGTCGGGGGATGAAGCGCGTTATGGAGAGGCGCCGGGGTGTCCTCCCCCCCGCGGAGGCGTAGGCCAGGAGGGTTTCCATGCGGTTCTGGAAGGTCTTGGGGTTCTGGTAGAGGTTGGCCCGGATGAGTAGGCGCCTCTCCCCCTTCCCTTTTTTCAGGCTCCTCGCCTCCACCAGGCCCCGGGGGAGTTTGTCGGCCCCGGTGACGGAAAGCGAGCCCTCCCCCGTTTTTTCCAAAGCGGCGCCCAGAGTCGTGAAAAGGGCCAGGAAGGCCTCCGGCCAGAAATGGTCGGAGGCCCTCTCGTATTTGGGCTCCTCGGCCGCGGCAGCGCGGATCAGCCTCTGGTAGTCGTCTTCCAGGCTCCGGAAGAGGGCCTCGTCCGGGGTTCGTCCCCAAGGGGATCCCCCCGTCCCGGGGCCTTCGGCCCCGGGACGGGGCTTGGGACCCGCCATCTCCCCAGGGGCCTCCTCCGCCTGGAGCGTGGCTCCGGCCTCCAGGGGCTCCGCTCCGGGGCGGGAGTCCAATATGAGGGGGATGTCCCCCGGATCGTCTTTGAGGATCTTCTCCCGCACCAGGGAGTGGCACCTCTCCATGAGGGCGCGGGGGTTGATGCCCTCGATGTTTTTAAAGGCCTCCGGACGGAAGGGCCAGGTGGGGTGGGGCGGATCCCAGCCGGCCTTCTCGAAGGCCGCTTTCAGCCTCGCCTTCACCATGAGCGCCGCCTCCTCTTCGGAATTCAGGGGGGAGAGGTAGACGGGGGGCCTGCGGTAGCGCTGCAGGGAGGTGTTGGCCGAGGAGTAGCCCAAAAGCCCGTCCCAGGTGAGGGGCAGGCAGGATAGGACGGTGAGGGTCTTGAGCGTCAGGGCCGTGAGCCGGCCCAGGCCGTCGGAGAGGTTGGTGATGATGGCCCGGGCGGTGCTGACCGAGGGGGTCAAGTCCATCTGGCCGTTGTGGTTCACCAGGCTGAAGAGGGAGACTATGTGATCCATCTGATCCAGGGCGAGCACCGAAAAGGATCCGTTCAGGGACATGAAAAAGGAGAGCCCCGAGAGGGCCGACTCCGCCTCGCCCCGGCCCACGGTGTAGCCGGTGGCCGTGGCCTCGTCTAGGGATACGGGCTGCCCCTTGAGCCAGGAGAAGGCCGCCTTATTGAGGAAGGGGTCCCGGCTGTTTAAAAGGAGGATGGTGCGCAGGATGTCCTGGTGCTCCACCGCCTCCCGGGGAAAAGCCTGGGCGAGCTTCTGCTGCAGCTTGTCCATGTCCCGGTGGAGTCTCAAGGGGTTGTGGCGGGTGTAGCGGAGGGGGAAGTCCTTGGGCACCTGGAAGGAGACGTGGGAGAGGATGTTCTCGGCCAGGCGCCCCGCCTGGGTTTTGCCCCGGAGATAGTCCAGGGGGCTGATGAGCGATCTCGCCATCCCCTTTAAAACGGTCTCCAGGGAGTCCCTGATGGCCGACATGTCGGCTAAAAGAAAAAAACCTCCCCGGTCGAGGGTCTCCCGGCAGAATCGGGAAAGGAGATGGGTCTTCCCCGTCCCCCCCGGACCCGAGACGACCATTCCCGGAGGCGAGCCGGAGTCCTTCCGCTCCTGGAGATGATCCAGCTCCACTTTGAAATCCGTCATGGCCTTTCCATGCAGTTCCGGAACGTCCCAGGGGGGGATGCTCCAGACGTCGTCCAGGTTTTTCACCCAGTCGAAGGTGAGCTCGGCCAGGACCTTTTTTTTCATCTGATTTTCGGTTTCGTTCATTATGAGGCCGTTTACATTTCCGGTTGGCCGCATTTTAAGTTTGTTTTTAAATGAAAAGAACCCGCCGCCGGCGGGGGGATTTTTCTAAGTTGAAAGCGCCGGGACGTTTCCTAATGGCGGCTGTCTCGGCGGGTGAAAAAGGGGATGAAAGCGTTTTCTCCACGGTGAAAAACCTTAGCCCCGTAAAACGCCCGCGGAGGCGCTGGCGCGATGTGAAGAGCCGATTCGCAACCTCGATAATTTTGTTCTCCCAAAAAGAAAAAACCGCGCGTCCGAAAATATGAATAAGCGGGGAAAAAACGAACATCGATCGGTCTTGAAAACGTTTGAAACAACGGAAACGAAAAACAAGCCGGATGAAAAAAAACGCTGATCGACGGTAGTAAAAAACTTGAACGAAAAAAAACGCGAAACGGCGGGAATGGAATACAAAGAAATGAAAAAACGCTAAATAAAAAAATACGGAAAATGAAAAAACATGGAAGGAAACTTCAAAGCGGTGAACGCCCTGGAAAAAACGGGAGGAAGCTTTCGGGGGGCGCGGGCTGAAACGGAACGCGCCTTCCGTATTCCTAGAAAAACCCATCGCCGATCCGGACGGCTTCCGCGTCGGGTTTTAATTCCAACTCTTTATTATATTCTAGCAGAATGTTTTTCTCTTTGCAAGCGGAGCCTTTCAGCGTTTGAGCGTGACGTTTCATTGAAAGCGTTTCCAAGGCCCGCCTCCCGGCGCGGGCCTTGGAAGCCTGGGGGGGCGCTCTCTACAAGACGAGAGGTCTCGGGGAGGGGGGGCGGAAAGGAGGGGGTTGCCCCGAGGGGGTTCGTCCGCCCTGGGAAGGCCTCCGCCGGGCGGAGGGGGCGGCCGCGCCGCCGGATCCCTTTCGGGGGAAATTTCCCTAGGCCGGTCCGGCCGAGGGCGAGCGATCCTCCGTCCGGGGCCCGCCGGACGCCCCGTTCCTCCGATCCCCAAGGTCTTTCCAAGGCCGTCCGCCCGCGGCCGGGGGAGCTTACGCGGCCTTCCATTTTCGGCGGGGAATTCCCCGCCGCCTTCCTTCCTCTTCCCCGAATTTGATTCACGCTGGGGCGCTAAAAAGTCACAAAAATGTATGAAAATGACCGATTTGAGATTTTTTTTTTACTTTTTTGGTCCAAAACATGAGGCCGGGGGCGCCGAAAAAGAGCCCGCCGTCAAAATAATTTCTTCATTATAGGCCTGTTTTTTCGCAAAGGCGGCTTTTGGCTTTAAAAATGCAAAGTCCGCACCAAGGTCTAAAACCTCGAATTCGCTTTTTTCCACCCGAAAAACAATCCTTTTTCAATCCCATAGCTCCCCGAAAGGTCGCCCCGGACGGCGGGGCTCCCGTTCGCCAGGTCGGGAGCGCCCATGGTCTAGGGGCCGGGGGGGCCGCCTTTCGCCCGCGGCCGGAGGGGAAACCCTCTCCGCGTTCGGGTTTTCCGCTGAAAATCCCTCAGCCGAAGCGGGCCGCCGAGGCGCCCCCGGGCGCCCGGGCGGCCCGATTCGGAGTGGATGATATGAAAAAAACTTGGAGGAATTCATGATTTTTAAGAAGCTTTTCGTCGCCCTGATGGTTTTGGGGCTCGCGTGTCTGGCCCGGACGTCCCTGGCCCAGGACACCATCAAGGTGGGCGTGCTGCATTCGCTCACCGGCACCATGGCCATTTCCGAGACGACTTTAAAAGACGTGATGCTCATGCTCATCGAGCAGCAGAACGCCAAGGGCGGAGTTTTAGGCAAGAAGCTGGAGGCCGTGGTGGTGGATCCGGCCTCGGACTGGCCGCAATTTAACGAGAAGGCCTTGAGCCTTCTCACCCAGGATAAAGTCGACGTGATTTTCGGCTGCTGGACCTCGGTTAGCCGCAAATCCGTGCTCCCCGTCTTCGAGGAGCACAACGGACTCCTCTTCTACCCCGTGCAGTACGAGGGCCAGGAGTCGTCGCGCAACGTCATCTACACCGGCGCGGCCCCCAACCAGCAGGCCATCCCCGCGGTGGACTACCTCTTAAACGATCTGGAGGTGAAGCGCTTCGCCCTGGTGGGGACCGACTACGTCTTTCCCCGCACGGCCAATAAGATCGTTGAGGCCTATCTGCGTTTGAAGGGCATCCCCGAAGAGGATATAGTGGTCTACTACACCCCCTTCGGCTACTCCGACTGGCAGTCCATAGTCTCCGATCTGAAGCGCTTCGGCTCGGCCGGAAAGAAGACCGCGGTCATCTCCACCATTAACGGCGACGCCAACGTGCCCTTCTACCTGGAGCTCACCAATCAGAACATCACGGCCGACAACATACCGGTCATGGCGTTTTCGGTGGGCGAGGAGGAGCTGGCCGGCATCGACACCAAACCCCTGGTGGGGCATCTGGCCGCCTGGAACTACTTCGAGAGCGTGGACAGCCCGGCCAACGCCCAGTTCATCAAGGACTGGCACGCCTTCATCGGGGACGACAAAAGGGTGACGAACGATCCCATGGAGGCCCACTACATCGGCTTCAACCTCTGGGTTAAAGCCGTGGAGAAGGCCAAGAGCGCCAAGGTGGACGACGTTCTGGCCAACATCGTGGGCTTGGAGACCCCCAACCTCACCGGCGGAACCGCCCGGGTGCTTCCCAACCACCACATCACGAAGCCGGTCTTAATCGGCGAGATCCAGGCCGACGGCCAGTTCCAGGTGGTCTGGAGCACCGACGGCGAGGTGGAGGGGGACGCCTGGTCCGACTACCTCCCCGAGTCGGCGGACATAATCTCCGACTGGACGGATCCCGTGAACTGCGGAAACTACAACCAGAAGACCAAGACCTGCGGCGGAGCCGAAACGGAGGCTCCGGCGGCTAAATAGATTAACCGGGCCCCGGCGCCCCCCGGAAGCTTTTCCCTTCCCGGGGGGCGCCCCGACCCGTCTCCGAGGGATGAAAGCCGCGGGGGGAATGTTTTTCCTTTCATCCGAGCTTTTTTCCCCCCGCGTTTGGTTTTCTTCCGTCTCGTCTCGTTTACGTTCGTTTCGTCCATTCCGGTTTTACCCGTTTCTTTCCGTTTCTTCCCGTTGTATTCCGTTTAGTTTCGTGATATTCATTTTTCTTCGCGCTCTTTTCTAATCATCGTCTTTTCAGTTCCTTTTCATTCCCTTTTCATTCCCTTTAAAATTTTTCACAGCCGGATTTTTTATGCCTCCAGCGGTAAAAAGCCCCTCCTCCCCCGAAACGGACAGAGTCTTTCTTCCGGGCGCGCGCCTCTTGGCCGTCGCGCTTTCGACCGGGCTCATGATCCTCTGTCTTCTTTTCGGGACCGCGGCGCTCTGGGCCTACGAGCTTCCGGAGGATGTGTCGGAGAGTCTCAAAAGTTCCAAAATCAACGACCGCCAGAAGGCCGTCGACTACTTAAAGGAGGATTACTCGGAGGAGGCCGGAAGGATCCTGGAGGCTTTGCGGGACGGCGATCTCTTTCTCGACCGGGCCTCCGGGGCCTTCTATATCAAAGAGGAATCCGCCTATCTGTCGCTTACGGACTTTCAGCCGGTGGACGCCGCCGGGTTGGAACTTAAAACCGTGGGCGTGAACAACCGCCAGCGCCGGGATTTGGTGTCCATCCTTAATTCTCGCTCCTTGAAGCACCCGGACGCGCGGGTGAGGATGGCGGCCTCCCGCTCGCTCATTTCCGAGGCCGCGGTGGACGTCGCTCTCGTACGGGAACTCAAGGCTTCCGAAAGCGAGAGGCGGGTTGTTTTAAACTACGAAAAAATCCTCTCCGCCGCGGCCCTCCGGAATCCCGAAACGCCTCCCTTGGAGCGGATCGCCGCCTTGAATTTTTTAGGCCAGAACCTCACGCCCGAGGCCGAGGAGCTGGTGCGGGCGGAAGTCAAATCGGACGACCCGGAGGTGAGGGCGGCCGCTTCCCGGGCCCTTTCCCTGATGGAGGCGAAGAGTTCGCATCTGCGCTTGTTGGAAACCCTCTTCTTCGGACTCTCTTTAGGATCGGTATTGGTTTTGATAGGGCTCGGTCTCGCCATAACCTTCGGGGTCATGGGCGTCATAAACATGGCCCACGGCGAGATGGTCATGCTGGGGGCCTATTCGGTGTGGTTTTTGCAGCGGCAGCTCCCCGGCTCCCCCGGGCTCGCCCTCTTGCTCGCCGTGCCCTTCTCCTTTTTACTGGCCGGAGCCGTGGGGGCTTTGATCGAAAGGGGTGTCATCCGGCATCTCTACAAGCGCCCCCTGGAGACCCTTTTGGCCACCTTCGGCATATCGCTTATTTTGCAGCAGACGGTGCGCACCTACATAGCCTCCAACAACCGCCCCGTGGTGGTGCCCTCCTTTTTAAGCGGGCAGCTCCAGCTGACCGAGCACTTCAGCGTGACCTACTCCAGGCTCTGGATCATAGTCTTCTGCCTCGCGGTCTTTTTCCTGGTCTACTTCGTCACCCGGAAAACCAGGATGGGCCTCGAGGTGCGGGCCGTCACCCAGAATAGGGACATAGCCAGAGCCTTGGGCGTGAACTCCTCCAAGGTGGACTGCCGCACCTTCATTTTAGGATCGGGGGTGGCCGGCATGGCCGGGGTGGCCCTTTCCCAGCTCACCAACGTGGGACCCAATCTGGGTCAGCAGTACATCGTGGACAGCTTCATGGTGGTGGTCTTCGGCGGGGTGGGCAACCTCTGGGGCACCTTGATCGGCGGTCTCATCCTCGGGATGGCCAACATGTTCCTGGAGAGCGTGAGCGGGGCCATGATGGCTAAAATTCTCATCTTTTTCGGGATCATCCTCTTCATCCAGAGGCATCCCAGCGGGCTCTTCCCCCAGAAGGGCCGGGCGGGGGCCCTGTAGCCGTGGCCGTCTTCGATCGCTCCACCCGGATCTTCCTTCTGGCGACCGCGCTTTTCGCCCTGGCGGTCTCCTTGGGATCGCTCCCCCAGGGGGATCTGGGGGTGAGCCGCTACGCGGTCACCATCTTCGGGAAGTACCTCTGCTTCGCCCTCCTGGCCCTCTCCATCGATCTGGTCTGGGGCTACATGGGCGTGTTGAGCCTGGGGCACGGGGCCTTCTTCGCCCTGGGGGCCTACGCCTTCGGCATGTACCTCATGCGCCAGATAGGCTCCCAAGGCGTCTACGTCTCCGAGCTTCCGGACTTCATGGTCTTCATCGGCTGGGAGAGCTTCCCCTGGTACTGGCGGGGCACCGGGAATTTCCTCTACGCCCTCTTCCTGGTCTTCTTCGCCCCGGGCCTTTTGGCCTTCGTCTTCGGCTGGACGGCCTTCCGCTCCCGGGTCTCGGGGGTCTACTTCTCCATCATCACCCAGGCCCTCACCTACGCCCTGATGCTGGCCTTCTTCCTCAATAACCTGGGCTTCGGGGGAAACAACGGCTTCACCGACTTTAAAAGCATCCTGGGCTTCGACATCCATTCGGAGGGCATGAGTCTCGCCCTCTTCCTCTTATCGGCCTTGGCCCTCATGGGCTGCTACCTCCTTTGCCGCTGGATAAACGTCACCCGTCTGGGCTTGGCCTTGCGGGCCATCCGCGATAACGAAAACCGCGCCCGCTTCGCGGGCTACCGGGTGGAGAGGGTGAAGCTCTTCGTCTTCACCCTCTCCGCCATGATGGCGGGCCTGGCCGGAGCCCTCTACGTCCCCCAGGCGGGGATCATCAATCCCAACTCCTTCGCTCCGCTTTTTTCCATCGAGATGGTCATCTGCGTGGCTTTGGGGGGGAGGGGCCGCCTCTACGGGGCGGTCGTCGGGGCCTTCATCGTGAACTACCTGCGCACGCTTTTGACTTCGTTTTTTCCGGACGCCTGGCTCTTCGTCTTCGGCGCCCTCTTCGTGGTGGTGACGATCTTTCTTCCCGGCGGTTTGGCCGGCTTGGCGGAGGATGTCTCCCGCGCTCTTTGGAAAAGGAGGGAAAGTGAAATTTCCGGTTAAAACGCGTCCCCTTCTTTTTTCCGTTCCGGGCGCCGACTACGCCCCGGACCTTTCCGGGTTTCCCCAAAATCCCCAGTGCTGCTACCTGGAGCCGCCGGAGGAGCGTCCGCCCCTCACCGGATTCAGGGTGCTTCCGGATCTGCTGTATCCCTTCCACCGCCCCGCGAAGGAGTTCTTTTTGGAGGACTCCCCCTTCGGGGGGGAGGCGCCGGACGGTTTCGCGGCCTTAGGGGAGAAGGACGCCGGGGGAGCTTTCAAGGCGGATCACTTCGCGGGCGGCGGAAGCGGCGGAAGCGGCGGAAGCGGCGACGTTAACGGAGGACGGAACGGACGGGGAAAGGGCCCAGGGCGGGAAGCGGCGGCCGAAAAAAGCGGCGCCGGCCTCAACTCCGCGGGGATCGACGAAGATTCGGAGAAAATGGAAACCATGGATAATAGGGAAAATTCCGAAGAAAAATCGGCGAGCTCCGAAGAAAAATCGAAAAACTCCGAAGTGGGATCAAAAAGCGCCGAAGAAAAATCTAAAAGCGCCGAAGAAGAGTCGGACAGCTCCGAAGATAAATCTAAAAGCGCCGAAAAAGAATCGGCGGACTCCGACTCCAGCGCGGGGGAGGGAAGGAAGCGGAGCGTCAATTTGGATCTCCTCTTAAACTGGGTTCCCAAGTACAAGCGCCGCAAACAGTACATACTCTTTCTGGAGGATATCTCCGTCTCCTTCGACGGCTTCAAGGCTTTGGACTCCCTCACCCTTCATTTAACCGAGGGCGAGCTGCGCTGCGTCATCGGCCCCAACGGCGCGGGCAAGACCACCATGATGGACGTCGTGACCGGCCACACCCGCCCCGACGCCGGGGAGGCCTGGTTCATGGACCGGATAAATCTTTTGGAAAAAGACGAGGTCTTCATCGCCCAGAGCGGCATCTGCCGCAAGTTTCAGAAGCCCTCGGTTTTCGAATCGCTCACGCCTTGGGAAAATCTGGAATTGGCCTTGAAGGGGCCCAAAACGGTGTTCTCCTCCTTTCGGGCGAAGGTTTCATCCGAGGAGGGGGACTTCCTTCAGGGCGTTTTAAAACTCACGGGTCTGGAAAAGGAGGGGGGGAAGCTGGCCGGAAACCTCTCCCACGGCCAGAAGCAGTGGCTGGAGATCGGGATGCTTTTGGCCCAGAAGCCCAGGATCCTCCTCTTAGACGAGCCCGTGGCCGGCATGACCCCGAGGGAGATAGAAGAGACCACCGAGCTGCTTTTAAGCCTCGAGGGCTCCACCACCATCCTGGTGGTGGAGCACGACATGGAGTTCGTGCGCTCCATCGCTAGGCGGGTCACGGTCATGCATCAGGGAAGGGTCTTGGCCGAGGGGAGCATGGACTTTGTGAGCGCCGATCCCGGGGTGCGGGAGGCCTATCTGGGGGGGAGCGGTGCTTAGGGCCGAGAATCTGGTTCAGTATTACGGGAAGAGCAACATCTTGCGGGGCGTGAACCTCAAGGTGCCGGAAAAGTCCCGGGCCTGCATCCTGGGCCGGAACGGGGTGGGGAAGACCACCCTGCTCCAGTGCCTCATGGGGCTCGTCCCCGTCCGCTCGGGAAGGGTGTTTTTCCGGGGCCGGGACGTGACGGCTTCGCGTCCCGAAGAGAGGGCCAGGCTCGGGATCGGCTACGTCCCCCAGGGAAGGCAGATTTTTCCCCTTTTGAGCGTGGAGGAGAACCTTAAAATCGCCCTTCCCGCCCGGAGGAGGCCCTCCAAAGGCGTCCCCGAATTCGTCTACTCCTTTTTCCCGGTCTTGAAAGAGATGCTTAAAAGGCGGGGGGGCGATCTCTCGGGGGGCCAGCAGCAGCAGCTGGCCGTGGCCAGGGCCCTGGTTCTGGAGCCCGAGCTTTTGATCTTAGACGAGCCCACCGAGGGCATCCAGCCCAACATCGTGGATCAGATCATCGACGCCACGAAAAGGCTCGTGACGGAGATGGGCGTGACGGTTTTGCAGGTGGAGCAGAAGGTGCCGGTGGCCAGGCGGAGCGGGGACTCCTACGCCATCATGGAACGGGGCCGGGTGGTGGCCGAGGGCCTCATGGCGGAACTCTCGGAGGAGAAGATTCGGAATTTTTTAAGCGTCTAACGCCCCTTTCGGAGAGAGGATCCGCTTTTCCGCCCCGGCCTCCCGAGGCCTCGACAACTCATTCCCGCCCGTTTTTTCGCCGGTCCGTCGCCTTCGATCCTATGCCGCCCGCCGCCCTTAGTCCTTTGGAAGAATCCACCTGGGAGCTGGAAGCCTCCCTGGGCTTCGGCCTCGCCGGAGGAAGGACGGTCTTGAAAAGAATTAGGACCCTGGGTCCTTTGCACGTGCGGAGGCTCTTCCATCCGGAGCCGGCCGGAGAGGACGGAATAGTTCCGGCCCAGGCCTACCTGATCCACCCTCCGGGGGGGATGGTGAGCGGGGATTCTTTGCGGGCGTCTTTAAGGCTGGAGGAGGGGGCCCGGGTTTTAATGAGCACCCCCTCGGCGGGGAAGTTTTACCAGGCGAGGCCCGGAAGCCTCAAGGCCTCGCAGACGGTGAGGGCGCTGGTGGAAAAGGACGCGGTTTTGGAGTGGCTTCCCCTGGAGACGATAATCTACCGGGGCGCCCGGGCGGAGAGCTCCTTCGCCTTCGAGCTCGCCTCCGGCGCCAGGCTCGTGTTTTGGGACATGCTCTCCTTTGGCCGGCCTGCCTCCGGGGAAATCTTCGATCGGGGGTCGTTTTCGGAGAGTTTGGAGATTAGAAGAAACGGCCGTCTTCTGGCGCTGGAGAGGTTGAGGATTGGGGGGCGGGAGGGCTTTTCCCTCCTAAACAGCCTTGAGGCCTTCAACAAGCTGCCCTGCCTTGGGGTCTTGATGGCCCTGGGAGGGGGGGACGGGGAGGATCTTCAAAAGCTAATCCGCGCTCGAGACGAGATTCGGGCGACTAACCCGGGCGGGGAGGGGAATGGTTTCTTTTCCGCCGTCACCTTAAAAGAGGACCTTCTCATCGTCCGGGCGCTGTCGTCCGAAATGGAGCCTTTGAAAGACTTTCTGCTCTCGGCTTGGAAGAAGACGCGGCTCCGGCTTCTCTCCCGGGAGGCGGTGGTTCCCCGGGCCTGGCGCTGCTGAAAAGGGGAGGCTTCCTTAAGCTTCCGTCCGCGGCTTCCGGCGCCGCCTCTTTAGTTTCATTCGTCTTCGCGGAGTTTTTTTACGGATGGATGAATTCAGAGGCGTTTAACGTAATTTAGAAGCATTTGTATGAATTTTGATATGTTAAACTTTTTTTAATGAATTTAGATAAATTTAATGTAATTCAGATGAAATCAGAAAGCTAGATAAATAGAGAATTATTAATATAAATTTAGATGCATTAAGAGTTATTTTAATTGATTTTGATAAATTTAATGTAATTAAGATTAAATTAAAAAACTAGAGAAATATAAAGGTAGTTATAAGAATTTAAATGTATTAAGAATTATTTAGATTATTATATATAAATTTAATGTAATTCAGATAAAATTAGGAAGCTAGAGAAATTTAGAGAAATTTAGAGGGAATTAGAGGAAGTTATGGATCTTTTGCCCCGGGAAAAAGACAAACTGCTGCTCTTCGTGGCGGGACTCCTGGCCGAGCGCCGCAAAGCCAAGGGACTGCGTTTAAACTACCCCGAGGCCGTCGCCTACATAAGCCTCCACATCCTGGACGGCGCCAGAGAGGGGAAGACCGTGGCCCAGCTCATGGGCGAGGCCCGCGGGGCGCTCACCCGGGAAGACGTTTTGGAAGGGATCCCCGAGATGATCCACGACGTGCAGGTGGAGGCCACCTTTCCCGACGGAACCAAGCTCGTCACCGTGCACGATCCCATAGTCTGAGGCCATTTTTTAAGCCTTCCAGGCGCCCGCGTTTTTTTCGCCCTTTCCTTTTCGCTCTTTCCGGTTTTTTCAGCTACGCCGCCCTTTTCAGGCCGCGAGGCGTCCCGCGCTTTCCCGCCGGGTGAAAATTTTCACGCGCCTATTCGAACTTTTTCGCTTTTCCCTTTCATCCGGCTTTTCAGCCTTTCAGCCTTTCAGCCTTTCAGCTTTCCAGCTTTCCAGCTTTCCAGCTTTTCCACCCTTTCAATCCACTTAGGCTTATCTTTCTTTTCACAAGTCTATAACCGCCGGATGGGCGGCCGAGGGGATATTCATGATACCGGGCGAATACGTTTTAGCGAAAGGGGACATGGAGCTCAATTCGGGTAGCTTGGTCACGACCATCAAGGTGGCCAACGTCGGAGACAGGCCCGTCCAGGTGGGAAGCCACTTCCACTTCTTCGAGACCAACCGCGCCTTGAAGTTTCCCCGAGAGGAGGCTTACGGAAAGCGCCTCAACATCATCCCCGGAACCAGCGCGCGTTTCGAGCCGGGAGAGAGTAGGACGGTGGAGCTCGTGCCCTACGGGGGACGCCGGATAGTGGCGGGTTTCAACGGCTTGGTCATGGGAAGCCTGGATTTAAAAAGGGAGGCCGCCTTGGAAGCCTTGGCGGCCTGGGTTCTCGAGGGCGAAAAGGCCTTTGAATTTGGCGGAGGGAAAAAGAAGGAAAGGGCGGGGGAAAAATCCGCTAACGCCCCGAAGGGCGCGAAGAAGAGCGTGAAACCCGGAGGCGAAAGAGCGGGGAAGGGGTCCAAAGGCGGAAACCCAAGGGGCGTTTCTCATGAAGATTAAAAGGAGCGACTACGCCGGGTTCTTCGGACCCACCGTGGGCGACAAGATCAGGCTCGCCGACACCTCTCTTTTTTTGGAGGTGGAGAGGGATTTAACCGTCCCGGGCGAGGAGGTGACCTTCGGCGGGGGGAAGGTGATCCGGGACGGCATGGGCCAGAGCCGGGCCGAAAGAAGGGACTCCGTCGACACCGTCGTGACCAACGCCGTGATCCTGGATTCCGGCTTCGTCCTCAAGGCCGACGTGGGGCTCAAGGATGGATTGGTCCACGCCCTGGGCAAGAGCGGAAACCCCGACGTCCAGGACGGGGTGGACGTGGTCATCGGTCCGGGGACCGAGGTGGTGGCCGGGGAGGGGATGATTTTGACGGCCGGAGGGGTGGACGCCCACGTCCACTTCATCTCCCCCGATCAATGCCTGGAGGCTTTGGCCTCGGGGATCACCACCATGGTGGGGGGCGGAACCGGGCCGGCCACCGGCACCAACGCCACCACCTGCACCCCCGGGGCCTGGCATTTAAGTCAAATGCTCCTCGCGACCGACGTCTATCCCTTGAATTTCGGCTTTTTAGGGAAAGGCAACTCGTCGGGCCGGGAGGCTTTGGAGGAGCAGATCCGCGCCGGGGCCTGCGGCTTGAAGCTCCACGAGGACTGGGGCTCCACCCCCAAGTGCGTGGACGTCTGCCTTTCGGTCGCGGACGACTACGGGGTGCAGGTCTCCATCCACACCGACACCCTAAACGAGGCGGGCTTCGTGGAGGACACGGTCAAGGCCTTCAAGGGCCGGACCATCCACAGCTACCACACCGAGGGAGCCGGAGGCGGCCACGCCCCGGACATTTTAAAGGTCGCGTCGCTTCCAAACGTCCTTCCCTCCTCCACCAACCCCACCCGGCCCTACACCGTGAACACTATTGACGAGCATCTGGACATGCTCATGGTCTGCCATCATTTGAACAGCTCGATTCCGGAGGATTTGGCCTTCGCCGACTCCCGCATTAGAAAGGAGACCATCGCGGCCGAGGACGTTTTGCACGATTTGGGGGTCATCTCCATGATGTCCTCGGATTCCCAGGCCATGGGCCGGGTGGGCGAGGTGATCGTCCGCACCTGGCAGACGGCCCACAAGATGAAAGAGGAGAGGGGGCCGCTCGAAAAGGGCGAAAGAAACGACAATCTCCGTATTAGGCGCTATATCGCGAAATACACCATAAATCCGGCCATCGCCCACGGCCTGGACGATTTGATCGGCTCGGTGGAGCCGGGGAAATTGGCCGATCTCGTCTTGTGGAAGCCCGCCTTCTTCGGAGTGAAGCCGCATCTGGTCATCAAGGGCGGGGCCATCGCCTTCTCCCCCATGGGGGACCAGAACGCCTCCATCCCCACCCCCCAGCCATCGTTTTTCCGCCCCATGTTCGGGGCCCTGGGGAGGGCGGCCGCCAGCAACTCGGTGAGCTTCGTCTCTCCCGCCTCCCTGGAAGCGGGTTTGGAGGATGTTTTAAAGGAAAAGGGTCTGGGGCGCCGTCTCAAGGCCGTGAAAAACACCCGTTCCTTAGGGAAGAGGGACATGCTTTTAAACGACCGGACGCCGAAAATCGACGTGGACCCCCAGACCTACGTGGTGAAGGTGGACGGGGTTCCGGCCGCCTCGAAGCCGGCGTTGGAGCTCCCCCTCGCCCGGCGTTACTTTCTGTTCTAGCGGGGCCGGATCGTGGACGGTTTCGATCGAAATCTGGGAAAGGCCCCGGGGGAGCCGCCGGAAATCTTTTTAACCCTGGATCACCAAGACCGGGCGCGGACCAGGGGGGAGGCTCGCCTCTCCGACGGGACCCTGGTCAGGCTTTTCCTCCCCCGGGGGAGGCCCATGGAGGACGGGGACCTTTTGGAGTCCTCCGCCTCCGGGCGAAGGATCCTGGTCAAGGCCGCGAAAGAGGATCTTTTTCTCGCCCGGGCGGAGAGCTGGGAGGAGCTTTCCCGGGCCGCCTACCATTTCGGGAACCGCCACGCGGCCCTGGAGCTGGGAGACCTCTTTTTGAAGTTTCCGCCGGATCCCGTTTTAGAGGAGATGGCCCGGCGGCTGGGCTTGAAACTGGAAAGGGTGGAGGAGCCTTTCCGCCCCGAAAGGGCGAGCTACCATTCCCACGGCGGGGACTAGGGTAAATGTTTAAGGGAAAGGTTTAAAGGCGGGACTAAGGGAGAGGATCGGGGGAAAGGACCGCGGGAAAGGACCGGGGGAGAGGATCGGGGGATAAATGGAAAAGACCTTTTTCAAACTGCTCTACCTCACCGGGGCGTCCCGGCCTTTGGGGTCCTTCTCCTTTTCCGGCGGGCTCGAGGCCTTCATCTCCCGGGGCTTCGCCCGGGACAGGGAGAGCCTTTCGGCGCACCTTAAACTCCTCTTGGAAAAGGTCTGGGCCGGAACCGAAATACCCCTTTTCCGGCGCTGTTTTCTCGCCGCCCTGAAGGCGGATTCCCTGGAGCTCCTGCGCTGGAACGAGGTCTCTTCGGCGCTTCGGGAAAGCCATGAGTTTTACTTAGAGGAGAGGGAGCCGGGAAGGGCGCTTATGAGCCTTTTGCGGGAGCAGGTTGCGCTCCCAGCCTGGATGGAGGAGCTTTCCCCCCAGCTCGGGTTCCTGGCCGCCCTGGGGGCGGGAGCCGTCTTGTTTGGCGCGAAGAGGCGGGATCTTTCCAGGCTTTCGGGGCTTCTGATGTGGAGCGCCTTGGAAAACCGGGTGACGGCCGCGGCCAAGCTCGTCCCCCTGGGCCGCGGGGATTCCCAGGGGCTTCTTTTAGAGCTCATGCCCGTCATCCCCGGACTCTCGCGGCGGGCCGAAAGAGTCGGAGACGAGGAGATTGGCCTCTCCCTTCCCCTGCGGGGGATCCTCTCGGCCCTCCACGAGACGGATTCCTTAAGGATGTTCAGATCGTGAAGGAAAAGGCGGATAAGGGGGCCGGGCCTTTAAAGGAGGCCCTGCGGGTGGGGGTGGGCGGGCCCGTGGGCTCGGGGAAGACGGCCCTCATCTTGGAGCTCGCTAAAATCCTGCGGGAGCGCTACTCCCTCGGGGTGGTCACCAACGACATCTACACCCGGGAGGACGCCCTCTTCCTTTTACGGGAAAAGGCCCTCCCTCCCGAGAGGATCGTGGGGGTGGAGACCGGGGGCTGCCCGCACACGGCCGTCAGAGAGGATTGTTCCATGAACCTTTTAGCCGTGGAGGCCCTGGAAAGGGAGTTTCGGGATCTGGACATCGTCTTCGTCGAAAGCGGGGGCGACAACCTCTCCGCCACCTTCTCGCCGGATCTGGCGGATCTCTTCATCTTCGTGATAGACGTGGCCGCCGGCGACAAGATCCCCAGAAAGGGCGGCCCGGGGGTCTCCCGCTCGGATCTTTTGATCATCAACAAGACGGATTTGGCCAAGGCCGTGGGGGCCTCCCTGGAAGTCATGGAGAGGGACGCGGCCCTCCAACGGAAAGGGCGGCCCTTCCTCTTCGCGAGCCTTAAGAGCGGTGAAGGCGCCCTGGAGGCCGCCCGCTTCATCGTCCGGGCCGGCGGATTGGAGGACCGTCTGGGCGCCTCGGGGGAGGTGCCCCGCGCCGAGGGGGGGCGCCCGGGAAATCGACTCCGCCCCGACCTCGGGTGATTATATTTCTTTGAATAAATTTAAATGAAAAGGCGTTTTTTTAATTATTTTATAATTTTTTTATTATCTTTTAATATATTTTTAATATTTTATTTATTAATTTTAAAGCCATCGTTCCAGACGTCTCGTTTCAGACCCGACAACACCGTCCGCCGGGGCTAAAAATCCCTCCCGCCTTATTTCCGGATTGAACGATTCGGGGTTCGCGGGCGGACGATTCCTCGATATCCGCTGATTTTCAAGGACCAGGGGGTCCTTGAAGCGAGTTTTTTCAACATTCAACCCTTTTGGAGGTTTACTTATGGGAATCGATACTGGCGATACCGCGTTCGTGCTCATCTGCGCGGCTCTGGTATTCATCATGACGCCCGGGCTGGGCTTCTTCTACGGCGGCCTGGGCCGCAGGAAAAACTGCGTCAACAACATCATGGCCTGCGTGTTCATCCTTGGACTTTGTATGATCATGTGGGTGCTGTTCGGGTACTCTTTGGCCTTCACGGGCAATCATTTCGGGATCATCGGAGGCTTCGGGGACTTCCTCTTGTTAGGCATAGGCTTGGAGGACCCCTCCCCCTACGCCGGAACGGTCAGCTCCTACGCCTTCGTGGGCTTCCAGATGATGTTCGCCCTCATAACCCCGGCCATCATCACCGGAGCGGTCTCGGGGCGCATGAAATTCGGCGCCCTCTTCATTTTCATCGCCGCCTGGTCCATAATCGTCTACTACCCCCTGGCCCACATGGTCTGGGGTGAAGGCGGCCTTTTGGGCGCCGGCCTCGGCGCCGTGGACTTCGCCGGAGGAAACGTGGTGCACATCAGCTCCGGCGTCTCGGGTTTGGTCCTGTGCCTGGCTTTGGGTAAGCGTTTCGGTTACGAAACCACCTCGTATCGGCTCCACAACCTTCCCTTCGTGGCCCTGGGAGCGGGTTTGCTCTGGTTCGGCTGGTACGGCTTCAACGCCGGCTCCGCCCTGGCCGCGAACGGCCTCGCCGCCCACGCCTTTTTGACCACCTCCTTCGCCACCGCCGGCGGTCTTTTAACCTGGCTCTTCATCGACGTGATCAGGGGACGCAAACCGTCTCTGGTGAGCGGCTGCACGGGCATAGTCGCCGGGCTTGTGGCCATCACTCCGGCGGCGGGCTTCGTGCCCATCTACGCGTCCGTTATCATCGGCTTCACCGCCGGCCCCGTCTGCTACTTCGGCATCCTCTTCGTGAAAAAGAAGCTGAAGATCGACGACGCCCTCGACGCCTTCGGCTGCCACGGCATCGGCGGCATGTGGGGGGGGATCATGACGGGCGTCTTCGCCACCCCGGCCATTAACAGCGTCTGCACCGACGGGCTCATCTACGGCGCCTTCCGGCAGTTCGGCGCCCAGCTGGCCTCCATCCTCATAACCATCGTGGTCGCGACGGTGGGAACCCTCATCTGCGTGGGCATAGTGCGGGTCTTCACCCCGCTGCGCGTGGGGAAAAGAGAGGAGCTTATCGGACTCGACGTCTCCCAGCACGGCGAAAACGCTTATCCTTCCTTCAACGGTTTAGACTAACAACGGAGGCATAGAACCGCATATGATTAAAATCGAAGCAATCGTCCGCGAGGAGAAGCTCGAGGACGTGAAAAGCGCCCTGAACGCCATTGAGGTGAATGGCATCACCGTCTTCCAGGTCATGGGCTGCGGCACCCAGAAGGGTTACACCGAAATGGTTAGGGGAAGCCAGGTGGACGTGAGCCTGCTCCCCAAAGTGAAATTCGAGATAGTGGTCTCGTCCGAGGAATGGGAGGCGAAGGTCATCCGGACCATCCAGGAGGCCGCCTTCACCGGAAAGATCGGCGACGGCAAGATCTTCAGCTACGACCTGCGCTCGGCCATGCGCATCCGCACCCAGGAGGTGGGCTACGACGCCTTGAACTAGTCTTTCCCGGCGCGTTCGGGGAGAACCCCGAATGTCCGGTTCGCACCCGCCCCCCTTTTCGGCGCCCGGCCTCGGAAAGGGGGGTTTTTCTCGCCCTTTCCGGGGAGGGGCGGGCGGCTCCCGACGCCGCCCGGGAAAGCCGCCCGAGGGAGGATGAAAGGGAGCTCGTCTTTGATTCGGGCGCCTTTTGGGGAAAACGCCTCCCTGATTCGCCCTCCCGGGCCCCCCTCCGGCGGTTCTCACGCCGGAAAGGCGTTCCGCCCGGCGGCCTTGGTTTTTTCCGCGCCGGTGGCTCAATGGATGGGCCCCTGACTTCGAATCGGTCGGTTGAAGGTTCGCATCCCTTCCGGAGCGCCAAAACGCGCGAAACCCTGAAAACGCGCCGCGTCGACGGATCGCGTTTCAAAGCTTTCCCAAAAATTGATGCAACTGCAAAAAGTCCCCGCAAAATTACGAGGGCTCGGAGGCCAGCCGGTCCAGTTGGCAGCTCCAAATTTCAAATTTCCAATTTATTGAGAAAATTTCTCAATAAATCTGCCG
>JAISMF010000003.1 GCA_031276865.1 Deltaproteobacteria bacterium | reverse complement strand
GTTATTACCCCGGCGGTTAAATATTGGAAAAATAACATGTATTCAAGGTAACAACTTCATTTTACAGTTCTAGTTTTTATCCGCCGGGGTAATATATTCGGGTTTTAAACGGGGGAGCTGAAAAGTTAAGCCGTGAATACGCCCTTGGACGCGAACGATTAGATATCAACATAAGATGCAAAAATCGAGCCTAGCCTGTAGAACTTAAGCTTAAACCTCAAAAAAATATGGAGAACTTGAACGTAAAAGCGCTATCAACCAAATTTTATCTTACATGAAAATTTGTGGAGCCAACGAGGGTTGGCATGTCATCTTCGATAGAAAACCCAAAAACACCATGGGATGATAAAATATATTGGGATACGGACGAATATGAAGGAAAGACTATTCATATAGTTGGATGTTGAATATTCTAATTTACCATTATTACGCAAAGATTTACGTAATAATGGTCACCTTGAAATTTATTAAATTGTTTTCCCAAAAAAATTAAGAATTATAGATAATCTTAAAATTCATCATGGTAAACTTGTTCAAGAATGTCTAAAAGAGCCCAGCGACGAAATCGAGACATCCTTCCCCCCCGTACGGCCCAGAGTTGAATCCCGACGAAAACTTTAACCATAATGTGAAACATAAGTCGCACTCAGAGCCACAAGCCGCCGATAAGGATGAATTTACACAAAGATAGGCGGAATTATTCTGAGCTTTCAATATAACGGAGCTTTCAATAACAAACCGCTAATAAAAAGAATTTTACAAAATAAACACGTTCAATACGCGTTGGAATTAAGCTCGCTCTATAAATTAGCCGCAAACGCGCTTAAATTTTTAAGTTTTGGCTCGCAATATTTATTTCTCTTTAATTTTCCCCATATTTATCCATCGGGGTAATAACCTTAAATATCATTTAGTGTTATAATTTCAAATCAGCGCTGGGTTAATCCTGTGGTTTTACACATGGCGCCCATCGAAATATAATTGATACCGTTTCACAAATTTTTTGGCGACTTTTACCCCGACTCCGGCCGTTTCCCCCCGGTTTTCAAGATGGCATCAAAAGGCGTTATTTTCAACCTTCAGCGTTTCAGCGTCCACGACGGAAAAGGCATCCGGTCCATAGTTTTTTTCAAGGGCTGCCCCCTCCGCTGCCGCTGGTGTTCCAACCCCGAATCCCAGGACCCCGACCCCGAGCCGGCCTTCAACCCCTCCCTCTGCCTAGGGGCCGCGGCCTGCGGCCGCTGCCTGTCCGTTTGTCCCAGCGAAGCCTTGTCCGGTCATGACGGAGGGATCTCTTGGAATTTCGAAAAATGCCGCCGTGAGCTCAAATGCGTCCGGGTCTGCCCCAGCGGGGCGCGGATCGTCCACGGCGAACGCCTGACGGCGGAGGAAATAATCGCCCGGGTGGAGGAGGATCAAGTCTTTTACCAGCGCTCGGGGGGCGGGCTCACCTTGAGCGGCGGAGAACCCTTGGCCCAGAGCGACTTCTGCCTCGAAGTCCTGGCCCTGGCGAAAAAACGCCGCCTTAAGACCGCCATCGAGACGGCGGGGCACGTCCCCTCCGAGAGTCTTCTGGCCGCCCTCCCCTATTTGGATCAGGTGATTTACGATCTTAAACACTGGGATCCGGAAAAGCACCTCGAATACACCGGAAGGGACAACTCCCTCATCCTCCAAAACCTGAACTTGTTGGCCGAAGGTTTCCAAAAGGACTTGATCCTCCGGATCCCCGTGATCCCCGGCTTCAACGACACCGCGGACGATCTCAAAAGAATAAGGAAGCTTTTTCCCGGGGGCTCTCCGGCCGTCTGGGAGCTTCTACCCTATCACCGCCTGGGCGCCTCCAAACACGCCTTTTTAGGCCGCGTCTACCCTTACGGGGATTTTTGGCCGGACGGGGAGAAATTCGGCTCCCTCAAGGCCGCTTTTCACGGGGAGGACCCGGGAAGGCGAAGGCCTTAAAGCCCCCCCTTCAGCCCAGAACCCTCTTTAAGGCCTCGCCGAACGCCTGGCAAATCCGGGAAACGTCCTCTTCGGTCACAAAGTAGGCGGGGGCGAAATTTATGATGTTGTTACCCCCGGGAACCGATCGGTTGGTGCGGCCCACCAAAACCCCCAGTTTGGCCATCTCAACCGCCACCTTGACGACCAGCTCTTCCGGAAGGGGGGACCTGGCGTCCTTGGAGGACACGAATTCCACCCCGGCCAAAAGACCGACGCCCCGCACGTCCCCCACGTTGGGATGTTTTAAAAACTCGGAAAGCGACCCGATTAAAACCTCCCCCATCGCCTTGACCCTTTCGACCAGGTTATCCCGTTCGATGATCTTGAGATTCGCGTAGGCCGCCGCGGCCGCGGCGGCCGATCCCCCGAAGGTGCTGATGTCCCTGAAATATCCCAAAACGCCGCTCCCGCTCTGGAGGTCTTGGAAGATCTTTTCCGTCGCGAGAGTGAGGGAGATGGGGAGGTAGGCGCTCGCGACGCCCTTGGCCAAGGTCAGAAGGTCCGGCTGGATTCCGTAATGATCGTAGGCGAACATGGCTCCGGTGCGCCCGAGGCCGGTCACCACCTCGTCTAGGATGAGGGCCACATCGTATTTTTTAAGGACGCTTTGGACCTCCGGCCAGTATTCCGGGGGGGGGACGAGAATCCCGCCTCCCGCGGTGACGGTCTCGAAGACGGCCCCGCCCACGGTCTCCGGACCCGTCCGGAGAATGACCTCTTCCACGGCCCGGGCGCATTCCAGATCGCAGTCCGGATAGCTCTTCTTGAAAGAGCAGCGGTAGCAGTAGACGGCCGGGACCTCCTCGAAGCCGGGGACGAAGGGCCCGAAGCCGAGGCTCCGCTCCTTTTGACCGCATGAGGAGAGGGCGCCCAGGGTGGTGCCGTGGTAGTCCCGATCCCGATAGAGGATCTTGGACCGAGAATCCTTTTTCAGATAAGAGACGAGCCTTATCATTTTAAAGGCCTTCTCGTTGGCCTCGGAGCCGCTGGACGAGAAATAGACGCGCGATAGACCCGGGGCGTGTTTTAAAAGCGCCCGGGCCAGATCCACGGAAGGCAGGTTTCCGGCCGACCCGACGTAGTAGGGCAGCCGGAGGAGCTGGGCCGCGGCCGCCTCCACGATCTCCTTTCGTCCGTAGCCGAGGTTCACGCACCAGACCCCGCCCGAGGTGGCGTCCAGGTATTCCTTGCCATTGACGTCCCAGAGCCTCAGGCCCTCGCCTTTGACCATGAGGGGGAAAAGAGCGCCCTCGTGCCTCGTCAAATGGTGCCAGACGAGGTCGCGGTCGTCTTCGAGATAGGCTTCAGCGTCCGGACCCGCCCCCGCGGGCGGGTCCGGAAGGAAGCCCCCTAAAAGGGCGTCTTCGGACGGCTGGCTCTCGATCTTGTTGTGGAACACGTTATTGTTTCCCTGATTTTAAGGTGGCGTTGGTAAATCCGCTTTTTTAAAACTGAAGGTTGAAATAGAATATATACGGCGCTTCATGTTCAAATATACCGCGATTTCACCTTAAATGGACATTGATGCGAGCGCAAAAAGTCTGGGGTTAAAAAATATTTACCGACTACATACAAAATAGAGTAAAAATTATAATATCTTATAGAACATAAAGTAGAGTGTTTAGACTTTTGAAAACAGCAGTGACTTTTTGGTCGGGATAGGGGACACCCTCACGGATGCCCCCTCCCACGGATCCCAGCGAGCGCAACTAACGCACTGGGCTCTTCTTTGAATATTTGGCGTAAAACCTCTCTTCAGGAT